>JAMPFE010000014.1 GCA_023664705.1 Lachnospiraceae bacterium | reverse complement strand
ACCTACGACCTTCGGGTTATGAGCCCGACGAGCTACCGAGCTGCTCCATCCCGCGTAGATGGAAGACCGATATGATGCAATATCGCTCAACATTGATATTATATCACATTTGCTCGCCCGTGTCAAGGGGTTTTCGAAAAATTTTTTAAATTTTTTTAAATTTTTGTAATTTCGGAAAAATTTGGATATCGGTACCCGCCGATTCGAGCAAGGAGAGCCCTCTCGCCTCCTATCCCCCGATCTCCAACAGCGTTACGCACTCCACGTGCTTCGTCCTCGGGAAGAGGTCGAACGCGCGTACCGCTTTCGCCGTGTAGCCGTTCTCCGACAGGTACTTGCAGTCCCGAGCCGCCGTCGCGGGGTTGCAGGAGATCATCACGATACGCTCGGGTGACATCGAGACGCACGCCGCGAGCGTCTCTTCGGAACAGCCCTTGCGCGGCGGATCGAGGAGTATCACGTCGGGCAGAAGCCCCTTCTTTGCGAGCTTTTTCGTCGCCTCGCCCGCGTCGGCGCAGATGAACTCCGTATTGGAGAAGCCGTTGAGTTCGGCGTTGCGGCGCGCGTTCTCCACCGCCTCGGGGACTATCTCCGCGCCGACGACGAGTTTCGCGCGCGCCGCCATCGAAAGCCCTATCGTCCCCGTGCCGCAGTAGAGGTCGAGCACCGTCTTGCCGCCTTCCCCGAGCTCGGCGAACCCGGCAGCCTGCTCATACAGACGCTCCGCGGCGGGGGTGTTCACCTGATAGAACGACCCCGGGGTCATCTCGAACGTCAAGCCGCACATCGTGTCGGTCATCACGGGAGAGCCGCGGAGGACTTCCTCGCGTTCACCGAGAATGACGTTCGTCCTGTCGGGGTTGACGTTCAAGACCACGCCGCGTATCTCGGGAAATCGCTTTGCGAGAACGTCGGCGAGCTTTTTGAGCTCGGGGGTCTTCCTCCGCGCGACGAGCGTCACGCAGACCTCGCCGCTGCAGTGACCGCGCCGCAGATAGATATGCCGAAGCACGCCCTCGTGCCGCTCCTCGTTGTAGATCGATATCCCGAGACGAACCGCCTGTTCCTTGACAAGATCGACGATCTCCGCGAAGACCGGGGGCTGGAGGCGGCAGGCGTCCACGGGTACGATCCTGTGGCTCCGTTCGGAGAAGAACCCCGAGACGACCCCGCCGTCGGCGCTCTTCGCGAGGGGCATCTGTAGCTTGTTCCGATAGCCCTCCGTCAACCCGCTGCCGCAAATGGGGAGGAATTCGGGGGCGAGCCCGCCTATTCTGCGGAACGCGTCGCGGACGAACCCGTCCTTTGCGGCGAGCTCCGCCTTGTAAGAGATATGCCGAAAGACGCAACCGCCGCACTTCCCGAAAGCGGGGCAGTCGTTCTCAACGCGGTCGGGGGACGGGGTGAGTACCTCCTCGGCTTTGCCGTAGGCGTAGCTTTTCAAGACCTTTAAAACGCGGCAGGAGATAACATCTCCCGCCGCCGTGAACGGTACGAACACCGCCATACCCTCAAACCGTCCGACGCCGCTTCCCTCATTGGTGAGCGCGTCGACGGTGAGGGTCAAGATGTCGTTCTTTTTCAAAACTTCTCTTCCTTATCCTTTGCTGCTTTTTCGTCGAGCATAGGCTCGATGACGAACTTGAACAAGAGTTGTCCGCAGAGCGTGCCCAAGAAGATAGCGACGAATTGTTTTGCTCTCACTTAAATCACCTCCTTAAAAGGGTTTCCAAACTCCGGGGGTATGGGGGCGGAGCCCCCATTTAACGGGTTTCCAAAGGGCGAATGCCCTTTGGTGGGGGTTCGGGGGCAAAGCCCCCGACATTGACCAAAAATCACCTTACCGTAATATCCCGGACGCAGAACGGCAACTCAGCCCGCAAGCCGCGAGCGAACGAACGCCAATGTTGACGCGCAGCGTCAACGAGGCGGAGTGAGCAATGCGGCTTGCGGGCGACCGCCCCAAAGCCGCCCCAAAGCCGCCCCAAAACCGTCCGTCAGATCTCCCCGAGATTTTTCGCCTTAAGATAGGCGTTTATGAACCCGTCGATGTCGCCGTCCATCACGGCGTTGATGTTCGAGTTCTCGAACTTCGTCCGCGCGTCCTTCGCGAGGGTGTACGGCATAAAGACATACGAGCGTATCTGGCTGCCCCACTCGATCTTGAGCTGCTCGCCCTTGATGTCCGATATCTTGTCGAGATGTTCCTGTTCCTTTATCTGAATGAGCTTCGCCATCAGCATCTTCATCGCGAAGTCGCGGTTCTGCACCTGCGAGCGCTGCGTCTGACACGCCGTCACGATACCCGTCGGCTTGTGGATGAGCCGCACCGCGGAGCTGGTCTTGTTGATGTGCTGACCGCCCGCGCCCGACGCTCTGTAGACCTCCATCTCGATGTCCTCGGGACGGATCTCGACGGATACGTCCTTCTCGAGCTCGGGCATTACCTCGACGGACGCGAAACTCGTCTGCCGCCTGCCCGACGCGTCGAACGGCGAAATCCGCACCAGACGGTGCACGCCGTGTTCCGACTTCAAGAACCCGTAGGCGTTGAACCCTTCGATACGCATAGACGCGCTCTTTACGCCCGCGGTATCTCCATCGAGGATATCAAGCAGCTCGCACTTGAACCCGTGTCTGTCCGACCACTTGGTGTACATCCTCATCAGCATCTGCACCCAATCCTGCGCCTCGGTGCCGCCCGCTCCCGCGTGGAAGGACAAGAGCGCGTTGGAGCTGTCGTACTCGCCCGTCATAAGAGTCGCGAGCTTCTGCGCCTCGTACTCGCTCTTTACGGTCTCGGCGAGGGCGTTCACCTCGTCCGCCATCGACTCGTCGTTCTCCTCCTCGGCGAGCTCTATCATCGTGAGGACGTCGTCGCGGTTGGCGCAGAGCTTTTCAAAGCCGCTTATCGTCTGCTTGTACTGCCCTATCTGCTGCAAGATGGACTGGCTTTTTTCGGGATCGTCCCAGAAATTCGGCTCCGCGGTCTTCATCTCCAGCTCGTCGAGACGTATCTTCACGCCGTCGAGGCCGAGCGCGGAGCGCAGTTCCGCGAGCTGAGGCTCGAGAGCCTCCATAGCGAGACGTGTCTCATCGTATTGTATCATAAAAATAACTCCCCAATAACAGAATTTACATATTATTTTTATTATAACACGTTTCAGAAAATATTTCAAGTACTTTATAAAAATTTCGGGACGCGGCGCGCGGAATTTTTTTGTCTTGCAAAAAACCTTTTCGCGATTTCACTTGACAACCGCGGAAAAATATATTATAATAATATCAAATATACGTTACCCGAAAGGAAATCATCTATGAATTTGGACAAAATAAATGCGATAAAACGCAACCTGTTCCCCGTCGCCCTGGTGGAGCTCGTGGCGGGGCTGTTTATGATCGTTTTCAACAACAAGTCGATAGAAATGCTCATAAAGCTGTTCGGCATAGTCGCTGCGGCCTACGGCGTTATCACCTTCTTCACCTGGATAGTCAAGAAAGACAAAAGCGGCGGCGTTACCGCCATCATCACGTCGGTGCTCGGCGCGGTCGCGGGCGCGTGCCTCATCTTCCTCACCGACAGCGTTATCGGGTTCTTTACGCTGATAGCGGGCATCTTCCTCGGGATATACGGGGTCTTAAAGCTCCCGAACGCCATAGGTTTCAAGCGCGGCGGCTTCAAAAAATGGTTCCTTATCCTTATCGCCATCGCCCTCATAGTCGGGCTCGGGATATTCGTGGGACTTAACCCCAACGGCGGCGCGGAGCGGCTTGAAAAGTACGCCGAGCGGTATTACAAGAGAAAAGCCGAAGCGTGTGCGGAAAAGAAATGACCGTCGACGCTGGAAGCTAAACGGGAGGTGAGCAAAACGGAAATTGTCACATTTAGCGAGAAAGAGCGTCGGCTTATCGAGAACGCGGTTTACTTTGACCTTGCGCGTTCCACCGAAATCGTTGAGCGGATGGACTGCAAAATGCACGGCAGCGCGAAAGCGTTCTTAGTACAGAAGGTGAAAGATCTCAAAGCCCTGCACAAAAAGCTGGCTTCGGGATCGGAACAGAACTGCGGACAGGAGGTGCAGTTATGCGTGAATACAAAATCAGAGAAGTTTCGCACAATCAGATAGCCGTTCATACGGACGGTTGGGCTTTCGATGTGCTCTTCGGAAACGCCGCAGGCGGACATTATATCGCGATTCCCAGTTGGGGTATATGCGTTCCCGCCGGCAAGGCGAACGATACGTTCTACAACCGCGAGCGGCTTTCGCAGTGCAAGGACGAGTGTGTTGCGAATCACGCTGCCGAGATTGCGGCGGCTATCGCCGAGACTTGGGGGAAGGAGTGAAAGCATGGAGCGGCTGACGGCACACGGTATTGTGTTTGATACTAACACGAGGATTTGCGAACTGGCAAAAGCGTTCGGCGAATCCTGCGATAAGATTTGCAAGGAGAGCAATAGCTGCAAGGAGTGTCCCGTGCAGGAAGCAATCGACAAGCTCGCGGCTTACGAGGATTCGGGGCTTTCGCCCGAAGAGGTCAAGCAGCTTGCTGCAAAGAGCAGAGGCGGTGACAGCGATGAATGATTACATAGAGCGTTCAAAAGTTCTGGAGCTGCTCGTGAAGTACAATAAGGACATCGCTGTGAGGGAGATAGAACGGCTGCCGGGCGCGGACGTTCGCCCGGAAAGGCACGGACGGTGGATTCCCGATGAGGATGATGTTGTTTGCTCCCAGTGCGGAGCAACTCATTGGGGTCATTATAGTGCCTCGTACTGTGAGGACTGCGGCGCGAAAATGGACGGAGAGGGATGAACATTATGGAGCGTTGGAGACAATTACGCGAGATTCGGAGAGGAACGATATTTAAATTTCGCGGAATCGAATGGGTGCTGCTCGGACACATCGGCGGCGCGTTGGCGATAACCAAAGATGTTGTTTGCCAAAGGTCTTTTGACGTAATCCATCGCAACAATTACGCCGAAAGCACGATACGCGAATACCTCAACGGGGAGTTCGCAGAGCGTATCGGAGCGATAAACGACCCGGGATTTTTGCCCTTTAAGTTGTACTTGACCGCCGATGACGGAACTAGTTACGGGGAATGCACCGACAAAGTTTTTTTGTTGCCTCAACACGTTTACGAATACTATTTCCGACTAATGCCTCCGGTTAAGAATTGGTGTTGGACGGCTACCGCGCAGTCGGCGTTGCGTAAATATGACGTTTACAAAATCAGCAACAAAGGCGTAACATACGTTGGCAGCGTGGCAAACGGACGCGGGGGTGTTCGCCCGGCAGTTTACTTAAACGAATTGATTTCCGTAACGATAGACGGGGAGGAGGGTGACAAAAATGACTAACAAAGAAGCAATAGCGGTTTTGGAAAACGAGATAAAATGCGTTACGAGACGCGCAAACGGCGAATGCAGCGGCGGCGATGACTGTGCTACCTGTGATCTGGTGCTCTCGGACAGCGTGATACGTTCGGCGTTTCGCAAGGCTATAAAGGAACTCGAAGTACCCGCACTCAAGGAGAAAGCCGCAAAACTCAGAGCGGAAAAGGGACTGCCGCCGATGGACAGACTCACAAGACGCGTAAACGACGTGAGCGTGATTTTCGTTCCCATAAGCCCTACCGGCGGGGAGATCGTTAAATGCGACGATTCATACGCGGTGCGCGGTGCGGCTGCCGAACGCCTCGCGGAGTACGAAGATACCGGGCTTACTCCCGACGAGGTCGCGGAGCTGGCGAAAAACGCGAGAGCGAGGTGCGCCAATGAATAGGTACATAATCGGCAAAGTGTTGTATTGGCTCGGCTTGATAACGAGCGCGGCGAGCATCGCGGTGATGATAGTTCTCAACGTGCAGTCCACTATCGATGTTGATGAATTTTCCCGCGTAAGAGCGGCGGGGTTTGTCGGCGCGGCGTTGATGGCAGCATCCATCACGATGGATATTATCGATATTTTCAAGAAACGAGGTGGAGACGATGAATGAGATCAGCACGAAATTCTACGAGACGAGGGAACTCGCAGTTGACGTTATCGGCAAAAGCGCGTTTCTTGATAAGATCGGAACACATCGCGGAGAAAGCGTTTACCTGATCGAAGCGACCGTGATCCGCCTCTCGCCGAAGGCGCTGAATATGTGGCTGGAGGGTGCTCACCCATGCAATCGCCGTGAATGCTATAATTCGGAAGAAGAATATCAAGCATATCTTGCCGAGATAAACGCCATGAAGAAAGAGTGTGAGGACTTCATCAAAAAAGCCCTCGGCATTGCGGGTAATTGCACTATCACGCAGAACGAGTCCGAGATCTTCACGGTGGTCAAAATGCACAAGGTCGCCGAAAACGCAGACAAGCCGAGCGGCTCTGGGGAGGCGGTATCATGAGAATTGCCGTGGACGCGCCCTGCACCGAAATTGAGTGCTTTGCCTACAAAAACGGTTACTGCGCTATTTTGGTAAACACGGATTTTTCGAGTCGAGTTTGTCCGTTCCGCAAAACCGAAAAGCAATTGAACAAAGAACGAGAGCTTGCCGAACTTCGGTCAAGCGGTGTGCATCGCAATGATCTTTGACAGCGGTTTTGCAATCGATTTCAAAAAAAGGAGGTGAAACAATGAGCGAAAACAAGCAGGCAATCTGCAGTAAACTCGCGGAAACTTTGAAACTCACGCGGCAACATTACGATCTTGAAGAAATCAAGATAAGCGGCGATGAGACAACGGCGGTGATATGCTTCAACGGCGGCTTTGAGATCACAGTGAATGTCAACGGTGACAGCGGTTTTGTGATGATAAACGACATTCTTCAAGCAATTTAACGAGTGAGGTGAAACCATGGAGATCAAAGACAAGTGGGTCGTTCACGAGCGGCGCGACGACGTTTACTTTACGGGTATGGGAGAGGGCGATTATCCCGTGCTCGAGCGGCTTAACAGCCGCGTCAGAACGTACAAGTCGGAACGCTCGGCAAAGATGGCGATAAACCGCATAGGCGAGCGCGAATATTGCGAGTTTAGGGCGGTCTACATAAAATGCGAGGACGTGCCCGACGTTCCGGCAGATACCGTTCCCGAGGAAACGCCGCCGAAGCTCGCCGAGGTCGGCGATCCGAGCGGCTGGGAGGCGGTGTTCGCCTGCGCCAAGCCGCCGACGCTCACCGAGGAGATCGAGCGGCTTCCCGTGAAATTCGCGAAAATCGCGCTTTGCCGCAAGGTCATAGCGAACAAGGAGATCTTCGGCGTGAGCACCGCAGACGGCAAGCTGTACAGCGCGGGAATAGGCGGCGGAGAAGCGGCACTGCGGTTTTTCCTCGAGGAATACTACAACTACCTGCTTCCGCGGGTGACTGAGTGATCGGAGGTGATGAAATGAAATGTCCTGTTTGCGGCAAGAATGTCGGAGCGGCGGTGCTATGCGCGAAATTCCGCGCGGACGTCTGTCAGAAGCATTGCTTCGACGGCTGCGAGTATTTCACGGATTACGGCGGAACGTCGGTCGTTCGCTGCACGTTTCGGGATCGCATGCTCGAAAAGCAAGCGGCTTTGAAGAAAGCGTCCGCGAAATAAAAAAAGCCCTCGCCTAAGCGAGGGAAAAGCAAGAAAGTGAAAAACATTTGCGTTACCGCAAATCACCCTATAAATATTATATCACTTCCTTGCGAAAAAGTCAATAGGAAAATTCAAAAAACGGCTGAGAATTTTGCGGCGTAACCGCCGTGCCGCAAAAGCGAGAAATCGCTTTTGCGAAGCCGTTTGCGGGGCTTGTAAATAGTATTGACAACTCTGCCGTTTTTGTTTTCCTTTTTTAAATTTTCTTTCAAAAATGGAAGTGATATAAAGCATGCGTACTTTTATTCGTGAAAAGTCATTCAGTCGATTTAATTGTAAATACAAGGAAGTCGATTGGTTTGAATATTCCGAGGAGGAAAAAGAGGCAGTTAAGAAACCTCGGCAGAGCAGAACGCGAGTCTCGCCGCCCAAGATCAAGAACCTCAACGACGAGTATTCGCGGAAGATGTTTCGATGGCTTTTTCACAACAATTTTTCGGCGGGAGATTATCTCGTTACCCTCACGTTCGCCAAGATCGTTGACAAGAAAACAGCTCAAAAGGAGTTTGCGAATTACGTCAAACGATTACGGCGGTTATACAAGCGTTTGGGTCTTGAACTTAAATACTTGTACGTTTACGAGGGAAGGAGCGGCGGAGCTCGTCCGCATTTCCACGTCGTTCTAAACAGCGGAGCGGGCTTGAACCGCGACGACATTGAAAAACTGTGGAAGCTGGGTCTCACGCAGGCGAGGCTGCTCCAACAGGACGACGACAGCGGGATCTGCGCGTCGCTGTGCGAGTACCTCGCGAAAGAGATGAAGCAAGCGTCGAAATACGAGCGTTCTTGGAACTGCTCGACTAACCTCGTCCGACCGGAGAACGTCGTCGATGATAACGCGGTCAGCCGAAAGCGGATGCGCGGTGTTCAAGAAGCACAGCGCAACGACGAGGTGAAAAAGTACGTCGAGCGGATCTACGTCGGTTGGACGCTGATAAGCTGGTACATCGGCTATAACGAGATCACCGGACGCCCGTTCGCGAGATTTCGTTTGGTAAGAAAGAAAAAATACGGCCGCTATGTGAGAATTTACAAACGGCTATGCAAGAAAGGAAAATCACCATGACAGAAGAAGTAAGAAAACAGCTCGGAGAGCCGAAAAACGACCTCGAACGCGACACGCTGGCTTACATAGAGCCGCTTGTTTCCGAGATGATCGGAGAGGACATCATCGGCAAGGGACTGACGCTCAAAAAGTGCTTGGAGCATTGCTTTGAGCAAGGAAAAGAATTTGAGGTTCGGAGCGGGAATCGCGGCGTTGCCAAGATCTCCGAGGAACAGCACTTCGCTTGGGTTCGAGAATATTTCGGCATCGAGGGAGCGGCGACCGTTTCATCGGAGACTGACGTTCAAAAGCCAACCCCCGAAAAGCCGGGCAAGTCCGCTCTGGCGCTCGACCTTGACGATTTGTTTGATTAAGGGGGCGGCGATATGAAAGGAGCTAAAGCCCTGCGGTCGCTGCCGTATGAAAAGGTCGTCAGAATAACAAAAACCCCCGAAAACACCAACGGCTGGTATTGTTGCTCGGTGGATAATTACGCCTATACCGCGAACATTGTCAGCGAGATGCTTACCGTGTGCGTTTACGGTGCGAAGGTTCAAGATAGGAAGCGTAAGCCGATGCTTCCCATCATCGAGCGGCATTTCGTTTTATCGAGCGGCGAGACGCTTTCCGAACGTTTTGACGAGGAATTCAATTCAAAGCCCGGAACGTTTACCATCACAATGTCGGTCGTTGAGACATGGGAGAGCTCGTGGATGGCAAGCCATCTTACTTACGAGTGGAACAAAGAAAAATACGTGCCGCTTGAAAACGCCGATGAAATAATTCTCGGTTTTGCGCGGAAGAACAAGCTGGACAAGCGCATGGAGAGAACATATACGAGCGGCTTATGCTGGCTGGCAAATCTGCAGGCTCTGAACAAGCAGGAAAAGGCAGAGAGAGCGGCAGAACGCCGGGAAGAGCGTATTATCCAACGCATGCGGCAAGTACCGGAAGCGCCCAAGGAATTTGAACGGTGGGTCTCCGAGGAGCGTTTTTCAACGGCGGCGTGGTTTTACAAATTCAAAAAACGCGAGGCGCACGGCGTGTGCGGCAGCTGCAACAAACAATCCGTTATCCCCGGCGTTAAGAGCGGCAAGCACGGTGTTTGTCCGCACTGTGGCAGACCGATACAGTACATCAGCGTAAAAAACGCAGACAGATACTGCCGCTATTGGTTTAACGTCACGTACATTGAACAGCTGTCGGAAAACGAATTTGTCAACAGATATTTCAGCGTTACGAAATCCTACGGAAGCCGTGAAAACGAAGCGTATTGCAATGTCAGCACTCACGAATTCGGCAGAGAGTTTTTTACGGTGAAGGGGCGGGAGTTTGCGACCACCGACCAATACAAGTTGGATATCTGTTACGGGACAGAACGATGGAAGCGCATACAACCGCGCTACCGCGTTGCCGAGACCGGACGAAAATATCCCGGAAATATCATCGAGATCACGCAGGCTCTCGCGGAGCTGCTCGGCGAACGGAAACTGAAAAACATGGATCTGCGGCCGCTTTTCGAGAACAATGACGAGCACTACCCCGCGCGGATCTTCGGAATGGCGTTTGAATACCCCGTGCTTGAAAGCATAGCCAAAATGGGACTATATCAACTCGCGTGGGATATTATTTCACAAGGGAATGCCATCGGAGCGATATTCGCGCCGAGATCGTCGGGCAGCCCCGCGAAGCTGCTTGGCGTGGACAAGCCGACGCTGGCGAAATTCGCCGAGATCGACATCTCGCTGACACAATATCTCAGTTGGAAAAGCTGCGGGTTTACCATCAACAACTTTGAGGATTTCAAGACTATGATAGAAAAAAACTATCCGCTTGAAGGAATATCGTCAATAATTCATAATTACAATTCCGTAAAATTCGGAACGCTGATAAGGTATCTCGAAAAGCAGCGGAATAAATTCTGCTTGTCCGAGCATAACGCGGTGTTCTTTTTTCGGGATTACCTCGAAATGGCACAGCAGTGCGGGATTGATTTGGGAGACCGCTCATTGCTTTATCCCGAAAACATCAGGCGCGAACACGATAGGATAATGGCTATGCTGAAGGATTTCCAAAACAGGGATCTAAGCGAAAAACTCACCGTGCGCGGAGAAATTCTCAAAAATCTGGCGTTTTCGGACGACGAATTTATGATCGTGCCGCTGTGCGAAAAGAAAGAATTTCTCAACGAGAGCAACGTGCTCAGCCATTGCGTGAAAACTTACGCAGAGCGCTGCGCGAACGGCGAAACAAACATTTTCGGGCTTCGCAAAACCGATGCCCCCGATACACCGTACTTCACGGTGAACATCGATAATTACGGCAAGCTCATACAAAATCACGGGAAAAGAAACTGCGATCCCCCGAAGGAAGTAAAAAAATTCGTCAACAAGTGGCTGAAATTCGTTGAGAAAAAGCTGAAAACGCTTTCCCTCTCCCCTGCGGCCACGGCGATAAAATTACAGATAGGAGCGTAAATTATGGAAAACAACACGATCATTACCACGGCGGAAAACACTCCGCAGGAGCGGGCGATCCTGCTCAAAAACAACATCAACGCGAACGCCGAAATAGCCGTCAAGAGCATCGGCATGGTCGGACGCGATCTCAAAGCGATGCGTGACGAGCGGCTTTACCTCGAACTCGGCTGCGAGTCCTTCGAGGAATTCTGCAACACCAAAACGCAGATAGGACAGCGGCAGGCGTACAATTTTATCCGGGTCTACGAAAAATACGGCGAGCGGCTTACCGAGCTTTCCAACATCGGAATTACCAAGCTAGTACTTATGGCGGCGCTTGACGACGAGGACAGCGACGCGCTCATCGCGAGCGGCGACGCCGAGGAAATGTCCGCGCGCGAACTCGCCAAACGCGTCAAGGAATTACAGAACAAGAACGAGCAGCTGACTTTGGAACTCGAAAACGTTACCAAAGAAGAAAAAGCTGCGATTGCTCTCAAACAGAACAACGAGCGGCTTTCGGCGGAGCTTGAAGCGATGAAAAGCGTGCAGGAACAGCAGAAGCAAGCCTCCGAACAACGCGAAAAGGAACTCCAAGAGCGCGTAATTGCTCTCGAAAAGAGCAACGAGGAGCTTTCCGCGCGTCCCGTCGAGGTTGCCGTACAGAAACCCTCAGCAGACGAGATCGCCAAGATCGAAAAAGCCGCCGCGGAAAAGGCGAAGAAAGCAGCCCAAAAGCAGCACAAGAAGGAGCTTGACGCAATGACGGAATCCAATGCCGCCGCTCGGCGGGAGAAGGACGCGGAAATTGAGCGGCTGAAATCCGAAATAGAGGTTTTGCAGTCGAGTGCAAAAAAAACGCCGCCGAGCGCCCAAAAGGAGCGCGTGAAATTCTTCGTCGAGGAGTGCCTGCGCAGCTTTAACGCGGCCGTCGCGGCGCTTGAGGATCTGCCCGACGAGGAGCGCGAAAAGCCCCAAGCGGCGATAAAAACAATGGTGGCTCGGATGTCGGAGGTTCTGAACGATGAAGCTTAAAGCGATAGCGGCGATTTTCAAGAAATCGAAATACTGCCGTATTTGGTATATGCCGAGCGGCGAGCAGTGGATAACAAACGGCGTGGGCGTGTATTCAATCGATGGTATGCCCACATTGAAACCCGCGGCGTTGCTGAAGATTTTCGACATTCCCGAGGACAAGCAAGCCGAGTGGAATTGCGAGGCTGAACCTATGCCCGATGATATTCGCAAAATATGCGACGATTACAAAACGGCAAAAATACCGCTCGAACCGAAAGAAACGCGGGTGCAGTACAACGGCGTTACTCACTTGCTGCTGAGCGACGAAGCAGGCAGCGAAATAATCCCAATCGATGAGAAGTACATCAAGCCGCTTTACGACAATATGGAGTATTTGCGCTATTTCAAGTGTAAGCTGAAGAACGGTTTTGCGGTGATCCTTTACGATGCGTTGAATGTGCAAGCGGTGATTTTGCCGCACAGAGTAGGCGGCAAAATGGCTGACGAATTGTCGGAGATCGCGCGGTATTTCAACAGCACAAAATACAGAATGATTGCGGACGGCGTACCCGAAAGCGCGGCTTCCAAAATAGACTCCGAAACGGGAGAGGTCTTGAACGATACGGATTACAAGCAGGAGATGTTTGACGAAAGCGAGGGCGGCGGAGATGAGTGATTTTATCAAGCGCGAGAAAGTTTATGAAATGCTGCACTCCATAGGCGGCTGCGGGGCAAAGCCCGAAAGCTGGGCGGACGGTTGGGATAAGGCAATTGATACGGCGATAAGCGAATTAAACGATATTCCCGCCGCGGACGTTCGCCGGGAAAGGCACGCGCATTGGAAACACCGTCAAATTTTCAGACAAAGATATGTGAAATGCTCGAATTGCGGTGTTTCCATACCTTTTGGAAACGCGTGGAATTATTGCACCAACTGCGGCGCGAAAATGGACGGAAAGGGATCCGACGATGTCAAACCTTGAACGCAATTCGGAGCAGTGGAAACGGTTTGAAGATGCGATGATAGGACTCGGCGAATCCGTAGGCTGCACCACGCTCGAAGCGTGTAATGCTGTAAATGATTTTATGTCGGGATTTTGGGCAGTACACGGTGAGGAAACTATCGAGCTGTTTTTGCGGCATGGGATTGATATCGCTAAACCGACACCGATTCGGAAAAAACGATTGAAATGAGGTGTGAAAATGCCGACCGAAAATTACATAAAACTCTCCGACGCAGCCGTAATCCTGCAAGGACGCAACATTAGCGGCGACAAGCTCAACACTGACGGACGCGGCTTGCCATATATCGTCGGCGCGAGCTGCATCAAGGACGCGCGAATACGGTGCGAAAAATACGTCGAGGATAGTGAAAATAAAACCATCTCGCGGCTCGGCGATATAATCGTCTCGGTCGTCGGAACACTCGGCAAAATCGGGATAAATGACATCGGCGATTGCGTTTTGTCAAAGCATATATGCGCGGTGCGGTTCGTGCCGCAGATACTCCCCGAATACGGACTGTTGTGCGTTATGGGGTCGCTTTCGACGATAATTCCCGAGAGTGATCCCGATTCTCCGCTGAACGGATTTCAGCGGAAATTGAACGCTCAACAACTCGGCGAGCTGCCGCTTGTACTCATCGGAATTGACGAACAGCGCGAGACCGTTGAAAAAATGGTGCTGCTCGCTCAATGCTTCGGAAAAGCGGCGAAAACCGATTTTTCGGACGAGAATATTCCCGACGACCCGATACAGCTCGCAGAATGGTTCAAGCGCAGATCAAGGGCGAATTTAAACGAACAGATAAAGGCGGTGGACAAGATCGTGCGGCTCGCAAAAGAACCGTGGGAGGCCGTTCCAGAAGAATTACAATTATTTTTGGAGGGATTGAAATGAAGATCGAAAAAGAAGTCATCGAGGTGCTTGCCAAGTCGAACGTCGAGGGCAACACGATGGAGATCACGGAGCAGCTTGACCGCGCTCTGTATCTCAAGGTGAACAAGGTGCTGAAAGCCATCGGCGGCAAGTGGGTCAGCGCGAAGAAGCGGCACGTTTTTGAAAGCGATGTTGAGGACATTTTGCAGGATATTATTTTGACGAGCGAATACACCGATGCGCGGACGGAATTTCAATATTTCCCCACTCCGGACGCGCTCGCAAAACAGCTCGTCGAAGAAGCCGAAATAAAGCCCGGCGAGTGCTGCCTTGAACCGTCCGCGGGACGCGGAAACATCGCGAAATTTATGCCGGGGTGCGACTGCATCGAGCTGAACCCCGACAACCGAAAATTTCTCACGGAGAGCGGCTTCAACGTCGTCGCCGAGGATTTTATGAAGTTCGAGCCGCAGTGCGATTATGACGTTATCGTGATGAATCCGCCGTTCAGCAAGCAGCAGGATATAATGCACGTTATAAAAGCGATAAGCATAGCAAAACGCTGTGTTATAGCGGTAATGAGCGCTTCGGTGTTGTGGAGGACAGATAAAAGAACGGACAATTTCAGAGTACTTGTGGAGAGCTTCGGCGGCAGGATAGAGGCACTCCCCGAAAAAGTGTTCAAGGAGAGCGGAACAATGGTGAATACCTGCAAGGTGACGGTGAGGAAGGACGATGATAGCGATGAATAGGCTGACCGAACGCGATGAATTCGGCAATGCGGACATCATCGCGTTATCGGACGTTATGCCCGAAATTTACGGCGGACTTTTGTTTGCGCAAGCCAACGCGCTGACCGCCGCGATGAACCGCCTCGCCGCCTATGAGGACACGGGGTTCACGCCCGATGAGATAATCGCGATGAAAGCGGACAAAGAGCGGCGCGACAAGCTTATTGAGGAAAACGACGCGCTTTTGTGGGATAAACGTTTTGATTTCTGCCCTAACTGCGGCGGCAATCATATTCGTACCCACAGTAAAAGAACCAAAAGCAAATACCAACATAACACATACTATTTCGGGAGATGCGCGGATTGCGGTTACAGAGGCAATGCGGCGCACTTGCCGAGCGAGGCACTCAAAGCGTGGAACGACGGAGCGAGGGGGATAAACAAATGAACCGTATAGGTGATATTTTGAACAACGGCAGCGGTACGCTGCCGAGACCGATGAACGTTTGCGAGGTCTGCGGTGAAGAATGCGGATACTACTTCTCGCTTGAGCTGCCGATGTCGGGAACTTACGGGTACATTTACGACGGCGGCAGCGAGCGGTGTTTGAATATGTGCGAAAGTTGCGCCGACGCGATTCAGGGCGTAATCGGCGAGCGGCTTAAACGGAAAGGGGCGGCAGAATGAAAGCGTTTAAACCCAAAAAGCCCGATTTTCGCGGCAAATGTGCTATCTGCGGTAAGGATAAATTCCTCGTCGGTGGAAAATGCTTGGATTGCGGGAAATTGACCGAAATTCCGGCTCCGGTGTATTTGGTGGATAATTCCGGGCGCATCGTCACCAAATACAATGAGATTTTTAAGTTGCTGGAAATGCTTCGCACTGTCGGGATACCGCATACCTTCGAACCGCTGTATGACGGATTTCAAATTTGCTATCCGAATAAAGAAAACCGTGTTGTCAGCGTGATCGAGCATTGCGGCAGTTACGGCTTCGAGTACGATCTGCTTGAGATACAGGGGCTGCTAACTCCGAGGGAACGGATAAAAGACGACGTTTTGGGATATCTCCATGCAGACGAGGTTTTTAATCGGATCAAAAAGCATTACGCGGAGGAAGGTGTATGAATTGGATTTGGAATCATATTTGTTGGTTCATTGGCTTGAAGAACACGGATACCCGGAGTGGTGGGTTTATCCTATCACGGGTATTCCGATAATAGCGTTTTTGGCGGTCATAGCGTTTTGGTATTTTGGAGCATCGGTGGTCGATGAGATAAAATTGCGTTTGAAAAAGCGCAAAGAAAACAAAAACCGTAAAAAATAGCGGTTTGATTTTGAAAGGAGTTAAAGCATGGAGCCGATTATTTTCTCGGTGGACACCGAGACCACGGGACTTGATCCCGCAACCGATGAGATCTTGCAGCTCTCGATAGTCGACGGGAGCAATGAAGAAATTTTCAACGAATACTTCTGTCCGTCGTATCACCTCGCGTGGGATAAGGCGGCGGAGATCAACCACATCACGCGCGAGATGGTTCAAAACAAGCCGACGTTCGGCGAGCGGCTTGACGCGATAAACCTGCTTTTTGAACGTTGCGAGGTCTTTGTGGGATATAACGCCGGATTCGATTTGAGGTTTCTCAAAAAGTCCGGTGTGATATTCCCCGAAAATATGCGCGTGATAGACGTGCAGCAGATGTTTATGGGCAAAATGGCGGCGCTCGGTGAATGGGATCACACACGCGACCGTCCGAAATGGCGTTCTCTGCGGGAATGCGCCGAGTTTTGCGGTTATAAGTGGGAAGGCGAGGCGCATAACAGTTTGGCGGATGCCAAAGCTGCGCTGGCGTGCTATAAAGTGCTTTCCGGGAGGTGAATTTTAAGATGGGAAAGATCAAGAACCGGACGCAGGAGCAGAAAGAAATACATAATCGCGCGGTCAAAATTCGTAAAATGAGCGACGAGGAACTTGTCAAGCGGTTTGATGTGTCTCCTTTGGTGATAAAAGCGCCCAAAGAGGATACCGAACTTGAACGGATTGCCTCGGAGGGTTTAACCGGGGTAATAGTCGCTACAGAAACCTATGTAAGCGAATTTCTGAATGCGCTTAAGTCAGCGGATATACGCGGGATCGGAAAGATAACGCTGAAGAAGCTCGGCGACTTTGCAAAAGAAAACGGCTATATTTAAGGGGGAAACGGCATGACGCTCGAAGAATTGAACAGCTACCACACGCTGAAGGTCTGCATTGAACATTGTCGTGAACGGATACGCGAGATAGACGGGCGAACCGTGAGTTCTCCGCGATTCGACAATAACGGCATTGTGAACAGCCCTTCGGGAAAAAATCCGACCGAGGAAAAATACATACAAGCGATCGCGAAAAAGGACGAGCTGGAGCGGCTCGCGGAATCGTGCGCGGTCAAGATAAAACGCATCGAGCGGTATATTTCCAATATCCGCGATCTGCGCACTCGGCTGATCTTTGAGAAACACATCTACAGCGGCGAGCAGTTTTTCAAAATCGCAATGAAACTCGGCGGCAGAAATTCGGAAGAGAGCGTTAAGCATTTGTTTTACAGATATTTGCGAGATCACCCGCACGGATAAAAATACGGCGCTGTTTTGGAGAGCAGCGCCGTATAAAATTATTCGTTTTCGGGCGGCGTGAAAAAATCGTCGATTTTCAGTCCGAGAACGTCGGCGATGAGCTTCGCATTAGACACAAGGCAGTCGCCGCGCTTCTCCAAGTCTTCAATGGTGCGCCGTGAAAGCCCGGTAAGTGCGGACATTTTCGGCACGGATATTCCCGCTTTTAGGCGGTGCTGCTTGATGTATAACACAAAATCACCTCACTTTACAAAGAAAAACCAGATCGCGCCGACGATCGCGATCAAAGTGATCGCAATGTCGAAAATCAAAAAAGTCAGCTTCAAAACATCTTTTTTCATAAAACCCCTTGACTTCCTTTCAAAAATATGTTATGCTTTCAATTAGGGGAGGCGGTTGCCTCCGTCTCCCCCTTTGAAAGCGGAGCGTCTTTAGAAGAACGTTCCCTTGACGACTGCCCAGATCGTGCCGAGTGTGATGACTAGCTTTAAGATCTGGGTGAGGAGCTTGTCGACTTGCTTGAGCACTTCGATGAGCTCCTTTATTTTCTTGTTCATTTTAATCACCCCCTCTCTGTAATTATATTATACCACATTTTAACGTGGTTGTCAAGGGGTTTTTTGAAAAAAATTAAAATTTTTTAAAATATTTTTCCCGTCGGCGAAACGATTCGCCGGCGGGATTTTTTTGTTTTATTCTGTCACGAATGTCACGTTTGTCACGGGATAAATATGTTAAAATAAAATTAAATTCCGATCATCAAGCACTCCTAATTTCCGAGCACGCCCCGCTCGGACAAAAATTAGGAGGTTTTTTATGTCAAAATCAAAAATTCCCGATTTGAAGTCGATTGCAATGCCGCCGATAAAGGAATATCTGGAGGCGGTACAGCGCGACGGGTCTAAGCTCTGCGCCGGAGACGTGATGCGCGAGACCGTCGAGTGGCTGAGGGCTAACGGCTGCGAGAGCGTTGTTTCCGCGCAGATGGTGGAGCAATACGCCATGTCGGTGGCGCGGTGGGTGCATCTCGAGGAAATGATCTCGAAATACGGATACATCGCCAAGCACCCGACGACCGGAGCGGCTATGCAGTCTCCGTATGTGACGATGGCGCAGGGCTACCTCAAGCAAGCCGCCGCGATCCGCGCGGAGATACTCCTGTTGATTAAGGATGCGCGTCCGACCGTGACCGCAACGGTTCGGGAGGTGGTCTACGGTGGATAAGCATCCCGAATATTTTCTCGCGGACGTTGAAGCCCTTATTCCCTACGCGAGAAACGCCCGCACTCACTCATCGGAACAGATCGCGCAGATCGCCGCGTCAATAAAGGAGTTCGGTTTTCTCGCGCCTGTTGTGGTCTCCGAGGATAACACGATTTTGTGCGGTCACGGTCGCTTTTACGCGGCGCAAAAACTCGGCTTGAAGAAAATACCTTGCATTAAAGAAAGCCATCTCACGGAGGCACAGCGCCGCGCATACGTTATCGCGGACAATAAACTTTCCTTGAATGCCGGCTGGGACGACGCGCTTCTCGCTGTCGAGATTGCCGACTTACAAGGTGAAGGCTTTGACCTGTCGCTGACAGGCTTCTCCGAGGACGAGGTCGCCGACCTGTTTTCGACGGAAAATTCGGCGGCAAAGGACGATGATTTTGACCTTACGACGGCTCTCGAAAACGCGTCCTTTGTGCAGCGCGGCGATATTTGGACGGTAGGGCGGCATCGTATGATGTGCGGCGACGCGACCAACGCGGAGGACGTTGCCGCGCTGATGAACGGTGACCGCGCGAATCTCGTGCTTACCGATCCGCCGTATGGCGTATCTTTCACATCGGCGAGCGGCTTGAAGATACAGAACGACAGCATCAAGGGCGAGGATTTTTACAATTTCCTTTTGCAGTCGTTCAAAAATATGGCGGCACACCTTGAAAACGGCGGAGCGGCTCTACGCTTATGGCATGCGAGCAGACTAACCGCATCTGCCGCACTATGGAGCTTGATGAAAAATACGCTTCGGTTATTTTGCGGCGCTATGTCGAGTTCACGAAACGCCCCGAAGATGTGTTTGTGACACGCGGCGGCGAGAAGCTCTTTTTCTCCGATCTTGTCAAGGAGGTGGAGAAAAGTGAGTGAATTAACGCTGGGTTCGCTCTTTGACGGGAGCGGCGGGTTTCCACTCGGCGGACTGCTTGCCGGGATAAAGCCGCTCTGGAGTTCGGAAATTGAGCCGTTCGCGATATGCGTTACCGAGCGGCGGCTGCCAAATGTAAAGCACTGCGGCGATATTAACGGCTTGAACGGAGCGGAGCTGCCGCCTGTGGACATTATAACCTTCGGAAGCCCGTGCCAAGATATGTCGCTTGCCGGGCGGCGCGAGGGATTGAGCGGCTCTCGGTCAAATCTGTTTTTTCAGGCGATAAGAATAATTAAGGAAATGAGGTGCGCTACAAATGGCAGATATCCGCGATACATCGTGTGGGAAAATGTTCTCGGAGCATTTTCAAGCAATAAGGGAGAAGATTTTAGAGCAGTTCTCGAAAGCGTGTGCAAGGTCAAAGACGAAAGCGTGTCTGTTCCTCGACCTGCGAAATGGGATACGGCCGGAGAGATCGTGGGAGACGGTTACTCCGTCGCTTGGCGAGTCCTCAACGCGCAATTTTGGGGAGTGCCCCAACGCCGCCGTCGTATCTTTCTTGTCGGATGTTTTGATTCCGAATGCGCCGGAAAAATATTATTTGAGTCCGACGGCGTGTCGGAGTATTCAGCGGAACGCTTTCGCGCGTGGCAACAAGCTGCCGGAGGTTTTGGCTTATGCGCTGCAACAGCAAATTCGGCGGGCTTCTGCCCCGGACAGTCCGCAAGAGCGCGGGGAATAGGCTTTGAAGATGAAACCGCTCCGACCTTGCGAGCGGAAAACATATCCGCTGCCGTTTACGAAAATCATCCGCAGGATGGGAGATACAGCGGTCCGCTTGACGCTGCGCCGACGCTGGGCGCGAAATTGGGCATGGGCGGAAATAACGCGCCGCTGGTAGTCGGCATCTATGATGTACGTTTTACGTCGGAAGGGACTAAGAACGTGCGGCATAACGTTTACTGTACCGAGACCGCGAGAACGCTCGATACGGGCGGCAATTCTCCGGAAATGAATCAAGGCGGCGTTGCCGTTGTATCTGTTCAAGGGAATTTGATAGGACGCGAACCGCCGAACGGTCCGCAAGGGAGCGGCTTTAACAGCGACGTTTCGTTCACCTTGAACACAACGGATCGCCATGCGGTGGCTTACGGAATTGACCGAGCGGCTTTTAATCAAGGACAGAATGCGAAATTTGACATAGCCGTTGACGCGGAGTCCGAGCCGACCATAGTCGCCAGAGGCGCAAACGCCGTGGCAGTTCCCGCCTACTCGGCTTGCCGCGCTTCGTTCTATTCAAGAGCAAACGAGGAAGTTTCCGGAACGATAACGGCGTCGGATTACAAGGGCGCTCCCGTGGTCAACGACGTGGAGTACATCGTTCGCCGGCTTATGCCCTGCGAGTGTGCCAGACTGCAAGGCTTCCCGGATTGGTGGACGGACGTGGGCGATGCTGTCCCGACGGAAGAAAAAATCGAGCGGTGGAGCGGCATATTTCAAAACTACAACAAAGCACTCGGCAAGACGGTAAAGCCTAAATCACGCAAACAGATAGAAAGATGGCTTCGGAATCCGCAAAGCGACTCGGCGGAATACAAGCTATGGGGGAACGGCGTCGCGCTGCCGTGCGTTTATTTCGTTCTTTCGGGGATAGTTTGGTACAATTCAAACAAAGATTTGTAAAAATGTTTGTACAGTAATTGTATTGATAATTCCTCGGAACAGAGTTAAAATGTCACTACAAACGGAAAAGGAGGTCAGTTGCATGATCATTAAGTACGGACAGCTAGGAGCGGACAGAAAAGCGTTTGCAAAAGCGGTCGGCGAGTTGTTGGGCGCGGCTCCCGAATACCTCGGAGCGCCTACGATGGCTTACAAAATAGCCGACTGCATTGTCACACGCGGCGGCGATTTGGAACTCCCCGATGACGCGGACAGCGCATCGCTCGTCGAGCGGCTTTCGGAACGCGGATTTCGCGCGATTTCGGCGGTCGGCGCGGACGGCGGGGAAACTATACCCGAAGAGACAAAAGCCCCTCAAAACGCGAATTTCGGGCTTACGGTGGAACTGCCAAAGGAGCGCGTCAACGTTGATAATATCAACAACCTTATCTCGGCAAAGGGTGAGCTGATAAAAAAGGCTTTGGGAGTGAGCGGCTTGCCGGTCGAGGTCGGGGAACTTACGGTTAAATTCCCGTGGTTCGACCGCGAACTCACCGCTGGCGAGACCGAAGCGTACACGCGGTTCATCGGCGCGGTCTGCGGACTTTCGCTGAAATCCAAGCGGATCAGCCCGAAATCAAAGCCCGCGGAGAACGAAAAATACGCGTTCAGGTGTTTTCTGCTGCGGCTCGGGTTCATTGGAAAGGAATTCAAGGCGAGCCGAAAGATACTGCTTGAAAGGTTGGAAGGCTCATCGGCATTTAAGGGAGGTGCTAAAATTGGACAGAGCAGCGAAAGTTGAACGTTATCGAAAACAATATCCCTGCGGCACAAGGGTCGAGCTTACACAAATGGACGATCCGGGTGCGCCGCCGAAAGGAACGAGAGGGACGGTTCGCGGTGTGGATGATATCGGAAATCTCCTTGTCGATTGGGATAACGGATCGGGCTTGAATTTGATCCTCGGCGTGGACTCCTGCCGAAAGCTCGACAGCGTCACGACGGTTTGTTACGGTGAACGAAAGCTGTGGGACGAGAGATCCGAAGCCGAGGCGTATTTCCTTGAAGCTATGTGCGGCACGGAAGGCTCGGAGCAAGAGCGGTACACGAAGATCTATACCGAACTGCGGGCGGGTCTGAGCGTCTGCACGGACACTTACGAGCCGCCATAATATACACAAATTCCGCGCCGAATGTTTGTGTACGTTTTTTCACAAAACCGCTTGCTATATTCTCCGTAAAGAGTTAATATGTGACTACCGAAAGGGAAAGCCCTACGGGAAAACAAAAAAACACACGGAGGAAACGAAAATGAAAAACACCGAAAAGCAGATCGAAGGCATTAAGAACCAAACCATAGGGGTTGAGGTCGAGATGAACAACATAACCCGCAGCGACGCGGCGAAGATTGCCGCAAAGTTCTTCGGAACGAACCGCAGCGAGTACACCGACGGGCGCAACGGTTACAGCACTTGGAGCGCATGGGACGCGCAAGGCAGAGAATGGAAATTCCAAAAGGACGTCAGCATTTGCGGACCGGACAGCGAAAAATGCGAATTGGTTACCCCAATCCTCACCTACTCGGACATTGAAACCTTGCAGGAACTCATTCGCAAATTGCGCAAGGCAGGCGCAAAAAGCGACGCAACAAGGGGCTGCGGAGTTCACATTCACATCGGAGCGAACGGCCACACGCCGCAGACCCTGCGCAACTTGGCGAACATAATGGCAAGCCACGAGCGGCTTCTTGCAAGCGCGCTGAAGCTTGATTCCCACAGAATGTCGCGGTACTGCCGCACGGTTGACGAACGGTTCTTGAGGGAACTGAACAGCAAAAAGCCGAACACTATGGCAAAGTTGGCGGACATTTGGTACGGTTCACAAGGCGAGAATTACGGCAGAAACGCACACTACAACAGCAGCCGCTACCACATGCTCAATCTTCACGCGACATTCACAAAAGGCACGATTGAGTTCCGGCTTTTCCAATTCGATGCGCCGAGCGGCGACCGGAGCCCGGCTGGCAGCAAGCAGAACGGACTTCACGCAGGACAACTCAAAAGCTACATACAGCTTTGCTTAGCACTCAGCGCACTCGCGAAGAACGCAAAGAGCGCATCGCCGAAGCCTCAGCAGACCGAAAACCCAAAATACGCGATGAGGACTTGGCTTCTTCGCCTCGGCTTCATCGGAGACGAATTCAAGACCGCCCGCGAAACCTTCACAAAGCGGCTTGACGGCAACAGCTCATTCCGCCGCGCCGCATAACAAAAGCAACGCGGCCTCCCCTGCCCGCTTCGGCGGCAACACGAGGTTGCCCCGTCAAAGCCCAAGCGCCGCACGGACGCGGCGCATCGGAGCTTTGACCGGGGCTTAAGGGGATAGAGAGGCGGTTAAGAGCCTCGGAAAGGTGGTTTTAACATGAAAAAACTGTACTTGGCTTACGGAAGCAATTTGAACGTTTATCAAATGCGGTGTCGCTGCCCCGGTGCGAAGGTCATCGGAACTGCGGAGATCAGAAATTATGAGTTGCTGTTTAAAGGTTCGCTGAGCGGCTCGTACCTGACTATTGAGAAAAAGCGCGGTGGAAAAGTACCCGTTGCAGCGTGGGAGGTCAGCCCCGAAAACGAAAAGGCGCTTGACCGCTATGAGGGCTTCCCTACTTTTTACTACAAAAAGGAGCTGACAATCAGCATCAAACTCCTTGACGGAACGGTCGAGAAACGAGCGGCTTTTGTGTACATCATGCACGAAAACCGTCCGCTCGGAATGCCGAGCGAGGCTTACATAGACACTTGCCGCGAGGGCTACGAGGAATTCGGGTTTGACGAAAAATTCTTGAGAGCGGCTTTGGAAAGGAGTGCGAGGTTATGAGTATCAATCACGGTGAGCGGCTTCACATCACGTTCTGCCCGAAATGCAGACAAACGGTCGACTGTGTTCCCGCGCTCTCCCGCGTGGACGGGGCGTTTATCTGCTCGGACTGCGGGACGCGCGAGGCATTGGAAAGCATGGGCGTAAGCACCGACGAGCAGAACGAGATAATCGAAATAATCCACAGAGCGCAGGGGGCGTAATATACACAAAAGCGGCTCGGAATATTTGTGAAAACTATTGTACAAATATTCCGAAAAACCGCTTGCTATTTATCCGTTTTAGAGTTAATATACAGTTACCGAAAGGGAGAGACCCTACGGAAAACAAAAAAGACGGAGGACACGAAAATGAAAACACAGATCGAACGGATCGACAAGGCACTTGCCTCGAACGGGAAATGGACTTGGAAGGAGCTTGACATTCAGCCAACGTTTGGTGAGGCGTACCGCTACAGCATTGAGGCTGAGAACGAGCTTCCAAATTTCAGCGACATCATTTGGATTGATGACATTGACAGGATTCTTGACAGCATGAAGCGCGAGGGGGTAACGGAGTTCACAATCTCAAGCACATTCTCAAGTCTGATAGATACAATCGGAATGTTGATCGAGAAAGGATGCAGCTTGAAAGGGGTCGTGAAGATCAATGACAGGTTCGGCTTGAATTGGGAAACGGGAAGGCGGCACAAGATCCCCGCGTTTCTCATGACGATCAACTGAACCGCGCGATATTATCAAAAAAAGAAAAGCCGAGCGGGACGACCGAGCGGCTTTTCAAGCTGAGCGCGAAAAAGGTACTGTGCGCGCCCCGGCGGGGGCTTGCGGGCTCGTTGACCCCGAGATGCGCTCAGTTAGCGGTGAAAAAAACGGGGCATTAAACTAAACTTTGAAATGAAAAGGGGATAGGACTATGGCAAGGAAAAGCAGCACGACCGCCGGCAAAAGCGCGGGGCAGATCATCTATTCGCTGGAAGCGGGAACGCCTATTTTTGTGACAGCTGCCGATATTTGCAGGGCGTTAGGTAAGACCAAATCACGGATCAGCCAGATCACGGGTGACGGCATAATCCATAAAACAAAAACGTCACACGGTATGCTGTACGATTTATTTGAAACTGTGAAGGACTACTGCCAGCATATCGAGGGAAGCGTAAAAAAGGTTAACGAGGATATGGCGCAGCTTGACGCGCGGAAGAAACTGGCGGACGCGGAACTCAGGGAAGCTAAGGCGGATATGGCGAAGCTGTCCGCCGACGAGCTTCGCGGGAAAATGCACCGTTCAGAGGACGTGCAGGCGATGACCGCCGATCTGCTGTTCTTTATTCGCGGCTCGATCACCGCGCTCGCCGGGCGGTGCGCGATGGACTGTGCGGCATCGTCCGAGCCTGCCGAGGTGCAGAAGATAATCGAGCGCGAGGTAAACGATATTCTCAAAGATCTGTCGGAATATAAATACGACCCCAAGCGGTACGACGAGCTTGTGCGGCAGCGGATGAAGCGCGACGCGCTTGATGATGAGGACGATGAAGAGGAGTGAGATGTGTTTTTGGTGAAAAGTGATAATAACGGAATGCGATATTTGTGCAATATTTTTTGAAATAATGTCACGAATGTCACGATTGTCACGCTGCGCCTATGGTATAATTATAATTGCAATAGAATATTTCTGTTGACGTTCCGTTTTCCTCCGTAATTGGCGGCTTGTAATTTTTGCAAGCCGCCTTTCTTGTGGGAAAATTTAGAAGGTGAAAAAATGAACCACTACGAGGACAGCGAGCAAATCTGTTTGTTTGATTGGGCTGCGCTGCAGTCCTGCAAGTACCCCGAACTGAATATGCTGTTTCACATTCCGAACGGCGGAAAGCGCAATGCCCGCGAGGGCGCACGGTTCAAGCGCATGGGCGTAAAACCGGGAGTCCCCGATCTGTTTCTTCCCGTGCCGCGCGGAAAGTATCACGGGCTGTTTATCGAACTGAAATCTGCGTCCGGCAGACCGACCGATAACCAAAAGGAATGGCTCGGACAGCTTTCGGCTCTTGGATATGCCGCCTGTATCTGTTTCGGCTGCGAGGAAGCCGAACGCGATATTATCAAATATCTTGAAAGTAAATTGTAAAATACGATTTTGCAATCGACTTCAAAAAGTCTGCGTTGTGCCGTTAGCATAGACGGCAGACCGCAGATTTTCTGCAATAAAACCGTTCGGCGGGCGCGGATTCGGAAACAGGGTCACATATAGTATTTAAGTCTGATAACCACCGCGCTTTCTGGCGGTTTTCCTTTTTGGAGGTGCAAGATGTATCGCGCAGAGACCGAGCAGGAGCGGGCGGCAAAGCTCAATGCCTGTCTTAGCAAGGTCTTGAATGCGATGAAGCCGCCCGAAAAGATCACAGTTTCGGAGTGGGCCGACAAGAACCGCCGGCTGTCTTCCGAGGCATCGGCGGAGGTCGGCAAGTGGAGAACGTCCAGAACGCCGTATATGCTGGATATTTTGAACAGCTTCAACGATCCAAAGGTTGAACATATCGTTGTTGTTGCCGCTTCACAGGTCGGAAAATCGGAAGCGATCAATAATATGATCGGATATTGTATTACGCAAGATCCCGGTCCTATTTTGCTTGTCGAACCGACTGTTGACGACGCGAAGGCTTACTCAAAGGAACGTATCGCGCCGATGATACGGGAAACAAAGTGCCTAAGAAAAGCCGTTGCCGCGCCCAAGAGCCGCGATTCGAGCAATACCGTATTGCAGAAGGCTTTTCTCGGCGGTATGCTGACGCTTACGGGCTCGACCGAAGCTCACGCGCTGTGCTCGCGTCCGATACGGTATCTTTTCGGCGACGAGCGCGACCGCTGGGCGTTGTCGGCAGGCTCCGAGGGAAACCCGTGGGAGCTGGCGACCGCGAGAACGACAACCTTTTATAACAGAAAAATGGTTGAGGTTTCAACTCCTACTATCAAGGACGCAAGCAATATCGCGGCGGCTTTTGAAACCGGCACAAAAGAACGGTGGATGAGTGAATGCCGTCATTGCGGTGAATACTCGGAGGTTACATTTGACCAAATTCGTTTTCCTCATAATGAACTCGGAACAGACGAAAAGGGTCAAAAGGTCTTTGAGATTGAGGAGATTTTCTACGTCTGCCCCAAATGCGGCGGAATATCGACCGAATTTGAGGTAAAAAAACAGCCCGCAAAATGGGTCGCGGAAGTGCCGGAGGCGTTGAAGCTCCAAAAAACGCGCTCATTTTGGCTGAACGCTTGGACTTCTCCATGGGCGGATTGGTATAGAATTTGTATTCAGTATTTGCAAGCGCAAGGAGATAATGCAAAGCTTCAAGCAGTGTGGAATACAAAATTCGGATGGCTGTGGGAGAACCGCGGCGATCTGGCTTCGGAGGACGACATTATGGCACGGCGCGAGGAATACGCGGCGGAACTGCCGGACGGCGTTCTGGCACTGACTTGCGGCGTGGATACGCAGGACAACCGTTTGGAGTATGAAGTGGTCGGCTACGGCCATTTCGGCGAAAAATGGGGCATCAAGAAGGGCATCATCATGGGCAGACCCGACACCGACGAGGTGTGGGAGCGGCTTGATGATGTGATAGATCATAAATACACGTTCGCGGACGGTGTGTCGCTGAAAATTTCGCTGACGTTTGTGGACGAGGGCGGACATTTCACAAAAGAGGTAAGGCTGCGGTGTTTGGAGCGCTTTCACAAGAACGTGTTCGCGATAAAGGGCGCCGCCGGCAACCGGGATATACCGTACACGTCGCCGCCGAAGCGTCAGAACATCGTTATCGGCGACGAGAAAAACACCAAGAGGCTCATTCCCACTTGGGTGTACGAGATCGGCGTAAATGCCGGCAAGCAAAAGATATTCGACGATTTGAAGGTGCAGACTCCCGGCGCGCGTTACTGCCATTTTCCGAAACGCGATGACTACGGGAAAGCGTACTTTAAATCGCTTATGTCGGAGCATTTGGTGTACGACAAAAAGAAAAAGACCAATCCGTGGCAGTGGGAGAAGATCCCCGGTCACGAGCGCAACGAGGGGCTTGACTGCCGCAACTACGCGAACGCGGCGTTTGAGGTGGTCGATCCCGACCTTGACGCGATGGAGAATAGGCTGAGAAATATACGCGCCGGGAAAGTTCCCGAAAAGAAGAAAAGGAAAAAACCGCCGGCGAGACGACGGGACAACGGATTCAACGATTGGTGAGGAGAAGCGGCATGATAAGCAAGCAAACAGCCCGAAAAATGTACAATTATTATACCGAGCGGATCGACCAGCTTATACAAGCTCAGACGGCGCTGACCGCAGGCGGCGTGAAATCGTACACCATCGGAGACAGGCAGATCACCAAGTTCGACCTTTCGCGGCTCTCCGCCGAGCTGGACGACGCGGTGAACAAGCAGGCGTACTACGACGCGATACTGCACAACAGACCCACTCGCGCGATCTGCTCGATCATTCCGAACGACAAATGAGTATATGCCCCCAACAGGGGCTTTTTATGCCCTTGCGGGCGTATGCTGCGGATATACGGCGAGTTTACTCCTTTCGCGCCTAATATCCGCTTATGATAATAACACAATTCGTAAATACAGAACGAGGTGACAGATAGATGCGCAGGATGCACAACGTCAAGGCGCGAATAGCGAGCGGCTACTCCGACGCTGGCGCTTCGCACGAGAAAAACTCGCTTAAGAAATTCAACGCGCTGTCCGGCTCGGCGGTCGAGGACATTGATTTCAACAACATGACGCTGCGGCAGCGCGGACGAATGCTATATATGGCGTCTCCGGTCGCGGCGGCGGCTATCAATACCAACTGCACGAAGATCGTCGGCAGAGGTTTGAGAATGAAATGCAATATCGACCATGAGCTGCTCGGATTAAGCCCCGAAGCCGCAAAGGCGTGGTGCAAAAAGGTTGAGGCGATGTTTCACACATGGTGCAGTGACCGCAGAAACTGCGACGCTCTCGGTTTGAACAATTTCTTCGAGCTGCAGTACCTCGCGGTCAAATCGTGGCTGATGAGCGGCGATGTTTTTATACTGCTAAAACGCGTGAAATCGACGCGGCTTCAGCCGTTTTCGCTGCGTCTCCAGCTTGTAGAAGCAGATAGAGTCTGCACGCCTTACAGCGTCGTGGACGGCATTTTTAGCGCCACCGAGGGCGAATACGAAGGGAACGCCGTACATGACGGCGTCGAGGTAGACGACAGCGGGCGTGTCGTGGCATATCACATCTGCCCGTATTATCCAGGATTTACGCCGTTTGCCGATACAAAAAATCAGAAGTGGGTGCGCGTGGAAGCTGTCGGAAAGAAGACGGGGATCCCCAACATCTTACAAATCATGAACGCGGAACGTCCCGACCAGTATCGGGGCGTTACCTTTTTAGCGTCGGTCGTTGAAGTGATATTGCAAGACCGCAGACACATGGAGGCTACGTTGACTGCGGCTATTGTTCAGACGTATTTCACGATGGTAGTCAAAAAGAAGGGCGACCTCACTTCCTCGATGCTGCCGACCAATCAAACGACGGTCGATGAGGGCGAATCGGACGATGACGACTATTACGATGACACTCCCGAATATGTGATGGAGCCGGGAGCTTGCATCACGATAGGCGACGACGAGGACGTTGATTTCGGAAATCCGAATATTCCTACGGCGGGGTTTGAGGAATTCAACAAAACGATAATCAAACAGGTCGGCGCGGCGTTGGAAACGCCGTATGACGTGCTTATCAAGGAGTTTAACAGCTCCTATTCCGCCGCGAAGGGCGCGCTTGAGGAGTATTGGGAGGTCGTGAAAATGCGCCGCGCGTGGGTGGTGAGCGATCTCTGCCAGCCCGTTTACGAGGCTTTTCTGGCGGAAGCGGTCGCCCGCGGTCTGATAACCGCACCGGGCTTTTTCGATGATCCGATCATTCGAGCGGCTTGGTGCGGAGCACGTTGGGACGGACCCGCGCAGACGCATCTCGACCCCGTAAAGGAAGCTGTCGCGAACGCCCGCGAGGTGGAGCACGGCTGGAAGACCAACGAGCAGGTGACGCGGGAATATTACGGCGAGAATTGGGAGGAAAATATGAACGTTCTGCGGAATGAAATGGCGTTGATAAACGAGATAATGCCGCCGGCAGTGAACGGAAGGGAGGCGAACGGCAATGCCAACCGCAAATAATATCAACATCGAGCGCGAACATTACGCGCTTTTTTTCGACAAAAAATCCGAAAAAGCCGAAATAAAGATGTACGGGCAGATCATGAAAGAGCGTCCGGTCAACGGCTGGACGGGCGAGGAGATCAAAGGCGATTTTATTATAAGCTCGGAATTTGTCAACGACATTGAAACTCTCGGAAGCTGTAAAGAACTGAATATTCGGCTTGATTCGGTCGGCGGCGACGTTCACGCGGCTATCGTGATACATAACTGTCTGCGCGATCTGGCAAGGAACGGTACAAAAGTCAACTGTATTGTTGACGGCGTGGCGATGTCGGCGGGTTCGATGATAATGTGCGCCGCCGATCATGTTGCAGTGTCCGAAGAATCGCTGATAATGATCCACAAATCCAGCGTGTCGATATTCTTCAGTTGGCTTAACGCGGACGAACTACGCAAAAAAGCTGAGGAAAACGACAAATACGACGCGGTCATCGTCGCCGCGTACAAGCGGAAAACGGGGCTTGACGAGAAGATTTTGCTCGATATGATGAGCGAAACAACGTATATGACGGGCAAAGAAGCGCAAGAAAAGGGGTTCGCCGACGAGGTCTTTGAGAACGAACAAAAGACCGAGATCGCGGCGTGTGCGGACAGGAAGTCGCTTATGATAAACGGCAGAAATTTCTCGCTTTTAGGTATGCCTTGCCCCAACGTTCCTACGGCAAAAACGTCCGAAAGCAATTCGGGCGATGCAAATACACAAGCAAATAAAAATGACCTTAACAAGGAGGCAGAGAAAATTATGGCGAATAATTTGTCCGAACTCAAAGCGGAAAATCCGCAGCTCGCCGCCGCTGTCGAAAAGGAGATCTTGGCGGCAAGCGCGGCGGATAAGAAGGCCGCCGAGGACGCGGCTGTGAAAGCGGCTGTCGAGCAGGAGCGCGGCAGACTTGCCAAGATCGACGAGATCGCGCAACTTTACGATCCCGAGATCGTGAAAGCCGCCAAGTACGGCGACGCGGCGTGTACCGCGGAAGAGCTTGCCTACAGAGCGGCAAAGCAAAACGCGGAAAAGGGCCGGAAATTCATCACGGACGCGGAAAACGATTCCCATGCTTCGGGCGTGGACGGCGTTATGGCTTCGGCTGCTCCCGATTTGGGAACGCCGCATATCAAGACAGACGAGGAGCGGCTTGCGGACGCGAGAGCGTTCTTCAAGGGAGTAAAGGAGAGTGACAAGACATGATGAAGACCGAACTCACCAAAAAGGTGATCACATGCGAGCCGGACGATCTCATTGTCGGGACTTATCCGCCCGCGAGAGTCGGCGCGGGAGTGATAGCTGCCAATGCCGGCGCGTTGAAGCGCGGTACGATCCTCGCTAAGAATTCCGCCGGAAAGCTGGATATTCTCGGCAAAGATACCTCCGCAAAGCCGTTCGGCGTGCTTTGCGACGACGTCGAGGTCGGAGCGGAAGAGGCGACCGCAGCCGTGTATATCGGCGGCAAATTTAATTCCAACAAGATCACGGTGAATGACGGTTACACGATGACCGAGGACGATAAGGATACGCTCCGCGCGTACGGGATCGAGTTCATCGCGGCTCTTAAATACTGATAAGGGGGTTTGATACATAATGGCAGAACAGGCTTTGGATTTTTTCAGCAGTCACATGCTGACGGCGGCACTTGAGCAGGTGGAGTCGGAATCGTTGTTTTTCCACAACCGCTACTTCCCTACCGGCGCGGGGGATATTTTCAATTCGGATAAGGTTCTCGTCGAAATCCGCAAGGGCAGCCGTAAAATGGCTCCGTTCGTGGGTGACCGCATCGACGCTATTCCTATCGAGAGACGCGGATACGAGATGCGCGAGATCGAACCGGCACGGATCGCGGTACAGAGAACGCTTACTCTTGACGATCTGAGAAAACGCGGCTTCGGTGAGGCACTGTATTCTTACACCACGCCCGCGCAGAGAGCGGCTCGGCTTGAGATCGAGGATATGACGGAGATGAACCGCCGTATCAGCAGACGCGAGGAGTGGATATGCGTTCAGACCATGATCAACAACGCCTGCGAGATGCAGGAGATGGTCGACGCGCAGACCGTCGGGGACACGAAATACGCTCAATTTTTCGAGAATGATCCCTCGGAGCATAAGTTTATCACCGCCAATCCGTGGAACAGCGGCAAGGCGAATATCGTCGGTGACGTGGCGGCGATGTGCTCGATGCTGACAAGGTGGGGTATGAATCCGACTGATCTCGTTATCGGTCCGGACATCGCCGATCTGTTTTACAACGACGACAAGATCTGCCGCTTGCTCGACAAGAATCTCGCTATCAGCTTCGGCAGCATCGACGAGAAAATCGAATATCCCGGTGTTTCTATCCTTGCGCGGAATCTTAATTTCAGAGGACATCCGCTGACCGTGTTCGTCGTTTCCAACTCTTACGAGGATGAAAAAGGAAACAGCGTGCCGTATTTCCCGTCGGACGGAGTTATGGTGACCTTCCCGAGCTGCGGACACATGATGTACGGCAGAGTTGACCAGATGCCTTACGGCTCTATCGACTTCCGGTCCGTGGCGGCTAAGCGCGTCGCGAAATTCTTCTGCGACAACATGGCCGAGATTCGCGGGCTCAGACTTCAGACAAAGCCCATCGCGGCTCCGAAAACTTACTGCCCGTATATCTTCGCGCCCGGCATCGTGGCGTAAACGAGCGCCGAGAAAGGAGAAAACCGATGTTAATTAAGATCATCAGCGGCAACTACGGACACAGCGAGGGTAAGTCGGTAAAAATCAAGACGGCAAATGACGAGCCGTTCGAGGTCTCCGACGAGGAAGCTCGAAGGCTTAAAAAACTCGGCATCGCCGATGCCGACGCTATCGTCGCGGGCGCAATGGTGCTTGCAAAGGGATCGGGAGAGGATATTTCCGCTTCCGATCCCGACGATGACGGCGATGATGAGGACGTTCCCGAATACAGTGCCGACAGCACAAATTCGGAATTGCAGGCGATCGCAAAAAATCACGGCATCGAAGTGCCGCCGCACGCCAACAAGGCGCAGCTGATAGCGGCGCTCGATGAGTTCTTTTACGATGCGCCGAGCATCGGCGCAAAGGAGCCGGAATAATGGGCTTTAAAGAGATGGTCGAGGCGGATAACGCGGCGGTTTTTATGAATATCAACGAATTTGCCGAATTTCACACCGTCAAATACGACGGGCGCGAGTTTCGGCATATTCCGTTGGTGCTCGAAAAGATACGGCAGTCCGAGTTGTCGCTGCCGGTTACCAACCACACGGACGGGCTTTACACCGTTTCCGCGAAAGCATATTTCAGAGCCGCCGATGCGGACGGGCATATTCCCGAGCAGGGCAAGTCGTTTGAAATAGATGACGGAGAGGCACTCGGAAGAACGTTCTTCAATAAATACCGTGTAGCCACCGTTGACGACGCTATGGGTATGATTTGCTTGGAACTGGAGGGGATCGACGAATGAGCGTTGTAACGATTCAGTCCTTCGGCGGAGAGGCGGTCTCACGCGCCGAAAAGCTACTCGCGGGGATAAGCGGCGGCGTTGAAAAGGCGGTGCGCTCCGCGCTGCCGAGAGCGGCTTCCTCGCTGCGTTCGGAGGCGGTCAAGGAGATTCGGAAAAAGTACGACATTTCGGCGGAAAATATTCGAGCGCGGCACAGCGTTTCGGTGAAATACACCTACGGCGCAAACAACTCGGCAACCGTGAGATTTTCGGGCAAAAAGATACCGCTTCACCGCTACAACGGCACGTCTCCGGTTAATCCCGAATATGACAGTTCCAAAACCGTGATCGCTATCATCAATGGGATAAACAAGCCCGTGCATCCGGGTGTGACGGCTTCGGCGCACCAGCTTAAAGGAACGTCGCCGAAGAAAATCCCCGGCGCGTTTGTCGCGAAAATGAAATCGGGTCACATCGGCATTTTTGAGCGGACGGGCGGCGTTACATCGTCCGGAAGCGACGAGATACGCGAGCTCAAAGGCTCGTCCGTGCCGCAAATGCTCGGCAGCGAGGAAGTGGCAGCGGCACTCGGAAAGCATGCCTCGGACGTATTCGAACAGCGTATGGAGCACGAGATCACGCGTATTTTGAACGGGTGGGGAGGTAACAAATGACGATAGTGGCGCTTATGGACGCGTTGAGAACGCTGTGTCTGAACGAATTAAAGGGCATGACCTTTCAAGCGGCTGTGCAAAAGGGCGATACCGAAGAGGTTTATAAAGAACCGCACGGGTATTTAATGCGGCTGCCCGAAGTCGAGAACACGGAAAAGCTCGCGCCGTATTTCATTATCCAGCCGGGCAAATCGCAGCATATTCAAAAATCGGGAGACGAGCCGAGATTTTTCGTGCCGATACGAATGGTGTTTTGTCACTACTGCGAGGACAACGAGCGCGGCGAGGTCGAACTTATGAACATCATGGAGCGGATACAGATCCGCCTTTTGAAAGACGTGACGTTCGGCGGCGCGTTTATGCTCAACGTTCACGAGCCGGTGGAGATCGAGCCGTATTATGAGGAATTGGGACAATATCATGCGGGGGAGCTGCGGTGTACGTTCGTGCTCCCCGCGATTTACAGGGAGGTTGAAGGATTTGGCAAAAAAGACGGAATACGAAAACGCAGTCTCGGAAGTTTCGGAAAACCCGATAATTTCGGAGACGCAGACGGCTTCGGAGATCTCGGCAGCTTCGGCTGAGCCGAGCAATACCGAAAACGCGGCGGAGACCACCGAAATTTACGTTTATTTGGGTCCGACCGTTCGAGGGGTATGCAATCACGGCAGAATTTTTAAAGGCGCAAAAAGCGCGATTCTCGCCGAGATAAAGGGCAACGCAGAAGCAGTCGGCATGGTAAAGCGCGCGGCGAAGATGGGCAGACTGCTCATCAAGGACACCGAGGTAGCTCGCGCGAACGAAAAGCTCGCGCAGGGCGGAAACGCGCTCAGCGAGGCTTATAAAGCAATAGAGGAGGGATAAATATGCTCCGGCATGGTATTAACACATCCAAGGACGACACCGGCGCGGTCGCGGTGCAGGCGGCGGCTTGCGGGCTGCCGTTCTTCATCGGCGCGGCTCCCGTTCACATTGCGAAAGGCTATGACGCGAAGCCCGTATTATGCAACGATTTCGCGGAGGCGAAGTCGGCGCTCGGATATTCGACGGAATGGCGCGGCGAGAGCGGTGCTCCGAAATGGTCGCTTTGCCAAGCGATGTACGCGCACTTTATGCTCGCGGGAATGAGCCCCGCGATTTTTTATAACGTTTTTAATCCGAACGCACACAAAACCGAGGTTTCGGCAGCGGATTATCCCGTTGAGGACCATACCGTGATTTTGCCGCTTGAGGCGATCAAGAACGACGCGCTGACGGTCAAATCGGGCGATACCGCGCTTGCCGAGGGAACGGATTTCGAGGCGTTTTATACCGACAGCGGCTTGACCGTCGAGCTGCTCCCGGACGGAGCGGCTTATAACGCGGCGTCACTCACCATCGCGTATGACAGCGCGGATCCGTCCAAGATCACGGCGCAGGACATTGAATTCGCGGTGGAAGCCGTGGAGATGTGCTACAGCCTTATCGGCATCGTGCCCGATCTGCTTGTCGCGCCCGGATGGTCGAGCAACCCGACCGTCGCGGCGGTTATGGCGGCGAAAGCGCCGTCTATCAACGGGCTTTTCCGCGCAAAGGCGCTCATCGACGTCGATACCGCGAAGGTCACAGGGTACGGCGATATTTTGAAATACAAGAACGACAACGGGCTCACGAGCGAGGATATGATGCTCTTCTGGCCGATGGTGCGCAGCGGCGATTACATTTTCGACCTGTCCGTTGTCGCGGCTGGGCTTATGGCGAAGGTCGATTCCGGGAACGGCGATTGTCCGTATGAATCGCCGTCAAACAAGTCGCTTTCCATTACCGGGGCGCTCATTGCTTCCGGCGAGGAGGTCACCATCACCATCGCGCAGGCGGATATCGTCAGCGTGACGGACGGCGTGGTCACGGTGCTGAATAACGGCGGTTGGACGCTGTGGGGGAATTACCTCGCGTGTTTCCCGAAGGTCAGCGACGTCGCGAAAATGTTCGTCTGCACCAACCGCGTGCAGGATTGGATCTGCAACACGTTCATTAAAACGTTTTGGCAGTATCTCGACCGTCCGCTTACTCCCGCGCTCCGCGACGCGATAATCAACAGCTTCAACAGCTGGCTTAACGGCTTGACGGCAGAGGGCAAACTGTACGGCGGCGAGATCACCTACAATGGTGAACTCAATCCCGTTTCTTCGCTCATGGGCGGAACGATAAGGCTCGACACTATCGCCGCTTCGCCCGTGCCTATGCAGCGCGTCGATATGCACGTTACCTACAGCGTGGACATGCTTCAGTCGGCGCTGTCCTAAAGCGAGGCGGGGGGAGCAGTTGTGAAGGTTTCAAAGAAACTGAACAACTGCTCAGCGAGGGCAAAACGGAGTTTTGCCCGACCGCCGAGCGTTTTAAAATAAGGAGGGATAATACATGGCTAGGATAATCGAAGGTACTATCGCCGCGTATGTTTACGAGGACGGCGAGGGCTTCCTCGGCTTGCAGGAGATCACCATGCCCGACGTTTCGCACACCACATTTGAAATGTCGGGGCTCGGAATGATGGGCAAGGCGAACTACGGTGCGCTGTCGCAGGTGGAGCCGATGACTATGACGATGAATTTCCGCGACACATCGGCGGCGTTTTATAAGCTGTCCGAACAGCGGGTACACATTATCACGCTTGAGGTCGCAAAACAGGCGCACGACAGACAGGCGGGAGAGATCCCCGTGACCGGTATCAAATACGTCATTCGCTGCGAACCTGTCAAGACCACGGGCGGCAGCGTAAAGCCCGCAACGCCGCAGAATGTTTCCATTGAATTCTCGGTTTTTGCGATCCAAGAGTTCGTTGATGGTAAACCGCAGCGGCACATTGACATCGACAACTACATTGACGAGACAAACGGCGTAGACCGCGCAGCACCTATCCGCAAGGCGCTGAACATGTCGTATTAAGAAGCAAGAAATTAAGAGGCAAGAAGCAAGATGTTGGATTTTTAGTTCTTGCCCCTTGCCTCTAACTCTCTTGCTTCTAATAGGGAAGGAGTTTTTTATGGCTAAGGAAAACAAGGTTGAAGCGGCAGTTACCGCAGACGAGGTATTTGGCGGGGAGCTTACCGCCGATGAGCAGAGGATAGTTGACAACGCCGCCGACAAGATATTGAACGATCATATCACGGCCGAAGGGCTGTGGGATCTCAAGCCCGGTAAGCCCGTGTATTTCGAGGGAAATAAATACGATGTGCTCAATTTCGATTTTTCGCAGCTCACCGGAGCAGACAGCCTCAACATCGAAGAAGAGGTCGAGACAAAGTACAACAAGACGGTATTCAATCCCGCCGTAAGTACGGAATATCTGCTTTTGATGGCTGTCAGAGCCTGCAAGCAGAAAATCGACATGGAAACGCTCAAAAGCATGAGCCTCATCGATTTTAACAGGGTGAAAAACAACGCGCGTTTTTTCTTGTTGAATTATGCGGGGTAGACAGCCTGCGCCGTAATATTTTGGTTTTTTCACATGATTACGGCAACGTCGGCTACTGGACGGGGCTCAAACTGCGCGAGTTTCAGCCGTGGATACGCGAACATAACAAGCTGATCAAGGAAACCGACAGCAAGGGGTGAGAATGTGGCTAACCGCGAATATTTAATGCAGTTCATGCTTGACGCAAAGCTGAAAGGAAATTTCTCCAATACAATGTCGCAGGCGCAGAAAAAGCTCCAAGCCGTCAGCAAGGAGATACAGGCGCTGAGCAAAACTCAGTCCGATGTCAAGGGCTACGAAAAGCAGGAACAGAGCATAGCGCAGACCAATTCGCGGTTGGAACTGTACAAAAAGCAGCTTGAGAACGTGCGCCGCGAAATGGCGCAAAACGGCTCCGAGGACTCCACTCTTGCAAATAGGGAGCTGGAGCTTCAAAAGCGTATTCAAGATACCGAAGCGTCGCTTGTCACAAAGAACGAGCGGCTTGCGGAAATGCGGAAGAAGCTCGGCGACGCGGGTGTGAACGTCGATAAGCTCTCCGAGGAGAGCGCACGGCTCTCAACCCAAATGGACAAGCTCCGCGAGGAGGAAGAAAAAGCCGCCGAAGAAGCAAGAAAATTCGGCGCTTCGGGAGCGGCGGCGTTTGAAGCTGTCGGGAGCGCACTTGTCGCTGCAGGGATCACCGCCGCGCTCTCAAAGATTGCCGAGGAATACAAGGAATGCGTCGAGCTTTCAATGCAGTTCGGTTCTACGATGTCCACGGTCGAGGCACTCTCCGGCGCGTCGGCGGCGGAGATGAAGCAGCTGTCGGATGAGGCAAAGCGGCTCGGCGCGACTACGGCGTACACGGCGAATCAGTCCGCCGAAGCCATGACGTACATGGGAATGGCGGGCTGGGACGCTTCGCAGATAATCTCCGGCATGGACGGCGTTTTGAACCTCGCGGCGGCGAGCGGCGAGAATTTGTCGTCGGTCTCGGACATCGTGACGGATAACCTTACCGCGTTCGGCTTAACGGCAAAGGACACGGCGCATTTCGCGGACGTCCTCGCGGCAGCGGCGACCAACTCCAACACGTCGGTCGGGATTATGGGCGAGACCTTCAAAGGTTCGGCTTCCGTCGCGGGCGCGCTGGGCTATTCCATTGAGGACGTATCAACGGCAGTCGGTTTGATGGCTAACGCGGGCATTAAAGGCTCTGTTGCCGGAACTGCGCTCAAGAACACCTTCAACGGTCTCCTTGAGGGCGCAACGCTGACGGCAAAGTCCATCGGCGAGGTGGAATACACGTCGATAAAAGCCGACGGCACGATGAAATCCTTCGGCGAGACGTGCGATGAGCTGCGCGGTTACTTCGAGCAGATGACCGAAGCGGAACGCGTACAGAACGCGATGACTATTGCCGGGCAGCGCGGTTACAACGGCTTGTTGGCTATACTCAACGCCACCGAAGGGGACTACGAAAAGCTACGCGCAAGCATTGAGAACTGTACTGGCTCTGCGCAGAAGATGGCAAACATCAAGCTCGACAACCTTGCCGGCGACGTTACGCTTCTCAATTCGGCGACCGACGGACTTAAAATGACCGTCGGCGGTCTGTATGAGGACGAATTCCGCGGGCTGGTGCAGACCGGCACGGAGATCATCAGCAAGATCAACGAATTCTGCGAGGCAAATCCCGCTGTCGTCAAGGGCTTAATGGCTATCGTCGCGGAAGTTGGGCTTCTGGTCGCGGGATATACGGCATTTACAACCGTGAAAAAGGTCAAGAATTCGCTTGACACCATCGGCGCGGCACTCGGAGCAAGGAAAGCAGTAGCAGCCGGCACAGCGGCGGTCGCGACCGGTGCGGAGGCCGCAGCGACCACCGGAGCCGCGGGAGCGCAAAAGCTGTTTAATACAACCCTGCTGGCTAGCCCCATAACGTGGATAGTTGCGGGAGTTGCGGCACTCACAGCGGGGCTTGTGGCACTTCGTGAAGCGTGTAAGCAAGAGGCTTTTGAAACAAAAACACTGTCAACTGCTACAGAGGCACAATACAGAGAGGTCGAGCGGCTTAACTCCGAATACGAAACCGCAGCGGAACTGTACGGAGAAACCAGTGACCAAGCACGGGCGCTGAAATACGATCTTGACGAGGCTACGGCCGCCATAGACGCGCAGTCCTTCTCGGTAAAGGATCTGTATGCCGAAATCGACACACTGCACAGCTCAACATCGGATCTGCTCGGAAATATAAACGGAACAACCTCGGAGATCAACTCTCAGTATGACTCCGCGATGATTCTTTCGGCAAAGCTGAAAGAACTCGCTTCAAGTTCCGATAAATCCGCGTCGTCACAAGCGAAAATGGCTCCTATCGTCGAGCGTCTCAATTCGATGTATCCGTCTCTCGGATTGTCTGTTGAGAACGTTTCCGAAAGGCTGGGCGATTTGAATGATCAAATCGAACGTGCGGCGAAATCCGACAGTCTTCAAGCAAAGTATGACGCAGCGAAAGAAAACCTTGCCGATCTTTATACCCAGCAAGAAAAGCTTCAAGAGGCGGCTGAGAAAGCGGACGCAGCACAAGCACGAGCCGGCAAAGCGTTTTCCGATGCAGTCGGCGACAATATATTTTCCGCTGCCGGCGGATTGATCACCGGACGTGCGCAGACCACCGAAAAAGAATATGATGAGGCAGTCGAAAAAGCGCGAACAGCCCGAGAAGACCTGCGAGCTATCGAGGAACAGATCGCGGCGTGTGAAGCAGCAATGGTCGAATACGGCGATGTTGTTTCGGGCACGTCCAGCGAGACGGTTTCGGCGTATGATGCCGTGGCAATTGCAATAAACGACGTCACCACCGAAACCGAGGAACTGCTCAAAGCGTACAACGACGCCTACAACGCGGCTTACGAGAGCGTTTCGGGGCAATACGCACTGTGGGACGAGGCGGCAGAGGTCTCCGCTGTGTCTGCAGGCACGATAAACAAAAATCTCGAGCAACAAGCCGCCTATTGGAGCAGTTACAACGACAATATCAATGCCCTTCTTGGAAAATCGGACGAGATAGAAGGACTTCGGGATATGATCGGTTCGTTCGCGGACGGCTCGAAGGACTCCGTAAACGCTATTGCGGGTATGGCGGCGGTTAAGAATGACGAGGAACTTGTCAAAATGGTCGAGAACTGGAAGAAGGTGCAAGCTGAGCAGGAAGCGACCGCGAAGGCTCTTGCCGAAACCAAACTCGACTTCGACGGTCAGCTCGAGGAGTTAATAGCCGATACCGAGGACGCGTTTAAGAAGATGAATATGTCGGATACCGCGCGTACAGCGGCAAACGACACCATGACCGCGTATGCCGAGGCAATTATGTCGGGCAAGGGTGCGGCTATCGCCGCCGCCGATTATGTCGCGGCTGCAACGGCTTCGGCTTTAAATTTCGCGGCAAATCCAAATACAACTTACGGACCGCAGATTCCGACAATACCCGGGCATTCTTTTGCGTCCGGCACGGACTATGCGCCTGCCGGCATCGCCCTAGTCGGCGAGAAAGGCCCCGAATTGGTGCGTTTTCGCGGCGGCGAGTCCGTTGTCAACGCCGAGAATACAAGGGCTATTTTGCGCAATTCTGGCGGTTCGGGGGCGGTTTACAATATCTCCCCGTCCTTCGTCATCAACGGTAACGCCGACAGAGGAATGCTGGAGGACTTTTCGGCGGAGCTCGTCGAGCTGATAAACGACACGATAGACAGGCGCAGCGCGGACGCGCGGAGAGGGGCGTATGTATGACATATACCACCGTTCAAGGCGATAAGTGGGACGGTATCGCATATAAGGTGTACGGCGATACCAAATACACCGACGTGCTGATAGCCGCCAATCACCGATACAGGCATATTTATATTTTTTCAGCGGGGATCGAACTGGACATGCCGGACGTTGAAACGCGCGTCACACCGGACGATCTCCCGCCGTGGAAGAAGGCGAGCGGCTGATGAGCGATGAGAATAAGGCGCGGCGTTCGGCGACGCAGGTCGTTTTTGACGGCGTGGATATAAGCGAGGCGGTCAACGCGGATCTGATCTCGCTCACCTACGTCGACAACGAGGAGGATGAGGCTGACGATCTCCAGATCAAGGTAGCCGATCCCGAGCGGAAATGGCTCACAAAGTGGCTTGATCCGCTTGTAAACAGCGCGGCACTCGATACAAGCGGAATGAGCGCATCGCCGAATACGTCATCGAGCGGTTCAAGCGGTTCGGGAAGTTCGAGCAATTCAAGCTCCGGCGGCGGAAAGACCTCGTACAAGGTCACGGCGTCCAACGGCGTGAACGTGCGCACCAACACGACAAGCAAAGGGAAGATACTCGGCAAGCTGCCGTTCGGCACTATCGTCGAGGTGAATAAATTCTCGGACGGCTGCGCGCAGATACAATACTCCGGCAGCACCGGGTGGATAAGAGGCGAGAATCTGAAAGCCGTCGGAAATTCGGGCGGCGGTTCTTCGAGCGCGTCGTCCTCATCGAGCGGCGCGTCATCGGGAACGGCAAACAGCTCCGATGGCTGGGCGATAGGAGACGCGGTCATCGTCACCGGCTCTCCGCAATACACGTCCTACGGTGAGGGCAAGCCCGGAATTCCCGTCACCGACTACAGCGGCAAGGTATCGCATTTGAATTTGAGGTCGGGCGTACCTTATCCAATCTGCGTTGATTATCTAGGTTGGTTCGCCGAAAACCAAGTGCGGAAAGTAAACGGCTCGGGCGGCGGAACTTCAAGCGGCAGTTCCGGAAAGGGGCTGAAAATTTCGGCGGCTATAGTGCGGTGTAACTTTAACTCCGACGGTGCGGATGAAATACTCGACTGCGGACAGTTTGAGCTTGATTCCGTAGACGTGAGCGGTCCGCCGAACGAGGTGACGATAAAAGGCACCTCGATAGCGTACAGCAATTCGGTGCGGCAGGTCGAGAAAAGTAAAGCATGGGAATCGGTGACGCTCTCGCAGATAGCTTCCGAGATCGCCGAAAACAACGGAATGGTATTGATGTTCTACTCGGCGCTGAACCCGTCGTATTCGCGCGTGGAGCAGTACCGGCAGAGCGATATTTCTTTCCTCAGCACGCTGTGCAAAAACGCGGGGTGTTCACTGAAAATTACAAATAACATCATCGTTATTTTTAATCAGAGTGAGTACGACCAAAAGGCGGCTGTGAGGACTATAAAATTCGGCGAGGGATACACGAAATATCGGCTCGCCACCAACGAAAACAACACATACACGAGCTGCCGGGTGTACTGCACCAAGAATAACGGCACGGTGATCTCCAAGACCGTGTATGTTGATAAATATCAGAGTTCATCGAACGATAAGCAGTGCTTGTCGGTTTGCCGAAACATCGGCTCTATCGCCGAGGCGGAAACGCTTGCCTACAAGATGCTTCGGCTGCACAACAAATACGAGTTCGAGGCGAGCTTCACGCTCCCCGGAGATCCGTCGCTTACTGCGGGACAGACTGTTGAACTCGAGGGTTTCGGTATGTGGGACGGAAAATACGCGATAAAGCAAGCGAAGCACGCGCTTTCCCACAACGGCTACACAACACAATTAACACTCCGCAAGGCACTTGACGCGGCGGCGGGAGAATCCGTCACGGGATTAGAGTCATCGGACACATCGGATTCCGAATTGGACGAGATCGCGCTGGCGGTCATTCGCGGAGACTGGGATAACGGTGTTAAGCGAAAAGAGAAGCTGACGGCGGCGGGGTATGATTACTCTGCGGTGCAAAAGCGAGTAAATGAAATGCTCGGAATAAAGTGATCGAAAAAAACGGGTTTTGAATTCGATTGCAAAATGAGGGGAACATGAAAATGCTTAGAGTGGGAAAAGTCACAAAGGCCGATATTAACAAGCGGCTCGTCAAGGTACATTTCGAGGACGTGAACATAGAATCCGGCTGGCTCAAGGTCTTAGACACAACGCCGTCAACACGCTACGAGGACGCTCCCAAAGACGAGCCGCGAACCGCAAAAGAGCAAGCGCATTACCACTCCATGTCCTTTATCTCTTGGTTTCCGAGCGTCGGGTGTATCGTGCTCTGCGCGTATAACGACGGCTTCAACGAGGACGGCTTTGTTTTGGGGGCGATAAAATGACGGTAGGTAGTCTTGGAGATATAATTTTCTCGGTATCCTCCGAGAAAATCGAAACGCTCACAAATCTCAAAATAAGCGGCTCGGCGAATTACGGCAAGCATCAGCTGCACGGCGGCGATACCGTACTGGAGTTCACCGGGCGCGACGCGGATCAAATTTCCTTCGAGATGACGCTCGCCGAGCGGCTTGGCGTGAACGTCGAGGAAGAACTGGAGAAAATCGAAAACGCCGTGCGCAGCGGCGAGGCGTTGACGTTCGTTATCGGCAAGAAGATCGTCGGAAATTACAAGTGGGTGATCACCAAGTATACGGTGAACATGAAGCAGTTCGACCGAGAGCTTGTTCCGGTCTTGGCGACCGTTTCGCTTTCCCTTTCCGAGTATGTCCAGAGGTGATGTTATGGACATTGTGATAAATTCCGAAGAAAATTACGAGCAGAATTTTCAAGAAAACGACACCGTGCGCTCCGTGATACAAAACATCGCTCTGCTGCTCAACACGAAGAAAGGCACTATCCCGATGTACCGGGAATTCGGACTGCCGATGAATTTCATAGACAAGCCGATAAACGTCGCGGAAACAATGGCGACGCTGGAGATCACGGAAGCCCTCAGAGATTTCGAGCCGAGAGCAAAGCTGAAAAATCTCGAGATAAACAAAAACGCGAACGGAAAGGCGGTAATTATCGTGGAGGTGACGGTATGAGAGCAGCGAATTATCAATTTGTGCAGACCGACGCGGCGAGGGTTCGCGATGAGCTGACCGCAAAATACGAGGAACTCACCGGGCGGACGCTTCTGCCCGCAGATTCCGACCTCGTTTTTATCTCTTGGGTCGCTGATATTATCGTGCAGGAGCGCGTCCTGCTTAATTTTGCGGCAAATCAAAACCTTCCGTCCCGCGCGGTCGGGGAAAATCTCGACGCGTTGGGAGAATTTATCTACAATCTGCCGCGCCCCGAACCAAAAGCCGCACGATGCACGATGCGCTTTGAGATCGCCGAGCCGCAGGACAGCGCGGTCGATATTCCCATCGGAACGCGCGTTACCGACGCGGAGCAAAAGCTGACGTGGCAGACCGACGAAAACGCCGCTGTTCCCATCGGCGAGACAATGACGCTCGTTCCCGTCGTTTGTTTGACAAAGGGAACGGTCGGCAACGGCTTTATTGAGGCTCGAATATGCAAGCTGATAGACGCGGACAATGTCGCGGGTTTTTTAAGGTGCGAAAACACGGATATTTCGAGCGGCGGCTCGGACGCGGCGGATGATGAGGATTATTACGAGCTTATGCGGAAAAGTTTGGAAGCGTACTCTACAGCCGGTCCGCGCGGCGCGTATGAGTATCACGCGAAAGCGGTGTCTTCGGAGATCGCGGACGTGTGCGCGATAAATCCGCTTGACAGCCCCGGTGTGGTGCAAATTTACGCCGTAACGGAAGCGGGCTTGCCCGTCGATGACGGCATGAAGAATGCTATCCTCGCGGCGTGCAGCGATGAAAAGGTTCGCCCGCTTACGGATTTTGTTGAAGTTTGCGATCCCGAGGTCGTAGATTTCGACGTTGATCTCACATACTATGTTGACCGCAAAAGCGCCAAACCGCTGTCGGAGATATCCGCGGCGGTGCAGGCGGCGGTGGACGAATACGTCAAGTGGCAGACCGCGAAGATTGGGCGCGACATAAACCCCTCGCAGCTCGGCTGGCTTCTCCGCGATACGTGGATCAAGCGACTTGAAATAAGGTCTCCGACTTTCGTTTCGCTTCGCGACGGTTCGGGACAGCTTACGCCGCAATTCGCGCGGCTTGCGTCGAAAAAGATAACCAACGGAGGGTACGAGGATGAGTAAATACATCACCGAGGGCGGCGATCTGCTTGGTGCTTTCCCGTATTCTCTCGCGCGTGACGAGGACAAGGAGAAACTCGCCGAGAGCATTTCCGACGAGTTGGCACGGACTGCCGCCGACACGGAAAAGGCGTTGATTTTCCCCGAGATTGATACGCTGCCCGAAGATCTTCTTGACCTGTTGGCAGTTGATTTCAAAATTGACTGGTACGATGTTGAGTCGCCCGTCTGGAACAAACGGCAGACCGTCAAGGAGTGTATTCTCGTTCACAAGTACAAGGGCACGAAATTCGCGGTCGAGACCGCGCTGCACTCAATGTTTCTGTCGGCGGAGGTGCAGGAGTGGTTCGAGTATAACGGCGAGCCGTATCACTTCAAGATCGTGGTGTACGGTTCTACTTCGTCCAATTTGAAAAAACTCAACAGCAAGCTGTTGTACGCGAAAAATCTTCGCTCCGTGATGGACACCGTCAAATTTGTCCTCATTCCCGACCCGATAAATACATACGCGGGCGCGGCGATCGCCGGTCAGGCGGTCACAAAGAAAACGGAACTCAAGACCGATGATGACGGCGTTTTTTCTTCGGACGGAAAATTTTATTTCGGAGCGGCTTTTGTAAATCAAACAAAAGAATTTGCGGCAGATATGTCAAGCACCGATGATGCCGTTTTTTCGGTTTCCGAACGGTACGTCATCGGACTTGGTATAACCAATTCCAAAACAAAGCATTTCAACAGCAAGTTGATAATTGATTGCGGCAAAAACGAGGCTGACAGCTTTGGCGGTCTCGTTAGCGCAGGCTCGGTGTCTTCGTATTCGAAGCGGTTTGTGTCGAGCCTTATATACACGGCGGACGTTGATTCGCCGATTCCTTGCAGCAAGGCATACGTTAGCGGAACAGCAAAGGGCTTTGCGAAAAAAATGAGATTGGAGGTGGATTTCAAGTGAATTGGAATCAAGTCACGTTGACAAAGGCGGGCGAAGCGTTACTTTCCGGAATGCTTAACGGCGCGAAGCTGACGTTTACCCGCGTGGTCGTAGGCGACAAGGCTGTCAAGGAAGAACTCCTGCCCGCGCAGACTGCGGTATTTTCGCCCATTCTCGCACCTGCGCTGATAGCGGGACAAACCGAAACGCCCGGCAAAAACGGCACGCAGATCAGTATCCAAATACGCAACGACGGCGTAAAGGAGACTACGCGAATGCGGCAGATCGGACTGTTCGCTCAATCCGAGCATAGCGACGAGGTGATGATCGGCATTCTTCAAAACGAAGAAGGGGAAGAAATTCCCGCGTATGACGATTTCCCTCAATTCGGCATTTTCCTTGAGGTGGTCATCGGCATAAGCCGCACGAACAACATACACGTTATCGTGTCTCCGAACGTCTATATCACAAGATCGGAGCTGGACGCCGCCGTTAAAAGCGCGGGGCAGATCAGGCTTAAGGTGGTCGAGGAGCGTGAACGCGATCCTCAAAAACCTACCTACGGGCTTGCGGACGAGGAAACGTCCGAGGAAGCAACACTCAAGCTCAAAACCTACACAGGCACGGCGGAGGTCACAGTCGTCGTCGACGGCACGGATTACGACGCCGAAAACGTGAAACGAAGCGCCAAAGGGGCGCTCGTTGGAGATTTAATTATTGAGGAGGACTAAATCATGGCAGAGAACAAAACGGCGATACTTACCAGCACTAAGGTCAGCGAGAACGGCGTAGAGGTCGTAAAGGGGCTTCTCGCGAGATCCAAAGACGGATTGGTCGAGGTCACCTACAACGGCAAAAAGACAACACTCGCAGCGGCGTTGACCGAGATATACGAATCGCTCGGCGCGAAGGCGGACACCGACACGATGAATACCGCGATCTCCACCGAGATCGCGAAGATCGTCGGCGGCGCTCCCGAAACGGCGGATACGCTCAAAGAACTGTTTGACCTGTTCGAGGAGCACAAGGACGCGGCGGAACTGCTCAACGCGGCGGTCGCGGGAAAAGTTGACAAGGAAGACGGCAAGGGGCTCTCGGCGAATGACTTCACCAATGAGCTCAAGGATAAGCTGAACGGTATTCCCGACGGTATAACCGCCGAAAAGGTCTCCGAGTGGAACAACAAAGCGTCTAAGGACGAGGCGAGCGAGGAGCGCGCGGGCTTGATGCCTGCGGCAGCCGTACAGAAGCTGAATGGTCTGAACGGAGTCCGCATTGGCACGGAAGAACCCGCGGATCTCAAGGTGGGCGAGCTGTTCATTCAGCTTGTGGACAGCGACGAAGGCTGATCTGCTGCCTTCGGTTTTTCTCGACCGGCGTGAGTAATCTTGCGCCGGTCATTTGAGGGAGGGATAAATTTGAAAGAAGCAAAAGCCTTATTGTACACCGTCGATGAAAAAACAAAAGAAAAGGTGGCGGTCATTCCGATCACTTCCGTTGACGCGCTTGAGGTTACAGATGAGCAGGTTCAGAGCGTCAACGAGAATGATTTGATCCCGATAGCGGACAGCACCGACGGCAACGGAATGAAGATGGTAGCGATCCGCACGCTTTTCGGCTCCGGTTCGCCCGCCGGAAGCACAGCGGCAGCCGCCGCAGAGACCGCAAAGGAAGCCAAAATGGCAGCAGAGGATGCTGCCGAGGCCGCCGAGGCGGCAAATGCAACGGCTATAAACGCCGCCGCTGCGGCCGATACCGCGAAAAGTACAGCCGACACAGCGAAAAGCACAGCGGACACCGCAAAAACGTCGGCGACCACAGCCGTCGCGACCGCCAACCTTGCCAAAGCCGCAGCGGATACACTCAAGGAAGCGCAAAAACCAACGTCGTTTTCTATTCCCGCGAGCAGTTGGACAACGCTGTCAAGTGCAAGAGCAGGTTGCAAATACTCGGCGGCGATAACGGTATCTTCGATAACGGCAAGTGACGGAGCAACGGTTGATTTCGGGATTGACAGCATGGAGATATGCATAGCGGCCGAGGTCTCGCCTGCTGTTGAGACAAGCGCCGGGAAAATCACTGTATTCGCAAAATCAAAGCCTACTGCGGCTGTGAGCGGCGTATACAGGATTCACAAAGGGGGAACGTGATATTATGGGAGTAGGGAGAACAAACGTTTGTGTTTACGGCGGTTCGAGCGGCGGCACTTCGGGAGGAAGCACCGTCGATCTTCCCACAAGTCTTAAAACTCTGACCGCCACAAAAGGCGACAGCAAGATCCGCCTTGATTGGACGTACACCAATACGACCGATCTCAGCGGAATTCAGTTCGTTTACAAGACCGGGAGCTATCCGACGTCTCCGACCGACGGCAGCAGTAAACTCGTAACCGGAACGACTTCAACAAACACCGAGATCACCGGTCTTACGAACGATACGGCATACTACATTCGGGCATATCCGTACCGCGAGGTAAACGGAACGAAATATTATCAGACGCACAGTACAGGCAGCATGGTAACCGCGACACCGCGCCGCATCATCGGCTCGGAGGAAACCGAGATATCCGGCTCTAAATTCGTTACGATCCCCAAGTGTACATGGGCAGAACTCGGCATCGGCACGTCCACCGAGACGTTCCCAGCGTTTATCGTTAACGGCAAAGAGATCGGCGAGATCTCGTTCGGAAAATATGAGGCGAGCGTTACGAGCGGAAAAGCTGTATCCAAAAAGGGCGTTGCTCCGCAAGTGTCCGTTACTTTTGATGACGCAATCAACTACTGCAAGCAAGCGGGAACGGGTTGGCATCTCGCGACGCGGCTTGAATGGATGCTCATTGCACTGTGGTGTGCGAACAATAATATCACACCCGAGGGCAATATTTCCGGCAGTACCGTTCAGAATACGGGGTCGGGCAGCAACACATATTCGCACAACGGCAAAGCGGACGGTATATGGGATATGTGCGGCAACGTGTGGGAATGGAACGGCGGATTCCGCCTTGTACAAGGTGAACTGCAGGTCATTTCCAAGTCCGGTACGTTCGGCAACGACGCCGCCGACAGCTCCTTGTCGCAAACCGCCGACTCTTCGTACTGGTGGGCAATCGACGGCACTACAGGCGCGCTCATCAAGCCCAACGGCAGCGGCACTACGGCAAACAGCTTGAAGATAAGCTCATCGGGGTGGACAACCGGAACGGCATCCAATTACTCCGGCACGATTTATTCAATCGCGTGCAATTCGTCTATTTGCGAAAAGGCGAAAAATATTCTCATTGCACTTGGTATGCTCAAGCCGGCAACGCTGAAATCTGATCCCGGTGATTATCTCTGGCTGTACAAGAGCACTGAATACCTCGGTTATGCCGGCGGCAGCTGCGGCAATGGCGCCGAGGCCGGTGTCTTCGCGTTCGGCTGCAACGGCGACCGCTCGCACTCCAACGCGGGCGTCGGCTTCCGCCCCGCTTTTGTGAGACTGTAAACTGTGCACTGTGAACTGGAGACGCCGCGATAGCGGCGTCGAATATAAAATACCCGCCGAAGGCGGGTCGCGCCATTTTTAAAAAATAACGTATTTCGTTATTTTCCAACAAAACGCAATATTATCAGAAAAAATGTTGTATAATGATTGCGGGGAAACGAGGTGATTGCGTGGCAGACGAATTGAAAATTTTGCAAAAGCTGTACGATATGATTGAGTACGGCTACGAAGTCGTCGCGCAATTCCCCAAGTCGGAAAAATACGCGCTGGGTACAGATATAAAGCACTGCATGGACGTCATGCTGGAGCGATGTATTGAAGCCGGCGAGAAATACTATAAGAAAACGACACTGCAGGAGTTCGATGTTGCGAACAAGAAGCTGAGAGTGTATCTGCGGCTGGCGTTTTCGCTGAAATACCTTCCGCCGAAGAAATATGAGATCTGGAGCGGAATGTCTTTGGAAATAGGCAAGATGTTAGGAGGCTGGCTAAAATCCGTCAATAGCAAGCCTTAAGCATAAGGCGCAGATCGTTCCTCGGTTATGCCGGCGGCAACTACGGCAATGACGCCAAGGCCGGTGTCTTCGCGTTCAACTGCAACAACGACCGCTCGAACTCCAACGCGAACGTCGGCTTCCGCCCCGCTTTATCCCACAAGTCAGATATTGCAAGCTCAAGGGCTTGCTTTCAGTACCGGGAAAATTAAAGGGATCTGCATCTTCTGCGCAAGCAGGAAAAAGTTCTGGCCGCGTATTCCGCTCCGGCTGAAAAGCGCGGCAACGAGGGGAGGCTGTGTATGGAAAAGCACGAGCATGTTTTTGAAAGATTTGTTGACTTTGAGAACCTCTACGGCGGATATCTGTTGGCACGGAAAAACAAACGATACCAGCGGGAAGTGTTGTCATACACGGCAAACCTTGAAGAAAATCTGATAAACGCTCAAAACCATTTGCTTTGGAAAACATACGAGGTCGATGGCATGAGAGAGTTTATTGAATATTTCCCTAAAAAGCGCATTATTACGGTGATGCCGTTCAAGAACCGTGTTGTCAACTGCGCGGCGTATAACGTTCTTTTTCCGATATACAGCCGCAGCTTTTACGAACACAGCTACGGCTCCGTTCCCGGAAAAGGCCCGATAAAGGCGGCGGAACAGCTGCAATATTGGATGCGCATAGTGAGGAACGAACCGCAAAGGTGGTACTTGTGCAAAATGGACATCACGAAATTCTTTTTCCGTGTCCCGGTAGACGTACAACTGGAGCGGCTTGCAGAACCGCTTGACGACCCCGACATGATGTGGTTTTTGGAGAAAGCCATATTGTGTGACGGACGTGCTTTTGGTCTGCCGGCGGAAGCGTCCGATGTGACCGAATGCGAACGCGTTATGGGCGTCGGAATGCAGGTTGGCTCGCTCATCTCGCAGATGACGGCAAACGTTGTGCTGACACCTGCCGATCATTATATCAAGCGCGTTCTTCGTGTTCCGTATTACATACGCTACATGGACGACATGATTTTCCTTGTCCCGACAAAAGAAAGGGCTCAAAACGTCCTTAAAAAGTTCGAGCGTTTTCTTTGGAATGAACTCGGACTTGAATTAAACTCCAAAACCGCGATTATGCCGTATGACGTTGGTGTGGAGTTCGTCGGCAAGGTCGTATCGCCCGATAGGATTACGATGCGCAAATCGACCGCCTTGCACATGAAGCGGCATTTAAAGTACGTGATGGAGCATTACACGAGCGGTGAGATAACAATGGAATACGCCTTGTCTGTGATACGCTCATATCTCGGTCTTATGCAGCATTGTGACTGTACGGCGTTGCGGAACAAGGTTTTGGACGACTGGAAATTGGTGCGGCACTACGCCGAAGATTTCCCCGACGGCTTTTATGATAATTTCCCCGATACTTAATCGGGGATTTTTTATGCGGTTTTTGGGAAAGGGGGTGTTAACTGTGGCAGATGATTTCGTTAATGAGGGCTTATGCCGCGAGCGGTGTATGCGGCTCGAGGAAGAGGACAAGCGGCAGAACCACCGCATTGACAAGCTGGAGGAGACCGTTGAAAAAATACACGAACTCGCAGCAGCTACCAACAAGCTGGCTTCAAGCATGGAAGATATGCTTGAGGAACAGAAAATGCAAGGTCAGCGGCTGTCCGATCTCGAAAAGAAGGACGGCAAGAAGTGGGCGCGGTTGGTGGAGCTGTTCGTCGCGGCAGGCGGCGGCGCGCTCGTCACCGCGTTGGTTCAGATGTTTTTAAGAATGTTAGGAGGTTGATTTTATGAAGATCGATTGGAAGCGCAAGCTCACCAGCCGCAAACTCTGGGTTGCGGTCGCGGGATTCGTCGCGGGGCTTATCGTGCTTTTTGGCAAGCCGCAGGAAACGGCGGATAAAATTTCGGGTGCTATTTTGAGCGGCGCGGCGGTGGTCGGCTACATAGTCGGCGAGGGTCTGACGGACGCGGCTCACGACAATGATAAGGAGGAATGATTTATGGCAGAGAAAATCAAAGGAATCGACATTTCCGCGTGGCAGAAAGGAATCTCGTTCGACGCAATCAAGAAAGCAGGCGTAGAGTTCGCGGTCATTCGCGCCGGCGCGGGAAAAATTAAGGACAGCCAGCTTGATACATTCGTCGCCGAATGTAAGAAGCGCGGCATCAAGTACGGCTTTTACTGGTATTCCTACGCGCTTACCGTGGACCGCGTGAAAGAGGAAGCGGCGGCGTGCATCGAGTGCATTAAGCAGTATAAACCCGATTACCCGGTGGCTTACGATCAGGAAGATCAGTCGCAGATCGACCAGCTCTCGACTCGCACGCGCACGGATATGGCGATTACGTTCTGTGAGGCAATCCGCGAGGCGGGGTACACTCCCGCTATCTACGCAAACCCCTCGTGGTTTGAGAGCTATTACAAAAAGAACGAGCTTGTCGGCAAGTACGACATCTGGCTCGCTTGTTGGACGGAGAATCCCGACAAGCCCCCGCGCTGGAACTACGGTCAGCGAATCTGGCAGTGGGGGTTGGATAACATCGGCGGCTACAACGTGGACGGCGATTTGTCGTATTACGACTACACGGCAGAAAACAGCGAGCCTTCCGTTTCCGAGAACACCATTGAAATCTCTATTGGTGATACAGTGATGTTCAAAGGCGGCTCGCACTATGTAAGCTCGACTGCTACCACAGCAACGGGCGGCGCGAGATCCGCTGGGCTTGCACGAGTGATGAATATCGCTGAGAGTGCTCCGCACAAGTACGCTCTGCGCGGAGTGGACGGCGGCTCTAACGTTTACGGCTGGGTAGATGAGAGTCTCGTCGAGTCCGTCAAGGAACGACTCACGCTCGGCGACCGCGTGAAGGTCAAGCGCGGTGCGAAGACCTACAAGGGCGGAAATCTCGCAAGTTTTGTTTATGATTGCGTTTATGAGGTTCTCCAGATAGGCGCGGGCGTCGCGCCGGACTACATTGTCATCGGCATCGGCGGGGCGGTCACGGCAGCGGTTAAGGAAGCGGATTTGATCAAGGTATAAAGAGATCGGCGGAGGGATAACCCTCCGCCGATTTTTTGTATAAAAGTCAAAAAATGCCGCCTTGCTAACCAAGACGGCAAAATATGTACTTGAGGGAGCTTTATTTTCTTGTCTTGTAAACATCGTGAGGCTGTGCATCTCTGACGGTGCGGAGAGCATTGGGGGAATACTCAACGATTTCGCTTAGGTCACAATGCAGCGCTTCGCAGATCTTGTCCAGATGTTCAAGACTCACGCGTTCTGCCACATTGTGATACAAATCGCTTATGGTATTCGGTCTGATCCCGGTCGCCTCTGCGAGCTCCGATTGCGTTATCCGCATATCGCCCAATTTGCGAGATAACAAAATTCTGACCATACAAACACTCCTTCCTTAATATGATAACATATTTAAGGATGGCTTGTCAGCGAATTGTTGAAAATCAACACATTTCGTTGAAAAATAACGAAAGGCGTTATACAAAAAAGAAAACGGTACGAATATGAACCCGTACCGTTTTCCCTTATTCATTTTTTGAGCCAATGCGAACCGACAGCAGGAATACACCATCTACCATAACAATGGAAGTCCCCGCAGGGTTCGTATAACTCTCCTTTGGTGGAGCATAGGGGATTCGAACCCCTGACCCCCACACTGCCAGTGTGGTGCGCTCCCAACTGCGCTAATGCCCCGTTTAAAAAGGCGGGCGAAATCGTTAAGACTCCGCCCGAAAAAAATAGAGAACTTTTGTGGCAAGTTCTTGGTTGCGGGAGCAGGATTTGAACCTACGACCTTCGGGTTATGAGCCCGACGAGC
>JAMPFE010000149.1 GCA_023664705.1 Lachnospiraceae bacterium | reverse complement strand
ACAGTATTGGGCTTGATATCAATAATATCATGCCCCATAAGCAGCAGACTTTTCGCATAAGGCGCGACATACACACACCTCCCGAGCTCCCGTCCGTTCTTAGTTCCCGTGTTATTATTTTCCATAGTACTTATACCTCTTTCTTTAATTTATAGTTTAACAATATTTATTATGTTTTCGGAGAGAAATGACTTAAAATCAACTTTTATATTCCCTCCTTTAGTATTTTTTCAAAAAACTTTTACCGCTATTAAAAATCAATGGGAAACCCTTTTATTTTAACAGATACCTTTTCAATTCTTAATCAAAACAATTCACACGGATGTCTTTCCGGGATCACTCATCCTTACACGCGTTTTTTCTCGATTAACAATGACCGCGCACTCAGGACAATAAAGAGACCTGTTGTTTTTTCTCGGCGTTATCCTTCCGCAAACCGCGCATTCAATATACTTTTTCCCTGTATATTTCAAAAAATAGTCTCCCGCATAGTTTATGTCGTTTACTCTTACCGCAATATCGGCGTTTTCACTGTTATCAACAAAATTCACCCTAACTCCCACCCTGTTTTTTCTCGGAGCAAATCGGACAAGCCCCTTCTCATAAAGAACGTGCATATATAGGTTATTTTGAGACTGCGAACGTCCCGTAAGTTTAGCCGCCCGATAAACACATTTCAAATCACAGTTTATCCAACCGTCATTCCCGCCCTTTGCCATCTCGAACTTAGCAAAACAAAGCAGAGCAAACGCCAACCGCCGCAAACTCTTTACCCTGAAAGCATTGTTATCGGACGTTATACCCATAACATTATCCATTTCAGACTTGGTTATCAATATCTCGTCTACCTTAACGAGTCCGCTCTTATCCGCGTTTTTCAAAGCGTTGGAAATATAGCTTTCACGTTGATTTACATTCAATAACGGTTCATATCTGCGCAGGTCATATGAAAGCCTATTCTTTACAACATCCATACTGCACCCCTCGGCACAGTACGACCTCGCCAACAGCAACACAGCATATCCGACATTTTCTCCCAAATTACCTTTTTCTCTAAGCTCATCCAGATATTTCCGTTCATTCATCACAATTTTTTGCAATAATATCACCATCCTCTTCCGCAAGTTCAACATGATTCCTTTTGTAAGTCTTTCCGCAAAACACCGTATCCCCGCCGTCATCAAGCGTAAAATAATCATATCCCTTGTATTTTTTCAACAAATTTTCGATTATCTGCTCTCCGCACATATCCCACACAAATTTCTTGCTGTTGTCATTGGAATAACATATTTCAAGCAGCGCGTCGCACAGCTGTTCGGCGTTCGGACAAGCAATGCTGCATTGCCGCTCAAATTCCGTCAAAAGAGCCGCCTTTTGCGCATACAGTTCCTCCGACGAGCACCGCTGCATATTAGCGGTAACGGATATATCTTTCATATTATCGAAATATTCCTTATACAATTCCGCAAGCCGCTTACGGTCGTAATAACCGATCTTGTTTTCATTTCCGCTTGAGAGCGTCTCTTTAAAATCCCGCTCTTTCTTTTTCCGCGCCGTGCTTATATATCCTTCAAACTCTTTCTCAACAATGTGGCATATCCTGTTCATTACGCAGTCGTTGTCAAACACGGGATATAATTTCCAATACCATTTAACGCACTCTTCCTCTTCCTCGGTTCTGTCGGTCTTTGCCAACAGTTCATCCAATGACAGACCAAACAACAGTTCGCTTTTCGTCCGCGCCGCGTCATTGTATTTTTTCAATTCACGATACAATTGAGGATAAACGTATATCATAAAATACGGTTTTTTATCAACGATCATCTCCCGATTTACATTTTTTCGTCTTTCCGTTTCTTTGTCATCGCCGTTCGCCGGCATAACACTGTGAAAATCATACCAATATTTCGGCATAGGCTTCGCAACAATACCTTTAATTTTCCTTTATACCCTCGGTTTCCCGATATTTATTAGGGGAGTAGACTAAATCATAACCCTATGTCATTTCATAGGCTACCTTTCGGTAAGGATTTCTCCGCCCAAGGCACTTCCCACAATGGAGTTTCGCCATTGCGGTATGGACTTCATATTCTCACAGAGAACGTATGTCCTAGTCGTTAGACCCACCGTCACGTCGCCGCAACGGCTTGGCACAGGATCATCGTAGTTTGGTTTATACAACATCTTTCCAACGTCTGTACTTGACGATACCATCAACAGTACCTTTGTTTATTTTGAGCAAGTCCGAAATCTGTCGCACAGTCATCCCTTCCCGCTCAAACATTCTTCTCATTTCCTTAACTTGGTCAACGGTAAATTTAGCGCCATTCTTGTTATTCTTCATTTTCTCTTTTAAATATGGTTTGGGAATACCCTTTTGCAGTTCGGACATTCTTTTTCCGTAGGCTTTTCTTTCTTCGTCAGTCCAACCCGCGAATCTTTTCCGCTGCGATTCCGACATTTTTCTTTTAGTTTCCTCCGAAGCTTTTCTTCCAAGCATATTTATTCGGTTTTTTCGCCGATCTTTCGCTTGGTTTCTTCGGATAAATGAAGTCCATGGAATCCGTTTTTTCCTCCCTCTTGGACATTATAGGCTAACCCCAATTCCTTGTACTTGCTAATGGTTTCAATTTCGAGTTTGTCAATATCATCAAGCAGTTCACCATTAGTGCAATCATGAATAATCATAAACTCAAAATTTTCTTCGCCATATTCATCTCAATCGCTTTGCAACGGAATGTTGCCATTATATCCGCCTCTTAACTGCGCTTTGTGACAATCCCATCTATCGCCGAAATTATTTGTGGTCTTGCCAATATAAATTTTACCGTTTACTTTATTTCTTATGCCGTATATCCCGCGTTTTTTATAAACACCCATTTATACACCCACTTTCATAATAGGCATATAAACCAAACGTTAGATTTTCCCTGTTAGCCGATCGATTGACCGCCATTTCCTGCGGCTACTGTACGTTCGATCGACACCCCGCATTTACGGGTTCACCTTGTTTTCATCCATACATTACTGTATAGCGCGACTAATTGTTAATCGATACAATTTTGTTGATACTGCTGCCCACACCTTATCCGATACTCAAGCGTTTTTCTCTGCTCAGACCCCGGCGGGAACCTCGACATAACATCATACATCGCCGTCACGCGGTTTGTCACCGACCCTATCAAGTCGCCGAAGCCGTTCTTGTTCGACTGCGCCAGATTTTCGGGAGTGATAACGCACTTTTGTCCCTTCTTCTGTACGCACAGTATAGCGGGTTCGTCTCTCCAGTTATCCAGCAAAATACGATTGTCCGTTGTGAATATCGCGTCTCCGTCGTTGTCCGCGCCGTTCAATGCGGGATAGAACATATCATGAACGTTGATAATGTTTACGGTAGGCATATACCTGAACCAATAATCAATCTCATTATTATGTACAACGTTCA
>JAMPFE010000148.1 GCA_023664705.1 Lachnospiraceae bacterium | reverse complement strand
GCGCGGTCGCAAAGGTCGCGGCGCTCATCGCGGAAACTATGCCCTGGAGTTTGATTGTTATCGGCGCGATTGTCTTAATCGTCCTGATAGCCTTGATGTTCGGCTCTCTCATCAGCAGTGCAGGCGGTTCGGTCGCGGGCGGCGGCGCTTGGCTCGTGGACGATAACACAAACCAAACGCCCGAAGATATTTACGAAGGGTACAAGGAATTTATCGAACAGGCAAAGGACGTTATGGAAACGCAGGCAAAGGACGCTTTACAGTCAACCGTAACGGGATTTTGCAACAGCGATACCTCGAACCCACGCAAAATAATCGAGTACCGCGACAAGAACAATACGCGCACTTTTTATCCCGCGTCGGGAGCTGACGTGACGATAAACGCGCTCATAGAGCAGTTCGGAACGGACGATTACGCGGACTATATGTCCTTGCTGTTCGTGTTGATGACGAGGGAAAAGGCGCAAGCCGACGGAGCGACGGACGAGGAAATTTATGATTTCGATTTCAAACGTGAGGATTTCGAGGAATTTATGAAATCCGTCAACGAAAACACTTGCCGTTTCGGTGATACGTTCGTCATAAAGACGGCGGTCGAAACCTCTCCCCACGCTTGCCCGTACAACTGCCGCCGAGAAACGCGGAGCGGGTGTCGGTGCAGTTCGAGAACAGACCCCGAAACGGGCGAGATTACGCACTATTGCGGCGGTCATTGCCCTGTTGACCACACAAAGATGACCGTCACGCTTTACACGGTCAAGGACTACTACGGTCGGGATTATCCCGAAATCTACAACTTTACCGACAACGAGAAAACCCGATATGAAGCGTCAAAGGCTATCATACAGGGCTTGCTCGAATATTGGGAGGACAACGAATGATAAAAAAGCTAAAAGCCTATTGGGGCGGTAAGAGCGTAAAACAGCGCGTTTACATCTGTATCGCGCTTACGGCGCTGCTTACGCTCCTGTTTTTCACGGTCAAGGCGAATTTCTTCGATAAGCCGAACGTACCGCAAACCGCGTCGGAGAGCGCCGAAACGGAGGAATACGAATTGCCCGCGTTCCACATCAGCTTGATTGACGCGGGTATCTTACTCGCGGTCATAGGCGCGTATTCCGTTCACAAGATACGCGAAAAGAAAAAGCAAGGGAGGTTATAGAGTGGGAAAACGAACGCCTACCGAACGAATAGCGTCCTTGCGGGAGAAAATCGCCCAAAAGCGGACGAACGTTGAGGGCTACAACATCACGCTCTCCAACACGCAGAAGAAAAAAGACGCGGCAAACAAGGCGATTGAGGGCTACGAGAAACAAATTTCGGCTCTCGAAACGGATTTGCTTGCAAAGGCACTCCACGACAAGGGCATTAACATTTCCGATGTCGCGGCGGCGATTGAAGCGGGATTGTTCGACAATTCCGTACCCGAAAAGCCGCCCGACAAGTCGGAAAAGGAGCCTGAAACAAATGGTGCTACATATAGCACCGAGAACACGACCGCCGAAAGCGGCGGCGCAGACGAAAAGGAGGATTTGGATAATGAGTAATTCGGTTTTGGTAATTGCCGAGAAGCCCTCGGTCGCGAGGGATATTGCGGCGGTGATCGGCGCGGATAAGCAGACGGACGGCGTTCTTCGAGGGAACGGCTACATCGTCACGTCGGCGCGCGGTCACTTGGTACGGCTGAAAGAGCCGCAGGAGTATGACGAACGCTATAACAAGTGGGATTTGTCGGACTTGCCGATTGTTCCCGATTTCGCGTTCGTGCCGATTGAGAGCGCGGCGGACGTTCTCGAACGTCTTACCGTTCTGATGAACAGCACGGAGGTAAGCGAGATAATCTGCGCCACGGACGCGGGTCGAGAGGGCGAGTGCATTTTCCGATACGTCTATGACTACATCGGCTGTACAAAGCCCGTAAAGCGGCTGTGGATTTCGTCCTTGACCGCCGAAAGTATCAGAAACGGCTTTGCAAACTTGCGCCCCGCCGCCGATTACGACAATATGTACGCGGCGGGAATTACCCGTGCAAAGATAGATTGGCTTTGGGGTATGAATTTGACACGGCTCTACACAAAGCACCTCGGCGCGATATGCTCAATCGGGCGCGTCCAGACCGCCGTTGTCAATATGATAGCAAGCCGCGACAATGAGATTAACGGTTACAAGAAAGTACCGTATTTCACGGTAAAACTTGCCAACGGCGCGGAATGGTTTGAGGAAAAGGAAGATTACTATTCCGACAGATTTGCGGTAAGGTCAATGGCAGAGCAAATCAAGGCAAAATGCGAAAATCAAACGTGTAAACTGATTTTCGCAAAGGCAACCCCGAAAAAGGAAAACCGCCCCTTGCTGTTTTCGCTTACCTCTCTGCAAGTCGAAGCGAACGATAAGCTGGGCTTGTCGGCGGCTACGACGCTTACGGTTATGCAGTCGCTCTATGAAAAGAAATTGCTGACTTATCCGCGCACCGACAGCAACTATCTCACCGATGATATGGCGGCGATTTTGCCCGAACGAGTGGCGCAGATCGCGGCACTTGACGGGGATATAGATGAGATTATGTCCTCGGAACTTAACATCGACAGCCGTATCATCAACAACGACAAAGTTTCCGACCACCACGCGATCATTCCCACGGAAAATATCGCAAGCGCGGTAAACGCGGAGTTGTCGGCGAACGAAAAGGCGATTTTGGAAATGGTGATTATTCGCTTTCTTGCCGCGCTTTCGCCGCAGTATGAGTATTCCGAAACTATGTGCATTTATGAGATTATGGGCGAGCATTTCAAGCTGAAAAGCAAACAGCCGATAAATCTCGGTTGGAAGAAATTCTACATTGAAGATGAGCCGAACGAGCGTGAGGTCGCGTTTGCCGGGGGCGATACCTTTACGGCGAAGAACATTGAAATCGCCGAGTGCGAAACACAGCCGCCAAAGCGCTTTACGGAAAGCACGCTGCTGAAAGCTATGGAGAACATAGACCGCCGCGTAGAGGATAAGGAATTAGCCGAGTATGTTTCGGAGCGCGGTTTAGGTACTCCCGCAACACGAGCCGCCATAATCGAGCGAGTTATCAAGGTCGGTTATGTGGAGCGCAAGGGCAAACAGCTTGTTTCCACGGATAAGGGAAAAACGGTAATTTCACTGCTCCCCGATGAGGTAAAGAGCGTGGAAATGACCGCCGCTATGGAGCTGCAGTTAGCGGGTATCGAAAACGGAACGATTTCCGCAAACGAGGTCGTGAACAAAATCAACGAAAAAATATGCACCATTATCGCGCTCGAAAACGGCAAAAAGCACACATCTCTCGCGCCGCCGCGTGAGCCGCTTGGGAAATGTCCGAAATGCGGCGGTGGCGTGTTCAAATTCACAAAGGACGGCAAAACGGTTTTCTACTGCGAAAACTCGCCCAAAACGTGCTTTTTCCGCATTTACGAGGACGATTATTTCT
>JAMPFE010000147.1 GCA_023664705.1 Lachnospiraceae bacterium | reverse complement strand
TCGTCAGTCCAATTACTGCTTCCATTATAGCTTAAACTTTGAGTACCGTCTACCCCTCCTTTGTTAAGGGGGATTTGTCGGTAATTATATTATAACAGGAGGTAGAGCCAAAAATGGCAAACCAAAAGAGTAAAAAATATAATATGAATTTTGTGAATTGTTCACGACTTAGTGTAGGAATGGAAGTTGACAATTATCCTGCAATGTGTAAACTTTTGGGAGAACCAGAAAGGTCTGGTGGTAACTCTATAAAAGCACATAAGAAAAAATGGCAACGGTTCTTTAAATATGAGCAAAATGGGCATAGGTTCACTATACTTGAGATATACGAAACTCCGTTACCTGATAGAGATAAACGGAGAGAAAAATTCGGAATTTATGCGGGATATATTCGGTTTCTGTTGTTGAAATGTGTTTTGCAAACGAAGGATAATTGTCTGATCTTGCCTAAGTACCAATGGTGGGAACGGCTTAGCATGGTAAATGGAAATTTTAATCAGTATTTACCTTGTAAAGATCGAGAACTATCAAACGGTGAACTGAAGGTAGCTAATAGTGAAAAAAACAGATTTTCTGAACTAGAGCGTAAAATTGCCGAAAAATACAATTTGCCGATTGATAGTAACGACGTGTCCTTTTTTTATGAACTGGCACAAGGAAAATTGCGTGAAATTCTAAACAACGCGTTGAAATCATTGAAGAACAAAAGGTTAATCAATTGTGACGATATTTTTAAAATCCGTATGGCAGACGGTTCCATAGAATATGTTACCAATTCCGAAAAGAAACTGATGGGAGAGATACTTGACCTGCAAAATCAGGCTCTTGATAAAATCGGTTTTCGGAGTTATCAAAATGTAGTAGCAGCCAATCAGACATTTCGGTATTACAGAGAATTACAACTGCTTGCTATAAACACTCACCTTGTAGAAGGTCATCCCGAATTGAGTTGGAACAATATATATGAACTTACAAGAATCGTTTTCTCGAAAAATCGGAGAGAACTTGAACGTCAGCTTTTTCTCACGGTTGAGGAATTATTGGAGGATGATACACTTGAATCCGAGTATAAACAGGGTTTAAACGAAAATGTTGTAAAAGCATTAACTGATTTAATTAGGGATGAACGCATTTCTTGTTTAGGAGATCCAAACATAATGGATTTTACGAAACGAGATGGAGGCATTACAGTTTCTGCGGAATCATTATATCATAACGAAAAGTTCAAAAACAAAGTACGTAACAAGGATAAGTTCGTAGAAATCCAAAACAGTTTGATCGACTGTCTAATTGCAATTGATTATTGAATAGGTATCAATAATCACATTCACACGATAACAATGCGGGAGCACCCCGTTTTGTAAATAAATTGCTATAAGAGAAGGATAACTCCATCAAACCAGAAAGGTAAACAATATGAGTAATCAATTTATTAGTGCCGTCGACCCTTGGAAACTCAAAGAGCAGGACAGAGATAATCGGATGATTGTTCGGGACTCGTTCAACGCAGACCAATGGAAGATCGAGGAACAGAACCGTGAGAATCGGCAAAGAGCAAAATATTTTGAGAACCTATCTTATGAGTTAGACCGTTGGCAAATCGAAGAACAGGATGAACAAAATCAGTTGAGTGCAGCGGAATATGAACAGTCGGTCAAAGCACTCCAAAAATACATCGACCACACCAAAACGATGGATCAGTGTATCAGCAGCGCAGAGTAATGTGTAGTTATCTCCATGCAGGGAATAGTGAAGCAAAGCCATTCTCTTGTATGGAAGATATGTCCCTAAAATATGATATTGGTAAAATTAAGAAAGGATAGTGACCTATTGTAACGCAACAGATGTATCAGCAATATGTGCTCAAGATTTCGAGCGACCGCATTCTCAGCTCGAAAAACAAAAACTTGATTATTTCACTGAGCGAAGCACGGAAAAATAACGAACTTATTTCGTTGGCGGATAGCAACTTGCTGCGCAGTCTCGACCAACTGAACGGAGTTGACCGTGAGACAACAGCCGCTCGTGTCCGTGAGATATGTTCGGAAATCAAGCGATTGAATGAACAGAAAGAAAATCTTGTAAAGGCACGTAACGAGCGGCGGCGATTATATTCCGAACTTGACCAAATCCAGCTAAAGACCGATTACGTGATGATTGTAATGGACAAGTCTTCGGATTTCGACAGACTTAACGAAAAGGGTTTTAAAATCAACGGAACTGAGTACAAACGCCTTGTCGGTACGGCAAATGGCGTGAAGCAGTCTACAGTCGTTTATTGTTCCGTTGTCAATGAACGCGGTGTTCATATTTATGAAGAACTTGAAAAGCGGCTGAATGGCGGCAGAGATGAAACAAAAGAATTGATACCCGCGAAATTCGAGAGTTATAAGGCTTTGGCTTGCTCCGCGTCCGTGCCCGTGAGTATGCCGCGTGATATACTTGTTGTGGATGATTTTGTGCTGAATGTCCACGCAAAGTATATTCAACTTGAGGACAGCGAAACTTCCGACGAGCCTGTGGAAACGTATGTTGACGGCGACGTCGAGTTGAACGCGAGCGACGGGTTTGGGCTTATGTGTCCGAGTTTGGCGGAGCGTTGGAGCGAAGAATTGGGGCTTGACTATACGGCGGGCGGTATGTGTATTCGCAACCTGTTCTGCAAAGGAATGGCATACGCGTTTGATTTTCAAGAATTTGCCAAGAGATATTATGACCGTGATACGATAACCGATGCATGGGGTGCTGTTCACAATATCGAGGATATTGAACTTATTTTACCCGTGTCGGTGCTGAAATTGTGGGATAGTTATAAGAGCCTTGAACACTATTTAGAGTGTTGCAGAGAGTATCATCATGGATTCGCCGTTACAAAGACGTGCGACAAGAAATTGAAGAACGAGCAAACGTTGAACTATCAGTTTTTACAAAGTTATGAACTGACCGATGAAGAAATTGAAGAACTTATTGCGCCGACTGTTACCGATATAAAAGAAACAATCAACGGTAATGTTGACAAGACGATTTTATTCTTACACGGTGATTTTGCCGAAAACTATCGTTTTGCCAAAGACGATTACCATCTTGCCAAGGCGCTAATGATAGAGCCAAGGCTTGCGGGAGACCCATATGTAATTAGCTATGTCAAGGGAATGATGCTTAAGAAGATTAAACAGGCAAAAATTGGAAAACTTAAAGCTCATGGAAATTTTGCTGTTATCAGTGGCGATCCGCTTGCGTTCTGCCAGAGTGTTTTTAAATGTGACGTTTCCGATGAGAAAAATGGTCTGCTTAAAGCGGGGGAAATGTACTCTAAATATTGGATAGACGATAGTAATGGTGAGGACAAGCAAGTTGTATGTTTTCGCGCTCCGATGAGCTGTCACAATAACATCCGCGTTATGAACGTTGTACATAATAATGAGATTGATTATTGGTTCAGGTATATGCCTACCGT
>JAMPFE010000146.1 GCA_023664705.1 Lachnospiraceae bacterium | reverse complement strand
TCTTGTTTACCGACATAAGTTCTTGTTCTACTATATCCTGTATCTGCTCGATATCTACAACCGGAGTGTTTATAGTCTTTTGAAGAATATCACAAACCGCTTCGGTTACATCGTTAATTTGCTGCTCGTGACGTTTGCCGAAACTTGTTGAGCAAACCTCGATATACGCTTTGCTTATTGCCGTACTGATTTTTTCCTTGTCAAAAGGAACTATCGTGCCGTCACGCTTTTTTACCTTCAAATTCATTAAAAACAAACCCATTAAGTAAAATGCCTCCTTGATTTTAAACTGCTATAAATGTTTCTTGTTTTTCCAACCATTCAAGTATGGTATTAGGCATAGAAACACAACTAATACTCTTATCTTCAATATACAAATCAGCACCTATTTTGCGGCTATCATTATTGAAGAACTTAACACGTTCCGGCACATTTTCATTAACGTAATCAATCGGAACAGAATGTGTGTTGCACCACTGTACAGCATCTGTTAAAACATCACCCTCTCTGCAAGTCCACAATACAATTTTCGCGCCGCGTTCTTTAGCGGTTTTCAAAAGTTCTATTGTTTCATTGATAGGCTCAAGAATTTCGGGATATTTTGTTTTCGCTAATGTACCGTCAAAATCGACTGCAATTACCTTTCCATACAAAGGCAACATTTGAGGAATAATATATTCATCCGCAAAATGCTTAACTATTTTTTTAAACGCGTTTATGTCACCGAAATTGCCCACAGTATAATCGTACTCATAAACGTCAACATTTTTATCCGAGGAATTGGTAACGCTCAAAGAAAATTCACGCGGACGTGCTATCTTTATAGTCTTAGCATTATATCGTTTAACCGCTTTTGCTATCTCTTCGGGTTCACGAATGTCTATCAACAAAATATTGGTGTCCGCCGACCTTTGAAAATCAATGACCTCTTTGTCAAGATAATCCCAGATAAAATCGCCTTGTGAGTTTACAAATTTTTTCAGTTCGCATAGAAAGTCTCTGGCTTTATCGGTTTTCTTTCCGTTCCAACCAAGCGCTTTTGCCGCATCCTTGATTGGCGCGATACTGCTTATATGCTTTGTTGATATAAACTCATCCAACAAATTTGCGAATGTGTCTTTGCCGGCTCTTGGTGCGCCGTTCAGAATGAAAATCTGCTTATTCATTGCTTATTTCTCCTTTCTGTAAATTATCTCTGCAATAATCAAAGAACATTTCAGAGGGCAATTCTTTTGCTAAATATTGTGTGGTATAACCTGTTGAACCTTCTTTATACTCGATTTCAATATACGCGCTCCCAAAATTGCTTTCCGTGAGTTTCTTATACCCATAGTTAGTCGCGTAATACAGAACACGAATTTTACCCTTTCCGAATATTCTTTTACGTTCATTATAAGAACATTGAAGTCCAAATTTCTTTTGCCACACATCATCAAACGACTTGTATTCCAACCTTTGGTTTTCGGGAATAACGCCATACTTCAACTTGGTAAGTATATGGCACTTGTTGCCGTTTATTACTTGGTATATTCTCTCCCAATACAAACATTTGTCACTGTTTGTCATTGCATAATCACCTCAACTCTTCAAAATCAACGTCTAAACGCTTGGCTTGCTCTTTTAAAGAACACTCTTGAAATAATTCCATTAAGTATTCCTCAGCGCAAGTCTCGCAAAAATCTTCGCCGTTAATGTTGTATATCGCGTCCTCTTTACACCTATCACAGATCGTAACCACTACATCCACATAAGGGCAGCTTCTGCCCAAGCAGCCCATTTCTGGAGAACAGCATACACATTCATCTCTTCTTGTTATCATAAAACAACCCCTTTTAATTTTCCTCGTAATGTGGGTTATCATTGATTAAATCCCACAAGTCTTGAATTGTTCGCAATGCCACCGGTTTATCGCTGATTTTTATCATACCGGGTGTATATGTTTGTCCGAAATCAAGTTCGTAAAGCCAGTAATCAATCCACTCAATCTGATCGTCGGTCGCAACTTTTAAAAGCTGCACCACGTTTGTTTCCAATGTTGGAAAATCAAACCCAGAACAGTCTTCGTATTTGCCTTTGCTATTATATTCATCGCACAATTTTTCAAGCGATAATTTAAATTTCTGTATACGGCGAATATCATTGATATGGGTTTCAAATTCGTCGTAGGTAATAAGAATATTCTTTGCCATTGTTTACCACCTTTCGTTATTAGACGGAACGCGATGACAGTAGTACAGTAATTCATCACAATTAGGGCAAGCAACATAATATGTAGGTTCTCCCCACACTGTTTCACCCTCAACACAATCCTTAAAATCAGCTTTCAATTTGGAATTGCACGTTTTGCATCGCATTGTTTTATGTTTGGGATATTTGGGTATCTTACTATTTTTCAATACTCTCATTCCGTTGCCATCACCTTAAAACTTGTTGAACTATCCATATAATCATCGACTGCTTTATACCTCATAATTGTCACAATCTCCTTATTTTGTTTATGATAATTACTTGAATAATTACCGCGATTATAAAAAGCAAAATATCCAAATACAAAGGTATAAGCACAACCCACCAACTCCAAGTAATGACACCGCAGAGTTTAAGTATTACAAACACAATTTGCAATATCATTAGCAAACTTATAGTACCTTCTTTCATTATCTCACCTCCTGATAGTTGTTTCTGTTTTCTTCCGGTAAAATGAGCTCTTTTGCATAAGGCAGCGTTTCTATCCACGCTATAAAGTTTTCCTTAGTTGGATCGTCAATTCCCGACCACTCGTTGAGCTTGTGGTTCTTGCGCTGGTGATACATATTCAGTAAATTTTCGTAGCTCATTGTTACTGTTTTTGTGTATAACCACGATTCGGGCAGCCAACGAACAAGCTCTTTCCAGACTTTCTTGTTATTAGTCTTAACAAATTTCTGCCGAAGTTGTTCTAAATAAGGTATCAACTCATTTGTTATGAAAGCGTTATGCGTCTTTTCCCACCATTCAGCGGGTAAATCTGTATAATCATCAGTTTCAAAGCAGTCTAAAGTAATAGGTGTAGAGGTGAGTTTGTGCATCGTACTTGTACTATTGGCGGTTGTGCCAACTTTGTAAGTGTCGAACTCCTTCCAGAAATACAACGAAGCGGTTATATCAACTGAAACAAATATTTGGCGAAGAAATTTTCTGTGCTCAGCACCACTTTTTATAAGCATTTTTGCAAGCTGCATATCATTTTTACCAATTACAAAACGCTTGTATTCTCCAACATATTCCCATTCACTATCGCTTTTCTTCCAACTGTTCATAGGATTTCTCATTCCACGGATGGCGTGCTCAAACCCCCAAACTTCTGTATTTTTAAACTTCATACGAAACAATCTCCTTATACCTTTTTTACACTTTGCTCTAAATCGTGACATACCTCTGTCTATGTGTCAACATAGAGATGAGGTTTCTCGCTCAATACACCTACTGATGTAAGTATCAACGAGCTATCCCCATG
>JAMPFE010000145.1 GCA_023664705.1 Lachnospiraceae bacterium | reverse complement strand
GCCGCCGCCCGCGATTATCCAATCCTTTTCGTCCTCGGTGATGAAGAATTTCGGCTCGAATTTAAAATCCGTAGCGGTCAGAAATTCCTTTCGCGGAATTTGCAAATCTTTCAAGCGGCTCAATATTTCTTTCGGCTTATGGAACCGAAAACGCAGAATATTTCTGTTTTCCTCAAAATCTTTCAGGAATTTTTCCAAGCCGTCGATATAGCTTTGCAAGGTATTTTTATCTGCCAACCCAGCCCTAATTTCCGCGTTATCGTCGGGGAAAATTCCCGTATACGGAATGAATTTTTGGTCGCGGTATTCCTCGCTGAAATCCTGATGAAGATACCAAAGACTTGCCGCAACGTCCGTCAACTCGTTCTCGGCAGCGCGGTCGATTATGTCCTGATCGCAAAATTCGCCCTTTTCAAGCAGCGCGGATATTTTCTCGGAAGCCTGCTCCCAAGTGATCCGAATATTTTCGCCGCGCGGAAACGCCGTATTACTGATCGCCGCCGTGATACCGCTGCCGTCAAACCAAGCCGCCAACATCGCCGAACTCATAAAGTCCTTTGAAACAAAGTGATAGCCTCTGCCGTCCTCGCTGTCTTTGCAAAATTCCTTGCGGAGAAATTCGGCATTTTCCGTGTCGGATTTCCCTTTTTGAAATTGAGCGACAATTCGCTCCAGCGTTTTCGGCTCGTTACCGCCGCACTTGAGAATGTGGTCTATCATCTCACCGCTCGGCGCGGCGTTTGAGTAAGCTATCGTTCTTCTCGGCGAGGATTTTGGCTTTTCGGGCGCGGATTTTATTGCGGGTTCTATGGGCTCGAACGGATCATAATCTCCAAACAAAGTAAGCTGCTCGGATTTTTCGGGTTCGCTCAATGGCTCAATTTCCGTGTTCTCAATTTCCGAAAAAACAGGCTCGTCCGCTGCCTTGACAAACTCAAAGCCGTGTTCGTTAATAAGCTCGTACCATTTCTTATCGAGAGCGTTGTAAATGTTCCGCTGCTCGCCCTCGGATTTTTCAGCGAGATAAGATATGCTCCGACCGTGCCGACCGTCAATTCCTCGCCGTCAATGCGGATAACATCGCCTTCCTCCAATTCCTCGGCATTAGTGACAATTTCCGGTCTGCGCTCATCAAGGTATTCGCCGTTTTCTATCATTTTCGCGGTAAGGCTCTGCACCAAATCCCACGAAAGCCCCGCCTCTTTGGAACGGTTGAGATAGTGACCCTCCCAAACGACAACGCCGTTCTCGTTCGCCTTGAAACCGCCGCGCAACGTGCCGATGTCGAACTCGGTATAATCGGGATTGAACGCTTTTTTCATTAGCTCGGCGCGGTCGCCGCTGCTCAAATTTTCCGAGAAAAATTCCGCGATCTGCTCGCGCTTTATTTTGAAAAATCTGTCGTATTTCAGAATCTCGCAGATCATTTTTTCATCGGTGAACGGGGGAATATCCGACGTTTCTACGATTGAATTGTTGATTATAACATCTTCGCTCTCATCGGGATAATTCGGCTCGTCCTCGTCATTCGAAAAATCGTAATCATCAGCCGAATAATCTTCCGTAGGCATTTCATCGGGAACGCTCACGTCAATAAAATCGTGCTTTTTCTCGCGGTTTTCGAGTGCGGTGCGGATAAGTCTGCGAATTTCCTCGGCTTGCGCTACGGAAAACTTGTCCGCGTGATACTTATTAAACTGTTCCACCGCGTCAATTTTGAAATCCGCCGTTTTTGCGTCGCTCAAAATCCAGCCCGCCGTTTCATAGCTGTCCCAGCGGCGGTTGAAATCCGCGCTGTTATACCGCTCTATGAGCCACTCCACCGTTATCTCATTCGGAACACCACGTCCTCCATCACCTGATGTTCTATTGTCAGCAGCCGTGTTTTCTCCCATTGAAGAATTTCCTCGAACGTTACCGGACGCGGGTTCGCTTTCTTGTACTGCACGTCCAGCTCCCGAAAGCGGCTCTCCGCTTCCGCGTCGATCTTCCTCGGAATTATCTGCCACCGACCCTCTACGATGAGGACTTGTACCTCCGTCGGAAATTCCGTGCGAATCCATTCCTGCCACATTCTGCCCCACTTGCCTATCGGCTGTTCGAGAAGCTGCCGCTCCGCGAGGCTGTCCGTGTACTCGATCTGCGCCAACATCTGCCCTGTTGAGTTCTGTTTGTAAGTCATTGTTCAATTCTCTCCTTTGCTTCAAAATTTGGACGATCTCGCGCTCCATTTCGAGCAACGTGTCTTTTGCGGATTTTTGCACGAGATCGCAAAAACGGATAAGGTCGCGCGCGTCCTTGAAAAAATCCACCGCGTTCAAATTCAACCCGCCGGAGATTTTCATATCTCCGCCCAGCTCACAGCGGTTCGACACCATAAAGCGCACCGCCGACACGAATGACTGCTGATAAGTTTTCAGATCGTTGTCGGACAGCTTCAGCATCTGCGTCGCGTACATCATTTCGGTAAGGCGCGGACGGATATTGTCAACGGACATCGCCGCGATTGTCTCATGAATATCCTTGCAGGCTCTGCCGTATTTTTTGTTGATGACGGCGGTCAGCTCCGCCGCCAAATCCGCGTCAAGCTTCCACAGATCGGGAACACGCTTGCCGTTGGTCTGCGTGATGTCGAATAGGTGTTTCGGCTTGTTGTCCTCGCCGAAAACGGCAATGCTATGCTCGCCGCGATTGACCAATCTGCCGAGTTTGTTCCACGTTTCGAGAGTTGCCACCTTTGTGGCATAGGGGTTCTGATGATAGATGAGCGCCGCGTCCGAAAAACTCTGCAGATGCTGCTGTGCAGCTTCGTACATTCCCGCCGAAAAGCGGAGAAAATGCGCGAGCATTTGCTTGTCGCGGAGCAGCTTGTTTGTGATCTCCGACCAGCTTTCGCGGACGGTTTCAAGTCTTGACATAAAATTCTCCTTTCCCGTTTTTGTTATAATGCGGAAATCCGTTTTATTTGTGGATTTCCGCATATTCAATTACTTTCCGCGCTTCTTGCCACCGATGAATTCAATCAAATTAAGGTTTACATATTTCCCCGTATCGTCAAGCGCAAAGACCGCGCTGTATCTGTTTCCCTTTGAGGAAATACAGTTTTTCAGCGTGACCTTGCCGTTCGCCAGCAGCTCCGTGACCTCGGCGGCAGTGTACTTTCTGCCGATCCGTTTGTCGTTCCCCCAAATGAAAAATCCGCACTTTTCGCGTCCCGCCGAGCAGTAAAACCCTTTGCTGTTCTCGTAAATCTGTTCTCCGCAGCGAGGGCAACTGCCCAAACTTTTCTTCCGCGTGACCTTTACGCGGTTTTCTTTTCCGCGCTCGCTTTCCACGATAGCGGTAACGGTTTTCGCGATCTCGCCAAGCAGATCAGCCGCGCCGCCGCTGCCGCGTTCGATGTCCGAGAGCGCTTGTTCCCAACGAGCGGTAAGTTCGGCGGACTTGACGTTTTCGGGCAGGGACGCGGCGAACGCTCTGCCGTACTCGGTCGAGATAAGCTGCTT
>JAMPFE010000144.1 GCA_023664705.1 Lachnospiraceae bacterium | reverse complement strand
TCGGCGGCAAACCGCACTCGATGTGGTCGAATTTTCCGCTTATTGAACAGGCTTCACGGCGATTGCAAAAGGTCGTTATCGAGAACAAAGACTTTGAAAAACTCATCGGCGCGCAAGACAGCGAGGTGAGCTTTTTCTATTGCGATCTGCCGTATTTTTCGACCGAGGGGTATTACGAAAATGTGGGCTTTAAAACCAGGGATCACGAACGGCTTCGCAATGCGCTGAAATCAATTACGGGCAAATTTTTGGTTTCGTATAACGACTGTCGGGAGATTCGCGAGTTATACGAGAGCTTTGAAATGTACTCGTATGAGCGTTTGAACAATATCCGCCAGCGGTTTGACGGCGGGAGTATGTTCGGTGAGCTGCTCATTGCGAATTACGATTTGAATGAACGGCTGAATGTGAATCAGCAGATTTCACTTTACGATTTGGAGGCACAGAATGGTGACATTTAACAGCAGAATTACGAAGAACGGAAACATTAAGGTTTCCGCGCAGTTAAGGGAAATTCTCGCGCTTGTGAGGGGCGATCATGTCACGGTCACGATTGACTGCGACGCGCCCGATGAATTGAGAATTCCGAAAGAATTTCTCGATGAGGCGGGGATTCCCGAGGACAGCACGCTCGAGGTTTATGTCGAGGACGGCTGCGTGGTAGTACAGGAGGCTTGCGATGACTGAGAATGAAATAATTCTTTTCAAACATGAGGAATTCGGCGAAATCAGGACGCTGAATATTGACGGCGAACCGTGGTTTGTGGGCAAAGATATTGCGGAGGTTCTGAAATATAAAAATACAAAAGACGCAATATCAACTCACGTTGACACGGAAGATAAGCGCATAATTCAAAGGTCGGAAAACACGACCTTTGATATTCCCACTCGTGGATTGACAATTATCAATGAAAGCGGCTTGTACAGCCTTATTCTTTCGAGCAAGCTGCCGAGTGCGCGGAAATTTAAGCATTGGGTCACAGCCGAGGTACTCCCCTCGCTGAGAAAACACGGTGCGTATTTCACCGCCGAAACCTTGCACAAAACGATGAGCGATCCGAGGGAACTCGCCAAGCTGCTCACCACACTTGCCGACGAGCAGGACAAGCGCAGGAAACTCGAAGAAGAAAACGCTTTCCTTTCGGTGAAAGCGAGATATTACGACCGAATTCTGCACAGCAAGAATTCCGTTCCCGTCACGCAGATCGCGAAAGATTACGGAATGTCCGCGATAGCGTTTAATCGTATGCTGCACGATTACGGAATTCAGTATTCCGTGCGTAATTCTTGGGTTTTGTACGCGGAGTACGCGAACCTCGGTTACACGCAGAGCAGAACGTATGCTATTGACGAAGATAAGGCGGTAGGTAGCTGCGCAGCAGATTCCGTGCACACTTGCTGGACTCAGGCGGGGAGAATTTTCCTCTACAATTTCTTGAAAGAACGCGGCGTTTTGCCCATGTGTGAACAGGAGGGGTACGATGAAACCCTTGTATAGATATTCGGTCGAAACGGCGCGGCGTAACAGCGAATTAAATGACTGGCGCGAAAGCCGTGACGAGAACATCCGCTGTCGGGATTTTCTGGACGAACAGGTTCGGGAGAAATTCGACGGCTTTCGGCTGCCCGATGAGTGCGCCGAAAATGCGATAAAAGAATTCGGCTACGACCGCACCATGTGGGTAATAGCTAACACCATTTTGGAGCGCAAAGGCGACGGCAGATTCAGCGAACAGAACCGAAAATGGGCGAAAAGTCTTAACATTTCGCGGGATCGGCATAATTACGAATTTGCGCTGAATTCGCACAGCTGCACCGTTGACGGGCTGGCTGGTGATGTTCGGAAAATGTATGCCAAACTCGGATTGTTTTCGGGAGAGCATATCGTGAAATTCGACGAGCCGCAGGACTATACGGGAAAGCTGCTAATCATTCGCGCGGACGTTTTGAAAGAGGAGGTTCGAACACCGGAAAATCAGTTGTTTTTCGCGGTCGGAGGCTTCGGTTGTTCGCCCGAAAAAAGCGGTCGAAAGGTGTTCGGCGAGTTTTTGTCGGACGGTGAAAAAACGCATTTTTATCGTCAGGATTTTGTCGGCGTAATCGCCGACGAGCATATTCCCGATTGGGCGCGGGAGAAGCTCGAGCAGATCAACGCGGAGCGTGAGCAGACGCAGAATGATTCACCCGAAATGAAGATGTGAATCCACGGAGAAATTCGCGGTTTTTGCATAAATAAATTATTTTTTGGAGGTATCCTTATGAGAAACTTTTTTAAGAACGCAAAGGCAAAGATTCAGGCTAAGGCAATTCGTGCGGTGGCGCTTATTCAGGCAAACCGCGCGGAGAATTTCGTTGACAGCGGTATCAAAATTCTGATCGCCGTTGTAATTGGCGCGCTGCTGCTCGGCGGTCTGTATGCGCTTTTCGGCGAAACAATTATGCCGACCGTGACCCAAAAGGTAACGGAGATGTTCAATTTCAAGGGCTGATGGAAAAGCTCGGAATGTGGCTCATAGTGCTGATCGCGGTCGTGTTTTTGGCACGACCGCAATCAAGCAATGTAACGCAAAATACGGAAATTGTTGCGAGCGCGGAATGCGTCGATGAGGAATCAAACAGCGGGTCGATCATTTTAACTGTCGTTATAATTCTGATTATTATCGGCGCGATTTCGGACGCTTGCGGATCGGAGGAAATCGATGAAAATTGATGTCAGGATCAACAGTTTAACGCCCGGCGAAGGAAGTACAAAGGCAATCGCGTCGGCAAATCTCGATGACTGCTTTGCGGTTAAAAATATCCGCGTGGTCGAGGGAAAGAACGGATTGTTCGTTTCAATGCCCTCATATAAGGGCGCGGATGGCGAGTATCACGACCTCTGCTTCTCCCCACTACTCCCGAACTGAGAAAAGAGCTTAACAGCAAGGTAGCCGAGGCATATAAACAGGCTATCGTGCAGCTTCAGGAGCAGACCAACGCAAATTTTTCGCAGTCGGAGCAGACGTATGAGGCTGCTCCGACGATGTCGATGTAATTTAATTTTGGAGGTATTTTTTTATGAGAAACTTTTTCAGAAACATCAAGAACAAGGTCAATGGCGCGGCGGATTTTGTAAAGGCAAAGGCTTGCAATTTCGCGGCAAAATTCCGCATGAGAACGGCTCGTGCGAGGGTTATGCTCGCGGCGAATCGCGCAGAGAATTTCGTTGACAGCGGCATTAAGATACTTATCGCGGTGGTGATTGGCGCTCTGCTGCTCGGCGGTTTGTACGCGCTGTTCGGCGAAACAATTATGCCGACCGTCACGCAGAAAGTAAAAGATATGTTCAATTTTAAGGGTTGATGATCGGCTCTGTTATGCAGTTTGCCGCGATTTTAATTCTGCTTGGCATCGGTTCAATTATGGACATTAAAACCCGTGAAATTCCGAATTGGATAAGCGTTATTGTCGCGCTTTCGGCGATAATAAATTTCCGTTTGGAAAATCTTTGGGGAATAATTGTCGCCGTAATATTTTTCTCCGTGGCGCTCGCTACGGGGAAAATCGGCGGCGGTGATGTCAAGCT
>JAMPFE010000143.1 GCA_023664705.1 Lachnospiraceae bacterium | reverse complement strand
GTCATTCAATTCAAGCTGTAGTGCCTGTGGTTCTCCCAAGCCTATACCGTAAATCGCGAGTAAATCCTTTTTCGCAACGTCATAGAACGCGGGATTATTCGTCATTAGCGAGACGGCTTTCACTGCCTTGAGGAAAAGATTGTAAATGCTCTCTCCCGATTTCAGACCACGATTTATCTCACATTGCAGATCGTCGCTTTTCAATATATTCTCCTGATATTTTGAGTAAACCATTTCGGCATTCTCTAACTTGAGGCGGTTCTCGTCCGATAGGGCTTGCAATTCAAGAGAACGTTTCGGAGCGGCTGGCGGTGATTCTTTTCCTAACCGCTTATCAAGTTCCCGTAAAGAAGAAAAATCAATCATTTGCTTTCTGTCCTTTCCCCTCGACAAAATAGTTACAGTTCGGGTAAAAAACGTACTTTATCTTTTTGCCTGTTTTACCGTTGCGTTGTTTTAATATTACCAACTCGATTTTATATTCATTTCCGCTTTTCGCTGCTATGTCGCTAAAATTCGGTTTGCCTGCTCCCTCGAATTGAAAGCCAAACAGAAAGTCTGCGCCATACTCCAAGCCGCCGCTTTCCTTGAACGAAGAAAATCTTACTTCGGCGTCATAGCTTTGGCGGTTAAATGACGATATGACAAGTGTGGGACACCTAAAATCGCGGGAAATGCGTTTTAATTCCATCGTGGTTTTGTCCGCGATTACCCTTTCTGCCGATTTCTCGTAGCCGGGACACGGTGCGAGGATTTGCAGATAGTCGATCACCACGAGCGGTGTTTTCCCTGTAGCGGCGATGTGTGTTTCTACCGTTTTGCGTACATCCTCAGCGGATAAATTTCCTACACCTTCTTTGACAAAAACACGGTCGGCATATTCCGCATATTGGTTAGTCGCTATTTCTACCATTTCTTTATCTGCGTCTGTAAAATACTTTCGATGTTTCCCTTTTGAAATTTCTCTTGTGTTTTTTGCTCCGTAGAGTTTTCCTCCATTCTTTTCAAGATACATCGCTGTGTGCCTGCTAATACTCTTTGAAATTAACTCATACCGCGACATTTCGAGCGAGAAAAACAAGACATCTGTTCCGTTAAGAGCTGCATTATCGGCAACTTGCAATACAAATGTAGTCTTTCCGAGTGACGGTACGGCACCGATAATATATAAACCCGGCTCTAAGCCGCCGTCAATATATTCATCCAAAGCCGAGAATCCCGTAGATATGCACACATCATTTGCGGAATCGGCAACACTATCCACAAATGCTTGAAGGTGTCTGCCGTTTGAGAGCTGCAAATGTTCCTCATAGTTGTTTGTTTCCGTATTCATTTCTCTTACCTCTGTTTTCAATTTATCAAAATCATTTCCGAGCAATACCGCACTTGTAAATGCTTCACGGTCGTTTACAAGCGCATCGTTCGCATCGTTAAATTTCTTGCCCTGCGGTCTGTACACAATATATGATATGTACAAGTCGGTGAGTTCTCTTGCCAGCTCCTTAGTCGCTTTGTCACCGCCGTCATCATTGTCAAACGCGATAATCAACGGTCTTGTGGGCGGTTTTTCTTTCATCAAATTCAAAAATCGTTTTACCATAGAGGTAGAACCAAGCGCGACCGCATTACCGCCAACTGTCATAATCGAAAGCGCATTTATTTCACCCTCGACTAAATAAACGGGCTGCTTGTCGGGAACGTAAAGGGCTTCCGCATTCAGAAAATGAACCGTACCTACCTTTTGCTTGGAGAATGCTTTATTTTGCTCGTTGTCCGGACGAATATCACGCGCTAAATAGCTCCCCTTGCTCGTGGGAATGATTAGTCTCGGCGAGGTTGGAACATTACTTGACGCGTTGATTTTGGGGGTTCTCCATCGAGGGTCATATCCAATATTGAAACGCTCGATAAGCTCTGCCGATATTCCGCGCTTTTTCAGATAATCAACAGGTTCTTTCTCATTCACTCTCTTGTGAGCGGCTGCGAACATCTCCGTATAATCAACGGACTCTTCCGCATTTTCATTATTGGCAACAGGCTGTACCTTTTTCGATTTTGTGATTGCTTTCGGAATGTAATTCTCATCGGATTGTACTCCGTATATCTCGGCGGCTCTACGCATTTGCTGCCCGACATCGCTAATGTTCTCATGCTTGCCGATAAGGTCAAAAATATCACCGCTCTCACCGCAAGAAAAACACGTCCATTTTATTCCGTCCTTAATGCTGAAAGCACCTGTACCATGTACACCGGTTCCGCTGCCACATAAAGGGCAAACATACATATTCGTTCCTTTGCTCGGCTCGGTTATTCTGCTGACGTAATCGGTCAAGCAGGATTTAAGTTCATCTATCTGATTCTTTGTAAACATATATAAATTCCTCATTTCAAAATATTTGCCTGTAAAGGAAAAAACTATACTGTGCGGCACCGCACTTTTGGGAAAGCCGCGCACCTTCGGAGCCGCTTTTTTTCTTTTACAGGCAGAAAATTGGTTACCGTCCGACCTCAAAGAGGACGGTACCGTTAATATATTAGTATATTAGGGGAGCGAAGCCGCTTGTAGAGCGGTTTCACGGGCACTTTAGCTGTCCGTTGCCCCCACTTTATGTTGTGCGTTGCCCCCACTTTATGCTGTCTTTCATCCCCCTCTTCTTTAGCGCGATAAAGCGTGCTTGTAAGAGTTTGAAAGGGGATGAAAATCAGCCAAGCGACCCTTTGTTTGTTATGCTCCAACCTCAATAATCTTGTCGGTTTTTCTTTTATTGGCTCTTTTATTCTGCTTAGTTTTTATGACCTCATATTTTACATCAGCCGGATAATTATTCCAATCAATATGTACCGACAATTTTATGAATTTATGATACGGCATTTTCGGTAAATCAGACTTTGCAACAGGTTTTCCCCAGTCATTGAAAACGCTCCATTTCAGAGTTTCGTCAAGCACATCCAAATCTCGTATAGTTGGCTCGATTATACGCCTTGATATCGCTCTGTTTTCGCCCATTACCGTCTCATAACTCGGTAATTCGGGAGATGATTTTATAAGCGTTTCCATTGGTATGGTATTTGCGCGTTTCGGGTTATTAACCAAATTTATCCGCTTTGTTGCCGTAATTTTGTACAGGAAGTGAAAACTATTCGGATTTTTCTTTGCCGATAATTTGAATAACTGCGGCGGCAAACTCATATAATATCCCTCTTTTTTAAGGAGTTCAAAGAAATCCTCATCAATAGTTACGGGTATTATACCGCGTTTTCCATCATCAAATTTCCGAACAAATCTAAAATGTGAATGCTCGTGTGTTATCTCAAGGCGATAAAGCACATTGATATCATAGAGCATTTGTTTGCGTGCTTCTTTTGCGTCACGCAGTCCCCGCAAATTCATATAATCCTTTATATCAAGAACTATGGTTTTTGTTGCAAAATTTCGCGCATCCAGTTCGTGAGCAATTGCCAAACAAAGCTGTTGAGCAGATGTCCGCAATTTTTTCGTTTCCTTATCATACTCCATAATTTTATAGAGATAATCTCCGCGCTCCATTTCAAAATCACCCGTAAATTTGTTAATTTCTCCGCATTTCATTCCGATTTGTTGCATTTCGTTCA
>JAMPFE010000142.1 GCA_023664705.1 Lachnospiraceae bacterium | reverse complement strand
TAATTCCACAACACAAAATCTCTTTTTCAAGGCAACCGAAAAGAGAAAATTCGCCAACGTTCTGCCGGAGGTCCAAGCGTTTATTTCGGGCAAATATGCGGAGCTGATGACCGATGCTTCGAGCAGCGTAAGTTCCGAAAACAACGAAAATAAGCAGCAGATAAAATGCTACATCGGCAAGTATCTTTTGGACAATCGGATAGCCGTTGAGGGCTTCTCCCAAGCGGAATTGGTGGACGAACTGTACGCGGAAATGGCGGAGTTTTCGTTCCTCACAAAATACATTTTCGGCACGGGAATCGAGGAAATAAATATCAATTCTTGGGATGACATCGAGGTTCAGTACAGCAACGGAACGAACGTAAAACTTGCGGAGAAATTCGACTCGCCGGATCACGCGATCAATATAGTTCGGCGAATGCTTCACGTTTCGGGAATGGTTTTGGATAACACCTCACCGGCGATACTCGGACACCTTTCAAAAAATATCCGCATTGCCGTGCTGAAAACTCCGCTTGTAGATGAGAATGTAGGCGTAGCGGCATCGATCCGAATCGTCAACGCGCAAAAGCTGAAAAAAGAGGATTTTATCAAGTCGGGAACCGCAACGGACGAGATGATGGAACTGCTTTCCGCGCTCGTCCGTTACGGCGTTTCGATGACGGTTGCGGGAGCGACTTCAAGCGGAAAAACGACCTTGACGGGTTGGATACTTACCACGATCCCCTACGACAAAAGAATTCTCACCATTGAAAGCGGATCGCGTGAATTGGATCTGGTGGTACGGGATTCGCAAGGGAACGTTCTGAATAAAGTCGTGCATACCATTACGCGCGAGAGCGAGGACGACCGCAAAACAATTTCGCAGGACGATTTGTTGGATATGGCGCTCCGTTTCCACCCCGACTATATCGTGGTCGGAGAAATGCGCTCGTCCGAGGCGGATTCCGCTCAGGAAGCGGCTCGAACGGGTCACACGGTAATCACGACGATCCACTCCAATTCGTGCGAATTGACATGGCGCAGAATGGTGACGCTCTGTAAACGAAAATATCCGAACGTGGACGATAACGTCATTCTCAACCTTGTAACGGAAGCGTTCCCTATCGTGGTTTACGCCAAGCAGCTTGAAAACAAGCAGCGACGAATTATGGAAATTATGGAATGCGAAATTTGCGCGGACGGAACGAGAAAATACCATTCCTTGTACCGTTACAAGATTTCCGAAAACCGCATGGAAAACGGGAAATTTATCGTCAAGGGGGAGCATGAAAAGGTTGAGCAAATTTCCGAATCGCTCCAAAGGCGGCTCCTCGAAAACGGTATGCCGCAAGGCGAGCTTGACAACATTTTGAAAGGGGGAAAATCCGCATGAACGCTATTTTAACCGTGGCATTTATCGGCATGGTTGTGGGATTTTTCTTGCTGTTCGGAATATCGCCTATGGAGTTTACCGAGGGGATTTTTACGCGGATTCTCGCGAAACCGAACAGCATAAAATCGCAGATCAACGAGGCTACGAAAAGGAAAAAGCCTAACATTTTCAGACGTGAGATTACCGAGGCGCAGGAGATACTGCGGCTTACTAATCGGTCGCATATGTTTGGAATTTTGTGCGCTTGCTCTCTCGGCTTGGCGGCGGTTGGTATCTGCGTCGCGGTCGCTATCGGGAACGCTTTTCTCGCTCCTGTAATGGCTGTGGGATTGATGTTTGTGCCGTTTTGGTATGTCAAAACGACCGCCACGAATTACAAAAAGGCAATATCCTCGGAACTGGAAACTGCGCTGTCAATTATCACGACGGCGTACCTTAGAAATGAGGACATCATCACTTCAATCGAAGAAAACGTGCATTACTTGAACGCGCCCGTCAAGGCGGTTTTTGAGAACTTTATAAGCCGCATAAAATTATCCAATCCGGATATAACGGCGGCGATCCTCGACATGAAAACCAAAATCGACAACGAGGTTTTTCACGAGTGGTGTGACAGTCTAATTCTCTGCCAGACCGACCGCAGCTTGAAATCCACGCTCACGCCTATCGTGAATAAGCTGTCGGATATGCGCGTGGTCAACGCGGATCTGGAGTACATGATCACGGGTCCGCGCAAGGAATTTATTTCGATGGCGTTTCTCGTGATCGGCAATATCCCGCTACTGTATATGCTGAATAAAGCGTGGTTCAATTCGTTAATGAATACCGTGATCGGGCAGATCATGCTGGCGGTTTCGGCGGTCGGGATCTTCGTGTCAACGGCTATCGTCATAAAGCTGACCAAGCCGATTGAGTACAAGAGATAGGGGGCGAAAATATGCAGTTTTTAATTGTAATATTCGGGATCGCGCTCGCGGTCGGGCTTTTTATGCTGCTTGCCAACGCGCTGAAAATCCCCTATCTCAAGACCTCAAAAGCCGTGATGAACACAAGCCGCGAGGATAAGAAATTATCCAAGAATATCGAGGCAATTATGCTTGGGATCGCGGCGAAGATCGGAAAAATAGTGCCGATGGATCGGTATAAAAAAGCACGGCTCGAAAGCACTTTGAGATCGGCGGGGATCGGAATGACGCCGGAAACGTTCACCGCGCTGTCTTTTGTAAAGGCTCTTTCGGTGGCTCTGCTGGCTGTTCCGTGCGCGTTTCTTATGCCGCTTTTAATTCCCTTTTTCATAATCCTCGCAGTTGCAATTTACTTTCGCGAGAACGGAAAAGCGGACGAAAAAATGCGTGAAAAGCGTGACGCAATTGAGCAGGAACTCCCTCGTTTTGTGGCTACCGTGAAACAAGAACTGAAAACGAGCCGCGACGTGCTTTCAATTATGGAGAATTTCAAAAAGCATGCAGGAGTGCATTTCGCTTACGAACTCGATGTAACGTGCGCGGATATGCGCTCTTCAAGCTATGAGGCGGCGTTAACTCGCTTTGAAGCGAGAATCGGTTCGGCTCAATTATCCGATGTTGTGCGCGGCTTGGTATCTGTCATCAGAGGCGATGATTCGGCGGTATATTTCAAAATGCTTGCTCACGATTTCAAGTTGATCGAGCTGCAGCGTTTGAAAGCAAAAGCGGCAAAAATACCGCCCAAGATCAGAATCTTCTCGTTCGGAATGCTAATGCTTTTTCTGCTGACTTACCTCGTTGTTATGGGAATGCAGCTGCTCGATTCGCTCGGCTCGATGGTTTGACGGAGGTGCGCGTGAAAAAATTATTGAAAAGCAAACGCGGCGAGGGATATTTCGATGTTGTAATTATCGTTCTCGTTGTGGTGATGGTGCTTGCCTTAATTATGGCGGTCGCGCCCGTGGTTTCGGCGAAAATACAGTTGGAGAATTACGCCGATGAACTCGTTCGCGAGGCTGAGATATCTGGACGGATCGGCTCGGAAACCACCGCCAGAGCGCAAGTGTTGACAGAACGCACGGGGATCGCGCCCAAGATCGAATGGTCGCGAACGGGAAAGGTGCAGCTCAACCAAGAATTCACGGTAACTTGCACTTACAAGATGAACATCGGATTCGGAGAGTTCGGGAGCTTCCCCGTGACGCTGATCTCAAAGGCTTCGGGCAGAAGCGAGGTGTACCACAAATGATCCAAAAAATAAAGGCATTACTCCGCTCCCGAA
>JAMPFE010000141.1 GCA_023664705.1 Lachnospiraceae bacterium | reverse complement strand
ATAAGGCGTTTGCACGCCGTTTTGTCCGTTGCACGGTTCGGTCTTTTCGTGTTTCGACGCGCTCGCGATCTTACACTTCAAACCGCCGCCGACGATCCTGCCGCCGCTGCCGCCTACAGTCGCGGTATGCCCCTGCATATCGCATCGCAACGAAACGCCCGAAGAACTGAATGCGGTTCCGTCTTTAACGTTTTTTTCCGCTATTACAGCGTTGCAAGCGGCGTCTTTCCCGATTTTAATTCCCGAGGAATAAAACACATACCCTCCGTCGCCGCCTTTAGCGCCCGTCGCGGTAAAGGCGGCGCCGTCCCAGTTTCCCGTTTCGCCGTCGCAGCCGCCCCCGACAAGCCATATCTCGGCGGTTATGCTTTGGTTTATGCTGAACGTTCCCGAATCGGCGATAACGAACCAGCGTTCGCTCCCCGAACCGCCTTTTTTAACGGGCTGAACGCCCGTAAATATCAATTCTTCCATAATATCACCGCCTTACGAACCACAGCAGTTATGCGAACTGCCGCTTGACGACGCGTAATCGGTCGTGCAATTTTTCCGAGTTTCACAATTTTTGTCATAATCCCGCGTAACGACAAGACTGTTTTGGTATATCTCATACTGCACTATAATACAGCCCCGTTCACCCTTGCCGCCTTCCCACGCGTTATTATGCGGAACGGCTTCGTTATGACCGCAAATGCATCCTCCTCCTCCGCCGCCGCCGTAGTTCGCCGCAGCCGAGCCCGATTCACGGTGAGCGCTGCCGTCCCCCGCGCCCTCGCCGCCAAAACTGATTACGGAGACGTTTCCGTCATCGGGAGTTTCATTGAAACCGTTGCACGAAAGTCCACCGCCTCCCGAAGAACCAACTACTTGATAAGGCGTTATCATACCGCCCGCGCCGTTAGCGGGCTGGAGTATCAACCCCTTGTTTGTAACTCCCGCACCCTTTCCGCCCTTTCGCGCGATATGCGGCGCGTCGCCGCAGGAATATTTGGAGCCGTTCACGGTAAGATTTGTGCCGCTCACATCGTTCACATTTGCTATAACGGACGTACAATCGGTGCTTTTCTTGATTTTAATCTTATCGATAACGTGCACATAGCCTCCGTCGCCGCCGTTTCCCGCATAAGAGGTGCCGCTCCCCGTACCGGGCTTGATTTTCCATTTTCCCTTTTCGTTCAATATCGGCTCATAGCTTATCCATTTTCCGTCTCCGCCGTCGCACCCGCCGCCCACGAGCCATACGGTCGCTATAATGGTTTTATCCACCGAAAAAACTCCCGATTTGTCTATACAAAACCAATCATCACCCTCGGCAGCGGGCGTGATACCCGAAACCGTTACCCTTTTATCGGACAAAATCTCACCTCATTTCTCCTCCGAAATCGATACAAAACCGCCGCATACAGCGCGAGCGACCTCATTTATTTCATACCGAACAGCGTCTTAACCTCTTCCGACGTTGCATAATCGATCTCCGTCTTATCGTCTATATAGTTCTTTATGATACCCAGCTGTTCAAACGATACCACCCTTGGGGTTGGACTATCCGATGTTTCTTGCCCTATAATAGACCAGTAAACGGTTATATCATCCGTAGAGCCATCTTCCCAAGAGTAAGAATCGCGGTCTTTCAACGCGTAAGTAATACTGTATTCCCCCGCTTTTGCAGCCGTGGTATCACCGCTTACGGATATTATTTGGGAATTATACCCCGAAACCTCGGGAGAATGTGTCGCCCCGTCATAAGTAAATTCCGCGTTTGTTAATTTAGGGATATCAACGACCGCTTTTTCAATACGCCATGTATCAGTAAAACTATCAGTGGTATTGTCATCCCACATATAGGAACTCCTGTCTCTCAAAGAGAATGTCACAGTATACGTTCCCACACGGCTTGCTCTTTGAGTACCGCTTACAGTCATTGTATCGCTGTCAAATCCCTCGATTTCGACCATTATAATGTCTCCGTTATACGTGTACTCCCCCCCTAAAATCCTCGGTTTTGATAAAACAGTAACATTTTCATTCGCCATAATAAAATACCTCCAAAAAAATTATAAAATTCCAAAAAAGGCAACCAACTTCGAGTTGTCCTCTGTTGTCTTAAGTATGAGTTGAAAAATCAAACCCGTCCTCGACATAAACCCCAAAAGAAGAATACCGCCGATCCGAGGCATCGTCTTTTAAAGGAGCGTCCGCAAGGATACCCAATTTTTCATAAACGCCGTAAATTTCATTTATATCCATACATTTTCCTTTCGACAAAACAGCGCAAAACCGCCGTACAAAAGCACAGCGGTCTGCACCCTATAAAATCACGAACAATCGCAGTCATTCCCGTCATCGTCCGCACACTTGAAAATATTGAAAACTCCCGTATCACAGCAAGGAGTACAACAACAGCAGCAACCATTTTCGCTGTTCTCTTGTTCTTCCACCTCGGGTAAAGGGGCGCGCGGCACAGGGTCATCGGGTATTTCTTCCAAGTCTCTTGGATTTATCACCCAAGTAACGACTTTATCCTCCACGATGCCGTTCTCCCATATATACCCCGTCTGCGGACGCAGGGTCAGATAATAAGTTCCCGCGGGCATACCGTACAGGTCTCCCTCAACGATATCGATGCCGAACTTATCCCATTCATCCCATTCGGGTTCTTTCACAAGTCCGTCATAGTCCGGAATATTTATCTGCACGGGAATATGTATAGGTATTAGATTATAAGAATCATCGGGAACTTCCTCGCCGACGCTTAAAATCTTCCAAGGCACGGTTTTTACTTCATAAGTACCGTCCTCCCAGACGTACCCGTCAAGCAGTTCCAATACAACGTAATACGTATCGGCACTCACCGCCTCCCACACCCCGCCGATTTTCTCAATAGCGGCAGTATCAAACCTATCCCAACTCGGATATTTCATAGTACCGTCCTCAACGGGAATTTTCACTTGTTTCGGGATATGAACCTTTTTATCATTGCTATCGGGAACATAAGACGGCTCATAAGGCACAGACAGTTTCCACCTAACGGTGTACCTACTGCTGTTCCCCACACTCTCCCATTCATAATTATCCGGGTCGTTCAAATCAAAATACGTGTTGTGCCAAGTGTTGTCAACATCATAGGTATCGCCGCTGAGCGTCATTATATCCGCGTCATAGTTCGCCCATATCGGATATCTCTTCCCCTCAAATTCATAGTAATACATACCGCCCTCCGAGGAAGAGGTTTTTATATAAGGCTCGGGAACGGGTCTCTTGTAAATGTTCCATTCGACCGTTTTATTCCCCGTTGAACCATCGCTCCATACACAGTTGTCTTTCAGACCGAAAACCACCGCGTACTTTCCCGCGTCGGTTTTAGACGGAACACCGCCGATAAGCGTCATAAGACCTTTGTCATAATTCGCAAAAACAGGTGACAAACTTTTACCGTCGTAAACAAGATAATTGCTTTGATACGGGATTTTCGCGGTTTTTGCTGAATAAATTATCTCCCAGCTTACCGCCGCTTTACCGCCGTTTCTCCGGCTTATATCAACGGAAGAAGCCCATTCATAGTTGTTTTTATCGGCGATATCAAAAAACACGGCATAGTCGCCTATCTCAACGCCGCTCACATCTCCGCTTATAATCAGTACATCGGGGGAATAGTTGTTAAACTCGGGTTCAA
>JAMPFE010000140.1 GCA_023664705.1 Lachnospiraceae bacterium | reverse complement strand
GGTCGGGAACGAAACGTATCGTGCTTTCGTCCACGTCAAAACTCGGTACGGGCGCAAACATACAAAACAAGTTGGTCGCGCTCCACAACCTTGACATCCCGTGGAAACCGTCTGATTTGGAGCAGAGGCTTGGACGTATCGTGCGTCAAGGCAACGAAAATGACGAGGTTGGGATTTACAACTATGTTACAAAGGACACCTTTGACGCGTATATGATGAACATAATCGTTACAAAACAGCGTTTCATCTCACAGCTTAACACCACCACATCGCGCTCGTGTGAGGACGTTGACGATCTTGTTCTGAACTACTCGGAGATACAGGCAATGGCGGTCGGCGATGACCGTATCAAGGAGAAGATAGAGTTGGATATGGACGTTTCAAGGCTGAAAATGCTTGAGAGCGAACATTACAACGAGCAGTACCGCCTTGACGATACCATAGCGAACACGACGAAGCTGGCGAAGAATTTAACGCTCAACATAGCGGCGGCGAAGAAAGACCTTGCTCTCGCACAGGAGAACAAATACGCGACCGAGAATTTCAAGGTCGAGATAGGCGGCAAGGTTTACACCGACCGCAAAGAGGCGGGAACGGCAATACGTGAAGCTGCGGTCGAGTTTATGGCGAACGACAACGGTTCTATTCGTCAACCTATCGGAACGTTCTGCGGATTTGAACTCTCGGTAGGAAAGACCCACGGCGGCTACGGCGGCACAATAGCGGAAATCGTTATTAAGGGTGAAATTTCCTACTCAGCTGAAATGGATATAAAGGGCGACATCGGAAATGCGACGCGCCTTGAAAATCTGTTCAACGGTGGGATAGAGAAGAAAATCGCAAGCCTTGAGGAACGCGCCGAACGCGCCAACGCGGACTTGCAAGCGGCTCTTGATAATAAGGGCAAGCCGTTTGAACACGCGGAGGAACTCGCGCAGAAATCCGCACGGCTTGAACAGCTTAACCTTGAATTAGAGGTCGGAAAGGTCGATGAGGTCATTATATCCGACGATGAAAACGAGCAGGAGAAGCCCGAACGTGACGAAACACACCACGGCAAGGACGCTCCCGACGATGACCGCGACAAACCCGCACCGCCGAAAAGAGGGCGCAGATAAGACAATAACGGAATAAGCGACTATGCTCCCTGCCGTACCCACGGCGGGGAGCAATTTTTGTAAAGGAGTGAGATTATGGTCGGTACATACATCACCGATGAAATGATAGAACAGGCGCGGGGCGCAAATCTCGCGGAGTATTTCAAAAGCAACGGCTACGAATTTGAACAGCGGCGAAGCGAGGTACACGTTCGCGGCTACGGCGGTCTGTACGTCAACGAGCAAACAAATCAATGGCACTGCTTTTCGATGAGCGGGAAGAACGGCGGCACGAACGCGGTCAACTGCTTGACGGACGTTATCGGTTTGGATTTCAAGACCGCCGTTTCCGAACTCGCGGGATATTCAATATCGCGCCCCGTCTATCACGAGAGAACTGCCGCGCCGCCGAAAAAGCGCGACCTCGTTATTCCCGAACGAGCCGACAATATGCGAAAGGTGTTCGCTTATTTGTGCCAAACGCGGAGGATAGACAGCAAAATCGTGAGCAATCTCGCGCAGAACGGTTTGCTTTATCAAGACAAACGAGGTAACGCCGTTTTCGTTCACCGTGACGAGAGCGGGAAGATTATCGGCGCGGAACTGCAAGGCACGAACAGTTATCAGCGTTTCAAGGGAGTAGCGGCGGGAACGTCCGACAGTCTGTTTGCCGTGAAAATCGGAGAACCGAACCGCGCCTACGTTTTTGAGAGCGCGATTGATTTGCTCTCTTTCAGACAGCTTGCAAATCCCGCCAAGATACAAAACTGTGTTTTGGTTTCAATGGCGGGATTAAAGCCGAACAGCTTGAAAGCGTTATCGGAGCGCGGATTGAAATTGTACGCTTGCGTGGATAACGATGAAGCGGGTATAAAGTTTACGAACAACAACGGCTTAATTCCGTGCAACAGGATTTTAGCGGAAAATTCGGTCAAGGACTTTAACGAGCTGCTCCAGACGATAGAACGAAATCGCGCGGCGGTAAAAAACGCGGCAACGCTCCAAGCTGCCGAAAAGTCACCGCCGCAACATAATGCCGTCACGACCGCAAAGCCCAAAAGACGGTGAGAGTAAAAAAGACGTTTCGGCTTTCGGGTGAATTTTTCACTCCGCGTAAAAATCAACTCGCCGCGAACAGGAGCAGTTTTGCTCCCGCGCTCAAAAACCGTTTCGGTTTTTTTAGGACGCTTTTTGCTTCGGAGCAAAAACGGCGGTCGGGGTTCAAGGGGCGTTCCCCTTGCGAAATGTGCTTTTGGTCGGCGCAGCCGCCCAAAAGCACTATTGAGTATAGCACTTACGAGCAACGCATAGGAATTGGCACGGCGAAAACAGTACTAAATTACGCCGCGACGAAAAAACGGTCGCGGCAGAACAAAGGAGGTTTTTCAATGGACGCAAAAAACGGTAAGCAGATTTCAATCTCGTTTCGGGTGGACGAGGGAGTTGTGGAGCATAACAACCGCGACTTTATTGCAAAGAACGTTGACAAGGAGCGCATAGGCGATAACATAGTTTATCGGCGGGAGGATTTGCGGGAGTTCTATCAGAAGCTGTTCGGACAGGCTCTCACGGATTACAACGCAAGCAAGAAGCGACCGTATCAGCGCATACCCGATTATTACGAGCATATCAAGAACGGCAAGCAAGAAAAGCTGTTTGAGGAAATCGTGGTGCAGTTCGGCGATATGGAAACGTGCGGTTTAAAGTCGGGAAAATGGGAGGAAGCAAAGCTGATGTTGGACGATTTTATGAAATCCTTTGAGCGGCGCAACCCTAATCTGAAAGTTTTCAATGCCATAATGCACCTTGACGAAGCAACGCCGCACTTACATATTGATTTCGTTCCGATCTGCACAAATCAGACGCGCGGACTTTCCACGCGCGTATCTATGAGCGGCGCATTACGCGAACAGGGTTTTACGTCCGCAAGCAAAATGCAGAACGAGTGGGCGGCTTGGGAAGAACGGGAACGCGATGTAATGACCGATATTCTCCGCGCCCACGATTTGAGCCGCGATGTCAAGAACGATACCCACGCTCATCTGACGGTTGACGAATACAAACAACGGGAGATGAAAAAAGCCGAGATACGCAAACTCAACGCGCACATCAACGAACTGAAAAAGAAAAATCCGACCGAACTCACCGAGGACGAAATCGAACTCATTAAAAATCAGAACGATTTTATGCGGTCGGAGATTTTGAGTTATCGGGATAATGTCGCGGCGCTCTCGCGAAAGGTCGGCGCGAAATTCATTCCCCTTGAAATTTTCTCGGAGGATAAATTACAGTTTGTGGCTGCCGAACTCGAAAAAGCGAACATCCCGTTTGTGGAGGAAAACTGCGCGCTCCACATTCCCGACTACGCGCGGAAAACCGCCGCCGCTATCGCCGCGACATTTCGCCCGAATAAGGTTGAGGGTGTGCGGGAGAAAATCAAGCTGGAGATTGACAGGCTCATTTATTCGTCCGCTAACCTTGAGGACTTGCTGAACAAGCTGAAAATGCACGGCTACCAAATCAAGAACGGAAAACATCTCGCGGTCAAGCCGACGTTCGCGGAACGGTTTGTCCGACTGAAAACGC
>JAMPFE010000013.1 GCA_023664705.1 Lachnospiraceae bacterium | reverse complement strand
CAAAAAACTTATTGTTATGCGGTTTGAAAAACTATCGCTAACTAACGCCTATATTCAACCGACCCGGTTTCAAAGAAATGCTCGCCGATATTGAGGCGGGAAAAGTCGGCACGGTTATCGTCAAAGATATGTCTCGCTTCGGGCGCGATTATTTGAAGGTCGGGTATTACACCGAGGTAATGTTCGCCGAGTACGACGTTCACTTTATCGCCGTAAATGACGGGGTCGACAGCGAGCTTGAGAGCAACGATTTTACGCCTATTCGCAATCTTTTTAACGAGTTTTACGCCCGTGACTGTTCCAAGAAGATCAAAGCGGTATTCAACGCAAAGGGAAAGTCGGGCAAGCCGCTGACCACGCACGTTCCCTACGGGTATAAGAAATCCGAAACGGACAAGAACGCGTGGGAGATCGACGAAGAAACTGCGCCCATGGTGAAACGTATCTTTAAGCTTTGCATTGACGGTCACGAACCTATGCAGATCGCGAAAATCCTCACGGCGGAAAATATCTTGAAGCCCACCGCATATGATGAATTAAAAAGCACGGGCAGCATCACGATTGAGAAACCGTTCCGCTGGGCTCAGAAAACAGTTGTCGGAATTTTGGAGAAGCTCGAATACGTCGGGCATACGGTGAATTTTAAAACGCGCCGCAAGTCTTACAAGCACAAAAAGAAGCTTGCGAACCCGCGCGAGGAGTGGCTTATCTTCGAGAACACACACGAGCCAATCATCTCGCAGCACGATTTCGATTTGGTTCAGGAACTTCGGCAAAACAAGCGAAAGATACAGAAACACGGCGAGATAAATCCGTTTTCGGGAATGGTTTACTGCGCAGACTGCGGCGCAAAAATGTACCTCTGCCGCTCGCGGAGCTTAACGGATGAGCAGGAGCATTTGAAGTGCAGCACCTACGCGAACGATTCAAGCGAGTGTTCCGCGCATTACATACGGACGGCGGTTTTGCGGGAGTTGGTTCTCGGTGAACTTAACAAACTGCTCGAGATCATTCACGACAATGAGAATGAGTTTGTCGATTCGGCAATGGAACACGCTTCGGCGGCTAAATCGCAGGAGTTGAAAAAAGCAAGGAAAGCGCTCAACCAAGCCGAAAAGCGCATCACCGAGTTGGATAAGCTGTTCACTCGGCTTTACGAGGACAATGTTTCGGGCAAAATTTCCGATGAGCGTTTCACGTTGATGTCTGCGAATTACGATAATGAGCATAAGCAGCTTAAGCAGACGGTTTCCGAACTTCAAAAATTCATCGAGGAAACCGAGCAGAAAACCGCCGACGTGACAAACTTTATAAAACTCGTTCGCAAATACACTTATATAAATGAGCTTACTCCCGAAATTATGCACGAGCTTGTGGAAAAAATTGTCATTCACGCGCCCGATAAATCAAGCGGGCATAGGCAGCAGAAAGTCGAAATCTATTTTCGCTTCAACGTGGCAAGCGCAGAGGCTACCCTCAACCGTAAGGATTATGACAAGAGAAAAAAGGCTGCGTAGGCTTCTGCGCAACCTTTTCCCAAAACCGGAAATACTTCTTTACCGCACCCCGACTAAGGCGTGCCGCCTTTGGCAGTTCGTTTCATAGAAAATTTCGGTGTCAAGCCTTTTCACTCGACACCGAAATACTTCTATACCGCACGCGGCTTAAAACGGAAAACGCGCGTAGGGTTATCTTCTCTTCTTGGAAGCGATAACGACCGCGCCCGCGATAACTGCGGGAACGAACGTCATGGCAATGCCCGTGCCGGGGTTCTGTGCGCCCGAGCCGCTGTTGGAGACGTTGCTGTCCGAAATAAGCCCGCCGCCGCTGTCGCTGTCGGACGAAGCGCTGTCGCTGTCACTGTTCGAGGGCGTGCTGTCGGACGGCGTGCTGTCATTGTTGTCGGCGCTCGTGTAGACCGACACGGTAACGGTAGTTGCCTCTCCGCGGTTGGAAAACAGCTGGAAATAGTAGTTCTCCCAATCCACCGCGCTGCCTTTTATCGTCACGCTGTTTGACGGCCAGTTTTCGTCATCGTCGTTGGTCTGATAGTAGCCGTCCGCTTTAGTGCCCGAAAGGGTGGTGTTAAAGCCCGCGCCTATCTCGTCGTCCGCGGCAGCGCCCTTAATGACCATCACGTCGATATCCGCGGGGTCCAGCGAGCCTATAAGGTCCGCCTTGGCAACGTTCTCGGATACCCAGCCCGAGTCCTCGCTCTCCGCCGCGGGCACGCTCCAAGTGTACACATAAGCGGGCTTCTCGTCGTCAACGAGGTCGCCGTCGTCGTCGGCAGCGGAGCTGTCCTCGACGGAACCGTCCGCGGAAGTCCCCGCGTCGGAAGCGTCGTCCGACGACGCGAACGCCGAAACCGTGACGGCAGTCAGCGCGCACGCGCACGCAATGAGCGCCGTCAGAATTTTTTCTAACTTCATAAAATTTTCCTCCTATAATATGTGTTGAGATGATTTAAATGCGCTCTCAACGGCATTTTTTGCCGTCAAGAGCGCAAATATACGGATATTTTAGTCGTCTCTGCGAACCGCGGTGATAGTAACGCCGAGCGCCGCCATTACCGCCGCCGCTGCGGCGAAGCCGAACGAAACGCCCGTAGTGGGGTTGTTTGCGGTGCTGCTGTTAGTGCCCGAGGTAATATTTCCCGAGCTGTTGCTGTCGCCCGAGGTCGTGCCCGAGGTAGTTCCCGAAGCCGCGCTGTCGCCCGAGGTAGTTCCCGAAGCCGCGCCGTCGCCGGAAGTCGTACCGGAAGCCGCGCCGTCGCCCGAGGTAGTGCCCGAAGCTGCGCCGTCGCCGGAGGTTGTGCCCGAAGCCGCACTGTCGCCGGAGGTAGTTCCCGTCGTGCCGCTGCCCGCCGCGTCGCCGTCGGCGCCCGTTCTGCCCGTAATACCGTTTGCAATGCTCCGTCCCGCGTTAGCCGCGCCGTTTACTATATCCTCACCTGCGTTGACAGCGCCGTTTACCGCGCCGCCGATCGCCGAACCCACGCCGCCTGCCGAAGCCGAAGCGGAAAGCGCCGCAAGGCACGCCGCAGCAGCCGCAGCAGCCGAAATTTTCTTAAACATAGTGTGTTCTCCTTTGTTCCGAATTACGCGGAAAAGTCCGCGCAAACATAGTATTCGCAAAGGCAAAACGTTTATTAGAGGGGATTTTTGGGAGATTTTTTTGCCGATTTTTTCGGCGCTCTTTTCTTTTTCTCCGTCAGCGCGAAGCTCACGAGCGTCATGCGCTCTATTTCCTCGTCTGGCACGTCCGATTCAAGGAAAACGGTGTTCCAGTGCGTTTTATTCATATGATACGCGGGAATAACTCCCTCGAAAACGCTTCGCAGAAAATCCGCCTCCAGCGGCTCGCACTTTAAGTTTACCACATATTTTCCCCGATATTCCATAATGAGCGCGAACCATTTTTTGTTATCGGAGTGCCGCGCGACGGTCGAATCAAAGTCCTCGTTGAACGGTCTGTCGACCTCCGCTCCTCCCAGATTTTTACAAAATTCAATATAATCGTCCTTCGTCATTTCAATCCCTCCATTACAGTCGACCGCAAAAACCGCCGAAAAACTCGGCGGCTTGCATAATTTTTTTACGTAGCTCTAATCATTCCGCGGAGAACGTGTAGGTCGTGGTGTAGCAGTACTCCTCGCCCGCCTTGAGCACGCAATTGTCGAACTGCGGCTTATTCGGCGAGTCGGGGCAGAACTGGCTTTCAAGGCACAGCCCCGCGTACTTGCCGTACTTGTGTCCGCTCTTGCCGTTTTCGCCGTTCAGCCCGATGCCGATATAGAACTGTATCGCGGGCTTGTCTGTGCAAACGGTCATCACGCGCCCCGAGGTCGGCTCGCTGACAACGGCGGCGGTGCGCATCTCCTTGCTCTCGCCGAGCACGAAATTGTGGTCGTAGCCCTCGGGCAGCCGCCCGTTGTCCATATCCTCGCCGACGCGCTTGGGGCTTTGGAAATCGAACGCCGTTCCCGTAACATACGCCGTAACGCCCGTCGGAATGAGCACGCCGTCAACGGGCGTATACTTCGCCGCGTTTATCTGCACGACGTGGTCTTTGATGTCGCCGCAGCCCTCGCCCTTGAGGTTGAAATACGAGTGGTTAGTGAGGTTGAGTATCGTATCCTTGTCGGAAACGGCGTTGTAGCGTATGCCGAGCCCGTTTTTCAGCAGCGTGAAGCAGACCTTTATCTTGACCGTCCCGGGGAAATGCTCCTCGCCGTCGGGGCTCGTCAGCCCGAACGTGACCGAGGGCTCCTCGCCGTCGTCAAGGCTCTCGACAGTCCAAAGGCGCTTGTTGTAGCCGAATTCGCCGCCGTGCAGGCAGTTTCCGTTGTCGTTCGCGGAGAGCTTGTATTCCGCGCCGTTCAGCGTGAATTTCGCGCCGCCTATCCTGTTCGCGTAGCGCCCGACGGTCGCGCCGTGAGTGGAGCCGCCCTCGACGTACTCCTCCAGCGTATCGTAGCCGAGAATAACGTCCGCGGGCTTTCCGTCCCTGTCGGGAACGAGCAGCGACTGCACAGCCGCCCCGAAATCCGTGAACGACGCGCCGAAGCCGTTCTTGTTTTTCAGCGTTATCAGATGACAGCGGAAGCCCCGCCAATAGCCGAATTCCTTACATTCAACGCTCATAATTTTCCTCCTGAAATAAAATATTTACAAAAATCCCGCTGCCGTCGCCGACAGCGGGGTATTTTAGTATTTGTCGTTATCCATGCGGACGGTGCGCTTTACGGGCTGCATGGTAGCCTTGCTGACCGCCTTGGTCGGAGCCGCGGAAACGCCGCCCTCATCGTCGTCGAGCTTGATGACGGGCTTTGCGGCGGGCTTGGGAACGCTTGCCGCGGGCTTGTCGTCGGGCAGACTGATAGTCTTTTTAGGCGCAGCGGGCTTGGGAGCGCTCGGCTTGGGAGCAGGCTTTGCGGGCTCGTCACCCGGCAGGCTTATGGTCTTCTTGGGAGCGCTCGGCGCGGCGGGTCTCGGGGCGCTCGGCGTGAACTTGGGCGCCGAAGGAGCGCTTACGGGCTTGGGCGCGCTCGGAACGGGCGCGGAAGTCTTCGGCTTGCTGCCGTCGATAACGAACTTATCGACCGTCTCATGCAGCATAGCGGACTGCGTCGCGAGCAGCTCGGAGGAATCCGCGCACTCTCTTGCGGAAACGCTTATCTGGTTTACCGCCGCGGAGATGCTGTTCATGCCCTCGAGCACCTGCTTTATGGACTCCGCCTGCGCCGTGGACGCGTCCGCGATCTCCTCTACGACCTTTGCGGACTCGCTTGCCTTGCTTACTATCATACCGAGCATCTCGGCAGTCTCGTTTGCGATGACCGTGCCGTGCTTAACGGACTTCAGCGAGCTCTCGATAAGCCCCGTGGTGGACTTTGCCGCCTCGGCGGTCTTGCTCGCGAGGCTCCCGACCTCGCCCGCGACAACCGCGAAGCCCTTGCCCGCCTCGCCCGCTCTCGCCGCCTCGATAGAGGCGTTGAGCGAAAGGATGTTCGTCTGGAACGAAATATCCTGAATGGTCTTGATGATATTCGCGATCTCCGAGGAGGTATCGTTTATCTCGTTCATTGCCTCGAGCATTCTCGACATCTTCTCGCTGCCCTCGTTTACGGAATCGACCGTCTCCTCGGACATAACGCGCGCCTGCGCCGCCTTTTCGGCGCTGTTGTTTATCTGGTCGTGAACGCTGTGCAGGCTGTCGTTGAGCTGCGAAACGGTCTGCGCCTCTTCCGAAGCCGCCTGAGACAGCACGGAGGAGTTCGCGGACATCTGCGCGGAGCTGGAGCTTACCTCTCTGCCCGCGCTCTCGATGTGCTCGACGACCTCGCTCATCGACTCGACGATGCGCTCGAGGGACTCCTTAACGGGCACAAAGTCGCCCTTGTATGTAGCGCGGGGCTTTACGCAGAGATTCTCCTTGGAAATTTCCTCGGCGTAGTAATGGATATCCTCCACTATGTCCTTGTTGAAATCCGCCATGGAGTTGACGGCGGCGGCAAGCTGCCCGAGCTCGCCCTTTGAAACGGTCTCGACGTTCGGACCCGAAAGAACGCCGTTCGCCATTTCGGATATCTTCACATGGACCTTCTCCAGCGGGGTCGTTATGTGTTTGGAGATGAAGATGTTGACCAGTATTATCATCAGCGTCATCAGAACGACAACGACGATGTTCGCGCCGACCGCCGTGTTTATGCCGCTGTAGTAATTGCCCGCGCCCGCGCTGATGAGCAGCGTCCAGTTGTCCGTGCCCTCGATAGCCTGCGAAGCGAAGCAGTAAAGATTGCCAAGCGAACCCTGCGGTTCGACGTTGACCGTGCGCCCGCCCGAGTGCTGAACATATTCGGCGTAGTTGGCAGCGGGCGTGCCGTTCTGCACATAGGACGCGATAACGGTGCCGTCGCTCTTGAGAATAAACGTATCGCAGGAGCTGCCGATCATTATGGAGCTTAGCTTAGCCGCCTTCATTTCGCAGCAGAGTATGCCGCCGTCGTCCCGCTTTGCGCCGAAGTAGAACGTGGAATTTTCATCGTTCGGCGTAGTGAAAACGACGGGCGAGGAATTAAGCGCGGTAAGCACGTCCTGCGGCACCTCGCCGTTATAGGAGGTCCCGTCGCTGTCCCTGAACACCATTTTGACGATATTATCATCAAAAGACGTTATCGCCTGCGCGTGAGCCGTTTTTTCCTCCGCGGTGCCGTTTGAGAACTCGTAGTCGTCCGCATGCTCCCCGACCAGAAGAGTGACATTGTAAAGCCCGTTCTTTACGAGCGTTCCCACGCTGTCGAGGTTATCGCCGAGCATGGATTCAACGTTCTTTTCGGTAGCGGAATACTGCATGATAAGACCTATCGTGACATTGACGACAAGCGCAAGCAAAAGCACCAAGCTAACAAGCAGGATCTTGCCCCTAATTGAATTTTTGATTTTTTCCAACTTAAGTCAACCTCTTTCATTGTGAAATTTACGTAGACGGCTTACAAAATATGGAAATAATTTGTGATGAAAACCGCTACTTATAGAATATCACAAAATCCCGAAAAAGTCAATATTTTTCGGAAAATTTTCCGAACGGTGCGCCGCAAGACCGACGCCGAAATTCGGCGTCGGTCTTGGAAATATTTTAATTCACACTATGTTGCTTATCATTGCTTGACGGCAGCGCCCGCCGTAAGCATCTCGTATCTCGCGAACTCCGCCGAGAACTCGCCGAGACCCTGCGTTATCTGCCGCAGCAGCAGCGCGAAGTCCTGCATCTCCGCCTCGGGAGCCTCCGCGATAAGCTCGGTCATGCCGTCGCCCATGCTGTTCATTCCGAGCACGGAGCCGCGTTTCTTGGAGAGCACGCTCATAACGTCGCCCTGCTTGTCGTCGGGGACGAGTATGGTAAGGCTCTGTATCGGCTCCAACAGATACGGCTCGGCGATCTTCATGCAGTCCTTAAACGCCATGGAAGCGGCGGTCTTGAACGCCATTTCCGAGCTGTCCACGGGGTGATAGCTGCCGTCGAGCAGCGTCGCCTTGACGCGCACAACGGGATACCCGCCGATAGAGCCCTTTTCCGCAGCCTCCTGCAAGCCCTTTTCGATAGCGGGGAAGAAGTTCTTCGGAACGGAGCCGCCGAATATCTTCTCCTCGAACAGCAGCGCGTCCTCGGCGTGCGGCTCGAACTCGATCTTGACGTGTCCGTACTGCCCGTGACCGCCCGACTGCTTCTTGTACTTGCTCTCGATAGTGACCTTCTTGCGGATAGCCTCGCGGTAAGCGACCTTAGGAGCTACCATTTCCACGTCGAGCCCGAACTTCGCCTTCAGCTTCGCCGCCGTAACGTCGAGGTGCTGCTCGCCGAGGCCTCCGAGCATACGCTCATGCGTTTCGTGATTGTGAACGTATTCCAGCGTTCTGTCCTCCTCGAGCAGGCGCTTTATCGCGGTCGAGAGCTTGCCCTCGTCGCCGCCGCGAATGAGCTTCAGCGTCCTGAAATAGCACGCCCTCGGGAACTCCATGCCCTCCAGAGCCTTTGTATCCGCGGGGTCGCAGATAGTGTCGCCCGTGTTCGCCTCCATTTTCGTCACCGCGCAGAGGTCGCCCGCCCATACCTCGGGGACTTCCTCCTGCTTTTTGCCGCATACGGTGACGAGCTTTCCGAAGCGCAGCTCCGCGCCGCCCGTCGAAACGGGAACGGACTTCGCCGTAAGCTTGCCCCGAACGACCTTGACGTAGCTTATCTTTCCCACGAACGGATCCGCGACGGTCTTGAAAACAACGCCCTTGAACGGCTTGTTTTCGTCGTAATCCGCGGGCTCGCCCTCGACGGTCTCCAGCCTTCTCTCAACGGGCGACGGCAGCATTTTCGTCACCGCGTCCAGCAGCATATCCACGCCCGAGAGCGTGTCGTTCGCGCAGCAGACAACGGGCGTTATCGTGCCGCTCGCCACGCCGTCGTGAATGCCCTTTACGAGCTCGTCCTGCGTGAACTCCTCCTCCATGAGGAACTTATCCAAGAACTCCTCGTTAGTCTCGGCTACCGCTTCAGCCATAGCCGCGCGCAGTCCCGCGATGCGGTTTTCGGACGCGGGCATCTCGACTTCCGTGGGAACGCCCTTTTTATCGTATTTATACGCTTTCATTGTAAGCAGATTGATGTACGCCTCGACGGGACCGTTTTTGTCGTAGGGCACGACTATCGGACAGACGGACGGACCGAAAACGGTCTTCATCTGCGTGAAGACGCGGTAAAAGTCGCTGTTTTCGACCTCCATACAGGTCACGGCGAGCATGCATGCCTTGTTTTTCTTCGCCGCGAGCTGATAAGCCTTTATCGTGCCGGGGCAAACGCCGTCCTTGCCGTTTACGGTTATGATAACGCTCTCCGCGGCGCGCATACCCTCGTACAGACCGCCGACAAAATCAAACTGACCGGGGGCGTCGATAACGTTTATCTTAACGTCGTTCCACGTCATGTTGGCAATAGACGCGTTTATCGAGATCTTGCGCCTTATCTCCTCGGCGTCGAAATCGCACACGGTGTTGCCCTCGGCGGTGTTGCCCATTCTGTCTGTCAATCCGCATTTGAAGAGCATCGCCTCCGCGAGCGCGGTTTTGCCGCTGCCGCCGTGACCCGCTAGGACAACGTTTCGTATGTTGTCGGCTTTGAATGTTTTCATAAAGTACCTCCGATTTTTGATTTTGAAATGCAGCTTATGCAAATTCTGCAGCTCATTATTATCATTATATAACATAATCAACAAAAATGCAAGGGTTTTTATAAAAATTTTTTGCAGTTTTCACCAATTAGTCATTTTACACAAAATTATGTCGCAAATTTCTCTTGAATTGCGGCGGGAAATGGTGTATAATTATTATGAGAAAGTTTGTAAAAAGGGATTGATACCATGATTATTTTACCGCCGCCCGTCGCCGAGGCTCTCGAGCGCCTTGAAAGCGCGGGCTTTGAGGCGTACGTCGTCGGGGCTTGCGTGCGCGAGCTCATTCTGGGCAACTCGCCGCAGGATTTCGACATCGTGACCAACGCCGAGATAAACGACATCATGTTCGCGTTCCGCGAATACCGCATATCCGACGAGGGTATGTCCCGCGGGGAAATTCTGGTGACGGTCGTGGGAATGGTCATTCAGATATCCCCGTACCGCCGCGAGGTCGTCGGAAACAGGGTGATGTACGCCGAGGATCTCGACACCGACCTCGCCCGCCGCGGCTTCACGATGAACGCCATGGCGTATTCCCCCAAGGCGGGGCTCATCGACCCGTACGACGGCAGGGGCGCGCTCACGGGGGAGATAAAGCAGGTGGTGGCTATCGGAGAGAACGTCACGGTAAACGTCAAGATAGGCGGCAAGCCGACCGCCGAGACGATATACGATATGTCCAAAAGCTTCACGATAAAGCCCTCGCGGCTTCTGAAAGCCATCCGCTACTGCTCCGAGGACGAATACGAGATAGAGGAGCAGACCCGTAACTGCATGCGCGCGAACGTCGCCTGCTTCGACTACGCCGACGCGGCTTCGATACGCGAAGAGCTCACGCGGATAGTAATGGGCAAATACGCCGCGCGCGCTCTCGAAAAAAACGCCGATATATTAAAATATGTGCTCCCCGAGATAGAGCCTTGCATAGGTCTCGTGCAGCTCACGAAGCACCACGATTTCGACGTCTGGACGCATATATGCAAGGCGGTCGGCTACGCTCTGCCCGAACCCGAGATACGCTTTACAATGCTCTTCCACGACCTCGGCAAGCCCGACTGCATGTTTGTCGACGGCGACGGTCACGGGCACTTCAAGGGTCACGCCGAGCGCGGCAGGCTGCTCGCCGAGGGCATTATGCGGCGGCTGGAGTTCCCGAAAAACATGGCGGACGAGATAAGCTGGCTCGTCTATCACCACGACGTGCGCATCCCCGAGAGCAGAAAGGAGCTCAAGGGGCTTATCCGCGAGCTCGGACCCACCGACCTGCGCGACCTTTTGCAGTGCGAGATAGCCGACAGCCGCGCAAGGCAGTTCGACAGCGAGCCCGAACAGACCGTAAAGCTCCGCGCGAGCCTCGCGGCGTTGAACGAGATAATCGAGACGGGCGAGTGCTACGATATAAGCCAGCTCGCCATAACCAAGCGCGAGCTGCTGGACAAGCGCCTTGTAAGCGGCGACGCCGAGGCGGAGCAGCTTCTGAACGCGCTGTTCGACATCGTCCTCGACAAGCCCTCGTTCAACAACCGCCTTATGCTGCTCGACATTGCCGAAAAGAGCAAATCCAAGCTCGAGCAGATAGAGGAGGAGCGCCGCCGCGCCGCCGAGGAAAAAGCCGAGCAGGAGCGCGCCAAGCGCGAAAAGGGCAGACGCGCCGAGCCCGTTTTTAAACGAAAAAAATAATATACAAATGAGATTTTTACTTAATTTTTTATATTACAGACGAAGAGTGATCGCCGTGATCTTGCTGGTCGCGGCGGTTTTCGTGCTGTTTATGGCGCTGTACGGCGTGCCTTTTGCGGCGTATGCCTACGCGGGAACTATCTGCGCGGTCATCACGGTCGGAGCCGCGATAGGCGATTTCCGGCGCTTTTACCGAAAGCACAAGCTGCTGTACGAGCTGCGGTACGAGATACTGCTCACGCTGGAGCACTTGCCCGAGTGCGACAACGAGGTCGAGCTTCGCTATCGGGAGCTTATCGAGCTGCTCCACGCGGAAAAGACCGCGCTCGTTTCTGCGGCGGACAGGCGCTACGACGACGCAGTGACGTATTTTACGATGTGGGCGCACCAGATAAAAACGCCCATAGCGGCAATGTATCTCGCGCTTCGGGAGCTTGACACGGAGGAGAGCCGCGAGCTGCAGGAGGACCTGCAAAAGATAGAGCAGTACGTCGAAATGGCGCTCTGCTACGTGCGCCTCGACAGCGAGGAGACCGATTTCGTGATACGCCGCTGCTCCCTCGACGCGATAATCAAGCAGGCTGTCCGCAGATTTTCGCCGCAGTTTATCCGCAGGAAAATAAAGCTTATCTACGAGCCCGCGGAGATAAGCGTGCTCACGGACGAAAAATGGCTGCTGTTCGTGGTGGAGCAGCTCATTTCCAACGCGCTGAAATACACCAGAAGCGGCAGCGTCGAGATTGCCCTCAAGCCCGAAAAGATACTGTCGATACGCGACACGGGCATAGGCATAGCCGCGGAGGATCTCCCGCGCGTGTTCGAGCGCGGCTACACGGGCAGCAACGGGCGCGCCGACAAAAAGGCGACGGGCATAGGTCTGTATCTCTGCAGGCGCATCTGCAAGGCGCTCGGGCACGAGATAGAGGCGCGCTCCGACAAGAGCGGCACGGAAATGCTCGTAAACCTCGGCGCGAGCGAGATAGACACACGCGAATGAAAATCCCCGCGGATTTAGCGTGCCGTCCTTAATGGACATTATAACCTGACAGAAATTTGCCCCCGAGCTTTCGGGGGCATTTTGTTGGGATTGCCAAAGGCGGCACGCCTTCTACGGGGATTTTGTTATCATTCGTTGTCCTGCAGCGCGTCGTAGCCGCTTTCGCCCGTGCGCACCTTTACAACGTCCGCGACGTCGTACACGAATATCTTGCCGTCGCCTATCTTGCCCGTGTACAGCACGTTCTTCGCGGTCTCAACGACCGTCTCGACGGGCACCTTGCACACGACTATCTCCATTTTTATCTTCGGCAGCAGATGCGTCTCAATAGGCACGCCGCGGTAGTATTCCGTAGCGCCCTTCTGCATACCGCAGCCGAGCACGTTCGTCACCGTCATGCCCGTGATGCCGATAGCCGACATCGCGTTCTTGAGCGCCTCGATGTGCTCCTGCTTCGTGATGATGACCACCTTGGACATATGCGCGCCCTCGCTTGGCTTGTATTTCTTCTGTATAACGGGCGCAGCCTGCTCGTTGGAAACAGCCTCGACCTTCCTGTCGACCTGCGCGAGGGTGTCGACCTCCTTTTCGCGCCCCGAAGCGGTCGTCTCTATCTGCATGGTCGGGATAAAGTCCGCGTAAGAGCTCGGCAGACCGTGCTCCGTAGCGTCCAGACCGACGATCTCCTCGTGACGGGAAACGCGCAGCCCTATCGTCTTTTTGATGATAAGGAACGTCAGCGAAATGGTCACGCCCGTCCACAAAAGCACCGCCGCAACGCCGAGCGCCTGAATGCCGAGCTGAGAAAATCCGCCGCCGTAGAACAGCCCGCGCATCTTCGCGTCGGGGTCGGAGAGCGCCGCAACGCCGCCGTTCTGACCGTTGCCTGTCGCGAACAAGCCGACCGCCAGCGAGCCCCAGATGCCGTTGCAGAAATGCACAGCGACCGCGCCCACGGGGTCGTCGATGTGCAGCTTGTAATCCAGCAGCCAAACGCCGAATATTACCAAGAAGCCCGAAACCAGGCCGATCACCGCCGCGCCGAGGCAGTCCGTGTCCGCGCAGGGCGCCGTTATCGCGACCAGACCCGCCAGCGAGGCGTTAAGGCACATCGAAACGTCGGGCTTGCCGTTTTTCAGCCAAGTGAATACCATTGTCGTGCAGGTCGCCACAGCGGGAGCTACCGTCGTGGTGAGGAAGATGTTCGCGAGGTGCTCTACATTATCGGCAGCCGCGCCGTTAAAGCCGTACCAGCCGAACCACAGGATGAACACGCCCAGCGCGCCGAGCGTCATGGAGTGCCCGAGAATGGCACGGGGCTTTTTGTCCTTGCCGAATTTGCCGATACGGGGACCGACCATTGCCGCGCCGATGAGCGCGCAGAGACCGCCCGCCATATGTATCGCCGTCGAGCCCGCGAAGTCGACGAAGCCGAGGTTCGCGAGCCAGCCGCCGCCCCATATCCAGTGCGCTTCGATCGGATAAACTATCGCCGAGATAACGCCCGAATAGATGCAGTAGCTGATGAACTTCGTGCGCTCCGCCATAGCGCCCGAAACGATAGTCGCCGCGGTCGCGGTAAACACGAGGTTGAACACGAATTCCGCGCATCTGTCAAAGTCCTTGAAGTTCCCGAGGATATCGAGCGTGGGAAGTCCCACCAGACCGCCCAGCGCGTCCTCGCCGAGCATGAGCCCGAACCCGAGCAGCACGAAAACCACCGTGCCGATACAGAAGTCCATGAGGTTCTTCATTATGATGTTGCCCGCGTTTTTCGCGCGGGTCATGCCCGTTTCCACCATTGCGAAGCCCGCCTGCATAAAGAATACAAGCGCCGCTCCGATAAGGTACCATATGCCGTTTCCGTCGCCGACGTTGAACATCGTCGAGTTTACGACCTCCTCGGCGCTCGCGGAGACGAGTGCCGTTAAATTTGCAACCATTTAAGTTTGCTCCTTTCATTTTTGCTTGTTTTTTTATATTGCAAAAAAGGGACTGCGGCAAGCGCCCTCGTCGCCGAGAACCGCATGACATAGCCCCTTTGCTATGTCTGTATTATACTATTTTCGGGAGGAAATGTCAAGCGGTTTTTTGCAGGTTTTTGTTAAAAGACCTGCATTTTGTGACAATTCACTAATTTCGGCGCCGGATACGGCGGATATGCTTGCACACTGCACAAAACAGTTTATTTTTGCCGTTAATTTTTACTTATTATATTCGCGCGGTTTTTGCGGAAAATAGCGTTGTAAAACCAATAAAAAGGAGGAGCCGATAAATGAGCAGGGAGACGCAAAGCTATATAAAAAGCGCTGCCGCGGGCGTTATCACGGGCGGGCTGGCGTTTATGGCGGTAAAGTCGCTTACCAACAACCGCCGCTTTCGCAGAAAGTCCGCCGCCAAGGCGTTTAAGGTGCTCGGCGCCTTTATGGACGCTATCTGAATAAATTTTGCAAGTTTTTAACTGGGAAATTGCAAAAATTTTTTGAAAAGGGACAAATCCACCCCGATTTGTCCCTTTTCTTGCAGTTTTTTGCAGCTCGCGTGCAGGGATTTGCAGTTGTTTTGCAGTTATTTGCGGTTAATTGCAGTTTTGCGATGTAAATATTTGGAAATATTGTTATTTTATGTTAAAATCTGGGATTTGCGGTGCTAACTAATTCGTAGGAGGAAAAGTTTGCGGTTTTTTGCAGCCGCGGGGGTGTTAAATTAGAATTTGCAGGAGCACTCCTCGCAAAAGTGAGCGTCGACAGGGCAATTTAAGTTCGCATTTTGAGCTGTGCGGGGAGCTGCGTTGATTGTATTTCTTTCTCGGAAAGGCGCGTTTTTGTTCTCGTCAACCGAAAAATGCGGAAAAGGGGGAGTGGGAGAGGGGAAGAAGATCGGAAGAGGAAACCCGTAGGGAGAGGGGGGAACTCCGCATTTTTGTTGGATTTTCTGGTTCCCCCCTCTCCCGAAGGGTGTCCTCTTGCACGAAGTTAGTGGTTTAATCAAAAGCCACAGATGATGACGGAGAAATTACCTTAAACCAAATGCCGAGAGCGCTGCCGTAAATCTTGATTTGCTTTGATGAAAACTAAAATGATTTTACAAAAGTGTGTAACAAATAAACAAATCTTTGGCGCGTATTTTATGCATTGCTACAAAAAAAAAAAAAAACGATTGACAAAGGTAAAGCCGTATTATATAATGTAAACTAAAGTAGGCGAAATTTACGTTTCGCGCAACCCGTATTCTTTATCGAAAGGAATGATGTAATGACAGCGGCAAAAACCGTAAAGCAGGCAAAAAAACCTATCGACTTTATAGGTTATTTTCTGCGCATAGCGATCATTATCACTTTGGTCTGCCTGTTTGTTCCCGCGCTCAATCCCACGCGCATGAGCGAGCTTATGAACGAGGGCGATTCGTTCTTCACCTCGGGCGTTTCCTACGACGGCATCGCGGGCGGCTTTCAGCGCGCGATAAGCAGAGGCTACATTGAGAAGAACGTTCTGGTGTGCACTTACATCGGCTCGCTGGTGTCGCTTGTCGGCATGGCGGCTATGCTCGCGGGCTGCGCGATGACTATCGGAGAGATAAGGTTCAAGCGGCTCGGGGCGGTGGTGTCCTTGGGGGGCAGCGTCGTGAGCCTTGCGGGGCTGATTTTCGTCAAGCTTCAGCAGTCGGGCTATACGAACGCGCCAAATCCCGAAAGAGTGAAGCCGCTCGAGCCCGTCGGCGCGATAGTTTTCATCGTGCTTGCGGGAGTGTGTCTGCTTCTCAGTCTGCTGTATCTTGTGAAGCTGCCGAGGGCGACCGAGACGGACGGGTGGTTCATGGAGGGCAAGTACAGGCTCTTCCTGATGATGGCGCCGTTTTTGATCTTAGTGTTCCTGTTTTCGTATCTGCCGCTGTGGGGCTGGCGCTACGCGTTTTTCGATTATAAACCGGGGCAGTCGCTCACGCCCGATAATTTTGTGGGCTTCAAGTGGTTTACATATCTGTTTCAGAACTCGGCGACGCGCGCGGATATTGTACGCGTTATGACGAATACGCTGGCGATGAGCGGCATCGGACTTGCAATGTCGTGGCTGCCGCTGGCGTTCGCGATATTCCTTACCGAAATAAAATGCGGTCCCGTGAGACGCGCCGTGCAGACGATCACGACGATACCGAACTTTATAAGTTGGGTGCTCGTTTATACCGTCGCGTTCGCGCTGTTTTCGTCGGATGGCTTTGTCAATCAGTTTTTGCTGAGTACGGGGCTTGCCACGGAGAGCAAGGATTTCCTGATAGGAAACGATTTCATATGGCTGAAGATGTACCTGTGGGGCACGTGGAAGGGGCTCGGCTGGGGCGCTATCATCTACATAGCGGGCATCTCGGGCATCGACCAGGCGCTGTACGAGGCGGCGACCATCGACGGCGCGGGGCGCTTCCAGAAGATATGGCACATCACGATACCGGGGCTTATGCCGACGTTTTTCGTGCAGTTCGTGCTGTCGATATCGAACATACTTTCCAACGGTATGGATCAGTACCTTGTATTCAGAAACGCGACGAACACCTCGGGAATACAAGTGCTTGACCTGTACGTGTATATGCTCGGTCTGGGGTCGAGCAACCAGATACCGCTTTCGACCGTCGTCGGCATGGCGAAGTCCATTATAAGCGTTATACTCCTGTTCAGCGCGAATAAGGCATCCAAGGCTATCCGCGGCTCGGGCATTGTCTAAGGAGGGATCGATATGGCTAAGGAAAAAGAAAAGCAGCACGGCTTCCGTCTTACGGCGGGCGACGTTGTGTTCAACATCGTGAACTACACCATATTCATTCTCTTCGCGCTGATATGCCTGTTCCCGTTCTACTACCTGTTTATCAACACGATAAGCGACAACTCGCTTGTCGGCGCGGGACGGATACAGCTGCTGCCGAAGGGCGTGCATTTCAACAACTACGTCGGACTGACCAAGATAAACGGTCTGGGGACGTCGTTTATCGTGTCTATCGCGAGGACCGTTATAGGTACTGTGCTTATGGTGGGCGCTTCGGCGATGGTGGGATACCTCGTTACGAAAGAGGAAATGTGGGGGAGGAAATTCTGGTACAGGTTCCTTGTTATCACGATGTACTTCAACGCGGGGCTTATCCCGTGGTATATGAATATGTCGATGCTGGGGCTTACCAACAACTTCCTCGCGTACATAATCCCGGGCATCATCTCGCCGTATAATATCATTCTCGTAAAGACCTACATCGAGTCCATACCCGCGGAGCTCGAGGAGAGCGCGTCCATTGACGGCGCGGGGTATTTCAGGATATTCAGGTGCATTATCTTCCCGCTGTGCAAGCCCATTCTGGCGACTATCGCTATATTCGGCGCTGTGGGACACTGGAACTCGTTTACCGATTCGCTTATACTGATGTCGGGCAAGCCCGAGCTCTATACGCTCCAGCACCGCCTGTATACCTATATGAACGAGGCGACGAACCTCGCGGCGATGATACAGTCGAGCGGGAGCGGCGACATCGGAAGCCTTGTGACGCAGACCTCGATGAATATGCGTCCGATAAAGTTTACCGTTGCGATGGCGACGGTCATACCCATTCTGCTCGTTTACCCGTTTATGTCGAAGTACTTTGAGAAGGGCATTATGCTCGGCGCGGTAAAGGGCTGATTTTCGGTATTATTGCGGGAAACCGCTTGAATAATACGGCTTGCTTCATTCGGAGGCAGGCAAACATCACTTTTAACGAATGTAAAAGGAGAATTTATCATGGCAAAAAGCAGCAAGAGAATTGCGGCGGGCGCTCTGGCGGTCATGACGGCGCTGTCGCTTACGGCGTGCAACACCGACGACAACAGCTCGAGCGGCGCGGGCAATTCCAACGAGAGCTCCACGAACTCGGCGAACAACAGCAGCAGCTCTGCGGACAACAACAGCAGCACCTCGTCCGATAACGGCGGAAGCTCCACACCTACTCCCCCCACGGGCGGTCAGTCCGATTGGGAGGCGGATTACAGCGAGTTTATCCCCGAGAACACGGTAACGCTCGACGTTTATTCGCAGCTTTCCAACTACTCGGGCAAGCAGCTCGGCTGGTTCGCGGATATCATGAAGGAGAAGTTCAACGTTGAGCTGAACATCATCAACAACCCCGACGGAATGTTCGCGACGAGAATGGAATCGGGCAACCTCGGCGATATCGTGGTATTCGGCTCTATGGGCGACTACGCTCAGGCGGCGACCGCGGGTCTGCTCCTCGATTGGGAGGACGAGGATATCCTTCAGGATTTCGGTCCGTACATCAACGAGTTCCTCCAGCCCGCGCTCGACAAGGCGAAGAACGCTTCGGGCAGCGACGGAAAGGTTCACGGGTACGGTCACGACGTGGCTACCGACCCGACAAAGACGAAGATGCAGGACTACTGGCCCGCGCTCCGTTACGACCTGTACGAGCAGATCGGCAAGCCCGAGATAAAGACGCTTGACGACTACATTGAAGTATTCAAGCAGATGAAGGAGATCTGCCCGACCTCCGACAGCGGCAAGGAGACCTACGCGGTTTCGCTGTTCAGCGATTGGGACGGCGATATGGTCATGTTCGTTAAGACTATCGGCGCGCTGTACGGATTTGACGAGTTCGGTCTCGGTCTGTACGACTGCGAGAAGAACGTTTATCAGGACGTTCTGGCGGACGACGGCTGGTACCTCAAGGCTCTGAAATGGTACAACAAGCTGTATCAGGAGGGCTTGCTCAACCCGAACTCCATGACGCAGAGCTACGACGACGTTGCTACGCAGCTCGTTGACGGCGCTACGTTCTTCAACCAGTTCAAGTGGATGGGCGCTGACCTGTACAACACTCCCGAGCACGTTGCCGAGGGCAAGATAATGGCTTGCGTACCTCCCGCTGACTCCAAGAACCTCGTTGAGGGTCTGAACATCTACGGCGGCGAGCGCGTTTGGACTATCGGCGCAAAGACGCAGTATCCCGAGCTCTGCATGGCTATCATCAACTGGTTCTCCACTCCCGAGGGCACTATGACTATCAAGTACGGTCCTCAGGGCACTACATGGGACTACAACTCCGACGGCAAGGCGTATCTGACCGACGACGGTCTCCGCGCTATGACGGATAAGAAGGGCGTTACCATCAACGGCTCTACGTTTGAGGACGGCGAGTTCAAGATCAACAACACCACGATGTCCCTCGACGATATCAACCCGCTTACGGGCGAGAGATACAACTGGGAGTACTGGTCGACGACCGCGAAGGAATACAACGATATTCAGAAGAGCTGGCAGGCATGGTCGGGCTTTGAGACCGCGGACGATTATCTTGAGAGCAGATCCGTTGTAAACGTTAAGTCCACCTACACGGGCACTCAGAAGGACGCCGAGCTCGACGCTACCTGGAATCAGGTAAAGGATTGCGTAAAGACGGGTTCTTGGAACGCTATCTTCGCGAAGGACGACGCGGAGTTCGATTCTATCGTCGCTAAGATGAAGTCGGACGCGGAGGCTTACGGCTACGCGCAGTGCGTTGAGTTCCAGACCAACGAGGGCAAGCTCAGAGCGGCGGCTGTGCAGGAAGCTCTTGCGGCGGCTCAGTAATGACGAAAACCTTAGGCGGATTGCCTTAAAAAGCGAATAGGAGGGCGATGAGCTCTCCTATTTGTTCACTTGGAAAGAGGGAAGAGAAATGCGTTTGTTCCGCGCGGACGGACCCGTGTACGAGGTCATCTCCAAATTTACGGATATGGTGCTGCTGTCGCTGTGCTGGCTTGTGTGCAGCATACCGATAGCGACGCTCGGCGCTTCGACGGCGGCGCTGTACGCGGTGTGCTTTAAGATGCTGAAAAACGAGGAGGGGCACGTTTGCAGGCAGTTCTTTTCCTATTTCAAGAGCAACTTTAAGCAGGCGACGCTGGCGTGGCTGATACTGCTGCCGATAGGGCTTATCATTGCGTATATGCTTTATCTGTACTACTTCGGAATGTCGGTCATGGAGGGCGCGGCGGACGTTTTCGCGATACTGCTGCTTGTGGCGGCGGCGCTTTACGTCATCGCGCTGACGTATGTGTTCGCTTGCGCGGCGAGATATGAAAATACGCCCGTGCAGACCGTAAAGAACGGCATTTTCATCGGGCTGAAGTTCCTCGGGAGGACCGTTATACTGCTTGCGATAACGGTCGCCGTGATGTTTGTGGCGCTGTGGAACTACACGACGATGTTCGTTGCCGTGCTGCTTGTGCCGGCGTTTCTGACCTACGTGCACGGGTCGTTTATCATACGTATCTTCGAGAAGCTCGAGGAGGAGCGCGCCGAAAGGGAGTGCCGAGAGGAAAACGAACGGCACAAGGCGAAAAGCGAATAGCCCGAAAAATATTTAAAGCCCGAGTTTTCGCTCGGGCTTTTATTTTGTTATGGAGGCGAGAAATTCCGCGAGGAGGCGCTGCTGCTTTTCGGGGACGCGTTTCAGCGCGAGCAGCAGGCGGCTGTCGAGCTTTATGTCGTCTGTGGTCGGCGGGGATTTAAGACCGTTTGGGGGAAACTCCGCGGGGCTGTCCGTTATGCCCGAGATGTAGTCGAGGCTGACCTTGTAGAACCGCGCGAAGTAGATAGCCGTGTCGATAGGCATAACGCGCTCGCCCTTTTCGTAGCGCTCGTAGGTTTTGGCTGTGATATAAGCAATCTGGGCGCACTGCGCTCTGGTCAAGGCGTGAAATTCTCGCAATTCCCGTAATCTGTTCATTTTATTACCCTCCCCAAATATTTTAAAAAATTTAGACCAAATGGTCTTGACATTTTAGACCGTTTATGATAAAATATATTAAGACCATATGGTCTAACTATAATTATGCCCGTTTGGGCGTTAAATTGCAACATAAAGGAGAAAAATTATGAACATTTTGAGGAAAGCGGCTGCCTGCTTTGCGGCGGCTGCGGTTATGACAAGCTTGGCTGTGACGGCGAGCGCGGAGTACAAGGTTAGCGGCGTAAACGGAAACGACGGAAAGTACTATCTCCGTATCGTGGGTCTGCCCGAGGAACTATCCAACGACCCCGACGGACATCCTATCGGCATGGTTACCGTTAATTTCAGTGAGGATGACGGATTTACAAGCCTTTATAGGCTGAGGTTTAATGTTTATAACAGGTCGGACGAAACGGAATGTCTCGTTATAACGCTTAGCAACGAAATACTTGAAACGTTAAACTGCAATTTGATGACCTTTGAAGGGTTTGACGGCGAGTTGGGCTTTTTGGTAGAATTTTCCGCAGATGACGAATATCTTCCGCAATTTGCTCACTATAAAAACGCAGTTTTGCAGGTTGGAGCAGGCTATTTCGAATATGATTCCAACAATAATATTACGGGAAGTGTATTCGACACCTACTCCAGCGATGGTAAAATCGCTGCCGATAATTACACTGAAAAGGTTGTTTCCACTTGGCAGGAAATAGGCGCGGCTGATACCTCGGAGCCCGTTTCCGAGCCGACGAGCTCCGAGCCCGCTCCCGAGGAGCCCGCGGCAAGCGAGCCCGTTTCCGAGCCCGCGCCCTCCGCGCCGACCAACGTCGACACGGGCGTGACGGGCGTGGCTGCCGTGTTCGGCGCTGCCGCTCTCGCGGCGGGCGTTGTTATCGCGGCGCGCAAGAAAAAGTAAATCCCCCTCCAATTTTTTCCAAACGGCGGAGCCCTTACACTCGGGCTCCGCTTTTTTCGCACAGGGCTGTATTTTTGTATATTTTTGCCATAAATCGCTCTAAAAATTTTACAAAATATGATAAATTTCCTTGACAACTTGAAAAAAATCGTGTATAATGGTATTTGTGGAAAGGTTTTTGCACGGCAAATTTTGCTTGCAGGAGCCTTGGTAAAATTTTTATGAAACGAGGTAATTTCCAATGAGCAATATCGATTTGACGAAGTACGGCATTACGGGTACTACGGAGGTTGTTTACAATCCCTCTTACGAGGAGCTGTACAAGGCGGAGCTCGACCCCTCCCTTACGGGCTACGACAAGGGGCAGGAGAGCGAGCTGGGCGCCGTGAACGTTATGACGGGCGTTTATACGGGGCGCTCGCCGAAGGATAAGTTCATCGTTATGGACGAGAATTCTAAGGATACCGTTTGGTGGACCTCCGACGAATACAAGAACGACAACCACCCCGCGACCAAGGAGGCTTGGGACGCGTGCAAGGAGATAGCCAAGAAGGAGCTCTCCAACAAGAAGCTGTACGTTGTGGACGCGTTCTGCGGCGCAAACAAGGACACGAGAATGGCTATCCGCTTTATTATGGAGGTCGCTTGGCAGGCGCATTTCGTTGAGAATATGTTCATCAAGCCCACAGACGAGGAGCTCGCGGATTTCGAGCCCGATTTCGTCGTTTACAACGCGTCCAAGGCTAAGGTGGAGAACTACAAGGAGCTCGGGCTGAACTCCGAGACCGCCGTTATGTTCAACATCACCTCGCGCGAGCAGGTCATCATCAACACATGGTACGGCGGCGAGATGAAGAAGGGTATGTTCTCGATGATGAACTACTACCTGCCGCTTAAGGGCATCGCGGCTATGCACTGCTCCGCGAACACGGATATGGACGGCAAGAACACAGCTATCTTCTTCGGGCTTTCGGGCACGGGCAAGACCACGCTCTCGACCGACCCCAAGAGACTGCTTATCGGCGACGACGAGCACGGTTGGGACGACAACGGCGTGTTCAACTTCGAGGGCGGCTGCTACGCTAAGGTCATCGACCTCGACAAGGAGTCCGAGCCCGATATCTACAACGCAATCAAGAGAAACGCGCTCCTCGAGAACGTTACTCTCGACGCGAACGGCAAGATCGACTTCAAGGACAAGAGCGTTACCGAAAATACCCGCGTTTCTTATCCGATAAACCACATCACGAACATCGTGAAGCCCGTTTCCTCCGCTCCCGCGGCGAAGAACGTCATCTTCCTTTCCGCGGACGCGTTCGGCGTTCTGCCGCCCGTTTCGATACTCACTCCCGAGCAGACGCAGTACTACTTCCTGTCGGGCTTTACCGCTAAGCTCGCGGGCACGGAGCGCGGCATCACCGAGCCCACGCCGACATTCTCGGCTTGCTTCGGGCAGGCGTTCCTCGAGCTGCACCCCACCAAGTACGCCGAGGAGCTCGTTAAGAGAATGCAGCAGAGCGGCGCTAAGGCTTACCTCGTGAATACGGGCTGGAACGGCACGGGCAAGCGTATCTCCATTAAGGACACGCGCGGCATTATCGACGCTATCCTCAACGGCGACATCAAGAACGCCCCCACCAAGAAGATCCCGTACTTCAACTTCGAGGTGCCTACCGAGCTTAAGGGCGTTGACACGGGCATTCTCGACCCGCGCGACACCTACGCGAACGCTGCCGATTGGGAGGAGAAGGCTAAGGACCTCGCGCAGAGGTTCATCAAGAACTTCGCCAAGTACGAGGGCAACCCCGCAGGCAAGGCGCTCGTTCCCGCAGGTCCGCAGCTTTAATGCGCGCTAATGCATTATAACCTTACGGAAATTCGCCCCCGAGCTTTCGGGGGCGTTTTGTTGGAACGGCTTTTTTGTGTAATGCCTTGACAATTTACCAAAAAAATGGTATGATATAAAGGTAACGGGCAATACGGGCTTTCGGGGGTGAACATATGCCTATTCAGATGCAGTGCTGCGGGCTGGCTATAATGGTGATAGTGATATTTTTCTACAAGAGCCAGAAAACCATCAGGCTGAATACGGGAACGGCTTTTCTGAACGCGTTTTGGATGACGTTCGTATGCATAATGTTCGATATTTTCTCCTGCATTGCCATAACAAGGCGCGACGTTTTCCCGGAGATAGTTGTCGAGATAATCAGCAAGACCTACCTCGCGACGCTGGTGGGGGTGACGTTTTTCGCGCTGATGTACATCTGCACGGATATTTACACCGTGAAAACCGTTTACAGGAGAATGATGCTGCGCTACGGCGCTTTTGTCGCCGCGGCTGTGATACTTATCTACGCGGCGCCCATATATTTCTACCTCGACGAGGCGACGGGCGAGCTTTATTCGACGGGAGCGAGCGCCTATTCGACGTACCTCTTCGCGCTGACGACGATAATCATCGTAACGGTGCGCCTCATTAAGGACAGGGCGAAAATAAGCCGCAACAGGCGCTTTGCCGTGGCGACGTGGCTGGGCGTGTGGACGCTTGCCGCCGTGGTGCAGTTCTTTTTCCCGAAGCTGCTGCTGGTGGGCTTCGCGAGCGCCGTGGGCATGCTGGTGCTCTACCTCAGGCTGGAGAACCCGGGCTTCAATATCGACAGACAAACGGGCTTGTTCAACCATGAGGCTTTCGTTCAATACACCGGGGAGCTTTACGGCATGAACGAGAGCTTTTCGCTGCTTTGTCTTATCATAGAGCCGGGCTCGTTCAGCGCGCTGCGCTCGGACGTTGAGAGCGCGATCATCGCCGAGGCGGTAAAGTATTTGTCGGCGATGACGGATATGATAGTGTTCAGAAATTCCACCAACGAGATAATGCTGCTCTATCCGAACAGGGAGGTTGCCGAACGGAGTATAAAGGTTCTCCGCAAGCGCTTTGAAAAGGGCTGGGGCAAAAACGGCGGCATACTCGTTTCTCCGACGTGGGTCTACGCGCCCAATTCGGGCATTGCCGACAATACCGAGGAGCTGCTGTACCTTATGCGCTACGTCGGTCACGACAACGGAGAGACGCCCGAAAACCGCTTCCACGAGGTGACGGTAGAGCTGGCGATGCAGCTGCGCCGCGAAAAGGACACCGAGCAGCTCATCATTGACGCGCTTAAGGACGACCGCGTGGAGGTCTGGTTTCAGCCGATTTTTTCCACGGAGGACCATTGCTTCACCTCCGCGGAGGCGCTTGTCCGTATCCGCAGGGAGGACGGCGGGCTCGTTCCGCCGGGGGTCTTCGTTGAGAACGCCGAGCGGAACGGTATGATTTTGCAGCTCGGGGAGACGGTTTTCAGAAAGGCGTGCCGTTTTATCAGCGAGAGCAATATCAAGCAATACGGCATAAAGTACATCGAGATAAACCTTTCGGTGGTGCAGTGCGCGTACAACGAGCTGGCGAAGGACTACATACGGATAATGGAGGAGAGCGGCGTTTCGCCCGAGCTCATCAACCTCGAGATAACCGAGTCCGCCTCGATGAACGCGCGGAAAACGCTGCTCGACAATATGAAGCGGCTTATGGACTACGGCGTGAGCTTTTCGCTGGACGATTTCGGCACGGGGCAGTCCAACCTCAACTACATCATCGATATGCCCGTTGAGATAGTCAAGTTCGACAAGGGCATGACGAACGCCTATTTCGAGAACGGCAAGGCGAAGTACATCATGGACGCGGCGATGAACATGATACGCGGGCTCGGGCTGAGGATAGTGTCCGAGGGCGTTGAGACCGCCGAGCAGTTCTACACGATGGAAAACCTCGGCATAAACTACATTCAGGGCTATTATTTCTCGAAGCCGCTGCCCGCGGACGAGTTTCTGGAGTTTATCATAAAGTCCAACAAAGAGGCATATTAAAACATTCACGAAAGGAGCCCCGCATATGAAAACGATTACACTCGGCAGCACTGGCATAACCACCCCGCAGAACGCGTTCGGCGCGCTGCCCGTTCAGAGAGCGGACAAGGAGACTGCCGTAAGGCTGCTGCAAAGAGCCTACGAGGGCGGCATTACGTTCTTCGACACGGCGAGGGCGTATTCCGACAGCGAGGAGAAGATAGGCGCGGCGCTGTCCGATGTCCGCGGGAAAATCTTCATCGCCACCAAGACCATGGCGCAGAACACCGAGCAGATGAAGGAGCAGCTCGAGACCTCCCTGAAAATGCTGAAAACCGATTACGTCGACATTTATCAGTTCCACTGCGCGGGACGGTGCATACGCCCCGGCGACGGCTCGGGAATGTACGAGCTTATGGAGGACTTCAAGCGGCAGGGCATGATACGCCACATCGGCATAACCGCGCATAAGATAGGCGTCGCGGAGGAGTGCATCGAGTCGGGGCTGTATGAAACGCTCCAGTTCCCGTTCAGCTATCTTTCGTCGGAGCGGGAGCTCGCGCTCGCCGAAAAGTGCCGCGAAAGGAACATGGGCTTTATCGCGATGAAGGCGCTCGCGGGCGGCATCATCACGAGCTCGCGGACCGCCTGCGCGTTCATCGGGCAGTATGACAACGTTCTCCCGATATGGGGCGTTCAGCGCGAAAATGAGCTCGAGGAGTGGCTTTCGTATATGGACGATACCCCCGAGATGACCGACGGGATACGCGCCGAAATAGAGCGCGACAAGCAGTCCCTCGGCGGGAATTTCTGCCGAGGCTGCGGCTACTGTATGCCGTGTCCCATGGGCATACAAATAAACAACTGCGCGAGAATGTCGCTTATGCTGCGCCGCGCCCCGTCCGACAACTGGCTCTCGGAGACGTGGCGGAGCAATATGAAGCAGATAGAGAGCTGCGTTAACTGCGGACAGTGCAAGTCAAAATGCCCGTACGAGCTGGACACCCCGGCGCTGCTGAGGGAAAACTACGCCGACTATGTTCGCGTGCTGGCGGGCGAAGTGAACGTTAAAAACTGACGAAAAAAAGCCGCAACAGCGCTAGGGAGCGTGCGGTATAGAAGCATTTCGGTGTCGAGCGAAAACGCTTGACACCGAAATTTTCTATGAAACGAATTGCCAAAGGCGGCACGCCTTATTGAATATCAGCTTCCGCGGTATTCGGAGAGCTCGACCTCTATGTCGACCTTTCTCGTCCTGCCGAGGGAGTCCGCCCTCGCGACCGTCACGGTAATGGTGTCGCCGGGCTTTTTGCCCGCGAGTATCTCGCTGATAGTGGTGGTAGCGCCGTCCTCGTCGAACACGTACTCGCCGTCTATCTCGACTACCGTATCGCCGACCACGAGCCCGCTGCGAGCGACCGCCATATCCTGATTTATCTCGACCACGAGCAGCCCCGCAGTCATTCCCCTGAACGAGGCAGTGTATTCGTTTATGGGATTATAGGAAATTCCGAGCACGGCGCGTCCCGAAACGTAGCCCTTCGTGATGAGGTCGTCGATAACGTCGCGCGCCTCGTTAATGGTTATCGCAAAGCCGAGGCTCTCCGCGTAGGATTCAACGTACTTGGAGTTTACAACGCCCACGACCTCGCCGTACATATTGAACAGCGCGCCGCCCGAGTTTCCGCTGTTGATGCCCGTGTCGGTCTGTATGGAGGACAGCCCGCGCGCGCTGTCGGAGATCTGGCGGTTGAGCCCCGAAACGATGCCCTTTGAAACGGAGGTCTCGAGCCCGAGGGGGTTGCCTATCGCGATAACGTCGTCGCCGAGGTGGAGCTGGTTGGAGTCGCCGAGCACCGCCGCGGGCAGGTCGTTCGCCTTTATCTTCAGCACCGCGAGGTCGGTGTCCTCATCGGTTCCGATAAGCTCCGCGTCGTATGTCTCGGATTCGGAGATGCCCGTTTTGGGGTCGGTATTGTTGACCTTGACGGTATAACTGTCGACGTCCTCCACGACGTGGTTATTCGTCACGATATAGCCGTCCTTCGAGATGATAATGCCGCTTGCCGAACCGTAGAGCGTTTTCTTTCCGCGCGACTCCACAAACACCTCGATGTACACTATGCTGTCCTGCACCGCCTTTACCAGATCTCTGGTATACATATATGTTCCGTCGGAGTTGTATTCAACCTCGTCGCTTACGTTGTGATTTATCGAAACGTTCTGCTGCAGGTCGCTCAGCGTGGGAGCCGAGCCCGTGTTGTCCGAATTAACGGGAGAAATATGCTCGGAATTGTTGTAATTGCCGCTTCCCGAAACGACCGCGGAGCTCATGGACTTGCCCGCGATATACGCGCCGCCGAAGCCCGCGCCGCCGCCGACTATCGCGACAGCCGCTATCATCGCCATGACCTTCAGCGTCGCGCTCTTGTGCTTTTTCGCGGGCTTAACGGGCTGCACAGGCATTGCCTGAACAGGCACCGCCTGTACCTCGGGCTGCGCGCTTTGTGTGGAAAATCTCTGTACGTTGTCAAATTCGTTAAAATCGCTCATAATGACCCTCCTGTAAACGTAAAACGGAAAATCCGCCGGTTTTTATGTTATGCCTAAATTATAGACCCCGATTGTGAATAACGCGTGAAGTTATTTTGAATAAATAATTAAAATAAAATGATTTTGCTTTTCTTATTCGCCCTGCTTGACTATCCTGTCCACGGCGAGCGCCAGCGCACATTCCAGACGCTTTCTCTGCAGCTCGCAGGAGAGCCTGTGCGACTTTCGGCAGTCGCCCTCGTAGATAAAGGAGTTCGCGTTGCAGCCGCCCGAGCAGTAAAATTTCGCCCAGCAGTCCGCGCAGCCCTCCTTGGAATAAAGGTGCGTTTTCGCGAAATAGGTCTTGATGTCGTCGTTAAAGGTACCGTCGCTTAGGTTGCCCATTTTCCACTTGTCTATTCCCACAAACTGGTGGCACGGGTAGATGTCCCCGTGCGGGTCGACAGCGACGTAATCGTTTCCGCAGCCGCAGCCGCGCAGCCTTTTTATCGCGCACGGTCCCTGGTCGAGGTCTACCATAAAATGGAAGAAGTTGAATTTTTTCTCGGTGCGGTTCGCCATGACCTCGCATAAGCGGTCGTATTCCACGAAAATGCGCGGCAGATCCGCTTCCGTGAGCGCATACGGCTCCCTTTCGTCGGTAACGACGGGCTCCGCCGAGAGCTGCTCGAACCCCAGCTCGCGCAGGTGCAGCACGTCCTCGGTGAAGTCAAGGTTGTATTTCGTGAACGTCGCGCGGACGTAGTAGTCCTTGTCGCCGCGCCGCTCCACCAGCTTTTGGAATTTCGGCACGATAACGTCGTAGGTGCTCTTCCCGTTGAGGGTCTTGCGTATGCGGTCGGTAGTCTCCCGCCGCCCGTCCAGCGACAGCACCACGTTCACCATTTCGCGGTTTATGTAGTCAATCTTCTCGTCGTCCAGCAGCACGCCGTTCGTCGTTATCGTAAAGCGGAAATTTTTGCCGTGCCGCTTCTCGACAGAACGCGCGTAGCTCACAGTCTCGACGACGGTATCCCACGCCATGAGCGGCTCGCCGCCGAAGAAATCCAGCTCGATATTCTCGCGGTTCGCCGAGCGCTCGATAAGGAAATCGATAGCCCTTTTGCCCGTCTCGGGGGACATTATGCAGCGCTCGCCGCCGAAATCGCCCGTCTGCGCGAAGCAGTACTCGCACCGCAGATTGCAGTCGTGCGCGACGTTCAGACACATCGACTTCACGGGGCTCTTCACCATGGTGTCCGAATACTTTTTGTAATCGTCAGCGGCAAACAAAGAGCCCTCTTTATACAATGAGTATAATTCCGCGTAAGTCTCGCGGATGTCCTCCTTTGAATACCCCGTTATTTTCCCGGGAAGTTCCGCGGGCATTTCTTGCATAAGCGGCGCGGAAATAAAGTCCAGCATATCGAACGCGCAGTCGTCGAACACGTGAACGCCGTTGCTGTCCGAATCCAGCACGATATTATACCCCAGCTGTTTAAACTTGTGAACCATAACAAACCTCAAAAACCAAAATAATAGGGCGAGAAAAACCCGCCCAAAAATCTCCGCAAAGCAGCTTACTTAACGGATTCGCACTTCTGATTGGCGACCGTGCAGGAGGTCTTGCAAGCGGACTGGCAGGAGCTCTGGCACTTGCCGCAGCCGCCCTTTTGGGCGCTTGCCTTCAGGTTAGCCTTATTTACGGTAACAACGTGCTTCAATGGTAACACCTCTTTCAAATGTATTCTCACTATATTATAGCATATACTCCGACATTTTTCAAGGGGATTTTAGGATTTTTTACCACGAAGTTTTTTCTCAACGTCAAACGCCTTGTATTCGACGTAAGCCATCATCTTATTGTAGGCGATTATCCGCGCGGGTATCGGTATCAGACAGCCCAGAAACACCCCCGCCTTAAATTCCAGAACAGCCGAAGCGATTATCAAATTCAGCGCTATGAGCGCCGGGATAACGAACACGTACCAATGCTCTTTTTTCCATTTTTGGGCGTAATACTGCTTCTTTTCCTCAAGTGAAAACGGGGGCTGCTCCAGTGCGGTTTTCAGGTTTTCCTCGGCGGCGGCCTGCATTTCGGCGGCGGCAAGACGCTTGCCGCTCAGGATTTCATTTATGCTCACGCCGTAGAATTTCGACAGCTCTATGAGCATCTCCACGGGCGGCATATAGTTGCCGTTTTCCCAGCGGGAGACGGTCTTGTTGGTCACGCCGAGACGCTCTCCGAGCTGCTCTTGCGTCAACTCGCGCTCGCGGCGGAGCTCCGACAGGAATTTTCCGATTTTTATCGTGTCCATAATATCACCTCGTGCCTTTATTATAGCGCTTTCGGGGCGGTTTGTCTTTACCATGAAACGCGAATTTAGGTCAATTTCACGGTTTTCAACAAAATGAATTTTTTTGACTGGGAAATTTCAAAAGCATTTCGGAAAAGGGACAAATTTTGCGAATTTGTCCCTTTTCGTGCAGTAAATTGCAGTTCGGATGCAGTGATTTGCAGTCGTTTTGCAGTTTTTTGCGGTTATTTGCGGTTTTGCGATGTAAATATTTGGAAAATATGTAAAATAAAGTCAAAATTTGGAAATTGAACGACGCCCGAAAAAGATTGCAGTAAATTGCAGTTGATGATGAGCTATGCTTTGGATGAGGAAATTCCCAGCACGGAATTTATTTCCTCCTCGGTTTTGCCTTGGGACGAGAGATACTCGGCGATTATTCGGCGCGCCTTTTTGAGCGTGTTTGCCGAGATGATGTTGACCAGAACGCCGAGGGCGCCGACGAGGACCCCGAAAATGACAAATATTGCCAGAAAATCCCCGAAAGCAAAGCCGACGATGATAAGCGCCGCCATGACCGCCAGCAGCACTATCATCGCGACGAGCATTTCCTTGCGCCATTTTTTTGCGGCGTTATACTGTTCGATAAGTTCTTCCATAATATTACTCCTCGTTTATTTTTTCGCGGTTTTTCGCACAAACCGCAGAAAGCGTATTTTTTTGCAGCCCGTTTCGATTACGGGGCTTGCCTCGGCGAGCTCCCAAGCGGGGTCGTGCTCGATGTCCTCGAAGAACACGTCGCCGCCGAAGCTTTCATATACGCGCGTTATCAGAGCCTCGGTGCAGTACGGCGCGAGCTGCGCGTAGACCTCGCCGCCGCCTATCACGAAAACCTTGCTCTTCGGCGTTTTAACGTACTCCAGCAGGCTGCCGACGTCGGCGAACACCCTTGCGCCGTCGAGCTCCTTAACGCTGCGCGAGAGCACGAGATTTTCGCGGTCGGGCAGCGGGCGCTTGGGGAAGCTTTCGTAGGTCTTTCTGCCCATTATTACGGTTGAGTTCAGCGTTGCGGCGCGGAAATTTTTCATGTCCGCGGGCAGGCTGCACAGCAGTCCGCCGTCCCTGCCTATCGCGCAGTCGTTGTCCATTACGAGTATAAGCGTCATATGTCCTCCACAATAAAAGCCGCAAACCAAAATGCGATTTGCGGCTGATAATTCGGTCTCGTACAAACGCTGTCCGATGAGGGACTGTCGCTCAAGAAGCTCTTGAAACGCCTGTACGGTCTTAATATTGCGCTCCCTATTGGGGGCACCTTTCGGTCAGAGAAGAGCCGTAAGCGTACAGCTCTTACCTCTTAACTTAATTATCGGCAGCTTTTCTCCAAACTTTAGCGGTATTTTGCCCAAAAAACGGACGTTTTCCCGAGCGTTTTTTGCAGCATTTGTTAAATTTTAGTCATTCTCGCGTTGTTTTTCATGACCTTTTTCTGACCGCGCGAGTCGAAGTCTATCGTTATCATGGCGTCGTTGCCCGTTTGCAGGACTGCCGTGACCGTGCCCTCGCCGAAGATATTGTGCTTTACTCTGTCGCCGACGGAGAATACCTCGTCGTTTGAGCGCGGGACTGCCGTTCTCATTTTAGCGGTCTCTTCCTTTAAAAAGCTGTGGCGCTCGGGCTTTGAGAAGCTGCGGGGCTTGGGGCGCTCGCCGTGCTTTTCGCAGAGCTCCTCGGGTATCTCGCGGATAAACGTCGAGAGCTTGTTGTTGCTCGTCTTGCCGAAAAGCATACGGTACTGCGAATGGGTAACGATAAGGCGCTGCTTGGCACGGGTTATCGCGACGTAGGCAAGGCGCCGCTCCTCCTCCATTTCGGAGGGCTCCCGAAGGCACATCATCGAGGGGAAGATGTTGTCCTCGGCGGCGACCATAAACACCACGGGGAACTCCAGCCCCTTTGCGGCGTGCATCGTCATAAGCGAGACGCGGTCGGCTTCGGTATCGTAATTGTCGATGTCGGCAACGAGCGCGACCTGCTCGAGAAAATCGGGCAGAGCGGCTTCGGGGTTCTCCTCCATAAGCTGCATCGCGTTGGATTTGAGCTCGTTGATATTCTCGATGCGTGCTTTTCCCTCGTCGCCCTGAGCGTTCAGCATCTCCATATATCCCGTTTTTTCGGCAACGGCTTCAATAAGCTCGTCGAGTCTCATCGTATCTGCCGCCTCGTCGAGCTCGTCGAAGAGGTTCGCCGCCGCTTTGAGGGAGTTTGCCTTTCGCTGGAGCGTCTCATATTGCATTGCGTCGCGGCAGACCTCGACGGGGCTTATGTTCAGCCCCTCGGCAATGCGCACCACCTCATCGACGGTAGCGTCGCCGATGCCGCGCTTGGGCTCATTTATGACGCGGCGGAAACGCACGGCGTCGAACGGGTTGTCGATTATCGAAAGGTAGGCAAGCATATCGCGGATCTCCTTGCGGTCGTAGAAGCGCAAGCCGCCGACGATTTTATACGGTATGCCCGCTCTGGTCATGGCGGTCTCGTAGCTGCGGGAGAGCGCGTTGTTGCGGTAGAGCAGCGCGAAATCGGAGTATTTCGCGCCGTTTTGCACGCCCTCCGCTATTATTTCGGCAATGCCCTTTGCCTCGGACTGCTCGGAGGGGTAAAGGTTTATCTGAATTTTCTCGCCCTCGCCGAGGTCGCTCCAGAGGCGCTTTTCCTTGTGCTGTGTGTTGTTTTTGATGACGCCGTTCGCGGCGTTGAGGATGTTTTCCGTGGAGCGGTAGTTCTGCTCGAGGCGGATGACCGTGCAGTTTTTGTACTGCTTTTCAAAGCTGAGGATATTCTCGATAGTTGCGCCGCGGAAACGGTAAATCGACTGGTCGTCGTCGCCGACCACGCCGAGGTTGCCCTCGTCGCCCGCGAGCAGCGAAACGAGCCTGTACTGCGCGACGTTCGTGTCCTGATATTCGTCGACCATTATGTACTTGTACAGGTTCCTGTAATGCCGAAGAACGTCGGGGAAGTCCTCGAAAAGGCGCACGGTTAGGAAGATTATATCGTCGAAATCGACGGCGTTGGCGGCTTTCAGGGAGCTCTGATACTCGAGGTAGACCTCCGCGGTCTTAAGGTCGATGAGCTCCGCGGTCTCGCGAGCCATGGGCGCGTAGTCCTCCGCGGATATCAGCTTGTCCTTCAGCCGCGAGATGTTGTTTTTGAACATCTTCGCGCTCATCACCTTTTCGCTGATGTCGTGCCGCTTCATAATATCCTTGATGAGGCGCTTGGAATCGTCGTCGTCGTAGATGGTGAAGCTCGGTTTGTAGCCGAGGTGCTCTATCTCGCGGCGGAGAATTTTTACGCACGCCGAATGGAACGTCGCGGCGCATATTTTCCGCGCGTCCTCGCCTATCATCGAGACAAGGCGCTGACGAAGCTCGCCCGCCGCCTTGTTTGTGAACGTTATTGCCAGAATATTCCAAGGGTTGACGGGGTTTACGGCGATTATCTCCGCGAGCCGCGCAGCCGTTTCGGGGGTCTTTTCCATGCTCGGAAAATCCGCGAGAAAGCGCTCTTGCTCGGGCGTTATCGGGCGGATCTCCTCGTCGTGGTAGGCGTTGCCGAAGCGCATCATATTCGCTATTCTGTTGACGAGGACGGTCGTTTTTCCGCTGCCCGCGCCCGCGATTATAAGCACAGCGCCGTTTATCTTGAAAATCGCCTTTTTCTGCATATCGTTCGCGCGGGAGAAATAGCTTTCCAGCGCGGTTTGTTTCAATTTTATATAGTCCATTTGAGCCTTTCCTGTCAGTTTACGTTGTTTGCCGCGGGAGCGCCCGCGCCGCCCGAGCTCGTGTTGTTATTGCCGCTTGAGGACGCGCCGTCGAGCGCTATGAACGGGTTTACCTCCGTGCCGATAGCTTGGGGGAGCGTGCCGTCCCAGTTCATTATCTTCATATACTCGATATAGTTGGGGCTTTGGGTGAGCTGCTTCTGCACCGCCTCGATAGCGTAGGCTTCCGCGTCCGCTTTTATCTTCTGGGAGTCCGCTTCGGCTTGCGCGGCGATGACCTGCTGCTTTGCCTCCTCCTCTTTCTCGGCGGTCTTGTTCTGCATTTTGAGAGCGTCCTGCGCGGCTATGACCTTTGCCTGAATGGACTGCTCGAAGGCGTCGTCGAACGAGAGGTTCTCGATAGCGAACGCCGTGACGATTATGCCCTGCGGCTCGAGCGTTTCTTTCAGGGAGTTGTAGATGGCGTTCTGGACGGTGGAGCGGTTCTGCACGAGGTCCTCCGCCTTGACCTTGCCTATCTCGTCCTTGGAAATTTTTGCCACGTTCGGCACGAGGAGCTTGCTTTCGACGTTGCTTACGCCTATCGTGCGGATTATCTCGGTGAGCTTTGTGCCGTCGTAGCAGTAGTTCAGTTTGAGCTGAAGATTATCGACAGTCTGGGTGTCCGAAGTGTACGCGTCGGTCTGCACGGGGTAGACCTGCTCGCGCGTATCGACCTGCTGTATCTCCTCGATGAACGGGATATGGAAATTGAGCCCCGCGGAGAGGTTTTGTCCGACTATCCTGCCGAACTGGTACTTTACGCCGATAAAGCCCTCGTTCACTACCGTAAAGCTGTTGAACAGCACGATGAGCAATACTACCACGATGAGCGCCGTGAGCACGAGCGTGCCCCACTTCGGCTGCTTTCCGCCTTCGTTGTTTTCCGTTGTGAATTTCTGCATGATTGTCTCCTTTTGTTAAACATTTATCATATTCGCGAGCTCCGAGTATCTGTCGGATACGCCGAGTTGGGGGACTGCCGAACGGCGGCTTATGCCGGCTCTCGCGAACGCCTGTGTGAGCATCAGCTTGATGCGGTTGACCTGATTTACCTCGGACGCGCCCGGGTCGAAATCGACGGCAACGATGTTGCTTTCGGGGTGGCGGCGGCGAAGCTCGCCGATAACGCCCTTGCCCGTTACGTGGTTCGGCAGGCACGCGAACGGCTGCATACACACGATATTCGGGACGCCCTCGTTGATGAGCTCTATCATCTCCGCGGAGAGGAACCAGCCCTCGCCCGCGATGTTGCCGGGGGAAACTATCGGGCGAACGCTCTCGCGCATTTCAAAGATGTCCCCGGGGCAGCCGAATTTCGTGCCCGCGACGGCCTTGCGATAGCTGCGCTCCATAAACTTGAACGCCTTTATTGCCGAGTTCTCGGCAAATTTTTTCAGACGCGAGCAGTACAGCAGCTCGGACTTGGTCTTGCCGTGGGAGCAGATGTAGTAGAAAAATCCCATGAGGTCGGGCACAACCACCTCGCAGCCCTCGTTTTCGAGCAAGCCGATGATGTCGTTGTTGGCGACGGGGTGGAATTTGACCAGAATTTCCCCGACGAGCCCGATCTTGGGCTTTTCGACGTCGAGCACGGGGAGCTCGGAAAAGTCCTTGACTATCCTGCGCACGTTGTCGTTGAAGTTCGGCAGCGAGAGCTTTTTCAAGTCCTCGCGCAGGAACGTTCTCCACTCCTCGTAGAGGGCGTTGGCGCTGCCCTTTTCCTTTTCGTAGGGGCGGACCTTGTACAGGCAGCGCTGGAGAACGTCGCCGTAGATGATGCCCATGAACGCGCGCACCGCCATGCCCGCCGAGAGCTTGAAGCCGCTCTGCTTTTCAAGTCCGACGACGTTCAGCGAGATGAGCGGTATCTTCTCGAAGCCCGCGTCCTTGAGCGCCTTTTTCAGCATTCCGACATAGTTTGTCGCGCGGCACGCGCCGCCCGTCTGCGTTATCATAACCGACGTGTTCTCGAGGTCGTATTTGCCGCTGAGCAGCGCGTGGATAAGCTGTCCGACGATGAGTATCGACGGGTAGCACGCGTCGTTGTTGACATACTTCAGCCCCGTGTCCACGACGTCCTTCGAGCAGTCCTTGAGAATGACCACGTTGTAGCCGCTGTGCTTGAACGCCGCCTCGAGCATATCGAAATGTATCGGCGCCATCTGCGGGCAGAGTATCGTGTGGTTTTTGCGCATTTCCTTTGTGAACTCGGGCTGGCGTATGTAACCGACGTGTCCGCGGACGGGCTTGTATTTGTGCCGAGCGCGCTCGTCGACTACCGAGATGAGCGAGCGCAGGCGTATCCTCGCCGCGCCGAGGTTGTTGACCTCGTCGATTTTAAGGCAGGTGTAGAGCTTGCCGAAGCTGCGCAGAATTTCCTGCACCTCGTCGGTGGTTATTGCGTCAAGTCCGCAGCCGAAGCTGTTGAGCTGCACGAGCTCCAGACATTCGTTCGCGCCGACAACGTGCGCTGCCGCGTAGAGCCGCGTGTGGTACGTCCACTGGTCGACGACGCGTATCGGGCGCACGACCTCGCCGAGCTGCGCGACGCTGTCCTCGGTAAGCACCGCGAAGCCGTAGCCCGAAATCATCTCGGGCAAGCCGTGGTTTATCTCGGGGTCGACGTGGTAGGGTCTGCCCGCGAGGACGATGCCGCGCTTTCCGTTCGCCTTGAGGAAATTCAGCGTCTCCTCGCCCTTTTTGCGCATATTTTCTTTAAACGCCGCGTCCTCGGCGTATGCCTTTTCGAGGGCAGTCTCGACCTCGCGCTTAGTGATATTCATCTCGGGCAACGAAGCGGAAAACTCCTCGAAAAGCCGCTCCGCCATGCGCTTTTCGTTGAATATCGGCAGGAACGGGTTCATAAACTTGACCGTTTCGCGCAGCTCGGGGACGGAGTTTTTGATGACTTCGCTGTAGGTCGCGACGACGGGGCAGTTGTAGTGGTTGTCGCCGCCGTTGCCGTCGGTCATTTCATACGGCATCGACGGGTAGAAGATGAGCTTTACGCCGTCGTCTATCAGCGCCTGAATGTGCCCGTGCGCGAGCTTTGCGGGATAACATACGCTTTCGCTCGGCATTGTCTCGATGCCCATATCGTAAATGTCGCGGGAGGATTTCGGGGATAATTTCACCGAGAAGCCGAGTTCCGTGAACAATTTGTGCCAGAAGGGGAAATTCTCGTACATTCCGAGAACGCGCGGAAATCCGATAACGCCGCGCTTTGCCGAGCTTTCGGGGAGGCTTTCGCGGTCGAAGAGCAGGTGATATTTGTAATCGTACAGGTTCGGGAGCTTCTCGCCTGCCGAGACGTTTCCCGCGCCGCGCTCGCAGCGGTTGTTGCTGATGTAGCGCTTTCCGTCGGGAAACTTAGATATTGTCAAAAGGCAATTGTTGGAGCATTTTCCGCAGCGCGCCGTCGTTTTCTCGACCTTGAAGCTCTCCAGCCTGTCAAGCGCCGCGATAGCGCTCGGCTTGCCGTCGTCGCGCTCGAGCGCGACCAGCGCGGAGCCGTAAGCCCCCATAAGACCCGCCTTGTCGGGGCGGATAACGTTTTTGCCGACTATCAGCTCGAACGCGCGGAGAACGCTGTCGTTCATGAAAGTGCCGCCCTGAACGATTATCTTTTCGCCCATGGAGGCGGTATCGCGGAGCTTTATCACTTTAAAGAGCGCGTTCTTGACTACCGAGTAGGACAGCCCCGCCGAGATGTCGGCGACGGTCGCGCCCTCTTTTTGAGCCTGCTTTACGCGGGAGTTCATAAATACCGTGCACCGTGAACCCAAATCGACGGGGTTCTCCGCGGAGAGCCCGAGCACGGCGAACTCGGCGCTTGTCATGCCGAGAGCGTTCGCGAAGTTTTCGATAAACGAGCCGCAGCCCGAGGAGCAAGCCTCGTTGAGCAGGATGCTCTCGATCTCGCCGTCCTTGACGCGCATACACTTCATATCTTGCCCGCCGATGTCCAGAATAAACTCCGCGCCGGGGAGAATTTTGTCGGCGGCTTTGTAGTGCGCCATGGTCTCTATTTCGCCGAAATCCGCGCCGAGCGCCGCCTTTATAAGGTGCTCGCCGTAGCCCGTGGTGCAGGATTTGGCTATGTAGGCGTTTTCGGGGAGCTGCGAGTAAATCTCCTTTAAGATGCCGATGACGGATTTAAGCGGGTCGCCGTGGTTGTTGTCGTAGTGGGAGTACAAAATTTCGGCGTTTTTGTTGAGCAACACGGCTTTCGTGGTCGTGGAGCCCGCGTCGATGCCGAGATAGCACGCGCCCGTTTGGGAATTTATGTCGGCGGTGGGAATAATTGCCTTTGCGTGGCGGGCGCGGAATTGTTCCAAATCGCTTTCGTTTTTGAACAGCGGGGCAAGGCGCTCAACCTCGCGGAGCTGATTGTCGCCGAGGACGGAAACGCTCCTGACGAGCTCGTCGATGTCTATCTCGCAGGTCTCCTCGGAGAGCGCGCAGCCGATAGCGACGAAAAGGTTCGCGTTTTCGGGGAAGATGATGTTCTCGGGCTGCAAATTCAGCGTCTCGATGAAGCGCTGCCGAAGCTCGGACAGGTGGTGGAGGGGACCGCCGAGGAACGCGACGTTGCCGCGGATAGGCTTTCCGCAGGCGAGACCGCTTATCGTCTGATTGACGACGGACTGGAACACCGAAGCCGCGACGTCGCTTTTTTTCGCGCCCTCGTTGATGAGGGGCTGGATGTCGCTTTTGGCGAAAACGCCGCAGCGCGAGGCTATCGGGTAAATGGTGGTGTGGCTTTTCGCGAGCTCGTTCAGACCCGAGGCGTCGGTATTCAGCAGGGCTGCCATCTGGTCGATGAACGCGCCCGTGCCGCCCGCGCAGCTGCCGTTCATGCGCTGCTCGAGCCCGCCCGTGAGGTAGGTTATCTTAGCGTCCTCGCCGCCGAGCTCGATAGCGACATCGGTTTGCGGTGCGAGAGCCTTTATAGCCTCCGTTCCCGCGGCGACCTCCTGCACGAACGGTATGCCGAGCCACTTGGAGACGGAGATGCCGCCCGAGCCCGTGACGGCGATCATCACGCGCTCGCCGTTTATTTCGCTGCCGACCTCCGCGACGATATCCGAAACGGTCTTGCGGATATCGGAGAAATGCCGCTGATAACGTCCGAAAAGCAGCTTGTTGTTTTCGTCTATGATAGCAGCCTTGACGGTCGTCGAGCCTATATCCAGTCCTACACGCTTCATATTATCGATCCCTTCCGAAATTGCCAAAAAATTACAAATTATCTCTTTAAAATATCTTCCGCAATATTAAGAATTATAGCACATTTTGAGACAAAAGTCAACCGTCAAAATATACTAAACCGACCGAAAAAAGGCTGAGAAATGCAATTCTCAGCCCCAAATATTTTTATTTCGGCGCTTACAGCGGCTTGAAAACTATCTCGCCGCCCTCGACAGTCGCGCGCGCGTGGTTCGTTGCCGCGTTTACCTGCAGGACGCAGGAATTTATCCTCAGCGTGACGCCGGGGTACATTATCCTCTTGCACGCGACCGAAAGGTTCTGCGTAAGCTGGAGTGTCTCGTCAATCTCGTTTATGCGGCTCTTGTTTTTCTTGACCTCGCTCTGCATTTTAAGGCGGTTGCGCAATGCCTCGGTCTTGAGCTGCTCGCGCTCGGGGGAGAGCTTCGCCTTTTTCGCGAGCTCGCCGAGAGTTACGAGCATCTTCCCGAGCTGATCGGCCTTGTCCTCGAGCTCCGCGTTGAGCTTCTCGAGCTTGTCGCGCTCCTCGGAGAGAACGGCGTTGTTGCCGAGGGTCAGCAGCGTTTTGGCGTACTTATCCGAGCCGATGACCGAAGCCTCTATCCCGTCGAGAGCCGTATACTTGCCGCCCATTATAACGCCCTTGCCGGAGGCGATTATCTTCTTGTCCGCGAAGACCTCTCCGCCGACGAAGGACGCGCTTTCGACGTTGCCCTCCGCGCGTATCTTGGTGTTTTCGCAAAAGCCGAGCTTGACGTCGCCCTTGCAGTCTATCTGCGAATTTATGCTGCCTATCTTGATATTGATATTGCCGTCGGCGGACAGCTCCGCGCCGTTCACCGAGCCGTTGATGTTGATGTCGCGCTTGGAAGTGACGCGGAAGCCCTCGAAAACGCTGCCTTTTATCGTGACCGCGCCTATGAAGTCGATATTTCCGCTGGAAACGTCGACGTCGCCGTTTACAACCAGCGTTTCGTCCACGTAGAACGCGCCGTTTTTGTACACGAGATTTCCGTCGACAGCGGCGATTATCTCCTTGCCGTCGTTGATGAGCGACGTGCCCGCGCCGACGTTCACCTTTGCGGGAACGCCCTTTTTCTGCATGACGGTCCTGCCCATGATGTCCTTGCCGGGCTCGCCCTCCGTCGGGAGGGTGATTGCCGCTATGGGCGTGCCCGCGGTTATATTCCGCACCAGCCCGAGGTTTTTGTAGTCCACAACGCCCTGCTCGTTCTCAACGGGCGCGAGGTGGCTTTCTATGTTGTAGAAATATTTTATCGTTCCGTCAACGCCGTCCTGCGGCGGGTCCCACTTTGCCACGCAGACATTGTCGTCGTAGCGCTTCTGCTCGACGGCGAGCTCTATATCGTCTTTAAGGATGCCGTAGGACACGTTTTTCTCGTCGAGAGCCGCCATTATCTTTTCGACCGTTATGTCGACGCCGCCGTTTTCGGGTCTTGTGAACGACACGAAGGCGGTGGTGTGATTCGGGTTTACCGATACCTCCACCATTGAATGCATAACGACCTTGTTTTCATTCTCCGACATTGCTTTTGCCCCCTTTTGCAATATTTACGGTATTACATTAGTAACATTATATCATATTACGAAAATTTTTGCAACAAGGCGGCGAAAATTTCGCAACTTGCACAAATACGGACTATATTTTTTGACAATTATTACTTAATTTTCTTGGAAATGTCAAACGGCGTAGTCTGATAAACGAAATAGTTGAGCCAGTTCGTGTACAGAAGCGTCGAATGGGCGCGCCAGCGGAGCACGGGCGGCTCGGAGGGGTCGTCGTTCGGGTAGTAGTGCTGCGGTATCTGCGGGTCCAAGCCCTTTTCGAGGTCGCGGCGGTACTCCTTGTCGAGGGTATCCGCGTCGTATTCGGAGTGCCCCGTGATGAAGAAACGGCTCCCGTCGAGGCTGCCGACAGCGTAAACGCCCGCCTCGTCCGAGACAGCCATGAGACGCAGCTCGGGGCAGTTCAGTATGTCCTCGGCGCGGGTCTCGGTGTGACGGGAGTGCGGCGCGAGGAACTCCCCGTCGAAGCCGTGGAACAGCCGCGATTTCGGCGTGAGGAGTCTGTGCGCGAAAACGCCGAACATCTTCCGTTCCAGAGGGTATTTTTTTATGCCGTAATGGTAATACAGCGCCGCCTGCGCTCCCCAGCAGATGTGGAGGGTGGAGTGGACGTGCGTTTTCGTCCATTCCATAATTTGGCAGAGCTCCTGCCAGTAGTCGACCTCCTCGAACTCCATATGCTCGACGGGGGCGCCCGTGATTATGAAGCCGTCGAAGTTGGAGTCCCTGATGTCGTCAAAGGTTTTGTAGAACGTGATAAGGTGCTCCTCGGGGGTGTTTTTGCCGTGGTAGGTCGAGGTCTGAACAAGCTCGACCTCGAACTGGAGCGGCGTGTTGGACAGACTGCGCATTATCTGCGTTTCGGTGACTATCTTGGTCGGCATGAGGTTGAGTATGCCTATTTTCAGGGGACGGATGTCCTGATGAAGCGCGCGGTTTTCGGTGATGACGAAGATGTGCTCGTTTTCGAGGACGCTCTGCGCGGGCAGTCCGTCGGGAATTTTTATCGGCATTTGATATCATATCCTTTCGGGAGATATTTACAATACTCTATTATAAGCCATTTTTCCGCTTTTGTCAAGTGCGGCGTTTTTTCTGCGAAAATTTACACAATCCCCTTGAAAAATTCACGAAATGATGATATAATAGATTATATTATATATGTAAAAAATTCGGAGGAGACATATGCTATGGACACTATGAAGGGCATGAAAAGGAGCTGTTACTGCGGCGAGATAACGCTTGAAATGAGTGAAGCCGTCGTCGGGGGCTGGACGCAGAGAGTGCGCGACAAGGGCGGCATTATCTTTATCGATTTAAGGGATAGAAGCGGTATCGTGCAGCTCGTGTTTGACGAGACGACCGAAAAATCCGTGTTCGAGAAGGCGAAGACCGTCCGCGGCGAGGACGTGCTTATGGTCCGGGGAGCCGTCCGCAAGCGCGAGAGCGTGAATAACGATATAAAAACGGGAGAGCTGGAAATTCTTGTAAGCGAGCTGAGAATACTCTCCAAGGCGGAAACGCCGCCGTTTGAGATAGTTGCCAACTCCAAGACCAACGAGGAGCTGCGTTTGAAGTACCGCTATCTTGACCTGCGCCGCGCGCCGCTGCAGAATAACCTCATTATGCGGCATAATATCGCGAAATGCGCGCGGGAATACTTTTACGAGAACGGCTTTATCGAGATAGAAACGCCGATGATGATAAAATCCACGCCCGAGGGCGCGCGGGACTATATCGTGCCGTCGCGCATACACAAGGGGAAGTTCTACGCGCTGCCGCAGTCTCCGCAGATGTACAAGCAGCTGCTTATGATCTCGGGATTTGACAGGTATATACAGCTGGCGAGGTGCTTCCGCGACGAGGACTTGCGAGCGGACAGGCAGCCCGAGTTTACGCAGATCGACCTTGAGATGTCGTTTGTGGACACGGACGATATTATAGAGTGCCTGGAGGGCTTTGTGAAGCGGCTGTATAGGGATATTCTGGATGTGGACATAGCTCTGCCGCTGCCGAGACTGACCTATGACGAGGCGATGAGGCGCTTCGGCTCGGACAAGCCCGACACGCGCTTCGGAATGGAGATCATTGACATTTCCGAGACCGTTAAGGACACGGATTTCGTTGTGTTCAAGGGGGCGTTGGAAAATAATGGCTCCGTTCGCGGCATTACGGCGAAGGGCGCGGCGGGGACGCTGACGAGAAAGGAAATCGACAAGCTGGTCGAATACGTCAAGGGCATCGGCGCGAAGGGCTTGGCTTACGTGCGCTGGGTGGACGACGCGCCGACCTGCTCGTTCGGGAAGTTCATGAAAGAGGGCGAGCTTGAAAAGATACTCGCGGCGCTCGGCTGCGAAAAGGGCGACGTCGCGCTTATCGTTGCCGATAAGGACAAGGTGACGCTGCCGACGCTGGGGGCGCTGCGGCTTAAGGTCGCGAAGCAGCTCGACATTATCCCCGAGGGGTGGAATTTCGTGTGGATAACGGAGTTTCCGTTCTTTGAGTACGACGAGGAGAGCGGGCAGTGGCTCGCGATGCACCATCCGTTCACGATGCCGCTGGACGAGCATATACGGTACCTTGACAGCGACAAGGCTAAGGTTCGCGCGAAGTGCTACGACTTGGTTCTGAACGGCGTGGAGCTGCTTTCGGGGTCGATACGTATCAACGACCCGGAGCTTCAGAACAAGATGTTTGAGATGCTGGGAATGACGGACGAGGAGATAAAGGCGAAGTTCGGTTTCCTCGTGGATGCGTATAAGTACGCCGCGCCTCCTCACGGCGGGGCGGGCATAGGGCTCGACAGACTGGCGATGCTGATGTGCGGCTGCGACAGTCTGCGGGACGTGGTGGCGTTTCCGAAGGTGCAGAACGCGAGCGAGCTTATGAGCGAGGCGCCGTCGTTTGTGTCGGAGGAGCAGCTTGCGGAGCTGCACATCGGGACAATTGACAATTGACAGTGTACAGTTGACAGTTAAGGAGCGCCGCTTCGCGGCGGTTATTTAAATAGCGCCGAAGGCGCACCGAAACTGTCAACTATCAACTTTACACTGTCAACTGCAAAACTTGGGGTGTTTTATGGATAAGAAAGAATACAGGGAGACCGTCTCGATGGCGGCGAACGGCGACGCTAAGGCGTTCTCGCGGCTTTACGAGACGCTGGCGCGGGAGATGTACTATACGGCGTTTTACTCGCTCGCGGACGACGCGGACGCTATCGAGGCCGTAACGGGGACTATCCGCGACGGCTTTCGGGCTGTCGGGCGGCTGAGGAGCGAGGCGGCATTCCGCGTGTTTATGATGAAAACGCTGTTCGCGAGGATAAAAATGCGGCTGAGAGAATACGGCGGCGAGGACGTGCTCGACGAGGAGCAGCCCGCGGTAAAATACAGACTCTTCGAGCTGGACGGGGCGGACAGGATATGCACCGTGATGTATATCGCGGGGAAGTTCACGATAGAGGACATAGCGGCGTTTTCGGGGCTGATGAAGAGCAATGTGAAGAAGCGGCTGAACAGGTCCGTGGATATACTGGAGCTTGACCAAATTTACTGAATACACGATATTACGAAAATTTACAAATGCTGACGGGGTGAAAAAATGACAGTTGGGGAAATGAGAGAGATAATGCGCCGCCGCGTAGTGCCAGAGGACTTGGTGCCGCAGAACGTTATCGGTCTGCTTATGGACGACGAGGAAAACGCCGCGCCGCCCGAGCTCGACGCGTTTACGTTCCTTACGCGGCTCAGGGCTTTGGGGATAGGCAGCGCCGATTTTATGTACCTTATGGAGGGCTGCGGCGCGCCGCAGTCGGTCGTCGATAAAATAAAGAACAACCCCGCGATGAATTTGCAGGGGCTGATACTTACGCTGGAGAACTCGGAGCTGACCGCGGACGATTACAAGCGGATATTGTACACCGCGCGGCAGATATGGGAGCGCACGCTTACCCTGCGGCTTGAGAAGTCGGAAATGGTATTGCAGGGGGGAGAGGAGCCGCGCGAGGACTATTCCGAGCCGACATTCGAGGAGGTAATGGACGAGCTGGGGCAAATGTCCGACGACGCGCCCGAGGGCGACGATATAAGCGGCTACGAGGAGTTCAGGGCGGCTTTTGTTACCGAGGAGCTCGCGCCGCCTATCGAGGTGACGGGCGAGATAGAGCCCGTTTCCGAGGAGACGGGGGAGATTTTTGAGGAGGAGTCTGCCGAAGAGGAGGCTGCCGAGGAGGAAGCAGTTGCCGAGGAGGAAATGCCCGAGGAGGGGTATGAGCCCGTTGAGGTTCCCGTTGAGGAGCTTGACGAGGACGGGGGCGCTGAGGATATTCCCGAGGAAGAGGAGGTCGGGGAGGCTCCCGACGAGTATCTTGAGTTTGCGGAATACGAAAATCCCGCTCCCGTGGAGACGGAGCTTGTGTATACCGAGGAGATAGAGCCCGTAAAGCCCTATAACGGCGATACGACGGCGATAGTTCAGATAGACGCGGAGATGCTGAAACAGAACCTCGCGCTGCTTGCCGAGGAGGAGCAGAAGGCGGCGCGCGAGGAGGCGGCAAGGCTCGCCGCGGAGCAGGCTCAGCAGGAGGCTAGGGCGGCATATGAGGCGGCAAGGGCGGAGGAGGCTCAAAGGGCTGCCGAGGAGGAAGCTGCCGAAGAAACCGACGAGGAGCGGGAGGAGGAGCCCGAGGACGTTGAGGAGATTGAAGACGTTGAAAAGCCCGAGCCGTTTGTCGTGCGGATACCGAACGAGCACCCCTACCACAAGGGCGCTATAATCACGGCGGCGGCGGGAGCGGCGGTCGTGTTCGGGGCGTCGTTCGGCGTGACGCTTATCCCCGAGCCGCCCGTTATAAGGAGCATAACTTATGCCGAGGACAGCGCCGAGATATTCAACGAGATATCTTCCTCATATTACGACAACGTTGTCGGCGGCGAAAAGGCGCGGGCTGCCGCGTTTGACTGCAATAAGGTGTTCGGCGACCTGCTTGTGACGGCGGACGGTTTCGGGGTGTTCTCCGAGGGGGACAACGTGTATACCGTGACTGCCGAGGCAATTTCGGCGAGCGAGTTCAAAAACGGCGTTCTTATGCCGCTTGAGGATATTCTCCCGCCCGACGGCACGCGCATTGTCGACGCGTTTGAGGAAAACGGCGCGCTTGTGACGGTTTTCGGCGGAGAGGACGAATGCGGATTTATGCGCGTTTCGGGCGGAAAGGCGCTGTTTACCGTGCGGCAGGACGGCTTTATGACCGATTTTGAGTATAGGGACGGCGATATACTTTTCGGTTCGGTGTATACTCCGAGGTTCACGCGGACGTTCGGGGTGCAGGATTCGATGATATATATGCCGAGGCTGGGCGTCGGCGAAAAGAACGCCCTTGAGCCGCAAAGCGTTATCCCGAGCGGCACGAGGGGATATTCCTACGGGATAAGCGCGGCTTACTCCGTTTCGGACGGGGCGGCGCGCTCGGCGGTCGCTGTGCTCGGGAACCCCGTTGCCGCGAGCACGGACGGAAGGTTCATACTCAGCGGCGAGGAGGGCGATATGCTGATGACGGTCGGCGCGGAGGAGATAACCGCCGTGAAATTCGAGGGCGTGCTGCTGGCGGCGTTCTGCGAGGGCGGCTGCGCGACCTACGAGGGCGGCAATATAAATCTGCGCGACGCGGAGGGGAATATCGTGGCTGCCGCGGCAAATCCCGCGGAGACGGTATCTTCGATGTATTTCGACGGGAAGCTGCTGCGGCTGTGCGGCGCGAACGGCGTGTTCGCGAATATCGACTGCACGGAGCTTGCCAAGCCGAGGGTTGCCGAGCTTAAGACCGTGAACGGCGCGGTCGTAGGCGGGAACGCCGTTGTATTCGGCACGGGCGCGAACTCGCTGACTATTTCGCACTACAAGCTGGAAAACGGTGCGGCGAGCCTTGTCAACACCTATACAAAGGCGCTTTCGACCGACGTGCTTGGCACGCTGGAATTCGGCGGCGCGAACACCGTGATAGCCGACGGGGTGCGTTTCGGCGCGGCTTATCGGTATTTTGACGGCGTTTCGGTGATGTCGGGGTACGCGGTCATGGAGGACGGCGGCAAGACCTATCCCGAAAAGGAGCTGTTTGACGACAGGGAGGGCTTTACGCTTGCGTTTAAGCACAACGGCAATATTTACGCGAAGTGCGGCGGCGGTATAGTTGATATTTTAAATTAACTCTTGACACGGCACGGTGAAATGGTGTATAATAGAAACAGCGGTTTTGTGAAAGGAAATGGCGATGGACGAGAAAAAACGCGCAAAATTGTTGAGGGCGTGCAGAGTTGTCGCGATAATATTGGCGGTTCTTATGGTGCTGGGCGTCGTTATGCAGGGGCTTTGGTTCTGAGCCCGCGCCGCGAAAGGAAATTTTATGGGATTATTTTACAATAACAATGTGGCGGGGTCGGGCGTTTCCAAGAACGGGCCAAAGAAGAAGCCGTTTTTTCGTTACTGGGAGCTGTTCGCGAACAAATTCTGGACGTTTTTCAAGATAAATCTGGTGTATTTTCTGTTCTGCATACCGATCGTGACGTTCGGACCCGCGACGGCGGCGATGACCGCGCTTATGCGGAATATTTACCTTGAGAGACCGCAGTTTATTTTCCACGATTTTTGGCAGCAGTTCAAGAAGAATTTCAAGCAGTCGTTTATTATAGGGATGCTGGATATTTTTGTCATCGGCTTGTCGATACTGACGTTCTGGTATTATTCGCTGCACCCCGATATGGATACGGGCGCGAAGGTGCTTTATGTGCTGGCTATCGCGGCGCAGGTGCTGTTCGTGATGATGAATTTCTACATCTATCCGCAGATAGTTTCGCTGAACCTCGGCATGGGGGGCATAATCAAGAACTCGGTCATTCTGGTGTTCGTAAACCTCTGGGGGGAGCTTATCACGCTGGCGTGCTTTGCGGCGTATTCGGCGCTGGTAATGTTTTTTCATATATTCGTGCTGACGCTGGCGCCGCTGGTGCCGTTTGCGTGGCTGGCGTTCACCTCGGTGTTCTGCTGCTATCCCGCGATACAGAAGTACATTATCAACCCCTACTACGAGCAGCGCGGAGAGCGCAACCCGGAGCTGCCCGAGGAGGACGAGGAGGAAGCGGTTTTCGAGGATATGGGCGGAAAGGAAGAGCCGCTTGACCTCAGGGAAAAGGACGACTCGAAAAAGGGCGGCAGGGTCGGCAAGGGCGCAAAACGCGGCAAAGGAAAAATTATCAGATAATCACTTGAATTTTCGGCGGTTTTGTGATACAATATATACGGTAATTATATCGGTATTCTGACGGGAGGGCTATTTAATGGCATCAAGTATAATCGTCGGCACTCAATGGGGCGACGAGGGCAAGGGCAAGGTTATCGACATTATGGCGGCTAAGGCGGATATCGTGGTCCGCTCGAGCGGCGGCAACAACGCGGGGCACACAGTCGTCCACGGAGACGAGGTGTACAAGCTCCACCTTCTCCCGTCGGGGATACTCTATCCGAAAACGCAGTGCCTTATAGGAAGCGGCGTCGTTATCGACCCGAGGGTGCTTATCGAGGAGATCGACGAGATGAACAAGCGCGGCGTGACGTGCGATAATCTCCGCATAGACGCACGCGCGGACATAATAATGCCGTGGCACAGGGAGCTTGACAAGCTGGAGGAGGCGTTCAAGGCGCGGCAGACGGGTACCAACGTCGGAACTACGGGGCGCGGCATAGGTCCGTGCTATACCGACAAGGCGGAGCGCGTGGGAATACGTATGTACGACCTCGTGCACCCCGAGTGCCTGAAAAGGCTCGTCAAGAATACGGGGGAGCTGAAAAATCTTGTCATCGAAAAGGTTTACGGCGGCAAGGCGCTTGACCTCGACGCGGTTTTCGAGGAATACAGGGGTTACGGCGAGCGGCTGGCGAAATACGTCGACGACGTTTCCGTGCTGACGTTCGAGGCGTACAAGGCGGGCAAGCAGGTGCTCTTCGAGGGCGCACAGGCGACGCTGCTGGACATCGACTTCGGGACGTATCCCTACGTTACGTCGAGCCACCCGATAGCGGGCGGAGCGTGCGTGGGCACGGGCATAGGTCCCAAGATGATAGACGAGGTGATAGGCGTCGGGAAGAGCTACACGACGCGCGTCGGCAACGGACCGTTCCCGACGGAGCTTAACGACGAGCTCGGCGAGCTTATCCGCAACCGCGGCGGGGAATTCGGCACGACCACGGGCAGACCCCGCAGAACGGGCTGGTTCGACGCGGTGATAATGCGGCACGCCGTGCGCGTAAACGGCTTGACGGCTATCGCGATAAACAAGCTCGATACGCTTTCGGGCATCGGCGCGCTGAAGGTCTGCACGGCTTACGAAAAGAGCGACGGGACGGTGCTCAAGGACTTCCCGGTGACGCTTGAGGAGCTTGCGGACTGCAAGCCCGTCTACGAGGAGACAGAGGGCTACGACGGCGACCTTTCGCGGTGCAGGACGTTTGAGGAGCTGCCCGAAAAGTGCAGGGCGTATATCGCGAGGCTGGAGGAGCTTTGCGGCTGCCCGATAACGATACTCGGCGTGGGTCCGGGGCGCGATCAGGTGATATTCAGATAATGAGAGTTGTTTTTATCGGCGACGTTGTGGGCGGCGCGGGGCGGGAGGCTCTCGCGGCGGCGCTGCCGTCCATTCGGCGCGATTACGGCGCGGATTTGGCGATAGTGAACGGCGAGAACAGCGCCGACGGCAACGGCATTGACGCGCGCTCGGCGCAGGCGATATACGACGCGGGCGCGGACGTTATCACGACGGGGAACCATTCGTTCCGCAAAAGCTCGATAACCGAGGAGTACGAGCGGCGCGACACGCTGCTGCGCCCCGCGAATTTCGGGGAATACGTTTCGGGAAAGGGCGTGTGCGAGCTGGATTTCGGCTCGTATCGGGCGGCTGTCGTGAACCTTATCGGCACGGCGTATATGCAGCCCGTTGACAATCCCTTTAAATGCGCCGAGGAGCTGCTGAAAACGCTTTCGGCAAACGTTATCATCGTCGATTTCCACGCCGAGGCGACCAGTGAAAAGCGCGCGATGGGGTTTTTCCTCGCGGGGAGGGTCTCCGCGGTGTTCGGAACGCACACGCACGTACAGACCGCCGACGAGGAGATAATCGACGGCACGGGGTATATCACGGACGTCGGAATGACGGGCGCTCATAATTCTGTGTTGGGCGTTGAGAAAGACGTGATAATAGAAAAATTTCTGACATACTATCCGAGAAAGCACGTAAACGCATCGGGAGAGTGCGATATTTGCGGCGTTTTCGCGGAGTTTGACAACAAGAGCGGCAAGTGCGCAGGTCTGGAAAGATTTTGCAGAAAATACGGCGGCTGTTAGTTCAATAAATATAAATACAGAAAGGCAGAAACGCCAAGCGTTTCAAAAAGGTGAGAAAAATGGAAGTAGTAAAGGTATCCGCACATTCCGTGCCGAAGTCGGTCGCGGGCGCTATCGCGGCAGTTATCCGCGAAAACAGCGAGGTCGAGGTGCAGGCTGTCGGAGCGGGCGCGGCTAATCAGGCGGTAAAGTCCATCGCCATAGCGCGCAGCTATATGGCGCTCGTCGGGGTGGACCTCATTTGCATCCCCGCGTTTACGACCGTCGAGATAGACGGCGAGGAACGCACAGCGATGAAGTTTATCGTGGAGCCGAGATAATTCCCGAATGAGAAAGATCCTTATTCTCGGGACGGGCGGCACTATCGCCTGCGCGGAGACTGAAAACGGTCTTGCGCCGTCGGTCGGGATAAACGAGCTGCTCAAAGGGCTTGAGCTGTCGGCGGATATCTGCTGCGAGCAGCTTTTCGAGCTTGACAGCACGAATATGACGCCGCGGCATTGGGAGAAATTGGCAGAGCGTATCCGCGAGCGCTACGACGAGTTCGACGGCTTTGTGATACTGCACGGAACGGACACCATGGCATACGCCGCGGCGAGCCTGTCCTGTCTGATACAAAACAGCCGCAAGCCGATAGTGTTCACGGGGAGCATGCTGCCGATGAACGCGGAGGAGTCGGACGCTCCGAGAAATCTGCGCGACGCGGTGAGATTTGCCGCGAACGAGCGAGCTTTCGGGGTGCGCGTGGTGTTCAACGGCGTTATCATCGACGGGCGCAGGGCGAAAAAAACGAGCAGCGCGGGAGCATTGGCGTTTGATTACGACGCGTGCGGCTTCATCGCGGACGAGATTAAATTCCATGAAGAGTTCGCCGGCGAAACGCGCTTTTACGAGCGTTTGTCCGATGACGTGTACCTTGCGAAGCTTATTCCCGGGCAGGGGCTGTGCGTTCCCGAGGGAACCAAGGCGCTTATTCCGGAGAGCTACGGCACGGGCGGCGTTCCCGATTATCTTCTTGGAAGAGTAACGGAGCTCGCGAACGCGGGAGTTTACGTTATTATCGCGACGCAGTGCGCTTACGGCGGCACGAATTTGAACGAATACGAGGTCGGTCGTTATGCCGCCAAGGTATGCCCGCTGCTCGAGACGGGCAAAATGACCGTCGAATACGCGGTCGCGAGGGCGCGTTGGGCGCTGGCGTATTCCGAGGGCTATGATGAATTTAAACGGCTGTTTAATGCCGAATAACAGCGAGGTGAGCGTATGGAGTGCATAAGCGTTGAAACGTTGTGCGTTGCGGCAAGAGAGCCCGAGGAGTTTATCACGCAGGGCGAGAGCGTCTTTTCGGACAGGCTTTCCGCGGCGGCGGAGATGATTTTCAAGAGCCGCGAGGAAAAGCCCATCGTGCTTATTTCGGGACCGTCGGGCTCGGGGAAAACGACCTCCGCGACGCGTATCGCGAGGCTTCTGGCACAAAGGGGCTGCAAGGCGCACACGGTTTCCATGGACAATTATTTCCTGCCGATGCATATGAACGAGAGCGCCCGCGACAAGGACGGCAAGATCGATTTTGAGAGCCCACGGCGGCTTGATATACCGCTGTTTAAGGAGCATCTGAACAAGCTGGTGCGCGGGGAGAGGATAGACATTCCGAGCTTTGATTTCGCCGCGCAGGAGCGCCGCGAGGGCATGCCGCTGCTGCGGGAAAAGGGCGATCTGGTGATACTCGAGGGCATACACGCGCTCAATCCGCTGCTTACGGGCGATTTCGACGAGTCCACGTTGGGCGTTTACGTCAGCGTGAGAACGCGTATCCAAAGCGGCGACGAGCTGCTGCACCCGTCGAAGATACGCCTTATGCGCCGCCTTATGCGCGACAAGCTGTACAGAGGGCGCTCGCTTTCGGAGACGTTTGAGTTCTTCAAGTCCGTGGAGCGCGGCGAAAATCTGTACATAATGCCGTATAAGCACCGCGCGGATATTGACATCGACACGTTTATCGAGTACGAGGCTCCCGTTTACCGCGACATTCTGCTGCCGGAGCTGGAAAAGGCGGCGGACGAGTATTCGGATTACGCAAGCTACGCGGACATCGGGAGGTTTCTGAAGCTCCTCGCTCCCGTTGACAAGGAGCTTGTCCCCGCGAACTCCCTGATACGCGAATTTATAGGATAACAAAATCCCAAGTCTTACGGCTTGGGATTTTTTACTAACAACTAAAAACTATCAGCTGTCAACTGCCACGGGCACCCATATCTCGCTTCGGTAGTCGGGCGAGGTCATATCGCCGTCCTTGTACGCCTCGACGTCCATTTCGTAGGTCGGCTCAAGCTCCGACGAGGGGAAAAACTCCGTGCATATCCTGTGCCAGAGCCGCTGTATGGCGTCGGGCATCGCGCCCCTGCATTCGAACACTATCCAAGTCCGCGCGGGGATAACGTTCGCCGTAAAGCCCTCGGGTATCTCGGCGCTGTCGTCGATTTTCGCGGCTATCGAATAATCGAAGGTCTGAGCCTTCTCCTGCGTGTGGGCGTAGCAGATGCCGAAAATATCCGTCCTGTCCGAGGTAAGCTCCAAAAGCCGCTCGACCGTGCCGTCCGCGCGGCATTTGTCCCAGAATTTCGGGATCTCGACGTTGCTGTTTCCGTTTACGGAGCAGCTTATTTTCTTCTCCAGCACCCTGAATGCCTCTTTTTTTACGATTTTGTAGTCCATAACACTACCGCCTTTCATTGATACAGTAACGGAAAGCCTTGCAAAAGACCTGATGGGAGCGCCCTTTTTCGCTGCCGAGGGGGATACCCCGTGAAATTTCACGAACGCGCGCGTAAAGCCCTCGGGCGTGTCGTAGCCGTATTTCAGCGCTATGTCGATGACCCTTGCGTCCGAACGCGCGAGCTCGCTGCCCGCGAGCGCGAGCCGCCTGTTTCGGATATACTCTCCTGCGGGAAAGCCGCAGATTATCGTGAACAGCTTCTGATAATAGAACGGCGAAAGGTTCATCCGCCGCGCTATATCGCCGATGTCAAGCGGCTCGGTGAGGTTGTCCTCGATGTAGTCTATCGAGCGCTGAAAGCTCCTTGCCCAATCCATTGTCACGCCTCCCGTCCTTGTTTATTGTAGCACGTTTGAAAGCGTTTGTCATGACGGTTTTTGCCCCGTTAAGTCAAAGAGCTGTTATTCCAGCCTGAAGCGGCTGACCATATCGTTGAGTATCTTTGCCTCGTCGTTGAGCGATGCGGAGGTCTGCGTGTTCTCCTCGGAGGTGGAGGAGCTCGTGCCTACGGCGGCGGATATTTCGTCGAAGCCCGAGGTGATGTCCCTTATCATATCAGACTGCTCCTCGGAGGCGGAGGCTATCTGCTCCACTATCTTCTTGACGTTTTCGGTAAGCTCGGAAACGTCCTTGACGGCGGTATAAGTCTTTTCGGCTATTTTGTTTCCGTTGTTGACGGCCTTTATTGTCCTGCCGATGAGCTCCGTCGTATCGTGAGCCGCCTCGGCGGACTTTGTCGCGAGGTTCCTTACCTCGTCGGCGACCACCGCGAAGCCCTTGCCCGCTGTGCCCGCGCGCGCCGCCTCGATAGCCGCGTTGAGCGCGAGGATGTTCGTCTGGAACGCGATGTCCTCTATCGTCTTGATGATATTGTCTATCTCGTTTGACGCCGCGGATATCTCGTCCATTGCGGAGCGGAGGTTATCCATTTCGGAAACGGCGGTGTCGACGTGCTCGGCGGTTTTGACTACCAGCTCGCCGCCCTCCTCGCAGCTTGCCGTGGTCTCGCCGACCTTGGCGGAGATGTTGTGAATGGTCGCGTTGAGCTCCTCAATAGAGGCAGCCTGCTGCACGGACGCCTGAGAAAGCGCCTGAGCGCCCGCGGAGACCTGATCCGCGCCGTTCGTCACCTCGTGCGCGCTGGAGGTTATCTGCACGAGCACGGCGCTCAGCTCGTCGTGTATCGTGCGGATAGCCCCGATAAGCTCGCTGAAATCGCCCTTGTACGCCTCATCGCCCGCCTTTGAGCGGATAGCGAAGTTGCCCGCAGCCATTTCGGAGAGCATATAGTTCGCGTCGCCGATTATGCTGTTGATGCCCGAAACGAGCGTTCCCGTCGCGTTCGCGAGGATAAGCGTTTCGTTTCTGGTCTTGACCTCGGGCACGGGCGAGGAGAGGTCGCCGTTTGCGAGGGCGGCGAGCCTGTCCGCGCAGAGCTTTATCGGGTCGGCGATGCGCCGCGCGATGACCATTGACCTGAGCACGGCAATGGTTGCCGCGAGAATGAACAGGAAGATGACGACGACAACGATGAGCTGAACCGTGCCGAGGAAATCGCCCTGCGGCGCGACTATCGCGAGCGACCAGCCCGAAACGCCTTCTATCGGCGCATACGCGACGAGGAAGGTCGAGCCGTTCTTGGTGCGGGTATCTATGCCCGTCTGCCCGTTCCGCATGCTTTGATAGGTTTCGCCGAGGTTGCTCACTATCGTTTCCTTTACCTCGTCGTTGAGGACGTTTTCGGCGTCGACGTGCGCCGCGACGTTGCCGCTGCTGTCTATCATAAACGCGTAGCAATTGTCGCTGATGTTGATCTTGCGCATTATCTCGTTCATGAAATCATCGTTGGCGATGAAATACGTGCAGCCCGCGGGCGTTGAGCCGCGGACGCCGTTTTCCCAGAGCGGCGCGGCGATTATCTGGATTATCTCCCCGGTAAGGCGGGAGATCGTGGGCGCGAAAACGCAGGTGTTGCCGTTCATAGCCTCCTTGAAATAGCCGCGGTCGGAGAAATCGCCGCCGTCGGTTATTTCGGTGCCGTCCGCCTTTATAAGGTTGCCGCGCTTCATTCCGTTCTGCACGGCAAGCTCGTTTATCAAAGCGAGCTTCTCCGCGTCTCCGACATTTGGGTCGGAGAGCGTCGCGTTCTGACCCGCGGAAACGGCGTAAGCGAGATATGTGTTGAACTCCCACTCAACGTATTCCGAAGCAAGCTCCGCCATGATGCCCATGTCCTTTTTGGACGTGTTCAGCGCGGAATAATAGCTTGAAATAACGCAGAAAAGCATTACGATTATCAGCGGTATAAGCGAAAGCAGCAGCGTGAGCTGTATTATACGGCTGCGTATGGATTGAATTTTCATTTTTGCACCTCGGTCGATTTTTGTCTTATACATTCATTATAGTGGAGCGTTAATTGTTTGTCAAGGTCGGCTTCCATTTTTTGGTTAATATGTACTAAGATATAAAGTAAATTTTGCCATATTTTACAGTAAATTTCCATTTCGCGCTCGGCGGTTCGGGGAAGATATTTCACATATTTTTTGAAAAATGGGGCAAAAATCTTGGCAAAATACTTGAAAAATACAAAGGGATATGTTATAATGTATCTGTGAAGATATATTTCGAGGAGAACGCGATGACTTACAAGGAAAGCTTTATCAAATTTATGGTGGACTGCGGGGTGCTGAAATTCGGCGAGTTTACGCTGAAAAGCGGGCGTATCGCGCCGTATTTCATAAACTGCGGCAACTACAAAACGGGCGCGCAGCTCGCGAGGCTCGGGGAGTATTACGCCGAGTGCATTAACGAGCACGGGCTCAAGCCCGATACGCTGTTCGGTCCCGCGTACAAGGGCATACCGCTTTCCGTGGCGGCGAGCGTCGCGCTGTATAATAAGTTCGGCATGGACTGCAATTACTGCTTTGACCGCAAGGAGGTCAAGGACCACGGCGAGGGCGGAATGTTCGTCGGGAAAACGCTCGAGGACGGCGAGAGGGTCGTTATCATCGAGGACGTTATGACGAGCGGAAAGGCGCTGCGCGAGGTGCTCCCGAAGCTGCGGGGCGCGGCAAAGGTGAATATCGAGGGCATGGTCATCACGGTCGACAGAGCCGAAAAGGGGCTAGCCTCCGATAAATCCGCCGTTCGGGAGGCTTTTGAGGAGTTCGGCGTTAAGGTCTATTCGATAGTTGATATAAACGACATCATCGCTGCAATGGAAAACGGCGTTATTTCGGGCGCGGAGTACGTTGACAGGATGAAGGAATACCGTAAGGCTTACGGCGCGGATTGATGAATATTTATTTAATATAAGGAGGAATGGTTATGGCAACAGTTGGCAATACCGCAAGATTACAGTTTAATATGGCGCAGGTTCAGACGCGCTACGGCTCGCAGCTGAACAGCCTGTATAACACCATGTCGACGAGCAAGTACGGCAAGTACTCGACCGCGACGCAGTCGCTCAACGATCTGCTCAACAGCAAGGCGCTCAAGAACAAGAGCAGCGTCTACCGCGAGCAGTTCAGCGACCTTTACAAGAGCATATACGGCGTCGGCAGCGACGGAGATGACGCGTCCTCCGTAAGCACGGCGCAGGCTGTAAAATCAGCTTCCGCGAACGCGGGCGGCGCGGCGCAGTCCATAAAATCCTTCGCGAACGGGCTGAAATACGGCGGCGAGCTCGACACCGACGCGTACAAGTCGCAGGCGCAGAGCTTTGTCGACAGCTACAATACGATGATAGACAAGGTGGGCAATTCCGATAAGAACGGCGTTCTGCAAAAGGGCGTGCTTATGGTGAATACGGGCAAGGTGTATTCGAGCTCGCTTTCGCGCGCGGGAATTACCGTGGGCGCGGACAACAAGCTGTCCGTAAACGACGACCTGTCCAAGGTCAAGGCTTCGGACGTTAAGTTCGTTTTCGGCTCGAACGGATTTTCCGATAAGGTCATTCAGAAATCGCGCCAGATAAACGAGCTGTCGGGAGGCTCGGGGCAGTTTACCGTAAGCCCGACGACCTCCAACAAGGACAATACCGCCACCCCCGCGGAGACCGTTGACAACGTGGGCACTCTTAAGGAGCTTACCGCTATGGTCAAGGACGCGGCGACTGCCGTGAAGTCCTATGCGCACGGTCTCGGAGGCGAAGAGGGCAGCGAATTTAAAGTGACCGATTTCACGGATACGGCTAAGGATTTTGTTGAAAAATACAACAACTTCGTTGACGAAATGGGCAAGTCCGACAAAACGGGTATTCGGCAGAAGGGCGTTACGATGCAGAGCACCGCGAGGGCTTATCAGCACGCTCTGAAGCGCGCGGGTATCTCCGTAGGCGAGGACGGAAAGCTCACGCTTGCCGACGACCTTTCAAATCTTACAGCGCAGGACGTTAAATACGCGTTCGCTTACGGCGGATTTACCGACAAGGTAGCGCAGAAAGCGGATCAGGTCAAGTCCCTCGCGACGAGTGCGAGCGCAATGGGCTACAACTCCAACAGGACCTCTACATACGCCTATAACACGGGCGCGCTGTACAGCGTTTACGCTTGATAACGGAGAATTAAAAATTACATCCCGCAAGGAAGCTCCTTGCGGGATTCGTTTTTGTAAACGGTCGTTATTCCCGCTTGATAGCTTCAAGCGCGGAAATGTGCACTGCCTTGTTTGCGGGATAAAATCCCGAGCCCAAGCCTATGATAACCGAGAAAAGTATCGCGAAGCCCGTCAGCCACAACGGTACGATAGATACGGGAGAATTTTCGGGGAGCATAACGGAAAGCACCGTGCGGAGCCATTCACCAAAGCTCTCCGCCATGCTGAGATCGGGCTTTTGAGACACCAGATTTATCACCAGCGAGATAAAATAGCTTATGATCGAGCCCGAAATGCCGCCGATAAGCCCTATGAAGCCCGCTTCCATCAAGAACGTGACCCGTATATTCCCGAGATAGCAGCCAAGCGCTTTCATGACGCCGATCTCACGAGTGCGCTCGGAAATTGACATTATCATGGTATTTGTGATACCGAGCGCCGCAACGAACAGCGATACCGCGCCCAAGCCGCCGAGCATCATCTGCTGCTGACGGGCTTCCTCCTGCATGGGTTTGCGGATAGACTCCATGGACGACGTTGAGTAGCCGAATTTCTTTATCTCCTCCTCAACGCTTTCGACCTCGTTGATACTATGCGTTTTAACATAGATCTCGTTGTAGGTGAGCTCTTTCTTGGTGCTTGTCGGGAAAACGAGCTTTTGAAGCGCCTGCAGATCCGTTACGGTGAAGATAAGCCCCTCGCTTGTGGCGTAATCTTTGTTGTAGTCCTCTTTAACAACGCCCGAGATCTTTATTTTCTGCTCGTATTTTTTGTCATAATCCTCGTAGCTGTACAGCTGCATCGTTATGGTTTCGCCGCACAGGTCGAGGTACGGGTCGGGAAGCTCGGGGTGCTCGTTGTAAGTAACCTCGCCCGTTGCGGGATCGAAGGTGTACATATAATCCCAGCGGTCTATCATATTGCTTCCGTCGGGACGCTGAGTATCCGTTAAATTGTAAGCGGCAAATTCTCCCGCCAACACCTCGAACTGCTCTTTCGGGTATGCTCCGTCAACCAGCTCCAGACCGAATTTTTCCATTCCGTCCTTGCTGAACCCGACGATATTTGCCCACCGCATCACATAGCGGTCTTTTTCCCCTGCCGAAAGCTCGAACCCCACATTGTCAAGCGAGCATTTGCCGATAGCGACATCAACGCCCGGTATTTTCTCGAATTTTTTGATAGCCTCGTCGTCAAGCTTTGCCTTTTGACCGCTCGAATACACTTGAATAAGCGTCAGGTCTCCCATTTCGGCAAGCGAGAGCTCCATGGAATTTTGCATTCCTATTCCGATCGAAAGCATGGTGACGATAGCGCAGCAGCCGACGACCACTCCAAGCACTGTGAGCAGCGTGCGGCTTTTGCGGCGGCGAAGATTTTGCAGGCACATTTTTATCATGTCGGAAAGCTTCATATCGCGTCATCCTCCCGTCAGACCGTCGTTGCGTTGTTGTCGCTGCTGTTATTGTTGTTATCGTTGTTTTGAGCGGGCTTCGGGTCGTCAAATTCATCGTCCCAGTTAAAATCGGAAGCGGAGACCGCGCTCTTTTTCTTCTTTCTGACGTTCACAACGATGATTATCGCAGCAACGCCGCCGGCAGCGACCACTCCGACGCCTATCCACAAAATAAGCCACGGAAAACCGCCGCCGTCCTCGTCAACGGGCTCGTCTGTCCAAGGCTCATCTCCCCACGGATCGTCGGGAATGTACATTTCCTCGACCTCAAAGCTCACGGGCAGCTCCTTTGTGACCTCGGTGAGCGTTGCGTCCTCATAGGTCATTTTGATGACGAACTCGCAGGGACCCGCCATATACGGCGCAACGATAAAATCAAACGAGCCGTTGCCGCCGGGCTGAACGGTCCCGATCACTTTAGAGGTGGACAGCGCGTCAACGTCCCCGACGATCTCGGCTCTGACGTTTGATATTTCGCTCCTGCCTTTGTTGAGGTATGTAGTGGTGATGTAGACCTCTTCGCCCGCCATTATCGAATAAGTCGGCACGGATACGTCGAACGTCATTTTATCGGGCTGATAAACGGGAATGAAGATGGTTTGCTCGAACGCCGCCGTTTCTCTTGTGCCGTTGTTGATGTAATCGTATTTCAGCGAGATCGACACGGAGGATGTACCCGTTTCGGCGGTCGCGGGGGCTTTCAGCGGCACAGTCTCCGACACCTCCGAGCCCGCTCCTATATCCGAATAATAGAACGTGTTTCCTCCGCCGTAAATATTTATTCCATTGCCCGCGTTTACGGTCATAACGACGTTTTCCACGCCAAGCACGGCGCTTGTATTGAACATATCGAGCTTAAGGTCGAATGCTTCCCCCGCGGCGACTTGTTCCGTTCCTATATCGTAAGATTTTATTATAATATTCGGCGCAGCGGCGCTGCTGCTGCCGCCGGATTCATCGGATTCGCTCGCTATAATGGTGACGGAGCAATCCGTTTCGGCGGCTTTGTTCGATTCGCCGTCGTTATAGGTGAAATTGATATGCGCCGTGATACCCTGCTTTACCGCGGAAATTTGCTCCACTGTACGGAGCTTTACGGTTATTTCCGCGGAGCCCTTAGCGTCAATGTGTCCGACAGTCGCCGTTTCGGTGCCGTTTACAAAGTACAGAGCGTCGGACGCGTCGAAAAACATCGTGATATTTTCGGCGGGAATATCGCTGAAATTCTTCAAAGTAAGCCTGTATCCGTATTCGCCGCCCCCTTTGATCGGTGTATTGAGCGTTTGCCCCGTAAGCTTCAGAAGCGGCGCGGGTATGCCCGACGCGGATACCGCGGAAGGTATATTTACCGTATAGCTCGCGTTTCCGATCGTCTCGCCGTTTCCGACATCATAATAATATTTCATGGAAATATTAAACGTCTGTTTCGGCGAATTTATTCTCGCGAGCGCCTTGTAATTTATCCTGACCGAAGCTTCGCTGTCCGGAGATACAGAGGCTATATCCCGAGAGCCCGAACCGTCCGTTAACACTACGTCCTCGGACGCGGAGGTCTCGACAAGTATTCTGTCCGCTTTAACGGAGCCGAGATTTTTAAGGCTCAGCGTAAAGTATCCGCTTTCGCCGCCCTTGATATCCGAGGTGTTGCTCGGTGTGATCTTAAAAATCGGTTCCGCGGAGCCCGAGGCTTCCGAGCTTAATTTTGCGGGAATGTTTACGGAAGCGGAGGTATTGCCGACGGTCTCGCCGCTGCCGCTGTCGTAATAATAACGAAGCGTAACGTTGAAGGTCTGCTTCGAGGAGCTTATATTGCTCAGAGCCTTATATTTTACTCTGATACTCTCGCTGCTGCTTGTCCAAAGGCTGCCGATGCTCTGCGAATCGGTGCCGTCAATGATTATTATCTCATCGGAGGATGATATTTCGACCAGCATGCCCCAGACAGCGGTCGAGCCGAGATTTCTTATCTCAAGCGAAAACGACCCCTCGCGATCCGCCTGTATTTCTCTAACATTTTCGGCGGTGATTTTGATTATGGGCTCCGCGTAACTCGGCGAAGGCGTCGGCGTAGGAACGATCGTCTTTTCGGAACATTCCGAAACGGTAACGGAGAGAGGGTAAGGCTTTGAGCCGTATCCCAGCGTAAAGTCGAAATTTTGTTTATCTCCGACCCATTTGCAGTTTTTGACCGTTATCGTTGCTGCAAGCGCGTCGTCGTTTGCCGATGTTTTCGTAACGGCTGCACTGCCGCAGCTGAAGTTGTCCGTGGAGCCTGTGAAAGTAATGTCGCTCTGATTTACGTCGGAGCTCTTCGTCTGCTCGTCCTTGACGTCAATATAGAGCGTGAATTCCGTGGTTTTATCAATGCTTTTAAGCGTTTTTCCGTCGGTATCCGTAACGGAATATCCGACCATCTTGGGGTCGCCCGTCTTGTCGCTGCTTTCCGTATCCGAAGACTGTACTGCCGCAGTCACGGAAAAGGACGCTGTTCCGATGTGTGCAGTGACGAGCGCCGCGCCTAGAAAAACCGACACGGCTGTTTTAAGTAGCCTGTTCATATTGTACCTCCGTAATTTGTGATGTGGTGTTTTTAGTGTCGTTTACGATCCTTCCGTCAACAAGCTTTACTATCCTGTCGGCGTATTTCGCCAACTCGGGGTCGTGCGTTACGAGAACGATCGTTTGGTTGAAGCGTCTTGCAAATTCACGGATCATATCCATGACTTCAAGCGTTGTTTTGGAGTCGAGGTTTCCCGTCGGTTCGTCGGCGAAAACGACGTCGGGATGCGCTATGAATGCTCTTGCAATGCCCACGCGCTGCTGCTGACCTCCCGACATCTGTTTCGGGTAATGGGTGAGCCTGCCCGCCAGCCCCACCTTTTTGAGTATCGCGACAGCTTTTTTGGTGCGTTCACGCTTGGGTACTCCGCGAAACATGAGCGGCACGGCGACGTTTTCGGTCGCGTTCATAAACGGCAGCAGATTGTACGATTGAAACACGAAGCCTATGTGCCTTTGCCGAAACTCCGCGAGCTGTTTTTCCGACAGTCTCGTGATCGGGACTCCGCGGATTATCACGTCGCCGAACGTCGGCTTTTCAAGCCCCGCGAGCTGGTTGAGAAGGGTGGATTTTCCCGAACCCGACGTGCCGAAAATACAGCATATCTCGCCCTGCTCGATCTCAAGGTTTATCCGTTTGAGCGCGACGACGGTATCGTCCTTCAGCCGATATTCCTTGCGCAAATCCCGAACTTTGATCATGATTTTTTGCCTTTTGCTTTCCGATTCGTTCAAAAAAAATTAGCCTCCTTTTAGTAAGATTTTGATTTGATAAAATTATATTCGTTCGCGCAATTACATTATAATACTCTTGAAGTCCAATGTCAATAGGTTTTGCGATAATGGACAAGTGAGAAAAAAGTTTTCGGCTGCTGGGTCGGAAAAGGGTTTGCCGCCGAGCAAATCGCTCGGCGGCAGGAAATATGAGGTCGATAAATTAGAAGTTGTCGAATTAAAAATGTCCTCAGGCACCCGCAAAAATGCTCTATCTTTTTTTAAGAACAAATTTGCTTGTGAGATTTTGGAGCTCGGCAGCTTGACCGTTGAGCTCCTCGGAGGACGCCGCGGACTGCTCGGCGGTGGCGGAGTTGGTCTGAACGACGGACGAGATTTGGTCAACGCCCGTGCTCACCTGCTCTATCATCGCTGCTTGCTCGGCAGACGCCGCCGAGATTTCATCTATCAGCTTGATGGTCTGATTTGTAACATCAACCGAAGAGTTAAGCGCCTCCGCGGTCTCTTCAACAATATGCGAACCGCTTTTGACCGCCCCTATGGTCTGCTGAATGAGCTCGGTCGTATCCGCGGCAGCCTCCGCCGACTTGGACGCGAGGTTTCTTACCTCGTCCGCGACAACGGCAAAGCCCTTGCCCGCGGTACCCGCTCTCGCTGCCTCAATAGCGGCGTTGAGCGCGAGAATATTGGTCTGAAACGCAATATCCTCTATCGTCTTGATAATGTTTGAAATTTCGTTGGATTTATCGGAAATATGGTTCATGGCAACGACCATTTCCTTCATATGCTCGTTGGAAAGCGACATTCTTTCGCCCGCCTGATTTGCCTTTTCGTTAGCCTCCTCGGCATTTTTGGCGTTTGTGTCGACCTTATTCCTGAGCGTCAAGATAATGCTCGCCAGCTCTTGGATAGAGGACGCCTGCTCGGTGGCTCCCGACGCGAGAGCCGTGGCTCCGTTGGAGATCTGCGCGGCGCCCTGATTAACGTTCGCGGCGGAAATATCTATCTGCTCCATGGTCTCGGAGAGCTTGTACGCGAGGTCGTTCAGCGCTTCGATTATGCTTACGAAATCCCCGTTGAACTCGACCTGTCTGTGAATGTTAAAATCGCCTGCCGCAAGCTGTTCGCAAAGGCGCGAAATCTCTCCCGTGTAATCGTTCAGCGAGCTTATTGTGCGGTTTATCGAAACGGCAAGCTGCCCCGTTTCATCATCGGACGCGTGTTCTACGCTGACCTTAAGGTTGCCCAGGGCAACGGCGTTCATGACCTCGACCGTTTTCTTTATGGGATTCGCGATGCCGCGCGCCGTGATAATGCAGATAATGCTTGCGGCGACTATCGCGGCGAGACCTACGACTATCGTAAGAACAAGGGCGAATTTTGTCTCGCTCATCCATTCGTCGGACTCGCTCGTGATGCCGATCACCCAGCCGTCCGTGCCGTCTATCGGAGACAGCGCGATATATCTCTCATAACCGCCGCCGACTACCTTGTCGAAAACGGCGCCGTCGGGGTCGGCAAGGTCTATCGCCTGTTTTTCTATCGCGCTGCGGCAGTCGAACACGGCGAGCTCGGTGTGCGTGTGGTTGACGTTATTCATCTTCTCGTCGACGAATTTCTGCTCCGAGTTGGCGATATACGTGCCGTTTTCGTCCATAATGTACGCGGCGCCCGTTTGCCCGACGGTTATCTCGCCTATGATGTCATGGAGCACGGAGCTCGCGATGCCGAAATAAACGACGCCGATAAGCGCTCCGTCGTTTCTGCCGCCCTCTTTCATGGGGGCGCAGAAATATATGATAGGTACGCCCGCGACGTCCTGCGGACCGAACACGAACTCCTCGTTTTTCATTCCCTTTATGTAGCAGTGGTCTTCCCTGTAATCTATCACGTCGTCGAGAACCTCATAGCCCCAGCCGTCCTTGTCGATATAACCGCGCTCGGAGAAGCCGTAGGTGTCGGCTCTTTCCTGAAGAAGCTCCAGCTTTTCCTCAAGGGTGTGGTCCTCGCCCATGCGCGGATCCATACCGACCTCCTTCACGATAGCGACATAGCGCGACAAGCGCTCCTCCAGGCGCACGCTCGCCTGTATCGCGAGCTCCGAGAGCGTGGTCTCCAGCGTTGTCTGCGTGCTCTGAAAGTTCAGAGAGCAGCCCATAATACCGATCACGACGATGCCGATAATGACCACCGACAAAATTCGCGAGAGCAGCTTGCCTTTAACGGTTTTCAGGATTTTCATATCGTGTCCTCTTTTCTTAATTAACATAATCAATCAGCAGACAAGTCCTATCTTGCCCATAAAGTCCGTGATAGCGCCCAGCTCGGGATAGAACACCACGTCAAAGGAGTTGTGCGTATCGAGAAATTCTATCGAGTTTTTGACGAAGCAGACTTCGCTGTTTGCGTCCGAGCCGATCTCCTTCGACGGCTGCGGAACGGCTTCGGGTATGGAAATATCCACGAGCTTTCCCGTCATCTGCGATATCGAGTTCGCGTAGGACGCGGCGGCGATATTCACGGTCTCGCGAACGGCGGAGACGGTCATTTCGTCCATATCGTCCTTTGATTTTACGCTGACCTCGGGGAAGAAATTCCCCGCGAGCCTTTCTATCGAAGAGTACGGGAAAACGAACATAAGGGTTCCTTTCATATCGCCGCAGAGCGTTATTTTAAAGGTCTCCGCCTTTGCCGAGAGCATATCGGCGACCTTCCCCGCGACGCTTGCGGGGTTTATTCTTACCTGCGGCGTTGAAATGTCCGTCGGCGAGGAAAACATCCCCGCGACCTCCGTGGCGGCGTTTCCCGCGCCCATATTACCGATCTCCTGCAAAAACGATTTGTGTATCTCTTCAAATTCGCTGAAAGCGGAAATCATCAAATCACCTCTGTAAAGTTCATCACATAATAAAATATTTTAGCACATTAACTGTATTTTTTCAATCCCGCTGTCACAATTGGTCTGTTTTTTGGCATATTTGGCAAAAATTGCACTTTGACGAAGCTGCCGTTGACTTGCAAAATTTGTCAAAATGCTGTATAATATACTAAAACGGGGGGATCGTATGAAAATCGCGGTAGTTGACGATATTGCCGAGGAGCGCGAACGCGCCCGCTCCTATGTTCGGAAATACGCGGGAGCGCACGGCTTAACGGCGGAGATAAGCGAGTTTTCAAGCGCGGAGGAATTTCTCGCCGCCGACGAGAGCTTTGATATCGCGCTTTTGGATATTTACATGAACGAAATGAACGGCATCGACGCGGCGCGCGAAAGCCGCGCTGCCAACGGGCGGACGGAGCTGATATTCCTCACGACGAGCCGCGATTTCGCGGTGGAGGCTTTTGAGGTAAACGCCGCGAATTATCTTGTAAAGCCGTATTCGGAGGAGCGGTTGTTCGCGGCGCTCGACGGGGTCTTACGGGAAAAAGCGCCCGAGCCGACGGTGACGCTGCGCTGTGAAAGCGGACTGCGGACGTTCGAGCTGCGCGCCGTGGAGTTTTTCGAGGTGCAGAAGCACGCGCTCCACATAAATCTTTCGGACGGGAAGCGCGAGACGGCTCGGCTGTCAATGAAGCAGCTCCGCGCCGAGCTCGGAGAAAACACGGAATACATACCCTGCGGAGCGAGCTTTTTCGTGAATTTACGGTATATCGTTTCATTGAATAATTTCACGCTGGCGACGAAAACGGGCAGGAAAATTCCCGTTCCGCGCAGGAGCGTTTCCGAGATAGAAAAAGCGTATCTCGATTATTGCAGGAGGGCGGTGGGCAAATGACCGAAAATCTGAACGAAAAAGTGTCTATGATAGGGATACTGATGATATTTGTATGGCACGGGATAGTTTTACTGCTGCTGGCGGAGCCGAGGTTCTCGCGCAAAAAATGCGTCGTGATAGACGTTGTAACAATGGCGGCAATGACGCTCGTGTGCTACGCGCTGATGTTCGCTCTGGGTTCCGCGCGCGCCGTGCCGGCCGCGGGAGTCATCGCGCTTGCCGTGTTCATCGTGATGTTCTGCGTCATTTCGCGGGGCAGCACGCCGAAAAAGGTCTTTCTGTGCCTGGCGTATTGTAATTATTTCTGCGTAACGACGCAGCTTGGCTTTCTCGCGGCAAATCTGCTCTTCGGAGTAAACGATACGCGCTATCAGGTCGCCGCAATAATTTCAAGAAATCTCATAAACCTTATCGCCGTGCCGTTTTATTTCAAATTTATCCACCCGCGCTTCCGCGGAGTGAAAATCACGCAGGGGCGCGAGTGGTGGTCGCTTTCCATAGTTTCGGTGCTTTTCACCGCGACATATCTGGTTCAGTCCGTGACCGCTCCGAATACCATGGATAATTTCACTCAATTTTTTCCGATCATGATTATGGTTTATATTCAGGCAACGGCTTCATGCATTATGATTTTCCGAACTATCCTGTATATGAATAAAAACGCCGAGATCGATCTAATGGCGCAGAATACGAGGTTTCTCAACGAGCAGATTGACAGGCTCGCGCAGAACGAAAACAAGGTGCGGCAGCTTCGCCACGATATGCGCCACCACCTTACGAACATTGCGGAGCATATCCGGAGGGGCGATAACGCCGCGGCTCTGGAATATCTGAAAAATTGCGAGAGCGAGCTTGACGCGACCTCCCAAAAGAGTTTTTGCAAAAACGTTACGCTTGATAACATAATCTCCGCGTATTCGCGCCGCGCGGAACGTCTGGATATTCCTTTTTTCTGCAAGGCAAAAGCAAGCGCGGATCTTCGGCTCAGGGACATCGATCTGGTAGCGATACTGGCGAATTTGCTTGAAAACGCGCTCAACGAATCTCAAAAGGAAAGCGTTGCACAACCCAAGATCGAGGTTTACATTTCGGATGAGGACAAGCGGCTCGTGATAGTTGTGAACAATTCCTGCGGGGAGCTGGAGCTCGTGGGAAAATTCCCGAAATCGTGCGGTATCGGCATTTCAAGCGTTATTTCCGCGGTCGAGAAATACAGCGGCTCGATTGATTACACGGTCGAGGACGGCGTTTGCTCGGTCTGCGCGGCGCTCGAATTATAAAATTACTCATTATACAGTCCCGTTGCTGTTTTCACGGCAAGGGGCTGTACTGTTATTTAAGGTAACATATTGCGTCTATGCTGCAATGTCCTCCCTTGTTTCAAAAAGTATAATATAACAACAGATGTTTATGTTATAACTTGTTATATCACAATTGATGGGCTATGCTGTCAAGCGCGGGCGCGAACAGTTGGGAATTATTAAATTTAAATTTTTTAATTGGAAACTTGCACTATACTTCGGGCTACCGCCCGAAGTATTCTGCGTTTTTGGCTCGCAATGCCCTAATGGCATTGCGATTTTGCTGCGCAAAATACGCCAAAAGCCGCTGTTTTTCCTTTCGCATAATACTGCAGTCTTTTGCAGTTCGCGTGCAGTGATTTGCAGCCGTTTTGCAGTTAATTGCAGATAATTGCAGTTTTGCAATGTAAATATTTGGAAATGCTGTAAATTTGAGTTGAAATTTGGAAATTAAAAAAACCGTCCGAAAATTTGCATTTTTTTGCAGTTGAAAAAGTGCTTTGTTCAAAAAATTCTCGGCAATTATGACGAAAAACGGTTTGGGAATTACGCAAATTGCAAAATAATTATCTGCCGAGAAATTCTTAGTTCGGGCGCGCGGGAGAATTGTGATTATTATAGTTCATCGCGAGGAATTGCAGTAAGCGCAATTGACTTTTACAATGCCGTTTTAGCGGTTGCGCGGCGTTCGTGAAAACCTGCTAGGAACACGCTTGTTGAGCGTATCGGCGAATATGTTCAAAAGATTGACGTTTATTATAAATTCATCGGAAATATCGACTGACGACAAACGGCTTTACAATGGGATTTGAAAAGCAGAAATCAAGCAAGGCAATTAAATTGTTTTTCTGCTTTCGGATATGTATATTTGCGAAGTTGGGTTCACTTGTCGATAGCGTAATTCGCAATTTTAGACGCGTCCTTACTAACATATTACGCACTTAACAAACTTCCCAACGACTTTATCTTATCCTCCATGTCCCGTATTGACTTTATTATATTATACCATATGCTGCAACAAATGTCAATGTGTTTTGCTTAATAATCAAAATCGCCACATTATGTAGCAATGTTAAGTTAAGCAAATATTTAATAACCGTCACTATTTCTGAAAAGAAAAGTGACGGTTATTTTTTTACGTTCCACTTTTATCGTTATTACACGTCTTGCAAAGCATTTGTAAATTATCGTCAACTGTACGTCCGCCCTTGCACCAAGGCGTAATATGATCGCCTTGCATATCTTCGAATTCGAACTTCTGCCCGCAAATCGGACAAATACCGTTCTGCTTCTCGTATGCACGGCGCTTCTGAGAATCCGTAAACGACCTGATAGACAGCAGCCTCTCGTCATGCGCGGTTCTTTCAGAAAGCAAATACGGCACGATGCCGGCTTTCTTGGTAACGTCGTCGTCCATAAGCAACCGCTTCATATCCGCTTCGAGCTCGTTCGTATTGTAGCTTTCGTTACGATACCTGTTATACAGCAAACCCCACTCCTGCGCGTCCGTAACGCCTTTGCGTTTCGACGGAAAATATCTCTTAGCCCAGTCGATAACAGATTGAAAATACAACCATAAGTCATTGGCATCCTTATCGTGCTGATGCGTCGCCATGTAGAGTTGTCCGGATGTCAAATTGTCACGATCTGCGATCCAGGCAAGGGCCTTTTCCGGATAGTCCTGCCGTATCGGATTGCCTTTGATATATCCGTCTGCCATCTGCCCCGCCACGCAGTTGCGCCTGCTGAAATAAATTTTCGCGTCGGACAGCCACGATCCCGCGTAAGTCGCGTTGAGCAGCTCCTGCGGCGTGAGGACTTCTCCCGCAATGTTGATAATCTTGAACCACTCCAGCTTCTCCGCCTCGTCGCCGTCGCAAACGTAAATCATCAGCTCATAATTCAGGATCTGATCCTTCTCGTCCTGCGTCAGGTTATGGAAGAACTTGTCGTTGCCGTTTATCTTGACGGGAAAATCGCCGTTCACGTACTGGGCGATAGAAATAGTCCGCTGCTGTCCGTCCAGGACTTCATACGTATCGTCTCCGGTCTTAGACCAATACATCGTGTTCAAAGGATAATTCTTGCGGACGGTATCGATGACGGCATCGCGCTGCTTTTCTTTGTAGATAAATTCGCGCTGGTACGCGGGGCGTATCACCAGGCGGTGGTCGTAGCCGACCGCGCCGCCGTCTCCATCGTCAACATAATTCGTGATCAGATCCTCGACCGAAATGATCATAGGTGTAATCTGCATAATAAATACCTCACTTTTTGGGAATTTTCTTAGCCCAGTCAACCACTAACCTGGCATGAATTTTCGCAACCAGTATGTCGATAAATGATTTCATATCATCTACTGTATTTTCTGGATGTTTATTGATAACATGTGTATTGTCATTACCAAGCCATGCGGCCTTTTGAGCCAGCATCCATATATCTTCATCATCTTTCAGATAAGCGTCAATTTTCGACGCCAGCATCTTGCTGTCGATTTCTGTTTCTTTATCAGGATTGAGATAAACACAATAATCACGGACTAAAAATTCCAAAGCGCGGCGATATGCCATTCCATGAATAAGAGTCAGACCTTGCTTTTCAGCCACTTCAGCCTGATGATATATCTCAACAAACATAGGTGACAGTTCTTCGATATCTCGTTCAAATGATATGCGCAACTTATCAAACGGATATGTATAAATATCATTAACTACAACATTTCTTTCATCATCTTCATACATGTCATCGAAAGGATCTCGTATTAACACACAATTATCTTCATAAATATTCTCATTATATGTTACAAACAACTCCCCGCAACTGGTGCATCTATATACGGCCATGACTTTGTAAGTTTTTTGCTTATCATCACGTATATTATTCACTGCCACTGTTGGTATGATATCTGTTGCCAAAACTTTACCACAGCACGGACATTGACTTGGTGAATTTACAAATGATATCAATCTTGGTATCATTTGATCACTAAACGTCATCATTCCCATATCACCCATTTGGCTTAACATTCTTGCATAATGTACTGCACTGATGGTAAACACTTTTACTATATTATTCATTGGTTAATTCCCTTTCTGCGTATCAAAATACGCGAATACACACGTTTATTATTTACGACGCCACGACCACCGCGATCAGTATTATGTATTTTTTATTTCAACCCCTGTAATATTGTCTCAGGCGTACTTGCGTGAGTATTGCCTGATGCCTGCCACAAAATTTCGAATTGTTCGGGGCAATATTTATCGAGAAAACTGATAGGCACACCCATAACGCCGCCGTAATCAACAGGTATATCGCCCGTTTTATTAACATTGATGGCGTCGTAATTATCGTACTTCGGATACTCTTCGGCATTATATTTCTTCCAGAGTATAAGCTTTTCATGCCGCTTTTGAATATCGAGATTCGTAAACCACCACGTATTTCCCATCTTGCATTCGGATCCATCCGGCATAAGAAATGTCTTTGTGCCATTATTACATCCAATCCAAACTTTATCATCCTTAATCAACGGAAAAATTTCTTTGCATATTACTGCGTTTATATTCCCGATGGTGATGAACTTCGTCCCATGTTCCATAAGCGTCGCTACGTATTCGCGAAACAACGAAAACGGCGGGTTCGTCACGACAATGTCGCACTCGTCCAACAAGTCAAGGCACTCTTGGTTCTGGAAGTCTCCGTTGCCATCCAGAGGCGTCACCGTCCCGACCTCGATATCATTATCGTCCCCGCCCTCGTATTCCATCTTGTAGGTCGGTTCGTTCCTATCGTAATGCGTCGAAACCAGCTTCTTCAACCCTAATTTCGCAAAGTTTAGGTGAAAATATTTTCAGAACGCCGACCAAGTAGGATCGTCGCAATTGCAGAACACGATTTTGTCTTTAAAGTGCTGCTTATAATGCTTCAGTTCTTCCGAAACGTCGCTTAATTGCGTATAAAACTCGTCGTTCTTCGCCGCTTTCGCGCTATGTAAATTCCCGTTCTTAGCCATAGTATACAACGTCCTCCAATTTTTGGCAACAAAAAAGCGGCTAGCCGACGATCACGGAAAAATCCGTAACTGTCGGCTCGCCGCCGGTGGACGCTGCTCCCCGTCGCTAAACGCTTAGACGCTGTACACATTTCATACAGCTTGTCAATGCTGTATGATCCCGAAAAGGCTTGCCGCCTTCCCTTCGTGCTTATACTCGCGAGCTTTTATTATTCGATTGTGAAATAAACGATAAATCGTTTTCTGAATATATTATAACATATCCAAAAGAAAAAGTCAACAATTTTGTAGAAATTTTTGAAAAAAATATTGCAATTTATTCCGATATGTGTTATAATATAATAAAGAAAATCTTTACGAATGAAAGGAAGCACGATTATGGAATTTAATTCGAACATGGTAACAAAAGACGGAAAGAAGATGATGTATCTGATTTCCATCGGAGTAAACAAGGATTGCGAAGACTATGATGCAATCTGGGCGGAACTTGAAAGAAGAATGAATGCTGTGAGCATACCTATTAAACGCGTTGACTGGCTTTTATACAACGATGAAGGAAAAGCTTACGATTTCAGCGATTGCTTGTTCTATGCGCAAACACTTGAGATAGGTATGGGGTTTGTGACCGGTATTTTGAAAAATCATGAAATACGTTCAAATTTAGAATTTTGCAATTTTTATAACGGCGATGCCTACAAAGCGAATACGAAAAGATATCGTGGCGAAGATGCGATCAAAGAAAAAAAGAATATATGGCCGAATTTCATCCAAACGAAATATGGTAAGTAAAAGGTGAGAATTATGAACAAAAACGAAACGCCCCAATTTTGCACTATAAATTCGATTTGAATGCTAAAAATTCTTGATGATTGAAAGCTGCAACCGCTTAGAAAATTACCATTATGCCATAGGATGAAAGCAGGCAATGGCAGAATTAAGGAAATAAGTGCGCTCCCCGACGCCGAATGCGACACGGATATGGAATTTCGCGTAACTGCGTCGAATCACTATTATGCGGAAAATCATAACGATGAAAATATGGATTTCGTTAATCATACAAGAAAACATTACTAGACAATTTTATCTAAAAATTCAAATGACAGCAAATGAGATTTCGAACAGTTCTGCGTAAAAAAGCTTTATCACAAGTGCCGAGACATCGAAACGTCGTTTAGAGAACTGAAATATGCCCCACTCCAAGAAAGACGATTTCATCAAAATGGAGCTTTTCGCGCATTTTATAATGTTCAACGCCGTTTCGCGCTCCATCGCGAACGTGTCCGCGCCGCAAGCCTCTCACGCCTATCCGTATGCTATTGATTTCAAGATGGCGTGCCTCATCGTAAGAAAATATTACAGGCTTCGCAGCACCGCCCGACGAGATGTATGTCGAAATCGTATCTTACATAAATCCCGTTCGCGAAGGCAGGAGGGACAAGCGTAACCTTCGCTCGAAAACAGCCGTCTGGTTTGTTTACCGAGTAGCATAAAAATCAAAAAAACTGATAAATAAGGATTATTTTTGATCGGCTTTCAACGGACGGTCTGTTTGCCGTGTTTGGAAATATTTGCAATATATAAAACAAAACGCCCACAGCGGTTACGATACCGCCGTGAGCGTTTTCCGTTTCTTAACTTAACGGCAGTTATTGCCGTTTGGGCTGTCAAGTCCTTATCTTAATGACATTGCATTCCGGCGATACGATTTTTTTACTTTCTCGACTGCCGCCTCATAGCGCGGAATATCCGCCTTGTTAATGGTGATCGTCGTGACCGTTCCCTTGCGCAAGCCGCTAAACCGAACGCCGTCCTCGTCAAGCTGCTTTGCGACATTATCCGCATGACGGTTTTTCAAGTTGGTGTAATACTGCAACTGTTCCTTATCGCCAAGCTGATTGTACGGCGTATTTCCAATAATGTTCGGGTTTGCCGGAGCGGA
>JAMPFE010000139.1 GCA_023664705.1 Lachnospiraceae bacterium | reverse complement strand
AGAACGACGTTCTCCATTTTGCGAGACCGTTTCCGGAGTATATGCTCGAATGGATAAAAGATTTAAAAGAAGGCGAAAGCGCTTTTAAAAATCCGCCAGAGACGCGTCCGTACAAGCTCACCGAAAATGGCAGAGAAGAGCTGAAATCGAGTCACATCAACAACAAGTTTAGACGGCTGTTCTGGGATAAACCGGGCGCTTGTGTACATACCCGAAACGATATACTCGGCAGTCAAGATACAATCCACCCGTCCGATAACCGCGTCTTGAGTATTCGCGAGTTGATGAGAATTATGTCAATTCCCGATTCGTTCAAGTGGACTGCACTCTTGCCGAATTCAGTAAACAGAACGGAGTTTCTCGCGGCGAACGAGCTCAACATCAGAAGATGCATCGGTGAGGCGGTGCCCACTGCCGTGATCTCCGCCATCGCGGAAAATTTAAAGGGGATTCTATTAAGCGTTGCCGCCGCACCGCTGAAAGAAAACGCCCTGTATGAGGTAAAAAAATGAAAAATTTTCTAATTCAAACAAGAACGTACAACGATAACATAATACCCGCAACATCATTCGGGTACACAGCATTTGAGATTGCGGAATATTATCATTGGTTCGATAAAGATGATTGTCGCTATGCCGCCCATTATTTAAACCCGACATACTCTCCGTTTCTTCCATCCGAATTAACGGCACAAAATATTCCGGTAGGCTCTGTGGAATTTGCACTCGATTGGTTTAAACAAGCAGGAATTGAAAACATCAAACCGCTTAATATTCCTAAAGAACTGTGGGAATATTGCCGACATTATATCACGATAGATAAATACTCGAATGTCAGCGGTCATTTTATGATGAAAGACACCGATAAAATCAAAGCTGAAAATAACGGAGAATATTTCTTTCACGGCGTTGGTGGGGACGACAAGAAATATTTTCTCAGCAGATGGGTAGAGGACGTGAAAAGCGAATGGCGGGCTTTCATATATGACGGTGATGTTCGTGATATCCGTTGCTATTCCGGTGATCCGTGGGTGATTCCCGATAAGGCATACGTTGAAGAGATTGCCAAAATCTATAGCGATATAAGTAAAAAACGCGCTTTTACTTTGGACGTTATGGTAACGGACTGCAAAACCGATATCGTAGAATTGCACGACTTTTTCTCGTGCGGGTTGTACGGCTTTGAGGATTATTCAGTGTTACCGCTTATGTGGTCTGCCGCCGTAACGGATATTTTTAAAGAAGCGGGCAAACTGTAAAATTTGTTACCGCAGTAAGGAGAGAGACTATGGCAGAATTTTGTAAGAAATGCTTCGTGGAGCAGATACTCACAACGGACGAACAGAAGAAATACAGAAACGGCAAAATAAAAATTACCGAATCGAGTTATGACGATTTCTGCGAGGGTTGTGAAAAAATCAAGCCTATTGTATTGGAAGTGAGGGATAATGATTAAATTTAACCGTGAATGGGCTATGCCCAATCATCAGACATTTCAAATCAAGCCGATAAAGGAAATAGTGGAAAGATACAAGTCAATGTGTCTTTCCGATAATCCTTCGGCGGTGATTATCGACCCTTTTGCGAACGGCAGTAAAATCGCAAATGTCACAAACGATTTAAATCCCGAATATCAAACGGATTTTTGTATGGACGCTTTGGATTTCTTAAAAACGTTAGAGAACAATTCGGTCGATATGGTACTGTACGATCCTCCTTATTCTCCGAGACAAGTCTCCGAGTGGTATAAATCATTTGGAATGACCGTAAACAGGGAGACTACACAAGATTCTTACTGGAGTAAGCAGAAAGCCGAAATCCAAAGAATTACAAAGACTAATGGTATCGAAATCTCTTGTGGTTGGAATAGCGGCGGAATGGGTAAGAAATACGGATTTGCGATTGAGGAAATCTTGCTCGTTCCTCACGGCGGCAACCATAATGATACAATTGTTGTGGTTGATAGAAAGGGAAATGCTGTATGACAAACAGATATTGGAAAGAAAATGATGGTCGTTACGAGTTGCATTTTGAACAATTCGGAACAGATATTGTAGTATTGAAATTCTGCCGTGACAAGAAAGACCCCGATTGCTATTGGTATGTGTCCGAGGATTTAAACATTAAAGCTGATTGCAATTTTTATGAGAGTATTGAAGAAGCCAAGGAAGGCTTTGAGTTACTGTACGAACAATATCTTGAAATTCAGATCGATTATTACAAAGAATTATTAAACCAATGGTGCGAGATGGGATAATGTTCAATGCTCTTGCCTTGCACTTGGTGGGTAAGATTTTTGTGAAAAGAAAAATTTTAGAGTGAAAGGAATTTGCGATGTATAAAAATCCATTTAACTACATAGGCGCTAAATATAAGCTGCTCCCTCAGATATTGCCCCTATTTCCCAAAAATATCGGCACGTTTGTTGATTTATTCGGCGGCAGCGGTGAGGTATCATTTAATGTTGATGCCGAGCAAATTATTTACAATGAGAAATGCAAACAACTTGTGAACATTTTCAACAATATGGATGATGATTTTCTTGCCGATGTTGAAAGTGTGATAAAGAAATGGGGATTAACTAAGACAAGCAAAGACGAATTTTTGGCGCTCCGTGAATATTATAACGACAATTTAATTCGTATGTCGCCGAGAGAAAACGCCGCGATACTGTATTGTCTTATGGTTCACGCCTTCAATTACCAGATCGCATTTAACTCAAAAGGCGAGTATAATATGCCGTCCGGCGCAGGTCGAAGTTATTTCAGTCCACAGCTTAAAACCAAACTCACCGATTACATAACTCGAAAGGGCGAAATGGACATTCAATTCCTTGATAAGGATTTTTTAAATGTGAGTGTGTCGAATATCGGCGGCGATGATACGTTCGTGTATGCCGATCCGCCCTATCTCATTACCGTAGGAGCTTACGAACGCGACTATTTTTGCAAGTGGTCTGAAACATATGAGCGCGCCCTTTTGGATTATCTTGACGATTTAAGCGATAAAGGATATAAATTCGCTTTATCCAACGTTATGGAACACAAAGGCAAATCCAATGAAATCCTCAAGGATTGGGCGAATAAATATCACGTTCATCACCTTAACATTGATTACAAGAACTGTAATTACCAGACCAAGGTAAAAACCGCTAACAGCAGCGATGAGGTTCTGATAACCAACTATTAACTTTGTTCTAAAATTTTTCTTTTAGTGCAATTTGTAAGGGGAGGTGAACAATACGCAATGTATTTAATAGGTTTCGTATTCGCTATTTTATGTGTGGTATTTGGTATAGGGCTTGGCGCTGCTATTCTTATATGGCATTTTGACAATGATAGAATATGGTTACATATGAAAATGATTGAAAAGAACGCCGGTTCAATTCGACGGATAAGAATCGGCACGTCTAATAACAAGGAGGTCAAATGAAACTTAATCGTATCTACAATTTAGACTGTATGGAATTTATGAAGTCACTTGCTAGGGGGGGGGTATCGCTTACATTAACAGATATTCCATATGGTGAAGTAAACAGAGAAAGCAATGGCTTACGCGTACTCGATAAATCTCTCGCCGATGTAATGCAGTTTGACTTAAATCAGTTTCTCGACGAGGTTTATCGAGTAACAAACGGCACGATAATTATATTTTGCGGCAAAGAGCAATTGAGCGCTATACATAAGTATTTTTCGGAAAAGC
>JAMPFE010000138.1 GCA_023664705.1 Lachnospiraceae bacterium | reverse complement strand
TCATTAAAAATCAGAACGATTTTATGCGGTCGGAGATTTTGAGTTATCGGGATAACGTCGCGGCGCTCTCTCTAAAGGTCGGCGCGAAATTCGTTCCTCTTGAAATTTTTTCGGAGGACAAATTACAGTATGTGGCTGCTGAACTCGAAAAAACGGGCATACCGTATGTGGAGGAAAACTGTGCGCTCCACATTCCCGACTACGCGCAGAAAACCGCCGCCGCTATCGCCGCGACGTTTCGCCCGAACAAGGTTGAGGGAGTGCGGGAGAAAATCAAGCTGGAGATTGACAGGCTCGTTTATTCGTCCGCTAACCTTGAGGATTTGCTGAACAAGCTGAAAATGCGCGGGTATGAAATCAAGCGCGGGAAACATCTCGCGGTCAAGCCGACGTTCGCGGAACGGTTTGTCCGACTGAAAACGCTCGGTGACGCTTATCTCCCGAAAAATCTTGAACAGCGAATTGCCGAGCGCGACAAATTTACGGACGCGGTACGCGAGAAATTCAAGACCGCCAACACGGTTGAAAAGAAATTCCACGTCACGGTTATGGATATGGTCATCGAGATAAAGCAGTTTCGGCTTGCGCCGCGAAAATTGGACGCGCGAAAAATCTACGCTTTCAAAAACGACGCGAATATCGACTATCTCTCGCGCCAGCTTATGACGCTTGCCGAGTTCGGTTTGTCCTCGCGTGAGCAGATTTACGAAAAGGCGGACAGGCTGAAACGAGGGATTGATGAGAAAACCGAAAAAGTACGTTTTCTTACCGAGGAGATCCCCACGCTGAAATCGGACATATCGCAACTCCGCTTTTTATTCGCGGCTCATTCCGCAAAGTCCGACGCTATGACGCAGACGAAAATAGCGGCGGCGAAAGAAATCGCCGAGAAGCACGGCGTAACAACCGAAGCCGATATTGAAAAGTTGGAGGAACGGCTGAAAGGCTTGCCCGACATCATCACGGCAACGAAGAACGAGGTCGCGGACGAACAGTTGAAGCTGAAACGAGTTTCCGACTTGATAACGGCGTATGAGAAAATCGTTGACGGCAACTACATCGACAATCTGATACGCGCTCAAAAGGAACAGGAGCTGACGAGAACGTCTGATAGCCCGAACCTCAAAAAATCCTAATGACGAAATAACCTCTCTAAAGCTGCGGCTTTGGAGAGGTTATTTAATTGTAGCTTCAGCGAAAATAAACCACCGCTTGAAGCGGTGGAAAAAATCTTTAGATGAAAGAAAAGTCCTCCTATGGTATAATGGATGAGGGTTTGGCAACCACATCAAGACCAAAAAGAAGGACAGTCAAATGAATGACAATCATAGTTTATCACATTCCAAGTGGAATTGCAAGTACCATATTGTATTTGCACCGAAATACCGTAGGCAAGAGCAAGTGCAAACCACCAGCTCAGCTGGTGGTTTTGATTTATTAGAAAATTTGGTAAGCAATATGCTCAATAAAATCATAATCTTGTTACAAATCTTCGTGCAAAATACCCATTGACAATGTTAAAGATTAGTCGTAAAATAGTTATTGACCGACAGTCAATAATCAAAAATAAGAAAGGAGCATATTAATGGCACGGCCTGCAAAGAAATCGCCCGAAGATTGGAAACGTGAAATTCTCAATGCCGCTCAAACTTTATTCGCGTCTAAAGGATATGAGGAAACTTCGGTTTCTGATATTATGGAGTTGGCAGGTGGAGCAAAAGGTATGTTCTACCGTTTTTTTCATAGTAAAGAAGATGTTATGTATGAGTTGGGAAATCAAATGTTTTTTGAAAACAATCCGTTTGAGGAAATCAAAAAAAGAAACGACTTAAATGGGCTGCAAAAAATGAGAGCGTTGCTTGTGCTAAACCAATCAGATGAGCAGCGTAATCAAATAAACACGCAAGCGTCACTCATTCTAAAAGACAAGCAAATTTTATTAGCATCGATAGAGCAAAATCTTCGTGTGCTTACGCCCTTGTGGTTTGAATTGTTGGAAGAGGGCAAGCGGGATGGCTCAATAAAAACAGAATATGCGCGTGAGTTTTCCGAACTTTTACCGCTTATAAACTTTTGGCTTATGCCGACGATTTTTCCATCAACGGAAGAAGAACTGCAGCATAAATACCATTTTGTAATTGAAGTATTAAAATGTATGGGACTTCCGATTTTTAGCGATGAAGCCGTAACTTTTACAGAACAATTTATAACCGATATTTCGGAAAAGGGGGAGAGCAAGTCGTGACGAAAAATTTATTTACAAAGAATTTTGTTCTTTTGATTTTGGGGCAACTGACATCACTTTTCGGAAATTTAATTCTGAAACTCGCTATGTCGATGTATGTGTTGGAAATAACGGGTTCCGCCGCTGTATTCGCGGGTTTATTGTCTATTGCAACTATACCGACGATTATGCTTTCGCCGCTTGGCGGAATTCTTGCAGACAGAGCAAATAGACGCAATATTATGGTCGCGTTAGACGCATTGACAGGAACATCTGTATTATGTGCGGCACTTCTTTTGACCGAAGCAAACGACTTAATTGTAATTGGAGTTTTGCTTGTAATCCTTTCTGTTTTGGGAGCGTTTGAAACACCTACTGTGCAAGCGTGTATTCCGACAATGCTGCAAGGTGAGAATATAATGAAAGGCAATGCTATCGTAAATCAAGTGGCTTCTTTATCGTCTTTAATTGCCCCCGTATTAGGTGGTATATTGTATGCGGCATTTGGGCTTAAACCTGTTATGTATGCGAGCATTGGCTGTTTCTTTGTGACTGCATTATTTGAATGTTTCATAAAATTAGGCTTTCAGCCGCCTCACAGTAAAGAGGGGGTGTGTGCGATTATCAAGCAAGATTTTTTGACAAGTATGCGTTATATTTCAAAGGAGCAGACAAGTATTGCAAAAATGTTGCTTTTGATTGCGCTATCAAGATTTTTTGTGATGGGTATCGTCGTAGTCGGTCTGCCATATATTGTACACAATGTTCTCGAATTTAATGCGAAATATTACGGCGCGGCAGAAAGTGTGTTAGCAATTGCTACAATTATAGGTAGTATGGCGGCAGGAATTTTAGCAACAAAATTCAGAATACGCAAATTATCCTCATTGCTTGCTATTATGGGCATTTTTATAATTCCTGCAGGAGCTGCTTTTTTCTTTCCCATAAGCAATTTTGCAAAATATATAATTACCGTCGTATCGCTTTGCGGTATGCAAATCGCAATAAGCATTTTCTCAATTTTTGCAGTATCTATCATACAACAAAGAACACCAAACGACTTAATAGGCAAAGTAATGGCATATACCTCTGCGATAACCCTTTGTGTTCAACCTATTGGACAAGTCGTTTATGGCTTTCTGTTTGACAATTTACATAACGCTATATATCTTTGTCTGATACCGACAGGGTTAGTTGTATGTATCATCGGACTATGCGCCCGAAAAATGTTTGTAAGTATAGAAGTCAAGCAAAAAGAGGGGGAAGAAAAAACTGTTGATTTAAATGATTACAATAATGAGTAATGTTAGGAGGGAGAAAAATAAACACCAAATGGATATTTTGCCCTGTGTGCGGCGGTAAAACTCATAACAAAATAAGAGAAGATACCGTTTTAGATAATTTTCCTCTATTTTGTCCGAAGTGCAAAAAGGAAAGCTTAATCAAGGCTGAACGCCTAAATATAATTGTGATAAAAGAGCCAGACGCACAGACGCAGAGCCGATGAACTTGTGAGAAATCACAGTTTATCGGCTTTTTCAGTTGCGAATTGCTCCTTGGCGGCGGCTGACTAAGCCGCCGCTTTACTATATAAATAAAATATCCGATATTCGGGTAAAATATAATCCGAATTACGGCTAATCACTATAACGAGCCTATGCTTGCCC
>JAMPFE010000137.1 GCA_023664705.1 Lachnospiraceae bacterium | reverse complement strand
GTTAGCGTCATGTAACAACCCATGAGCAAAATCGTGCCCGAAAAATTCCGAGGGGGCATACCGTTGCGAGCAAAGCTCTGAAGTCGATAAAATGGTAGGGGCATACTCTTACGAGCATGGCACGTGTTCGAGAGTTAGCTAATTATAACCATTACTGAGCTGGATCGACTGCAAAATTTTTCGAGGGACATACCATCGTGAGCAAAAATCCAAAGCCGACAAGACGGTAGGGTCATACTCTCACGAGCAAGAAATGCGTTCACGAGTTAGTCTAGCGTAACCACTTACTAACAAGACCGAGCGAAAAAAATTTTTGAGAGGGTCTCGCTATTCCGACAAAAATCCCTGAGCAAGAGTTAGTCAGGGATAACCACTCGGCGAAAAAAGGAGCTGAAAAAAGAATACGTAATCTTGGGGTTTTGGAACTGTTAGCAAGCCACAGAAAATATACGTATATTTTCGTTGGTTGAAGCGGTACCCCCGCTTCGATCCGTTTAGGGAGCCCCGACCCTAAAAGCGTTATTTGAAACTAACCGCTGCAAAAAAATCGAGCGGCGCTTGACCGCTCGGAAAATATTTGCGCCTGCCTCGTACTTTTTTGGAGAAGCAATGCGCCCGTGCCGCAATAATTTTTCAACGTAGTCCGAGGTACTCCAATATGGTATCGACGCTTTTTTCCAAGCCGCGCGACGAATCTATCATCAGATCGTATTGATGTCTGTCGCCCCAATCGCAACCCGAAATACTGTGATAATAAGCGGCTCTCGCTTCGTCGGAATGGCGGATATTTTCTTTAGCTTGTTCGCGTGTGTCGCCGTATATCTCCATCACCCTGCCGATCCGAAATTCTTCGGGCGCGTAGATAAAAATCCGCACAACGTTCGCACGGTCTTTGAGAACATAATCGGCTGCTCTGCCGACTATCACGCAGCTGCCGCTGTCGGCGATCTTGTGAATTACCTTGTACTGAGCGGCAACCGCGTGCTGCACGGCCTTTGTACCGAGATAAAGCTCCTTGAGAAGCTGCGGCGAATTTTTGTTGAGATCGGAAATGAATTCCTTGTCCAAGCCGCTTTCTTGTGCCGCAAGCGCCGTCATTTCCTTGTAATAGAACGGTATCCCCAACCTTTCGCCGATATGTTTTCCCGAAGAACCGTGCTCACGTGCGATGGTGATCAAAACGCTCGGACGCGAGGGCTTGATAACCGTTTCCGTTTCCTCCGATTTTTCCCGTTTGGAGTCCGGGTGTTTTAAAAAGCTGCGATAGAACAGCGCTCCCACATCGCCCGTCAGCAATTCCGTCACGGGAAAAGTCAACCAAAACCAATTCAATCCGAACCTTGAAAACAGGAAACCCAACGGCACAAACAACACCACCGTGCGGATGACCGTCAGCAGCGAGCTTCTGACGGCATAGCCCACGGCTTGAAAAAACACCGGAAAAATAAGCGATAACACCATCGGGATAAAGCTTATCCCGATAAAGCGGAAGCCCACGCTGCCGATGGCGATGACCGCTTCGTCCGAGCTGAACACACGCAGCATCGGCGCGGGAATAAGTTCGAAACACAACACGCCCACAGACATAAGCGCAAAGCCGAATATCACAGCCGCCGAGAGAGTTTTGCGGCAGCGTTCGATATTCCTTGCGGCGTAGTTGAAGCTGATAACGGGAACAATACACGTCTGCATAGCACTAAGTGGAATAGAGAAAAAAGCCTGCCACTTATAATATAATCCCAACGCCGTGACAGCCTGATCCGAGAAAGCCGCCAATATCATATTCAGTCCGAAAATGTACACGGTATACGCCGACTGCATAAGCATATTCGGCACACCCAATCGAAAAATTTTCTTTGTGTGACGGAGGAAAACGCTCTTTGAAGGCGGCTTGCGAAAACCCTTTTTCATAACGATGAGCGCGGCGGTGATCTGCCCCGCGACCGTCGCGGCAGCGGCTCCCGCTATCCCCATTTTCGGTGCTCCCAACATTCCGAATATCAACAGCGGATCAAGTATTATGTTGACAACAGCGCCGACTATCTGCGCCGCCATCGGGGTTTTCATATCGCCCTCCGCTTGCAGCACTTTCGTCCAAACGCTCTCGAAAAACAATCCGAAGCCGCCTACACAAACAATGCGGCCGTAAACGGTCACAGAGCTGATCACTTCCTCCGATTCGGAGGATATTTCGGCGTAAAACGGCATAATAAGCCACGATAAGACCGCAAAAAGCAGCCATAAGACAGCCGCCAGCGGCGCAGCCGTGCCTGCGAATTCGTCCGATGACTTTTTCTCACTTACTCCCAGCTTTGCCGCCATAGCCGTGTTTATTCCAACGCCTGTGCCGACCGCCAGCGCGATCATTAAAAGCTGAAACGGATAAACGATAGACAGCGCCGTTAGTCCGCTTTCCGCGAAACGTCCGACGAACAGGCTGTCCACGATGTTGTAAAGCGCCTGAATAAGCTGCGCGAGCATTACGGGCGGCGCCATTTTCAGCAATATTTTGCTTGCCTTTTCGTTAGCGAAAAATTTCGAGGTCTCCGTATGTATCACCCTGCCTTTTCCTTTTTAAGCGCCAAGATACACCGCACGAGCAATATCACGGAACTTACGATCAGCATTGAGCCGATAAAATATCCAAACCTCGAATTAATCATCGTCGTCATTTCATCGGATACCTCTATACACGACAATATCATTCGCTGCAAAAGCACCATATTCATAAGCGAACCCGATATACAGATGATTTTATAAGCGTAAAATTCGATGTCTTTATTTTTGCGTGTCTGCCATATACCGTGTATCGAGAGGCAGTATGAGAAAACGAAATAAATGCTCGCTGCGATGACCACGGGTATCGGATAATGAGCCGACAAATCGTTTGAAAACTGTTTCACCATAATGCACATATCAAAGAAAAAGCCCGCGACAAATACGATTGCTGCGATGATCAAGCTGTAAAGTGCTTTCTTTTTGCTTGGTACCGGATCGCCGGAGCATTTCAAAAAAATCTCTTTTCCTACCGCCATTCCCAGCGCATACAAGCCCGAATACGACCACACAAACGAATGTATAACAAATCCGAGAATAAATTTTACGATTGCAACGACTGCGCTGCCAATAGCGATAAGGGTCACTTGCAGCTTGTTCGCGCCCTTTATATCGAAGCTCTTGTACAGTTCAAAAAGCTGTTTTGCGCGTTCTTTCATAACGAACGTCCTCCTATTTCTTTCCCACGGTCAGTCCGTAAAGAAGCTCCGCGAGTTTTTCTGCCGGTTGCTTTTTTCCGTCGCTCAACCACTTGGTTATCGTACTGAGCGCGCCGCTTATGAAATACTCCATCGCATAATCCTTATAGTCTTTAAGCTGTGGAAAATCGAACATTCCCAGCTTTTCGATCTGTGCTATACTCGCTGCTTTCAAAGATGAACTATTGGTTTTTATCAAGGCGAGGAACACTTTTTCGTGCGTTTCGATGTAGCTTATCATATGTTTCAGAAAATCGCGGTAGGACAAGTCGTTTGCCTTCAGCTTGGAAAAGTACACGTCCAAGCCCTCAAGAGCGCCTTTTTCAAGCACTTCATACAACTCGAACGGATCAGCGTAATAGGCGTAAAACGTGCTCCTGTTTATATCGGCGACCTCGCAGAGTTTCTTTACGGTAACGCTGTCGAGCGAAATTTTCTGCAAGCAGTCGATCATCGCCTCCGCTATCCGCTGCTTGGTGTGCTTTATTCTTTTATCCTCGGACATTTTTTTGTTCCTTTCCGACATTTTCATTCATTTTGATGGATAACCGACATTTTTTCAAACATTAACGGTTGATTTTCACCACCTACTATAATATAATTGTCGGGTAAATCCATAACAAACCAGTCATGGTTTACAC
>JAMPFE010000136.1 GCA_023664705.1 Lachnospiraceae bacterium | reverse complement strand
CCATTATACTCGCAATCACGGGAATTTTAAATCCCATTGTCGGAGCGTTGGTACACAATGCGGGGTCGGTGCTTGTTATCATCAATTCGGCACTGCTGTTGAAATGGAAAGTGCGGTTATGAAATGATCCCTTTAACAAATATCTCTATACCGATACCTATCAAAATAACGCCGCCAAGTACTTGTACCTTTCCCGAAAGCTTAGTGCCGAATTTTTTGCCGATGATCAGTCCCGCTATACAGGCAGCAAAGGTGACAACCGCGATCATCAGCACGGAAATAACAGCTTCAGTCATATCATATTCGGCGATCATAAATCCTGCCGACAACTCGTCTATCGAGGTAGCCAAGCCTTGAAGAAGAATAGCCCCAAAGTTAAGTGCGCAAGCCTCGCCATTATCATCGTCTCCCTTTATCCCCTCAAAGACTGTTTTGCCGCCGATGAACAGAAGCAGTACGAGCGCGATCCACGGGATAAATTTTTCAAACGCGTTGAAAAAGTGCGCTGCTGTTCTCACACATACCCACCCGATAAAAGGCATAGTGAATTGAAAGCCCGCAAACGTTCCCGCGATCACGCACATCTTTCCCTTTCCCATTTTCGGATCGTTCAAGCCGTTTGCCAGCGATACGGAAAACGCATCCACGGAAAGCCCGAAGCCTAACAAAATGCTGTTTACGAAAAATATAATGTCAAGTTCCATACTGCTTTTCTCAGATCATTGAATAAGTCCTTTTACAAATATCTCAATACCGATACAGATCAGAATAACGCCGCCGAGTATCTGTGCCTTTCCCGAAAGCTTAGTGCCGAATTTTTTGCCGATGAGCAGTCCCGCGATACAAATAACGAATGTGACAGCGGCAATAATCAGCGTGGAGCATATCGCCATAAGCGTATCGTATTCAGCTATGGTGAACCCGACCGAAAGTGCGTCTATTGAAGTGGCAACGCCCTGCACCATAAGCGTTCCGAAGCCGAGCGATTTTATCTCGTCCTCCGTATCGCCGCCCTTTATTCCCTCAAACAACATTTTGCCACCGATAAATCCGAGCAGACCGAGTGCGATCCACGGGATAAAGCTCTCAAACGCCTTGAAAGCCTGCGCTATTGTGCGAACGCATATCCAACCTATAATGGGCATTGCGAACTGAAATCCCGCAAAAACTCCCGCGATGGCGCACATTTTCGGCTTTTTCATTTTCGGATCGTTCAAGCCATTCGCCATTGACACCGAAAAAGCGTCCATAGCAAGTCCAACACCAAGCAAGGTGCTGTTGACAATAAACATTACATCCCATTCCATTTTGAGTTCCTCCGATATTTTAAATTACAAAAAGCCCGTGTATAACGTCATACACGGGCAGATTTTCACCGAAAATATCGGGAGAACGGCTCAATGCATAACTGTGGCGTTATACTTTGAGTCTCGCAATTTAAAACAAGCCAGGTCAAGACCGGTGTGTTGACTTGTTACGCCAAAGCGCTTGCTACTCCCTCATTGGAATTTTGTGATTATGATTTTAACATATTTCGGCAAAGAAATCAATTGACATTTTGCACAAAATTTCGCAAACAGACCGTAATTTTTTATACGATCAAATGTTGATACTGTAAGGGATGTAATTTTTAGGGCGAGGGTTTCCCTAAAAAGTTGAACGGGGGCACCGCTTCAACGAGCGAAAATATACGTATATTTTCTGTGGCTTGCTAACATTTCCAAGACCCCAAGATTACGTATTCTTTTTTCAGCCCCTTTTTTCGCAGAGTGGTTATTCTTAGCTAACTCTTGCTCGGAGATTTCGGTAGGGATAGCGAGACCCCCCTTAAATTTTTTTGCGAGTACTCTTACTCGAAAGTGGTTATACTATGCTAACTCACGAGCACATCTCTCGCTCGTGAGAGAATGCCCCTACCGCTTTATCGGCTTCGGATTTTCGCTCGTGACGGTATAACCCTCGGAAATTTTCAAGCGTGATTTTGCTCACGACTTGTTACCTTGCGCCAACTGCTGTTCGGCGATTTCAGTCGAGATAGCAAGACCCACTCTGAAAGTTTTGGCTCAACCTTGCCTGAAAGTGGTTATCTTAGTCTAACTTATGAACACACTTCCTGCTTGTGAGAGTATGACCCTACCGTCTTGTCGGCTTTGGATTTTTGCTTACTATGGTATAGTCCCTCGAAAAACTTTGCAATCGATTCAGCTCAGTAGTGGTTATAATTAGCTAACCCTCGAACGCATATCTTGCCCGTAAGAGTATGCCCCTACCATTTTATCGACTTCGGATTTTTGCCCATAACAGTATGACCCCTCGGAAATTTTCAAGCGTGATCTCCCTCACAACTTGTAACCTTATGCTAACTGCTGCTCGGCGATTTCGGTCGGGATAGCGAAACCCATCCCAAAATCTTTACGCTGCCTTAACCGAAAGCGGTTATTCTCGACTAACTCGTGAGCGCATTTCCTGCTTGTGAGAGTATGCCCCTACCATTTTATCGACCTCGGATTTTTACTCACGGCTGTATACTCCTCGGAATTTTTTAGGCGCGATCTCGCCGCAACTTGTTATCAGTCTCTAACTTCCCTTTGGCGGTTTGGGACGAGATAGCAAGCCCCTCTCGATACCCTTATATTGTAAGCACGCAGTATGTCGATCACGCCGCGCTCTTTGTGTTTCCTCAATTCCTCTTATCCTCTCTGCTGCCCTCAAAAATCTTTCCAACCACTAGCACCGCCTATGACATCTCCCTATCCGCCTTTCCCATCTACTTCATCATAGCTGTCATCGCAATGAGCAACTCCATAGTTCTCAACAAAGGGGAGGATCGTCAAACTCCGAGAAAAAACTTGAAAGGAAAATCGAGGGGGTTGCGCATACGTGCGGCGGACTTGAAAAAGTGAAAATTCGTATTCCGATGTTTTTGAATGATTAGCAAGCCATAGAAAGTGCCGTATACTTTGCCACTTTCTTCCAGTCCGAGAACAGACCCCCTCGAAAACTTTTAGGGAACCCGAACCCTAAAACACGCAAGCCAAGACTAACTCGAAAGTAAAATCAAAGATGATGATATGTTAAACCCTCGATTTTCTTTTTCAGCTTTATCCTCAACAGCTCTGTAAAATCTCTTGCCGCCGAAAAATTTTGCTCGGACTTTTAGGACGGAGTGAGCAGAGGGTTAAATTTTTTCCTATGCTCAATGCTTGATAGTTAAGCTACGCTTGACAGTCAAGCTATTGAGTATAGCTTGATTGACGCGAGCTTCGAGCGCATAATCAAGAGAACGACTATGGCGAAGGTCAAGAGATCGGCAAAATGAAAATCTCCGTTTTGGATTTGCCACTCTGTGCCTCGCTAATTTTTTCGGCGCTGAAAATTTTGCCCGCCCATTCATCTTTGGAATTTGAGATTTTGCCCGATCTTTTTAAGACTGGGCAAAGTGGTACGCTCTTGCTCAATGCCTAAGTGTTTAGCTGTGCTAAACATTTTGGCTATTGAGTATAGCCTAAATGTTTGATCGGCAGCAAATCATAACAGCAAATGGGAATCAACTGAGAGCAAACCTTAAAAAATGCTCTATCGATCTTTCCGAGGTTTCCTCGGCTAAACTTTGCGGCGCTGAAAATTTTGCCCGCCCATTCATCTCAAAGTCCATTTTGGAATTTGAGATTTTGCCCTTGCTCAATGTGAGATTGATGAGCGCAGCTTGTCAATCTCACTATTGAGTATGGTGAGATTGACACACTCTCCGAATTTCCGAAGCAGCGACTGAACCGAGCTGAAAGAAAAGTCAAGGCAAAACCCGAAAGCCCCAAACCGAGCGTCGGTTCGGAGCGCGGCAAAATCTAAAACGGTTTTACAAATTTGGAACAGAAAAAAGCGCGAACCGAAAATCAGCTTGCGCTTTAAAGGCAATGTTTTTTAGAGC
>JAMPFE010000135.1 GCA_023664705.1 Lachnospiraceae bacterium | reverse complement strand
GCTCCCACATAACGGCAATAAGCACACGAACTTAGAGCCGTAACCAAAATTTTACTGTTTGAAAGGATGATATACAATGAGTTATAGCATTATTTTCCAAGTTTAAGGCAGCATACGAGATTGTATGTAATGGCAAAGGTTTTGCACCGACAAAAATTCTCGAAAATAACGGTAATCGCCTTTTAATTTGGGATTGGGTTAAATGGTACCCCGAATTTAAAGAAGTAAAAGCGATTATGAACGTTATAGACGAACTTAACGAAATGGATTTTGACGATCCGAATGAGGAATACGCCTATAAATTCATTGAGATTGGAGATACCGATGACGGCATACGAACAGACGTGCGTCATAATGGGAGCGGCGCTGATATGTTTGAAGAGATATTCCCCGTAACAACAGTTGACATTGGGCAATTTGCGGTCGCTCCAACGATAGAAATGGAAATAAACCGTATTGCAAAAAAGTTTTTCGGTCGCGAGAACTTGGAAAGCAAGAATAACGATACCGACGATTCCCTTGAGGTGTCCGTATGGAGGCTACAGGAAGCTCTTAAAAAGGCATATGAACTCGGAAAATCGTCCGGAAAGTGAGGTGAGCACAATGACAGTCAAAGAATTTTTCGCCCTTAAAGGCGGTACGGACTACTACGAGGTCAATATTTGCAATGTGAATACTGATGAGGTGTTCCATACAAACGCTGACGAAATCGACAACGAGGATATATTCGAGCATAGTGGTTATAATTGGGGCAACAGTAAAATCGCAAGCTGGGAATTTGACGGTGAGACTTTTGAGATCAGCGTTATGTAATACATATTCGGACGGCGTTAGCCGCGCCGTCCGATATATCGCCCACAAGCTGCAATGACGCTTTAGGGCGAACCAAATTACTTATAAGAGAGGTATATCATATGACACATAGAATTGTGAAAGCCGAGTTTACATCGGTTTGGGATGACGGCGTTAAAATAACAACGGATTGCAAGGTCAATCTCGAAACCAAAGAAGTCTTTGACATTAAAGTCGCAGAAGAAGGGATAGACGATCTCGATATTCTTGTAAAACAGTATGTAACTATAAACGGCGAAGATTTTGAGGTTTCAGACGACCCTGATTTAACCGAATATTGGTACAATTAAAGAAAGAGGTGTTACTATGGAAAAGGTAAGAAAATTTCTCGTAACAACGGAAGATAGTAGGTGTGTGAGAATACCTATTGTTGTAACCGCAGATACATCAAATGTTGCTCTACTCAAAGCCACTCAATATTGTGTTGACAACGGATATTTTGTTGCGCGTTTACAAGTGTCGGAAATTACGGACTGCGGCATAATCGAGATAAACGAGGAGGTGTAATTATGAAATATCGTGTATATGGCAATGTAACTGCTTTGATTTCAACGGTAGTCGAAGTTCCCGACAATCAAGAGTTATGCGACGCTGATATTATCGCAATGGCGTATGACAAATTCGGAGGAATTGAGTTAATGGCTAGCGGCGGCGGAGACAAAGCTATTGGCGTTGAGGGCGAAGATGATACCATTGATGCTGACGGCGAGTTTGAGTTTACCGATTGCGAGATAATCGACGAATAAATCCATATTCCCTCGGACGGGTCTCCCCTGCCCCGTCCGACATACCGTCCGACAAGCGGCAGTACGCTTTGAGGACGAACCCAAATTTACTCACGGAAGGAAATAATTATGGATAGGATTTTTTACAGCATTGAAATACAAGACAACAAAAAAACGGTACACGTTCACGGCGAGATCTACGACCTCGGCTGCGGCAAAGACGAAATTTGCGATGCAAACAGGTTCTTAGACAGCGATACCATTTACCGTTCGGCGGAGTTTACGGGCGCATACCTTGAAATTGAGGATATTCAAGAATCGGGTGGCAAATTTCTCGAATATATCTACAATAACGGGAATCAGGTATATGAGAGTGATATGACGGCAGGTCACGCCGAAAAGTGCTGTCAAACATATTTCGGCGGTGAAAGCGGCACGGAACTTAACATTTATGAGTGTGATCAGAATACGCCTTATGGTGATTATTGGTGCGAAATTAAATGGTAGGTTTATTTTGAATAATCCCGTCAAGACTACTAACGAAAGGATGTGTTATTATGCCAAATACCCGAAGATACCCCGGTCTGCGATGCGAACGCTGCGGCTCGGACGAATTTGAGATTGAGTTGACCGGTAATGTTTCCGATGACGTTATCGGCGGTAAGGATTTTGAATATGAGTTACATTTGGTTTGCGCTCATTGCCCTAGAGTATTCCCTATTTGCGGAATACGCAAAATGAGCGACATATCTGAAATCCGAGAACGAGACTATAACCGAACCGAATCCGTCAATATACGGAAAAAATTCGGTTTAAATTAACATTTTAGGAGGACATTACTATGGATTTGTTTATTATTGGTGCGCTTATAATCATCATTTGGGAACTGATTAAGGAAAACACAACGAGCCCGCGACAGCGGCAGATTATGCGCGAACAGCAGGAAATAAAGCGCAATCTCGACAAATATTGGGACGATTATTATCGTCTCCACAACATCAAGCGTAAGTAATTCTTAAATGATAAGGAAGGACGTGAGGAAAATGCCTAAATATATAGTTACAGACGGCATAAAATGCCTAAAACAAACAAGACAAAAGCAATATCGTTTTACAGACGAGACAAATGCTACAGTTTGGAGAACATACAAGCAAGCTTACGAGGCTCTGGAAAACGGTGTCCCCGAATGGCTGAAAGACGTGTTTTTTGTAGAAAACGCAAATCAACCATTCGACAAAAAGGAAGGTCTTAAACGGCTGATATGCGCAGACACAAGCGATTTCAACCGTTGGCTTTCCGAGGTTGGAAATTTCCGCAGATTTGTAAATACCATTGATGCTGAAAAGAACGGTCTATTGCAAGCGCTAAGCAAGACAGACGAGGAAATATGCGATATTCTCCATTATGTGGAGTTTGGAAATCTAAATGCGGCACAAGGCTGGGCAGCTTCCGTGATGATAAAAAACGCCAGAATACAACGGCGCAAAATCAAGGATTTACTCTACATAATCAACGAAATTCAGCATAGAAATCAAAACGTTTCCGAAGCCGAAAGTGCTAAAAATGCTATTGCAAGGCTAAATCAGCGGAAATATACTCCCAGAAAATTAGCTTTCCTGTTTGAAGGAAATATCTATATCCATTGTTAATAAAAGTTGAGGTGATTTTATGCGTATACAAGTCAAGTGGACTAAAGACTATAATGGTGAGTACATATGGATATGCCGTTATGGCAATATCGTAAGCAAAAGTTCAATCCATCCAAAACGCTGCTTTGACGGATTGATGAAAAAGCTAAGAGCAAACGGTATCGATACGTCGAAAATCTCAAATGTAATTGACGTAATTGACCCAGCGAAGAAAGGAAATTACGATGAATATAAAAACTCAAATTACAACGCAACAATGCTTGCCCGCTATCTATATCGGAAATGAACCGCAAATATGGATAGCCGAGAAACACAAACAAAAATCCCACGGTACAGGTATGGTTACACATCTCGACAGACCGACCGACCAAAGCGCAGACGCGTTCACCAGTATAGAGGATATTAACAAAATGGTAGAGTATTTTCTTGAAAAGCATTGGTACTGTAAAGCCGCTTTGTTCGTTTTTGGTATCAATACAGGGTATCGTTGCGGTGATAGCCTTGCGTTCAGGGTGCGTGATTTTTATGACGAACACGGTAATTTCCGAGATGTCATTTATATCCGTGAGGGCAAAACAGGCAAGGCAAGACCCGTATACTTCAATCAAGCGGTCAAGATTGCGGTAGAATACGCTATTGAACGCAGAAAATTAACAGCGGATAATTATATCTTCCGTGCAGACGGTGATACCAAAAAAGCCTATATTGTAGGCTTTAAGCATAATAAGGAC
>JAMPFE010000134.1 GCA_023664705.1 Lachnospiraceae bacterium | reverse complement strand
TGTCATGGATTTACCCGACAATTATATTATAGTAGGAGGAAAAATGGACGAAACGAGATTTATTATAGATACGATGATATGGTCGTACAGCCGTTTAACAGCGTACCACCAATGCCCATATTCTTTCAGGTTGCATTATGTGGATTGCATTGAAGGCGAGGAAAATTTCTACTCGCAGTACGGCAGTTTTATGCACAAAATTCTAGAAAAATACGCTAAAAACGAGTTGTCAATATTCGAGTTGCCTATGTATTACGAGGAGCATTATGCCGAGAACATCACCTACCCCGCCCCACCGAACAATTACGTCGACATCGGGCAGTCGTATTACGACAAAGGACTTGATTTTCTTGAAAACATCGACCTCGATCTCGAAAATTATGAGATATTGGGCGTTGAAAAAGAAGTACATTTCACCATAGGCAAGTACAAAATGGTAGGCTTTATCGATCTGCTTTTAAGAGAAAAAGAAGCGGGCAAAATAATAATCTTGGATCACAAAAGTGCATCTATTAAATTCCTTAAAAACGGTGAGATAAGTAAGTCTTGCAAGGAACATTTCAGAAGTTTCGTTCGTCAATTATGCCTGTACGCAAAACCGACGATAGAAGAATATGGGCGGGTTGATGAATTATGGTGGAATTTGTTCAAAGAAAGGAAGTGGATAAAAATACAGTTTACAGAGTCTGACTACAACGAGGCGATCAAATGGGTTGAGGACACAATAAAAGCCATTGAAAACGATGTGTTGTGGTGCCCGAATCCCGACGATTACTTTTGCCGTAATCTTTGTGATATGCGGAACAAAGCGTGTGAATATAAGCCTTGATTATAACAGGATGTATTATGGGAAAGGTGTGGACTGACGAGGAAAATAAGATTTTAGAAGAAGCTTGTAAAAAAGGTATGCCGTCTGCTGAAATTGCAAAATTGCTTCCGAATAGAAGTATAAATGCGATAGACATGCGAAATTGCGCCTGCGAGTACAAGAATTAAACTTATACGAAAGGATGATTGCTATGAAAGAAAACATAACAAAAAACACCAACGAGGCGGCGGAGTTCATCGAGATCATAAAAAATCTTAGTTCCGCAGAGAAAATCGCCGTTCTTGATATTCTCAACGGTGCGAACATTTTAGCTACAAAAACAAAGTGACAACAAAGGAGATTGATTACAATGAATGAGATTCAGATTTTTACCAACGAGCAGTTCGGAGAAATTCGGACAATTGAAAAAGACGGCAAGATATTATTCTGCGCCAAAGATATTGCTATTGCACTTGGTTATAAAGACTCTGTTAATGCTATTAAATTGCATTGTCGGTGGGTGGTAAAATACCACCTACCTCATCCTCAAAGTCCCGATAAACAAATTGAGATGTCCTTTATCCCCGAAGGTGATGTCTACCGTCTTATCACTCATAGCAAACTTCCCGCTGCGGAACAGTTTGAGCGTTGGGTGTTCGACGAGGTTCTACCTTCTATCCGTAAACACGGTATGTACGCAATTGATGAGATAATCGCAAATCCCGATCTCGCAATCGAAGCTCTCATAGCGCTTAGAGATGAACGCAAGAAGAACAAAGAGCTTGAAACCGCTATAGCCGTGCAAACTCAGCAGATAGCCGAAATGAAGCCTAAAGTAAGCTATTACGACATCGTTCTCCAATGCCACGATCTGCTTCCTATCACGGAGATCGCAAAGGACTACGGCAAGTCCGCAAAATGGCTCAATCAAACTCTTAGCGAGCAAAAGATACAGTTCAAGCAGAGCGGAATGTGGCTCTTGTACCAAAAGTACGCCGAAAACGGCTATACGATGTCGAAGACGATAGCATACAAAGATAACGACGGCGAAGATCATACGAAACTCCATACATATTGGACGCAAAAAGGCAGACTGTTCATTTACGACACGCTGAAATCACTCGGTCATCTCCCCGTTATTGAGCAAGAATAAAGAAAAGAGGTTAATTATGGATAACGAATTGCAATTGGTGAAAACGGATAAATTCGGCGAGGTCGAATACAACATTTACTCTGATAACGAGGAAATGTATATGACTGCTCGACAATTAGGAGAATGTTTGGAGTATTCAGATCCGATGAGAGCAATCAACAAGTTGGCGGAAAGAAATTCTTACTTATTAAGTGACGAATTTTCAAGTGTGGTCAACTTGACCACACTTGATGGCAAAAATCGTGATGTGCGTGTTTTTAATGAGGACGGCATTTACGAGGTTACAATGCTTGCAAAGACCGATGTGGCGAAAGCTTTTCGAGCTCGTGTGAGAACGGTTCTTAAAGGTATCAGAAAAGGAACGATTGTTGCTGCCGTTCCCGATAAGTCCCTTGAAATTCAAGAGCGCGATTCCCTTATTCGTTTGTCCGAACAATACCTAAAAATTTCCAATGTGGATACGCTCTCCAAAGAGTACAAGAATATCCTCGCAGCGAAAGCCGCCGAAGTGTTGTCGGGAACGCCAATACTCCCTCTCCCGAAATCGGAACAGAAAATGTATTCGGCGGGTGAGATCGGCAAGATATTGGGAGTATCGGGACAGCTCATCGGCAGGCTCTCAAATAAATACGGTATCAAAACCGATGAATACGGTGAATGGTATCGGTCAAAATCCAAGTATTCAAACAAAGAAATCAACACATTCGTTTACAACGACCGCGCAATAGAAAAGTTCAGAGCATTATTGCTCGAAGATTAAACAAAGCGGCGGCACTCCCCACCGCCGCCATATATCGCACCGATAGCTGCAATGATGCTAAAGGTGACGCTACCAAAAAACTGCAACCGTTTAAAATCATCAGCCGTTCTTTTTATTCTCTTTAGCCGCGACGGTCTCTTTGAGAAAATTCATCATAATTTCTCTTGACTTGTCGGGTAATGAAACATACTTTCGTAAAAGTTCCTGTTCAAGGTCATCAAGTTTGTATTTTGCAATTATTTCCTCTAACGGATCGGGTTCGGTCTCGGGAGCGGATATGCCGAGCAAGTAGTCGGTGGTGACACCGTAGAAGTTGGAAAATTTGACGAGATTATCTATGCCGATTTCTCGCTCTTCTCGTTCATATTTTACATAACTGCTGGTATTTAGCCCCATTTCCGAACATAGTTGAGCTACTGTAAGTCCTTTTTGAGTTCTTAATTCTTTTAGCCGTGTTCCAATCATAAAATCACATCCTTCCTTATTTATATTATATACCCGTTTTGTACAAAAGTCAAGTGTTATTGTAATATAAAAAACACTTTTTGTACAAAATATTCAAAAAATGTCAACACAATTTGTGTAATATTTTTTGAAAAAAGTATTGACATTTACACGATTTGTGTATATAATAAAAATATGGTTTGCACTTTAAGTGTAAACATTAAAAAATAACGGAGGTGTCACAATGAACACAGCAGAAACCGAAGTCTTTGCGGAACTTTTAAACAAACTCTGCAAAAACGAACAGCGAGAGCTCGTATGTTTGGTAGAGGGCAATAACTCGACCGCAGACGAAGAAAAACAAACATAATTGGAGGAAAGTATTATGAACGAAATGCAGATTTTTGACTACGAAGGCAAGACTGTGAGAACGGTCGAGATCAACGGCGAACCGTGGTTTGTCTTAAAAGATGTGTGTGAAATATTGGGAATTTCCAAACACCGCGATGTAGCCAGCAGACTTGACGAAGATGAAAGGGGGTTGGTTAGACTGGACACCCCCGGCGGAAAGCAAGAAATGACAGCGGTTAATGAAAGTGGTCTTTATAACGTTATTCTCCGTTCCGACAAACCCGAAGCCAAGCCGTTCCGCAAGCACGTTACCTCGGTCATACTTCCCACGATCCGCAAGACCGGCGGCTACGTTGCCAATGAGGATATGTTCATTGAACATTATCTTCCCGGTGTGGACGAAAGTGTTAAGCAATTGTTCAGAGAGTCGCTGCTGACCATCGACAATCTCAACGGCA
>JAMPFE010000133.1 GCA_023664705.1 Lachnospiraceae bacterium | reverse complement strand
ATCTCGGGAGACGAATCGACGATTTGGAAGAGTTCCACAAACCGCATTAGGAGGCACTATGACGACAAGCAAAAAAATTCTGGTCATCAGCTACATAATCGGCATCGTGCTCACGATAATCACAATCATCGGAGCGTTCGCGGGCTTTGACGTGACGGTCATCGGCACGATTACGGGGCTTGCCTACGGCGAAATTTCGGTCAGCAACGCCTTTTATTTCAACAAAGCGAAGAAAGAGAACACGCTGAAAATCGCGTTCGGCTGCACGGATCTGTCGACCGAAAAAGCCGAAAAGTTAGCGGCGATAATTAACGCATTAGGAGGGATTTTGTGATGAAAATCGACTGGAAAAGAAAGCTCACGAGCCGCAAATTGTGGATAGCAATTGCGGGCTTTGCCGCGGGGCTGATACTCGCTTTCGGCGGCAGCAACAGCACCGCCGAGACGGTCACGGGCTGCATTATGAGCGGCGCGAGCGTCGTCGGGTACATTCTCGGCGAGGGCTTGACCGACGCGGCGGCGCTGAAAACGGAAAACAAGGGCGGTGAAAACAGTGGCAGTGACGATAATTAAAGCGCTCGCGACGTGGGGCGCTTGCTACAAGGCGGCGCGGAAAATGCCGAAAGGCGTTCCCGAGGGCATTGTCGTGCACTCCACGGGCGCGAACAATCCGAATTTGAAGCGGTACGTAAACGCACCCGACGTTTGCGGCGAAAATCCGAACAAGAATTATTTCGGCAGCGACGGCACTGACGTGAACCCCCACGCCGTCATCGGCAAGGACAAAAACGGCGCGGTAAAATGCGCGCAGATTTTGCCGTTCGACATCTGCTGCTGGGGCTGCGGAAGCGGCTCAAAAGGCTCGTACAACTACAATCCCGCATACATACAATTCGAGATTTGCGAGGACGGCTTGACGGACAAGGCGTATTTTGAGGCGGCGTTCGATTTGGCGGCGCAATTCTGCGCGGAGCTCATCGGGCAGTTCCCGTCGATAAAAATCGAGAACGTCGTTTCGCATAAGGAAGCCAACGCGCGCGGCTACGCGAGCGCTCACGGCGACCCCGAGAACTGGCTCGCGAAATTCGGCAAAAATATGGACTGGTTTCGCGACAAAGTCAAGGGTTATCTCGGCAATACCGCCGTGACCTACGCCAAATTAAGCGAAATTCTCGGCACGACAAACGCGAGCATAACCACGATTTTCCGCGAAAAAGGGAGCTGTTGGTCGTCGGGCTGGCACAACGGAATTGACATCGCCGCGCCCGCGAATACGCCGATAAAAGCCGCCGCGGACGGCGTTGTCGTGAACGCCGATACCACCGCGAACGCCGACGGCTACGGAAACCGCGTCGTTATCCGTCACCCCGACGGCAAGGCGACACTGTACGCGCATATGATAGCGCCCGCCGCCGTAAAGGTCGGACAAGCAGTCAAAAAGGGCGCTGTCATCGGAAAAGTCGGCAGCACGGGCAAGTCGACGGGAAATCACCTGCACATTTCCGTCATCGACAACTACGACCGCAACCCCGACATCTACTACAAGGGCGAGCTGCTTGACCCCGTTGACGTTCTCGGGCTCGGCACGCTCAAACTCAACGGCAGCACCGCGACGGCGTTCAAAGTCGGCGATATCGTCAACTTCACGGGCACGACCCACTACGCGAGCTCTACGGGAACGCGCGGCACGTCCTGCAAATCGGGAAAGGCAAAAATAACGAGCATATCCGCGAACGCCGCGCACCCGTACCACCTTGTCAGCGACGGGCTCAGCGGCTCGACGGTCTACGGCTGGGTGAACGCCGCGGATATCGCTGCCGAAAAGTCCCTCGACGAGATAGCCCGAGAGGTAATCCGCGGCGACTGGGGCAACGGCGACGAGCGCAAAAAGCGCCTGACCGCCGCGGGCTACGACTATTCGGCGGTGCAGAAAAAGGTCACAGAGCTGATGAAATAATTATGAACGCCGCCATTCCTCGGAGTGGCGGCGTTTTCTTAATATAAAATGCAAGAACCGCTCCCCCGAGCGGCTCCGATTGTGCTATTTTCCCAAATAATCTTCCACCAGTTCTTTTGCATGGATTTCCGACGCTCCCAGACGGTTGAGCAGTTCGGCAAACTCTGTGATATCTTGTTTGCTGAGCGTTATGTCGCAGATCTCGGTCGAGTTGCATTTCAAACCGTAGGTCTCAACGGTGCGCCCGTCCTCGGAAGCTGTCGTGCAGGATATTACTTGCCACAAATTACCAAATCCTCCACGGGGGTCAAAGTAGCGGATTTCTCCGCCCAAAAAACAGTATACCACATTTTGTATGCAACGGAAAGAAAGCATACTATCGGCTAACCATTTTTTGTAAATTCTTACAAGATTATACTTCCATAATTGTGCGTTTTGGATAAAACAAAATATCATAATCAAATATATCCAAATGTATACCCCCACTCGTAAGTCATAATGACGACATAATCCGCCGCCTCGCCCTGGACGCGGTAGTCGTGCGACTCGTAGAGGATGCCCTGCTGGTCGGCGCGGTACTTTGGCGCTACGGCGGTAACGAGGATGTAACCCGCCTCGTGCAGCCGCCCCGACAGCTCCGTAAGGAACGCGTTGTAGACCTCCTTGTCGTCGGGAGAGATGTACTCCATATCGAGGTTCAGCCCGTAATAGCCCTTGTCGGCGAGCTCGTAGAAGATTGAGGAAATGAGACGTTCGCGCGATTCTCCGTCATTTAGTATCTGCGAGAGCACCTCTGTCGAAAAGCTGCCGTCGTAGATATTCGTCACCACCATAAGCGGCATAACGGCGCTCCTTGTCGCGCGGTAGATAAGGTCGTCGGCAGCGGGAGCGAGAAGCTCGCCCTGCGTCGTCACAGAGTAGCTGAACGGACTTAAAAACGTCATGAACGGCAGAGCGCAATTCAGCGCGTATTCGGTGATGTTCGGGTAAGCGTAGCCGTTTATTACCGCGGGGCGGCGGTTTATGTCGCTCTTCATCGGGATATTGACGACTTCGCCGGGCTGCAGCGATATGGGGTTGACGTTGGGGTTCGCGTCGAGAAGCGCCTCGAGCGGCACGCCGAACTCCCGAGCCACGGAATAAAGCGTTTGCCCCTCTCGGATAGTGTAGCGCATATTGTCCGACATAATAACAAGGCTCTGCCCGACGACAAGATTATTCGGGTAGCGCAGGGCGTTGTCGGCAGCGATGCGGTTTGCGGGGATGCCGAAGCGTCGGGAAAGCAGATTTAAATTATCGCCCGATTGAACGGTGTAAATGAACATAAAAGCCTCCTTTAAGCGTTGAGAACTATCTCTTTGCGCGCGCCGACGATGCGTATGCCGAACGTGTCGGCGTAGTTGTACGTCGACAGACGGCGGTTGCGCGCGTCGACGGAATGTGCGCACACGAATATGTTTTGCGGCGTTGCGGGAGCAAAGACTGCCGAGACGAAAACCGTGTGGTAAAACCGCCCCGAGCGGTTGATAAACTGGATAATATCGCCGCGGCGAAGCTCCGTGAGCGGCGCTTCCTCGCCGTAGACGCCCGCGCCCCTGTTCGTGAGGAGAAACTCGCGGAGGAAGTTCACTCCCGTCCACGCGGGCGCGCGGTTGTCGGAATTTATGTAGTACCAGCCGTTGTCCCGAGAGTAGTTCATCACGCCGCAGCCCGCGTACATGCACTGCGACACGTAGTTCGTGCAGTCGCCGCCGATGTCCTCGAAATCGTAAAAGCGCGGGTTCCTCGCGAACGCCCAGTTCAGCGCGTACGCCACTGCCGCGCGCCTGTCGTATTCGGTCTCGATAAGCATAATATCAACTCCTTTATTCATACTATGCCGCGCCCCTTTTTTTGCTACTCTTTATTTCTTTCGCGGGTGTGCATTATCTCTCGGTTTTTGCAAGTTTTTAACTGGGAAATTGCAATTTTTTTGGTTTTGGTAACTAATCGTTGGAATTTGTGTATTATTTTGCAGCCTTTTG
>JAMPFE010000132.1 GCA_023664705.1 Lachnospiraceae bacterium | reverse complement strand
GATTTACGGTATAGGCTTGGGAGAACCACAGGCACTACAGCTTGAATTGAATGACGTACAAACACGTTTAGACAAGTTGAAACAAGCGGCAAGCCGTGAGCAAGACGAAGACGAGCTTTCACGAATAAAAGCCGCTATAAGGTATCACGAGCAAGCAGCAGAGCAAATAAAGGACAGAATAGCAAAGTCCGAGAAAGAGCAAATCGCCTAAAAGCGTTATGTTTTTTGATTTAAAAATTAGAACACACCCCTTAAAAAGCTGATTAAATCGCGCTTTTTGAGGGGTGTGGTTTCAAAATTGATAAATTACTAAAGGAGGGAATAAAAATACATCTTTATAAACAAGTTATGAATGTTGGGAGGTGAAAGTATGGCATTGACATTGCAAGAAAAGGTAGTAAAGTTTTTAGACGTGACTTCTATGCCTAAAAGCACATTTTGCAAGAGAATTGACTTGTCAACGCAGAGCCTTAATGCTTGGCTGCGCGGCGAGTTGAATTTGAGCAAAGATACGCTCGGCAGAATTGAGAATTATTTGAGAAAATTTGATTCCATTTTGGAAAATGATTGATTTAGGAGGTACAACTATTATGTACAATTCATTAACTGAAAACAATTACTACTTGCTTGTGGGTTATTTTGACAAGGAGCAAGCCGACCGCAGCAGAGATCGATACGCCGGACTAATGAATAATAACGCAAGCAGCGATAAGTTAGCCGATAAATTACGAGATAAATTCTTTGCGGCGAACAAGAACGCGGACGGAGTAAAAGTGATAATCTACGACAACAAACTCTTATGCGACAGCTTCTGCTCATTAGCAAATGAATATCACATGGTTGATTTTAGCGGGTTTAAGGAACTCACCGGAAATGAATGGCAAACCATAAGTCATTATCACACACCAAGCGGCTGTGGAACTACAATTATATATGCGGATGGCTCTCGCTATTCTCTGGAAGGTGGTGTTGTATAATGACAGCGGAATGGTTTGTTAACATAACTAAGCGGCTTGACAAGTTGACCGAGTGCGCAACCGCTTCCGTTGGCGGCAAAGGAAAAACAGAAAAACTCGATAACGTCAACGAGCATATCAAGGATTTGTCGGCGGCAATTCTGCGGACTTACTTACAAGACTCCGATATAATCGTCTACAAGGAAAACGGGCGAGAACTCGTTGATATATGGTCGGATCGGGATAATATGTGGCTTGCTCTCCCATGCTACGGCGGTTACAATAATATTCCCTCAGAGCGTTTTTTGGAAAAATACAAGAATGTGCTTGATTTCTCGCGGTACGAGCCAAACAAAAATCCCAACTTTTTGACATATCACGACGATTGACATATTGAGTAACGGCGGATATAATTAACAATTATCCGCTAGACATAGATATCATATATGATTCCTTTTTTCCGAAAAGCCGCCGACAAGCTGCAAGCGAACTCGGCGGCAAACCGGAAAATCAAACTTGGTGACTGCGGGCAGGGCTGACCTCCTTCACCCTGTCCGTTGTTCATACATATCGACACAGATGTAGACCGCGCCGCGCTTTAGTTATATCCACGCGGCGTAAACCCCGCCGCGCCTTAGTTATATCCACGCGGCGTAAACCCCGCTGATTTTGCGTCCTTCAGCGGGGTGGGTTTACATATATCTACTTGATAACTACAGACAGGTCTGTCTGTTTATATATAAATCTCTTAGCAAGTGCCTAAGCAGATGATCATAATCTAGAGAAAGGATGATTTGCATTTGAAAAGAAAAAGTTATATAAGAATAAATGCCGACCCGACCGAAACGGAATTGCAGCAGCGTTTAGCTGTTTTAAACAAAGTCAAGAAATTATTCTCAATGATTGACACCGAATATATGTCAACACGTCAACTAGCAATTTTTTTCGGTGTGCCGGAGCAGACGATTTCAATTAACTATGAACTGCACAAGGAATCGCTCATTTTGGACGGCGTTTTCAACGTGCAGAACGCTGATTATATACTGTCGGAGGCTATTGCTCACGAAACCGGCGAGAAAATATTAAACGCCGACTTGCTCCCAGATCAAGACAGTGCTGTATATGATTTCAGACAGTTTCCAAAACGGGCAATACTTAGGCTGGCGATGCTAATGACTGATAACCCTATTGCCGCTGCGGTGCGCAATCAGCTTCTCAACCTTACCGAGTGTGTAGAGTTCCAATGCACAACCGCCGCTCGGAAAGACATCAAAGTAACAAACGATCTGATTACTGCTATGGACGGCGGCAATGAGGACGATATACAAAAGGCTATGAAAAATTACAGAAAACGCCGAAATCGTTATTTGTTTGTGATTGAGCCGTTTTTTCCGAGGGAGAACGCGCTAGCTGATTTGTATGCCAAATTCGGCATACTGGTGAACAATGTTAAGTGGGCAGTGGCAAGTTTGATGACACCAAGCGATGACCACCCGAAAGGGATGACGTATAGAAAGGCATTGAAACAAACAGCGCTCAATCTTGCGAAAAAATATTACAAACGTAACCAATTGACGCCGGAAGAACTCGGTATTGTCGAGAAAAAATAGCAGGAAGAATTTTCAAATTATAATGAGCCGCTCTTAGACCGTATATCAGCAACTATGCAGTTTAAGAGTGGCTTTTTTTCATTTCGGAAAAGTACGGACTTAATCGGTGTTTTTCGTGCATAAATGTACAAAATTGCAATAGTTTTCTATTATATTCATAAAAAAGGGATTGACAACGCAAAATTCACATATGCGCGCTTTATTGTGAATTTGCGTGCTCTATCACAGATATGAAATATTCGCTTTGTGCAGGGCTTATGCACAAACTAACACTCATAACTGTTTGTGTTAAAACTTAAATTTTAATTGTTCACATATGAGCGCAATATAGAATTGGATAATTAAACCTCACTTGTGCAAGAAAATGTCATAAACCATCTACTGTAAAATATTCTCACTAGTGGATATTATGAACATTTGATAACGATATAAAAACCAGTTGACAAAACCGAAAAAATGGGGTATAATATAAATAAGTAAGAGTTGTTCACCGAAAGGAGTGATAGTATGGCAACGTTTTCATTCGACAGACCCATCATAGTTTCGCCCGAGGGAGCGGAGAAATTGGCTGATATATTGTCGAAACCAACACCGCCGCTTAATCCTGTAGATGATTTCTTATCGGACATCTATAGAAAGGAGAATGAAAAATCAATAGGGAATTGGTTCAAGAGCAAGGGAAACAAGGAATAAGAGTTTACTCGCTTGACGAGTTACTTTCGGTGTGCGATACACAGGAAGATATTCAGCACCTTACCGAGTTGCTGCATTCCTTTTCTTGCGATAGGGATAAGGACATAGAGAATTTCCTACATAACCGTGCCGTTGAATTTGAGCGTCTCAACAAAAGCAGGACTTACCTTTTGTGCGATGACGATATTTTTCGGAAAGAAGGACAGCTTGTCATACTCGGTTATTTTTCCGTTGCGTTAAAAGTCCTTGACTTCCCCGAAAACATTTCAAACCGCACACGGAAAATGCTGGATGGCTTATCTGCCAAACTTCGCGGAGAGGTCATTCGTTCTGTTCCCTGTTACCTTATAGGACAACTCGGTAAAAACTCGGCTGTAACGCAAGGCTATTCCATAAAAGGCTCGGATTTTATCGACCATGCATTATTTGTCATTCAATCGGCGCAAAAATTTGTAGGCGGCAGATTGGTTCTTATTGAGTGTCACGATGAGCCTAAATTGATTCAGTTTTACACGGATAATCATTTTGAACGGTTTGGGGAGTTTCCGTTCGGAGATATACCGATGGTACAGATGATACGGACGATTTAAACGCCTTAAAAATCCCTAGAAAATCCCTATAAAAGTCAAATTTTAATATTTGTTCATAGAAAGGAAAGCAAATGAAATCGAACGCAAATGGCTTAGTGGAGCGGTTTGACGGGTACTTTGCGAACTCACTCAAATCGACAAAAACGGCATAATTAGAACCCCTTATCTCCACCAA
>JAMPFE010000131.1 GCA_023664705.1 Lachnospiraceae bacterium | reverse complement strand
TGTTCGCAAGCGGCGGTATAGACGATTTCCGACCTCGAACTCATATACGGCAGTCTGCGCCGGACAGGACGTTATTGCTTTGAGTTATTTCATGCCCCATTCCCGGAAAGAAATTGAACGTTACAATCACTTTATCTGGATAAACCGCAACAAACAGGGTGCTTGTCGGCAGTAGAGGCGTAATTTGAAAATGTAAAACCACCCAACATAAGAGTAACCACCCTGTCAGCAAGCGCGGACGGTCAAACCCGTGTTCGGGCTCTTTTCCGTTCCGCCCCGGCTCGGGTGGAGTGCTCCGAAAAAATTTGATCGAGTAAAGTGAAGAAGCAGTCGTCGCGGATGATGTCGCGGGCGCGGATATGCCCGAGCGAAGTCTGCGGCGAATGGCGGCTCCGATGCCCTGTCGGGAAAATGGGTTCGGATGTCCGTCCCCGTTCTGCTGCTCCAAGCGACAAGCAGCAAGCCCCCATAACCTTTACGGGTTATGGGGATTTTTCATGCGCTTATTAACATTAAGTAATTTTAATTAACGGAGGTTAACAAATGAAGATAAAATTAAGCGTTGATACGCATTGCATAAAGAATACTCCTAAGGATAAAATCCCTTACAGCACCATATCAAAGACGATAGCACAGCACCCGTGTGAGCTGTCCGTTGAAGAAATTGCAGAGGTTATTGAAAACGGTTACACGATTTGCTCTCCCGTGTTCACAAACGGCGAAAAGAAGAAAGAAAACATCGCCGAAATGCGGTTGTTTATTCTGGACTTTGACAATAAGGACAAGCCGTTGAGTTATGGCGGCGCTTTGAAACGCGCGAAAAACTACAACCTGTCCGTTGCCATTTCGTATGAAACCAAGTCGTCCGAGAATTTCAACCGATATCGGCTTATTTTTTTGTATAGCGAGCCTGTTCATGATATGGGAATGATGAACGTAATAAATCAGCTGCTGCTCCGCATTTTCCCCGAAGCTGACAACACGAAAGACCTGTCGAAAATGTTTCTCCCCGGCAGGAACGTGCGGTTTCATTGCGGTAAACCTTTTCGATTCGACACGCTTGTTGTTGCCGCAAGGAGCTTTTGTTGTTCCAATGTCGGCGGCTCTAAGTCGACTTGGGTCAATTTGCTCAATTCTTTCAACAACAAATACGGCTTGATAATACAAGGAACGGACATTTTTACATCGGACGAAATTACCCCCTCACAATTTGGTACTTTTGCGTTACGCTCCATATATTATAATATGGAAGGTATCACAAAAGTACCGAAAAACAGTATGGGGAGATACGTTTACTTCGCTGAAACCGCAAACTGTCCTAAGTTAAAAAGAGTGACCGCACCTGCATTGCAGCTTAAAGATTTCTCGGTCGCTCGCGGCGAATGTCAACTGATAAGAGACTTTGCTGACGGCAAACGTTTGGCGCATGAGGAATGGTTTGGATTAGCTACAAATCTTATAGGCATTAAGGGCGGACAGAGTGATTTTAAGAATACTCTCAACAAATATTCCCATATTCAAGCGTATCTGGATACGCTCGAAAATCTTCCCGAGGACGCGCATATTTTCACCACTCACTCGCGGTTGTTCAGAATGTCCGAAAAAATTACCGAAAACGCTGTCGTGTTTATTGACGAGGATATAATTCCGTCAATGATAGGCTGCTCGGCGGTTTCCGTCGAGGAGTTCAACAGGCTTTACAATGCGGTTTGTGATGATGTCCTTAAAGATAAATTACATAAGATCAAAGAAAATATCGTTGGCGACTCGCACTATTTTCAACTTGAAAAAAATTACTTTGCGCCCGATTACAAAGCGCAAATATTAAAAGATTATTCCGCTAAGGATATTACGTTCACACAGAATATCTGGGGGCTTGCGGAGAGCGATAATTTTTATTATTGCGCCGCCGATAACAGCGTTCATTTTACGGTCACAAACAGGTTGAAATACGCCAAAAAAATCATCATGATGTCGGCTACGGCTAACGAGGACATTTGCCGAAAGGTATTCGGGAACCCGATGTATTTCTGCGATGTCGGGCAAATTTCGTATAAGGGAAAGGTCATAATTCACTGCGACAAAAGCTACAGCCGTAATTATCTGTCGCTCAATAATGCGGAAAAAGCGATAACGGAAATCGTTAACAAACATGGCGACTGCGCATATATCACGTTCAAGGAGCACTGTAAATACATTGACGGCAAATATCCGCGCACACATTACGGACAAGCTGTCGGCACGAACGATCTCTCGGGGGAAAATCTTGTTGTAATAGGACTTAATCATCGTCCGTTTTATGTTTATGAGTTGTTCGCGAGAGCGTTGGGGATTTACCGTGACGATACGCTGTCTACCCGCAAAACTCAACTTTATGGCTTTGAGTTTTTCATGATGACCTATGCCGACACCGAGCTGCGGAATATTCAGCAATATATGATAGGCTCCGATCTGGAGCAGGCTATCGGGCGGGCGCGGCTGATCTATCATGACTGCGCCGTGCATTTGTACGGGAACTTTCCCGCTCGGCAGGGTGTGTTGGAAAATGAAGTCGAACGCGAAAAATGACCACGGCATCTTTCGACGCCGTGGTCGCTCTATTCTATCCAGTTTTCAATTTGCAAATTTGGAACGCGCTCAAACTCGCGGACGTTATTAGTCACCACCGTGTACCCGAGCGCTCTCGCGTGAGCCGCTATCAGCATATCCATTGTGCCTATGGGAGTTCCCTTTTGGCGGAGATACGCGCAAATCTTTCCGTAATGCACGGCAGCCGCGTCGTCAAAAGAAACGACATCAAGAACGGCAAGCAGCCCTTGCAGCGCTCTGAGATTTTTCTCATATGCCGCGGACGCTTCTATGCCGTATTCCAATTCGGCGAGCGTTATCGACGAAATGACCAGACCGCCTTTATAGTTCTCGCCGATTTTCGCGACTACGGACGGCACACCCTTTTGCGCGTAAATGCACATATTTGTGTCAAGCATATATTTCATAGGCTTTCCCTTTTCGGCTGAACGTCATTCGAGCGCGCCTCCTCGACAGCGGACACAAAATCGTCGGTAAATCCGCCGATGCTCTCCTTAAAAATATCGAGAGCCTTGTCCTCGGGGTACAGCAGAACCATATCGCCCAACTTTTTTACAACCACCTCGTCGCAGTCAAACCGAAATTCCTTCGGCAGTCTGACCGCTTGACTTCTTCCGTTCTGAAACACCTTTGCAGTCTCCATAATATCACCCCTGTATATAGTATATATCAAGATATATATTTTGTCAATAGCTTTTGTAAATTTCTTAATCAGCGAGCTTGGGAACCGCCGCAGTTCTTTACATATTCTTCCACTGCCTGTTTTGATATTATCCAAAGTCTCCCCGAACGGAACGCCTTGACCTCTCCGTTCCTCAGTAAATCGTAAGCCTTGTTCCTCCCGATACGCAGCATCTCGCAAAGCTCGTCAACCGTTACTATATCGCTGTATTCGTTAAACATAAGTAAGTCCTCCCGTGTAGGTTTATTTTAGTTTAATGTTGGGTTTATTGTATTTATTTTGCAGCTATTTTCATATTATGAACACCATTGCGCAAAAGTAATAGGCGGCACTTTATGGCACTAAAAAACAAAACCTGCGTTCAAAAAACGTTGGTTGTTTGCAATCAGCATCACATTGAATACATGTTATTTCATTATCTGCCCAATAATGTGAATAAATTCGTGTTGCATTTCGTGTTGCATACATCGCTAAAATCAAATATTTTACTCCCAAATTCGGGTAATCTAAGCTGAATTTGAGAAATCCGCATAACAAAGAAACGGCTTAACGCCGCGCTTTATCTCATCAAACGCATTGTTAAGCCGTTCTTTCAAATAATCGGTCTGGTCTGAGTGACAGGATTTGAAAGTCCTTGAGTGCTTATTCCAACTTTTTCTAACTTCCCGTAAATCGCGCAACTAAGCCAAATTCCGCGACTTTAGAAAATTTCGTTTTTTCGTAACTTTTAATAGTTTTTCGTACTAATAGCGGACATTTAGCGGACAAG
>JAMPFE010000130.1 GCA_023664705.1 Lachnospiraceae bacterium | reverse complement strand
TATTGCAACACTTTGAATACCTAATCTTTGCCTTTGTGCAGAGGTAAACGCAACGCTTTTCATAAAACTGTTGCATTTACTTCTGCATTTGACAGCAATGGAAAAGATCAATCAAATTTGGTGCGAGGAGGACGGCATCTACTACCCCGAAACCAAGACGGAGAACGGCAGAACGTACAAACTCGACCCGAAAACGTTCGTGTACCTTGAACAGCTTGATTTGGGACTGACGGACGAAGAACAAGCCTTGATGAGCGAGGACATCGGGCAGTACGGCGAAAAGTGGCGGCAACAAGGATGTTGCCGCAGCCGCAACAGAGTTGCCGCCACGACGTCGGCAACCAAAGGCGGCAGGCGGCAGTATATGAGGGAGAACCACCCCGAGGTAATACCCTCGCTTGAGGGGCGGCTGCTGTGGGAACTGATACCCCGACAAGTCGATAAAGAGGCGTGGGAATATCGGGAGCTGCTCCGCAAACAGTACGCCGTCAAGCACCCGCGACCGACCACATTCACGGAAATCGCGGCTTGGGAGAACACACTCGAAATGATGATCGACCGCGCAATAATGGAGAACGTGGTGTTGGTTTACCGCGAATAGAACAGTCAAGCGGAGGAAACCCTCCGCTTTTTTGCGCGCTAAATCAAGAGAGTAATTCGGTTTAAGTTGGCAGTTCATCTTAAAGTTCGTTTCGGAATTTGAGATTTTGCGTGATTTTTTTTTAATACGCGCAATGGGTCTTAGGGGATTTACCCTAACTCAGAGTGAGATCGATAAGCCCTGCTTGTCAATCTCGCTATTGAGTATAGCTAGATTGACATAACCCGTAAAATCGGCGGCACAAAAATTTTTGAGATCGGCGCACGATACCGAGCAAAATTTGATGATCCCCAAACGGACTTGCAGCGAATGTGCGGGTAAAAATTACAATACATATTAACTTGTTCTTGTGAACTATCTCTAATTGAATTCGGTTATATTGCACAAATTGTGCTTGTGAATTGATCGTTCTTTAAAGTTTGATTTGTGCGACTTGACGAAAATGTTCACTGCGAATGCTTTTGATTGTTTTTGGGGTTGACTTTTGAATATTTGTATGTTATAATAAACTATATGAGTGTAATACGATACAAGGGGTATATAATGGAATTTGCAAATTTAAGGATAGGCGACAAACTTAAAGAACTTCGAATCTCTCGCGGTATGTCGCTTGACGAACTCTCCGCGCTGACGGAGGTGAGCAAGCCGATGTTGGGGCAGATCGAGCGCGGACGTTCTGTTCCTACGGTAACAACGCTTTGGAAAATCGCTACGGGTCTGAAAAAACCGCTGTCATATTTTCTTGAGGATCAACAAGCGGAATACTCTGTCGTAAGTCCCAACAAAGAAAACGTTATTTTGGGAGACGGAGGGAAAATGCGCGCGTATCCGCTGTTTGCCTATGACCCCATAAGGAGCGTTGAAACTTTCTATATTGAATTTGACGCAGGCTGCCGCCATTGCTCCGAAAAGCATACGGACGGTGTGGAAGAACATATTTTCGTCCTGAGCGGCGAACTCCAAATCGTCTTGGGAGAAAAAACGATCAATGTCGGTGAGCTGCAAGCCGTTAGATTTCAAGCCGATATACCGCATATATATCAAAATTTGTCGGAAAGCGAATGTGCGGTATATAACACTATTTTCTATCCAAGCAATTAAAATACATCAAAAAGGGGAATTTCGTTATGTATGAACTTATCCAAATTTCGGAGCAAAGCTATTATTTCCAAAGTCCCGCTAAAATCGGATTGGTAAAACTGAACGGCAACGATGTGTGCCTTATCGACAGCGGCAACGACAAGGACGCGGGAAGAAAAGTAAGAAAAACTTTGGACGAAAAAGGCTGGCGGCTTACCGCCGTCTATAATACGCATTCCAATGCTGATCATATCGGAGGCAACAAATATCTGCAAGAGCAGACGGGCTGTAAAATCTACGCTCCCGGGATTGATTGCGCGTTTACGCGCTATCCCGTTTTGGAACCGTCGTTTTTATACGGCGGCTACCCTTGCAAAGACCTGCGTCACAAGTTCTTAATGGCGCAGCCAAGCGATGCTTTGGAGCTTACACAAGATTGTTTGCCCGCGGGATTTTCAATAATTCCTTTGCCCGGTCATTTTTTTGATATGGTCGGTTTTCGCACTCCCGATGATGTGGTCTTTCTCGCGGATTGCTTATCGAGCAGGGAAACGCTGGATAAATATCAAATCGGTTTTATTTATGACGTCGCGGCTTATCTGGATACTTTGGAAAAAGTGAAGTCGTTAAGAGCCAAGACGTTCGTTCCGGCACACGCCGCGGCTTGCGAGGATATATCCGATCTGGCGCAGTACAACATCGATAAGGTTTTGGAGATCGCGGATAAAATTATCAATATTTGCCGAGAACCCGTGTGCTTTGAAACGCTGCTGCAAAAGCTGTTCAACGAATACGGTCTGACAATGAATTTCGAGCAGTATGTTCTTGTGGGGAGTACGGTTCGCTCCTATTTGGCGTGGCTGAAGGACTCCGATAAGCTGAACGCGCTGTTTGAAAACAATATGCTGCTTTGGAAAAGAGCTTAAACAGGAGGAAATTATGGCAATAGAAAAAGTTCGTGAGTATTTCAATAAATTCGGTATCGCCGACAGGATAAGAGAATTTTCCGTGTCGAGCGCGACCGTGGAGTTGGCAGCTCAAGCTTTGAACTGCGAACCGTGCCGCATCGCGAAAACGCTCTCGTTTTCGGTGGAAGGTCGGGCGGTTCTGATAGTCGCGGCGGGCGACGCCAAGATCGACAATCCGAAGTTTAAGGCGCATTTCGGAGTAAAAGCGAAAATGCTTTCACCCGATGAGGCAGAAGCACTTGTCGGTCACGCGGTAGGCGGAGTATGTCCTTTCGCGGTAAACGAGGGCGTTACGATCTATCTCGATAATTCTCTCAAACGCTTTGAAACGGTCTTTCCCGCTTGCGGCAGCAGCAATAGCGACATTGAATTAACGATAGGCGAACTCGAAAAATACTCCAAGTTCGCCGAATGGATTGACGTGTGCAAGGGGTGGCAATAAAACGAGATTGGCAAGCGTTATATCCGCAATTCCTTGGCGGTACACAGCGCGGGCAACCGAGTGATCGACAACAAAAACGGCGTTGCTTTGAAAGACAACGCCGTTTTTAGTTATTCGGTTTGAATGGTTGAGATCAACGATAAATCGGAATTAATTTTCATCATACACTATCCGAACGCTGTCCACAATTTCGGTATTTTCATAGAATTTGACGATAATACGATGTATATGAGGATATGTTTCTCTATCCAATACCGCGTCGTGTACAAGCCGCGTCTTGTCGTGCGGATTGTTCGTGATAAGGTCGTTATACGTTTCGTCGCTGATCGTAAACCAATCATTGCCGTAACGGGACAGTATGATCGTTTTGGGTACGTCGGGATGTTCTTCATAAAAGCTTTCAACGTGAATATCGTATATTTCCGTTTCAATTTCTGTTTTTCCGTTAAACAGATCCTTATAGTAATTTACCGAACCGTATACCAAAGAAGGCATCATAATAATAACCACAATCAAATATATAACGCCGTACTTTATCTTGTATTTCCGAAAAAGACAAAAATACATTATCAGAAAAACCGCCCCCAGAGCGATCCCGACGGAATAAACGACGGTCAACGCGGTAAAGCGTTTTGCCCCGCCAAAATCATTTATACCGATAGCTTGAATGATGTGAACGGCAAGATAACAAAACGCAACCGACAAAGATATCAACCTGAAAAGAATATTTATTTTATTTGATGTTTTCATACAGCGCCCTACAAATTTCATTTTATCAGACAACCCCGTTAATATAATTATACCATAACTAAATCAAATGTCAATACCATTTTCAAACATAACCGCCATCATAGTAGTCATCACACAATAGAAAGAACTTTCATTCCATTTTCCGCAAATATTTTAGCGGCGGTACACTCCGCCGGTCTCGCGCCGATAATTATCACATCGTACATTTGTT
>JAMPFE010000012.1:43645-74283 GCA_023664705.1 Lachnospiraceae bacterium | reverse complement strand
CGGAATTGAAATTGAATTCAGCATTTAGTTGTTGCAGTCCTGCAACGGGCGTTCCTCGGAACATTCTGAACTCCACCGTATTCCAATTAGTGAGATTCACGCAAGTATAACGCCCGTTCCCCTCCTTCTTCGCGTGCTCCATGATTTCTTTCGGGCTGTTTTTGTAGCCGTACCGCGCCGCCCATTGGTTCATTTGCGCTTCCGTGCGGCGCGAGAATTTCAGCATTTCGTTCCAATGATGTTCGACAAAATACAAAACCCGTGAAATCGCTTCATCTTGCGCTTCGCGGGTATTTCCGAATGTGTCTCTATTGACGTGAACGTGCAGCCCGCACGTCGAGGTTTTGTGGCTCCGATAACGCAGCTGAACAGCCTCGCTCATGACCCCTTTCCACGGCATTTCGTTCTTGTGAAATTCCAATGTCATAGGGTGCGTGACAATTTCCATTCCGTCGTCAAGGCTGCCGTCGCTTTTGATATAAATTAGCTCGTGGTCGGCGTTCGCGATGTCCATGAGTGCCTCGGCTTTATCCGAATATTTGCCGCCGTAATCTATCTCCAGTTCCACGCCGAAGAACCGCTCGCCGTCGCCGTAAAACGAGGGTGTGGGCTTGTAGCAGTAATCGTGGATCGCCCCCGCGTCCTCATCGTTGTAGCAGCTGTCGCAATACGGTTCGCCGCGGAATAAATTTGCGTATTCATCGAGAATTATGCGTCCGCAATTCTCGCACTCGACATAGTGGTCGTCGCGGCAGCTTTGGCAGAGCGCAATGCGCTCATCTCCTGCGTTGTCGTCGTTCCAAATGCGTGTGCCGCAATGCTCGCAGAGCACGGTTTCGCGTTCGAGGCAGCTTGGGCAAAGTATCTCGCCGTCGAATTCCTCGTAATCATTACCGTTGATTTTTGCTCCGCAGCAGTCGCAGTGCCGCGTGTTTTCTTTCTTGTTCATTGGTTTTTCCTCCTTGTAATTCGGCATAAAAAAGCCCCCGAAGCCGCTTGACCTCGGGGATTTTTCTGTGTGCCGTTAATAAACGGAAATGCTTATATAGCATTCATTGTTATAATATATAACTGAAATTCAAGATAATAGCAAAAACATCACTATTTGTAGCAGTTGCAGGACATTGTATAAGTTGCCGATAATTGTGTCGGCGTTTGAAATGCCATACTAATCTTCATCGTCGTATTCGATCATTACAGTATCCGGTGATTTACGCAAGGGATTTATCTTGCGTATTTTGCGAGGCGATGCTTTGGGGCTGCCCCTGCGTTTGGGCTCGTTGTCCTCATACTCATCATCGGTATATTTCTCGTAATCTTCATCGGAAATCTTGAGATCCTGATAATCGCTTCTTGCTTCCAGCAAGTCTTCAAGCGATTCATATTTCTCATCGTTGAAGTAATAGTTGAAATTGATACCTTTTCTGGTGTGTTTGATAGTCGGATCCGCATGATCAAAGATATAGTATCTCTGCTTAGAATCCGGTATATCGCCGAGGACATAATCACCGTCAAAACTCTCTGTCTTCTTGGGTCTGAACACAGAGTTCTTTCGGTGCCCGGGGACAATGACATCGAAATACTCTTCGATGTCGATCGGATCGGTGATAGGCATATCCTTGTAGTCGTCAACAATATTGAAGAAATCGTTGATTGACGAATATACATAATCATCGAAGATGAGCTTTACACTAGGAACATTGTCATCGAACCACAGTTCCTTCTTTGCATGCTCAAGCAGCCAGGTATACCGGTCGCCCGGCTCCATGTCGCCGAAGAAAAAACCGCGAAGCGCACAATTATCGGGTTTATCCCAATTAACCTTAGTACCGCTGTTTTTCCTGATGCGTTTATCCTCGTCCTCGGTATACTTCTCGTAATCTTCATCGGAGATGCGCAGGTTTTGATAAGCGTTCCTTGCTTTCAGCAAGGATTCAAGCGTTTCCAATCGTACTCCCTCGAAATCATATTCGAATGTGAAGCTTTCTCTCGCAGCCGTGAGGATCAGACCGGACGCGCTCTCGTTTTTCGTATGCTTGATAATCGGGTTTGCGTGGTCAAAGACATAGTATCTCTGCTTGGAATCCGATATATCGCCGAGGACATAATTGCCGTCAAAACTTTCTGTATTCTCGGGTGTGGGCAATGAGTTTTTCAGGCGGTCGGGGATGACGACACCGAAATACCGTTCGATGTCGGCTGCATCGGTGATAGGCATATCCCGATAGTCGTCAATGCTATCGAGGAGAGCATTGATCGACGAATATACATAATCATCGAAAATGAGCCTGACCCCGGGAACATTATCATCAAACCACAGCTCTTTCTTTGCGTGGTCAAGCAGCCAGATTTGCCGGTCGCCCGGTTCCATATCGCCGAATAAGCAGCCTTGTAGTGCCGGATCGTCGGGTTTTTCCCAATTTACCTTAGTACCACTGTTTTTCCTAATGAATTTATTGCCGAATAAAACGTCCATAACAGACTCCTTTCATTTACCAAACTGCATCAACCTTTTGCCACGTAGTTGTTGAGCTTTTTATATATCGTCGACAATTCCGCCAGCGTTTGAGATATGTGCCTATATTCACTGTCGGGGATCCCGGCTTTTTTAATGAATTCCTGCATAAACGCCTCCTCCATATCATCACAGATATCATCGGCTAAAATAATCGCTGTCAGCTCGATCAAAACAGCGCGCAGTTCTTCTGCGCTGCTTATGGCGATAAGCCTGTCAACGCAAGCGTTGAAATCGGTTTCCTCAACATAGCGGACGGGTATCTGCATTTCGGCGCAGTACGCGTCTACCATTTCCTTTTCGTCGTCGGCAAAATCATTGTTGGAGTTTGCGCCGTGAATACACAGATCGAGAAAAAGGTTCTTCTGCTCATCGTTTAATTTTCCAAGATACATAATAAAATCCTCCCTGCATTAAGCAATATCGTACAAAGCATCGTCGGCATTTTGGATCGCGGAATCGACGCCGTTTTTGTTTACCGTGTTCATGTCGTTCTCGTTATCGCTCTTCAAAACGAGTTGAACCTTACACATACTATACAGCAACCCGATAAGCAAAACAAGATTTTCCGTTAACATTTTTTCACTTGCGGTGAAGTAGTTGTAATCACGCTTTGTGTTTACAATTTCCTCAAAGCGTTCAAGCAATGAAAGATAAGGTGTATTTACCTTATTAAGAGAGATTATATATTTATTTGTGTAATCCTGCAGTTCGTGCAAATAACCGCACGCCTTATCTGCCTTCTCTTCGGCGTCGCACGCTTGAGAATATGCCTCATCTGCTTTGCTTGACATTGCACCACCGGCTAAGCCAAGCGCAAATCCTCCAACAAGTAACCCTACCCCTGTAGCGGCATCCGCTAATAAGGCCGTTCCTCCGGCTACTCCTAATCCACCTGCCGCAGTAAGAGCACCTCCGCCTAAAAATGCCATAGCGGCATTTGTTGCTGCTGCTCCTGAAAGAGTTGAAATCGCTGTTCCTGTTGTAGCTGTTCCAAATGTCAATGCAGCAGAGAGTATCCCACCGTAAGCCGCAAACCCTCCCGCTGTCCCGACAGCTGCGCTGGCAAGGCTGCTGGCGAGTGCAGATGCGCCTATTGATGCATCTTTCAATTCACTTAAGCTAATTTTGGGGATATTAGCCGCTTTCGTATCAATCTCTTCAATCTCCGGACGATTTTTTACTTTTTCAAATGCGTCCAAGAAACGCTGGAAACTCGCTATAATCTCCACTTCAAGATTTCCAAGCTCGTCCATTTTATCGGTAGCTGTTTTGCTGGCTTCATCTATTTTTCTTTGCGCAGAATTATATTTATTCTTTGCACGATTCATAGTATCGTTAGCGTCTTTTGTTAACGATATACCTGCAGCTCCCGAAACTACTCCCGCAACTCCCGCGATCGCCGCTCCTATCCCTAAGATTAATGGTAATGGCATACTAAATTCCTCCTGATTTTAATTTATTACAAGCCTCGTAATTAAGGCGGTAATATTCCTCTAAAGTCATCTTTTCCTTGAAGAACGCCTCATAGCTCTCGTCCACTCGGCACAGCAAGGGTCTGTTTTCGTATATGCCGCAGAGATTTCCGTTAAGGTATCTGCATTTTCCCGAACCGTCGTCAAGCTCCGCGTAAATCGGCGAACGCCCGACGTTTTTGCAGCACATACCGCACTTATCGCATTTGAACGTCATTCAAACACCAGCCTTGAATTTTTGTCCTGCATAAAGTCATCAAAGCTGTCGTAGCCTTTCCACGGGAGGGCTATTCCCATATGTTCATATTGAGCTATAAGCATAAGAGTAAGGTCTTGTTCGCTGTTAGCCATGCTCAACTCTTCCACCATTTGATTGTACATTTCGGTTTCCTTTTTAAACAATTCAATGTCAATCTTTTCAAGCTCTTTCAAGTAGTTCGTTAGAGCTGCGTGAACCCGCTTCATGGCATCTATTGAATCCTGTATTGAGGTATTAAAGCCCAGTCTTATGAGTACTTCTTTGATCACAAGAGAAATAAATCTGAACCACGCCACAAGATTCAGTCTCATGAAAAACATCAACGCATTTCCGCCGGATCTAAAAAGCGCATCGGCTCCGTCGAGTACGCAAAGTGTTCCGTTTCCAATAAGAAGCATTATCCGCAAATCGTCATGCTGCGCTGTGGGAATACATTCTCTGATCGGCTTTTTGTATTGAAAAAATCTCCTTAAAGACCAAATTAGTCTTATAAGTAAGTCACATACCAAAACAGGGATAGCCATTGCCATGCCAAATCTTGCATCGTACCCCTCTTGGAATACTCTTGTTGCAAGAGTGGCAAGGTCTTGCCTATCTTTGCCTATGTTAAATTCTCCAAAATTACATAAACCGAACATTTCAAAAAAGGGAATTACAATTCCGCTGCCACGCCCGCCGGTTACATTGCCTCGACCTCCCGAGGAGCCGGCAATATCAGACATAAGATGCCCAAACCAATTTGCTGCTCCGCAGAAAATTTTTGCTATCAAAGTTTTGCCGGCAAGCTCATGACTGTCTGTTTGAATGGTTATTAACTGCCCATCGTTAAGGAAAGTCGATGTCAACGTAAACTGATTTAAAATAGAGAAGAATAATCCTATAATGTCGGGTGAGTGTGCAAGTGATTTCATATGATGATTTTTAGTGCCCATTCTAAATAAATTTCCAACATTTGTTGAATTTTTTTGATCATAATTTACTTTAAAGTTTTTCTCAAGAAATCCAATTGCACTTGCGATATTGCCTTCTTTCACCTTGTTGTCTTTATCCACCATTTTGGCAAATTTGATTACACAATTATCAACCTGTGTATCGGTCCATTTTCCAATTACGGAATCACCCGGCATACCCACAAGAAAAATATCTATCAACCCACCGATCGCGCCGCACCCGGCTGCTATCAAGTAATCGTACTTATCACACTTATCTTTCTTGCTGAACAGCTCGGTGTTTTCATTGCTTTTTATCAGCATTGGATATTTTGATATATTTCCCATTTTACATTCTCCCTAAATCAAAAATATTGAACATTTCCAACAAAATCGCCCTGACTTCTCAGCCACATATCAATACCGTCTCCGTACACCTCGGCATATATCGTGTAAACACAGTCGATCTCGGAAATGACCTTCGCCGTAGGCAGCTTGTCCAGAACAGCATCGACGTCCGGACCATAGTACTCAAATTTGATCTTGCACAGCTTGCCGCCGCGCATAAGCTGCACACGCTTGCGGAACTCGCCCTCTTCAAACCTGTCTTTGTACGGAATATGAAACTTTTCGTTAAGCACGTTCAGTTTCCTTATTCTATCAATACGGTAAATTGTCGGAAAAGGATCGTCCGGCACAGCAAAGTTCTTTTTGACGCTTTCATCATCAATAAAAGCTGTCAGATAAAAATAATATTCCGAGAACATGATCGCCAGCGGCTTTACCCGTCTTTTGACGACTTTTTTATCCTTAGTCCTCAAATAATCTATATCAATATAGCGGCAAGCCAGTATAGCTTGTCCGATATCCCACAATGTCTCTGCCAATTCGGTTTTGTTCTTCAATTCCACGTAATGGAACATTTCGTTCCCCGTTAGATTTTTGAATGATTTCCGCTCGGAATTCACGACACAGCAGTCAATAATCGTATTTAAAATTATTTTCATTTCCTCTTTCGGGAATGCACGACTGCTTAACAGCACCTTACAGACAGCCAAAACCTGTCCGTCAGTCAGCGAAATCTTATGTCCGCGTTTAAGATGATAACGCTTGTCGCCCTTGTTATATACCACAGAATCGGAAACGCCGTTCTCAACAGCCTTATCGTCAAGAAAGCTTCTGATGTCGTCAATATCACGCTGTATACTGCGCTCGTTTACCTTATAGGTCTGCGCTTCCTCGGCTTTGCTGACCGCACAGTCGTTTATCAATTTGTCATATATTCCCAAAATTCGGGCAGCCTTTTCGTTCTTCAAATTGTCCACGACGTCCTCCCGTCACATATCTTATAAGTATATTATACAATATCAGATAGACACATACTGTCCATCTGAAAGAATGGCGACAAAAATTTACAATATTATTATAACACTACTCTTCCATTTTTTGGTAAGCCGACAGCTAACAAAACAAAATTTTTCTTCAAAGATCGTTACCGCTCGTACCGACATAACAGCGTCGCCGTGAAGCAACGATGTGTGCAGGCGCACAACTTTAGCGCTTCACTTAGTCGCATTGTTCACTGACCTGCTTGAATATGGTCGAAATTTAATTATATTAAAGCTTTTATGTTGAAAAAATGATCACATACAAGTATTATATCACATTTTTTAATCAAATGCAAGAGGAAAATGGTAAAATTTAAACAAAAGTAAAGAACGGAGTATAGATATGGACAGCGTAGGGTATGATTTCGGACTTATTTTGAGGAATTTACGAGAACGCGCTAATCTGACGCAAAAGCAGCTCGGAAACAGAATAGGCGTTTCCGAGGGCATGATAAGCAGATACGAAAACAATATGTCGGAGCCGCCGTTTGACAAAATACGAAATCTAGCGGCTGTATTCAATGTCTCAATGGACTATCTGGCAGGTATGGAAAAAAAGAAAATGCTTTCAGCTCAGAGGCTTACCGATGAACAGACGAATATCCTAATAGACCTTATCGACCTGTTCATGCTTCAGAACGAAAAGCAAAAGCCTACGCTTTCATTAGAGCAGTACAAGGTACTCATACACATTGTGGAGATTTTTACGGGTAAGTAGTTTATACGTATTAAATATATAAAAAACGGGTACAGCCAAACAACGGCTGTACCCGAATTGTACCCGAAAACGCCAAAAGTTCACACATCGGCAAAACAAGAAAAACCACCCAACCCAACGGTTAAGCGGTTTCCGATGTGGCACGCCAGGAGGGATTCGAACCCCCGACCCTCTGGTTCGTAGCCAGATACTCTATCCAGCTGAGCTACTGGCGCATACTGTTGCGAGGCACCTCAACAACAGTAATAATTATAGCACTTTTTGGAAGGTTTGTCAAGGGTTTTTTGAAAATTTTTCAAAAAAGTCGCGAACGCCCTCGGGGAGCTCGTCCCATTGCACCTCCTCCCAGTCGACGACCCCAGCTGCCCTCGAGGTCTTGAGCTTAAGGAACGCGTCGCCGCGGAGCTCTCTGGTGGTGTTGAAAGCCATATCCGCGGTGTTCCCGTCGGCGTCGCAGGAAGGAAGAATATAGGAATAGTATACATTTCCTCTTTGGTGAGTAATCGAGTATTTTGAGTTGTCGATTTGAGCGTAGTAGTAAACATAGCTGCCGAAAATAAACGAGCTGACAAGGAAAATCGCGCCAAGGATAAAGACGATCGTTGCGCAAACGGCGATAATAGTTTTCTTCATTGTTCCTCCTTATAGTGAACGTCAACCTTTTCAAAGGTAAAAATTTCAAAAATGCTGTCCTCGGGATACTTTTCAAGCATCTCCTCCGCGTCGGCATACGGCTCGAGAACGCACGGCTTAACGGCGAGAATGTTCCCGTTCGGCAGCCTGTACAGCTCCGCGTTCGGGTCTGTCCCGATAACGTCTCCCGTCCCGAGATATTCAAGCACCCCAAGCCCGTCGGCAGCCTCCAGTGTTTCTTGGATATCGGCGTCCCAATGCTCCCTGTCGGGGTCGATGATATGTCCGTTTTCATCGTAAACCACCCTGATAACGCAGTGGTCGAACTCGAAGAATACCCCGTTATAGCTAAGAGAATGGCTATTGCTTGTTGCGCCGCCCGGATTTTTTTCGTCCTCGGAAACGGAGCCCGAATCGGGAGGATAAACCGCCGCAGCGTTCCGCAGCAACGGGATAATGCAAACCGCGAGCGCCAAGCAAGCCGCAGCGGGAGCGAGCCATAACAGCCTATTCGCTTTCCGTTTGTAGTTCAGCGCCTTTTGTATCTGCCTTTCATCAATATTGCCGATAGCCTCGCCGAGCGTAAATTTTGTCATAACGTTACTCCTTTCGCACTCAAGAAATCCCGCAGCTTCTTTCTGAGCCTCGTCAGCCTTACCTTTACCGCGCCCTCGCTTGCGCCGATAAGCTCTCCGATACGGGAGAAATTGTCGCCGAACCAATATCTGCGCACAAAGACCGCGTGGCTCTTGTCATCGAGCGTATCGAGGAACTCGTCGATGTACCCCGCAAGCTCTTTCGTCTCAAAGCGCTCCTCGGGGCTGTCCGCGCCCGAAACGCACTCCTCAAGCTCGTCGAGACACACAGCATAGCCGCGCTTCTGCGCCTTGTTGTACTTGAACCTGTTGAGCGAAACGTTCCTCACTATCATGCAGACAAACGCGGCAAGCGAGCTCGGACGCTCGGGCGGTATCTTGTTCCATATGGTGAAATACGCGTCGTTTACGCATTCCTCCGCATCCTCTCTGCTTTGCAGGATATTGTAGGAAACGGCATTGCAAAGCCGCCCGTACTTGCCGCTGAGCTCCGCGACCGCCCGCTCGGAGCGCTCGAAAAACAGCTCGATTATCTGGTTGTCGTCCAAATTTAATGCCCCCTTTCACCCATATAGTTTAAAAACAAAGCGAAAAGTTACATTTTTTTAAGTGCATTGAAAGGCATTCTAAGCCGCCGCCAGAACCTCCCTTGCCTTATCCTCGGAGATAACGCCGTTATCGCGCATGCTGTCGAGCACGAGCTCCAACCGCTGCACGGCAAGCTCGGGCGACTCGTCGGGAGAGTACGCCGAGGGCGCGTTCGGCAGCCCCGCGAGCATCGCGCATTCATACTCCGAAAGCTCGCCCGGGGTCTTGCCGAAGTAGCCCCGTGCCGCCTCTGTGATGCCGTAGAAGCCGCTCCCGAAGTAAATGGTATTGACGTACAGCTCGAAAATCTCGTCCTTCGAGAGCGCTTTTTCAAGCTCAAACGCCGCGTACACCTCCGCGAACTTCCGTTCAAGCTTCTTCTCCTGCGTGAACCAAAGGTTCTTTGCAAGCTGCTGCGTTATCGTAGAGCCGCCCTGCTCGAACGACAGCGTTTTAATGTCGTACAGCAGCGCCCGCGCTATCGACTTGGGGTTAATGCCGCCGTGTGTCTCAAATTTCCTGTCCTCAACGGAAATGACCGCGTCTATGTAGAACTCGGGCAGCTCGGAAAACTCCGCGAACCCCTCTCTGCCGCGCAGCTCCGCGACAAGCGCGTCAAGCGGCTTTTCCTCCTTTGCCTTGCCCCACATCAGCGCTCCCCTCGCCGCGAAATACCCGACAAACGCGATACAAAGCGCGGCGAGAGCGCCGACGACGCTAAAAATCACCCTTATAATTTTCTTCCTCATGATTACCCCTCGCTATCAGCCCCGCAGCCTTTCCGCCCATTCTCGCGGCGAACCATACGATAACGAATGCGATTACAGCGGGTATAGCCGCGGCAGCCAGAATTATACCGAAAGTTTTATGCGCAGCCTTTTCAAGCCTCTTCTTCATTTTTCGTCCCCCCGTTCAAATCAACCGCGAATATCGCTTTCCTTCGCGAATTTCAGCTTGTATTTCACAAACACGGGCTCCGTTTTCAAGCTGTCGAGAACGCCCCCGTCCTTCAGCATGATATAACTGTCCCCGCCTGTGGCGATAAGGCTCTCGCTCTCAAACGAGGTCATATTTTCCGTGGTGCAGACATAGTACACAGCCGCCCCGCCGTTTTCGGGCGCGTATTCGAGAAACGCCGTCTCCCTCCGCTCCGTAAAGCCGTTTGATATGCCGCCGCGCTCCGCGTTTTTCAGAGCGTCCTCGGCGAGGAACGCCCGCAGCCGTTCGGCGGCGCTTTCTTCAAGCGTATTCGGCAGCAAATACAGCCTTACGCCCTCCCAAGCCGCGTCAACGCTCCCGTCGAGCGGCCTCACGCCCGCCTCCGCGAGATACGCCGGCGACGCCGCGATATACGTAAACTCCTCCCCGGGAACGTTCTCGTAAACGCCGTTCGCGCGCCACACGTCAAGTATCTCCCTATCGTAGACCGTCTCGTTAAAGAGCATTACGTCGCCCCCGCGCTCGACCGACCCGTACCACCTCAGCATATCCGCGCGGAACTCGCCGAGATCCCCCTCGAAGAACCAGCTCTCGAGCACGTACCGCTCGTCGGCGCCCTTTCCGCGCATCACGAGCGCCGCCGCCGCAAAAACGATGAGGACCGCCCCGACCGCCGCCGCGATTATTTTAGTCCTCACAGCTCATCTGCCCGCCTTTCCGCTCACGATATTAAGGTAGCTCTTTGAAGTGACCTTGTAGAACAGCACGTACATCAGCGCGAACACGATAAAGCTCGCCGCCGTCATTATCGCGAACAGCCCCGTATCGCTCATATTGAAGAGCTTCAGAAGCCTCGACAGTATCGGGAACGCGAACGCCATATGAAGCCCCGCCGCCGCGAGCGGCAAAAAGAACACGATGATGACCTGCGATTTGATAGCGGACTTGACCTCGTCCCTGCTCATACCGACCTTTTGCAGTATCTCAAACCGTGCCGCGTCCTCGAAGCCCTCGCTTATCTGCTTGTAGTACATTATCAGCACCGCCGACAGTATAAACACGCCGCCCATAATAATCCCGAGGAAGAACAGCCCGCTGTAAATGCCGTAATATTCGTCGCGGAGAGTGGCGCGCGTAGCAACCATTATCGACGCGTTTATCGTCTCCTCGCCCCTGAACGCGTACAGCGTCTCCTCCAGCGTCCGCCGCGCCTCCTCCGCCTCTACAAGCTCGCTGTTCCCGTCGCGCAGGTCGAAATCGTATGCGACATACGGATAGTTAATTATATCGTCAAACTGCTGATGATACTTGAAGATCTCGTTCATCACCGACGCGTCCTTAACGAAGAAGTCCACCGTGACCACGTTTTTCGAGAAGGTCTCGTCCGCGCGGTACTCAAGCTCTTGCTCTATCGGGATAAGGTTGAACTCCCCGAGCTCCCCGATAGTTATCGTGCCGACGTGCTTCACGAAATCGGTCGCGGGCTCGTAGACCAGAATGTCGCGCTCCCCGAGCGTTACGCCGAGCTCCCGTATCTCCTCGTTCTCGTCGGCAACGTAAAACTCCCCGTCGACATAATATTCGAGGTCCTCCTCATACCACTCGGGCACGGGTATCCCCATATATTTCCGCGCCATAAGCCCCCCGAAGTCCATCCTGTGAGTGATACGCTCGTTATACGGCGCGCCCTCGTAGCCCTGCTCCTCCAGCGAGGTTCGGATAGTGTCGCGGTAGGTGTCGAAATCGTCAATATCCTCCCAGCACAGGGTCTCCGTTATGATGTCGTAGGGATAGAGCCGCTCTACCATGCCGTTTATCCCGATAAACAGCGACGAGGTGGACGAGATAGTCACCAGCACCATTGTCGAAAGTATGCATATCGAAGCCAAGCCCGCCCCGTTGCGCCGCATACGGTAAGCCATCTGCGAAACGGAAACGAAGTGATTTGTTTGGTAGTAGTAAGCCTTGTTTTTCTGCAATATTCTGCACATCACGACGCTCCCCGCGATAAACAGCAGATACGTCGCGAGAATGACCATAATGACCGCCAGCATAAACGCCGCCAGCGCCGCGCTCGGCTCCTTTATCGACACCGCCATGTAGTACGCGATACTCAGCAGTATCAGCCCCAGAGCCGCCGCAGGGATATTCGTGCGGGGCGGCTTTTCGCCGACGTTCTCCGAGCGCAGCAGCTCTATCGGGCGCGAGAAAAACAGCTGCCGCAGCGAGTTCATCAGAATGACCGCGAACACGATAGCGAACCATATCACCGCCGCGATAACGGACGGTATATGCACGGAAAACTCATACACCAGCTTTTCGGCAAGCATACGCATCGCCAGCATCTCCGCCAGCTTCGAGAACAATATCCCGAACCCGAGCCCCGCCACAATGGAAATACCGTACACCAGCAGCGTCTCCCAAATGAGAATACGCGCTATCTGCCGCTTCCCGAGCCCCAGAATATTGTACAGCCCGAATTCCTTCTTGCGCCGTTTGATGAGGAAAGAGTTGGTGTAGAACAGGAATATCGCCGAGAATATAGCCATAATGACCGTTCCGATAGCCAGAATGTCCTTCATTCCGTTTCCGCCCGCGCCCTCCATGGTCTCCAGCAGATGATTGTTCCCGAGGAAGCTGATAATGTAGAAAATCATCACCATAAGCGCCGACGTGAGGATATAAGGCGCGTAGGCGCGCCCGTTCTTTCGTATGCCCGTCGCCGCGAGCCGCGAGTAAAGAGAAGTCATTCGTCCTCACCCCCGCCCGAAGCCATTAAAGTCAGCGCGTCGGATATTTTTCTGTACATCTGATCCGTAGTACAGTCGCCCTTATAAATTTGGTGGAACACGCTGCCGTCCCGTATAAACAGCACTCTCCGCGCGTGGGAAGCCGCTTTCACGGAGTGCGTCACCATAAGCACAGCCTGCCCGTGCGCGTTTATCTCCGCGAACAGCCTCAGCAGCTCGTCGCTCGACTTGGAGTCGAGCGCCCCCGTAGGCTCGTCGGCGAGCAGTATCTTCGGCTCGGTAATGATAGCCCGCGCAACGGCCGTCCTCTGCTTTTGCCCTCCAGAGATCTCATACGGGAACTTCGTAAGCAGCGTATGGATTCCGAGCGCTTTCGCCACGGGCATCAGCTTCTCCTCCATATCGCCGTGCTTCAGTCCGCGCAGCACCAGCGGCAGCAGCACGTTGTCCCTCACCGAAAACGTGTCCAGCAGGTTGAACTCCTGAAACACGAACCCGAGATTGTCGCGCCGAAACGCCGCCATCTCGCTCTCCTTTATCTTGGCGAGGTCGCGCCCGTCGAGAACGACGCTCCCCGCGGTGGGCTTGTCAAGCGCCGCGAGGATATTCAGCAGCGTAGTCTTACCCGACCCGCTTTCCCCCATTATCGCGATAAATTCGTCCTCCTCCGCGGCGAACGAAACGTTCTTCAGCGCCTCGACCCTGTTGCCGCCGAACCGCTGAACATATGTTTTTTTGATATTGTTAACTTCAAGCAGTGCCATAATCCTGTCTCCTTATTTAATGAGAGAGCAGGGGAGGGCGTGTGTATGCGGCTTTGATTGACCCTCCGCTCTGTTCTCTGTATCTATTATAGCACGGGAGAAAAATTTTCGCTATCGAATTGTCTTACATTTTTCTTACATTTTTGTAAGATTACCGCGCCCCGAAGGACGCCGCAAAGCTCGCCGACGAAAGCAGCGGCTCCGTTATCTTTGCCGATAACAGAGCCGTTCCTATCGCCGATATTTCTTCTGTCAAGACGTTACTCAAGCTCGAACGCGCCCGTGTAAAGCCTGTAATACTGCCCTTTTTCGGCAATGAGCTTTTCGTGCGAGCCGCGCTCGATGATGCGCCCCTGCTCGAGAACCATAATAACGTCGGAGTTCTTGACTGTCGAGAGCCTGTGCGCAATAACGAACACCGTGCGCCCTTTCATGAGCGCGTCCATGCCCGCCTGCACTATCGCCTCCGTGCGCGTATCTATCGAGCTCGTAGCCTCGTCGAGTATCATAACGGGCGGGTCGGCTACCGCCGCGCGCGCTATCGAGATAAGCTGCCGCTGCCCCTGCGAGAGCCCGCTGCCGCCGCCCGTAAGCACGGTGCTATAGCCGTCGGGGAGCATTCGGATAAAACCGTCCGCGTTCGCGAGCTTTGCCGCCGCGATACATTCCTCGTCGGTGGCGTTCGGCTTTCCGAAGCGGAGATTGTCCATGACCGTCCCCGTGAACAGGTTGACGTCCTGCAGAACGACGCCCAGCGAACGCCGCAGATCGTCCTTCTTTATCTTGTTGATGTTGATTCCGTCGTAGCGTATCTTGCCGTCGGCAATGTCGTAGAAGCGGTTGATGAGGTTGGTGATGGTGGTCTTGCCCGCGCCCGTCGCGCCGACGAACGCGACCTTCTGCCCCGGCTCGGCGTAGATGTCGATGTTGTGGAGCACTATCTTTTCGGGGACGTAGCCGAAATCCACGTCGTCGAGGATGATGTCACCCTTAAGCTCGGTGTACGTCACGGAGCCGTCCGCGGTGTGCGGGTGTTTCCACGCCCAAAGACCCGTGCGCTCCTCGGTCTCGACGAGCTCGCCGTTTTCGCGCTTTGCGTTTACGAGCGTTACGTAGCCGTCGTCGACCTCGGGCTTCGCGTCAAGCAGCGAGAAGATACGCTCCGCGCCCGCCATTGCCATGGCGACGGAGTTCAGCTGCTGGGAGACCTGCCCGATAGGTCCCGTAAAGCTCCTCGAGAGCTGCAGGAACGAGGCGATATTGCCGAGCGTGAGGACGTTCACGGCAAAGCAGGCGACGTTCGGCACGGCGTTTATGGCGAGCGCTCCGCCGATTATCGCCAGAATTACATACAGGAAATATCCGAGGCAGTTGTTTATCGGCATGAGGATATTCGCGTAGGCGTTCGCCTTGCAGGTGTTCTCGCAGAGGTCGACGTTCTTTACGCCGAAAGCCTCCTTGGCTTTTTCCTCGCGGCAGAACATCTTTACGACGCGCTGACCGTTTATCATTTCCTCGATATAGCCGTTTATATTCGCCGTGGAGTGCTGCATCGCTATAAAGTACTTGCCCGATCTGCCCGCTATCTTCGCGGTGACGAACAGTATGAGCGCCAGAAATACCACGACCGTAAGCGTGAGCCATACCGACAGCGACAGCATGGAGCAGAACACCGCGATTATAGTGATGCCCGAGTTCATGACCTGCGGGATAGCCTGCGAGAGCATCTGCTGCATGGCGTCCGCGTCGTTGGTGTAAAAGCTCATTATATCGCCGTGGGTGTGCGTGTCGAAGTAGTTTATCGGCAGCGACTGCATATGCGTGAACATCTCGTCGCGTATCTTTTTCAGCACGCCCTGCGACACGACCGCCATAATGCGGCTGTAGAACAGTGCGCTCAAGGCTCCCGCCAAGAACAGCAGCGCCATTCTTGCGAGCATTCCCAGAAGGCTGCCGTAATCGGGGTTCTCCGCGCCGATAAGCGGCATGATGTAGTCGTCGATAAGTGTTCCGAGGAACATTGACGACGAAACCGACGCCGCCACCGTGACGAGTATGCAGATAAACACAAGGATAAGCTGCGGGGTGTACGGCTTCATATACGACATCACGCGCTTTATCGTTTTCTTGTCGAACTTCATGGGAACACGCGCGCCCCTCGGAGGTCTCCCCGGTGCGCGGGGCGGCTGCTGACCGTTCTTGTTTTCGTTGATATTGTCACTCATCTTCTTCCGCCCCCTTCGTCTGAGAATCGTAAATTTCACGGTAAATGTCGCTGTTCGCGTACAGCTCGTCGTGAGTGCCGCACTCGGCTATTCTGCCGTTGTCGAGAATGATTATCTTATCCGCGTCGCACACCGACGAAACGCGCTGCGCGATGATTATCTTGGTGGTGTTCGGTATCTCCTCGCGGAATGCCTTGCGTATCATGGCGTCCGTCTTGGTGTCGACAGCCGAGGTGGAATCGTCGAGGATAAGTATCTTCGGCTTTTTCAGCAGCGCCCTCGCGATGCAAAGTCTCTGCTTCTGACCGCCCGAGACGTTGGTGCCGCCCTGCTCGATATAGGTGTCGTATCCCTTAGGGAACGACTGTATGAAATCGTCCGCGCATGCGAGTCGGCAGACCTTTTGGACCTCCTCGTCGGTGGCGTTTTCGTCGCCCCAGCGGACGTTCTCGTAGATGGTGCCGCTGAACAGTACGTTCTTCTGGAGCACCATTGCAACGTCGGTTCGCAGCGCCTCTATATTGTAGTCGCGGACGTCCTCGCCGCCGACGAGCACCTCTCCCTCGGAAACGTCGTAAAGGCGCGGTATCATCGAAACGAGCGTGGATTTCGAGGAGCCCGTGCCCCCGATAATGCCGACGGTCTCGCCCGACTTTATTTTCAGATCGATATGGTCTAGCGCGTTGCTCTCGGCGGTCTTGAAGTACTTGAACGAAACGTCCTTGAATTCGATAGAGCCGTCCTTTACCTCGGTGAGGTTGCGCTCGCCGTCGTTGATGTCGCTCTTCTCGTTGAGCACCTCGGCTACGCGGTCGGCGCTCGCCTTGGACATCGTGAGCATAACGAATATCATCGAGAGCATCATAAGGCTCATCAGTATCTGCATGGTGTAGGTGAACATCGACATAAGCCCGCCCGTGGTGAGCCCGAGCAGCTCGTCGTTGCCGCTGGCGACGATAGCCTGCGCGCCGAACCACGAGATGAGCAGCATACAGGTGTAGACCGATATCTGCATCGCGGGCGCGTTGAACGCGACGGTTTTCTCGGCTTTCGTGAACAGCGAATATATCCTGTCGGAGACGCCGCGGAACTTCTTTATCTCGGACTTCTCCTGCACGAAGTTTTTGACTACGCGTATGCCGTGGACGTTCTCCTCGACCACCTCGTTGAGGTCGTCATACGCGACGAACGTCTTGTTGAATATCGGGAACGCGGTTTTGATGATAATTGCCAGCACGATAGCCAGAAACGGTATTACCGCAAGGAATATCAGCGAAAGCTTGTGGTCGGTGCGGAACGCGAACGTAAACGCGAATATCAGCATTGCGGGCGCGCGGAACACGACGCGCGTTATCATCTGGAACGACATCTGCACGCGCTGAACGTCCGTTGTAAGACGCGTTACAAGGCTCGCGGGCGAGAACTTGTCGATATTTGAAAAGCTGTACTCCTGTATACGCGAGTACATATCCGCGCGGAGGTTCCTCGCGAAGCGCGAGCTTGCCCTCGACGCGGTATAGCCCGCCGTCGCGCCGAAAAACAGCGCCCCGAGCGTCTGCACCAACAATATTACCCCGTATTTTATAACGTTGTTCATATCGCCCGGGGTAATGCCGAAGTCGATAAGGTCCGCCATAACGCTTGCTATCGACACCTCGATAAGCGACTCCAGCAGCACAAAGACAGGCGTTAGTATCGCGGGCAGCTTCGCGTCGCGGACGCACTTAATGAGCGTTTTTATCATTATATTCTCTCCCTCCTGCCGACTTTCTCCGCGGACTCCAAATTGCTTTGTATTCTCTCTAAATAACCGTAGAGCTGTTCAAGCTCCTTCGGAGAAAAGCCCTTTTTGAGCAAAAGCTCCATTTTTTCGTTGTCCTCCTTGATTATACGCCCTATCTCGAGCGATTTTTCGGTAGGCACTATCTTTTTCAGGCGCGCGTCGTGGCTTACGCTCACGCGCTCTATCAAGCCCTTTTTTTCCATAAGCCCCAGCACCTTTGAGGCAGTGGAGCGGGTTATGCCGAAGTTGTTTTCGAGGTCGCGCTGATAGACATCCCTGCCGCATTCTCTCATCTCGCAGACGTAGCCGATTATCCAGCCGTTGGAGCAGGTGAGGCTTTCCAGAGCCTTCTTTCCCTCCGCGTAGCGGTCGACATACCGCCGCACGGCGTTGTTAAGCAGCCTCAGCCGGACTCCGATCCCGCGTTTATCCATACGTATTCCTCCTTTAACAATGAGTTTCGGGTGCAAAATAACTTGTTGGATATCCTACATTATACAGCGATTTCAATAATTTGTCAATACCCCTTTTTGTGAAAAAATGATGAAAAATTTTCCGAATAATGCATCAAATAACATAAAAAACGCCGAAAAAACTATTGCAAAAAAGCATCGCTTGTGATATAATTTTATTGTATTGAATAAGGAGGGAATAGTTCAATGTATAAAATAGTTAAAAAGCAAGTACTGAACCCCACCGTTACGCTTATGGAGGTGGAGGCTCCGCTTATCGCCAAGAAAGCCGAGCCCGGTCAGTTTATCATTCTTCGCGTCAACGAAGACGGCGAGCGAATTCCGCTTACCGTCGCGGATTTTGACCGCGAAAAGGGCACCGTCACCATTATTTTCCAGATAGTCGGCGCGACCACCGAGCTGCTCAACCGCCTCAACGAGGGCGAGTTTATCCACGATTTCGTGGGACCGCTCGGCGTGGCGTCGCATACCGAGGGGCTGAAAAAGGTAGCCGTTGTGGGCGGCGGCGTGGGCTGCGCTATCGCGTACCCCATTGCCAAAAAGCTCCATAACAACGGCTGCGAGGTACATTCCATAGTAGGCTTCAGAAACAAGGATCTCGTTATCCTCGAGGACGAATTTAACGCCGTCTCCGACGTTATGAAGATGATGACGGACGACGGCTCTCACGGTACAAAGGGTCTCGTTACGGACGCGCTCAAAGAGCTTATCGAGGCGGGCAACAAGTACGACGAGGTAATCGCTATCGGTCCGCTGATAATGATGAAGTTCGTGTGCAGGCTCACCAAGGAATACGGCATCAAGACCGTCGTCTCGATGAACCCGATAATGATCGACGGCACGGGAATGTGCGGCGGCTGTCGGCTTACCGTCGGCGGCGAGACGAAGTTCGCGTGCGTGGACGGTCCCGACTTCGACGGACATCTCGTCGACTTTGACGAGGCAATGGAGCGCGGCACGATGTACAAGGAGTTCGAGACGAAAAAGCGCGAGGAAGTCTGCAATTTGTTCAAGGGGGTAAATTGAAATGCCGAATATGAGCTTGAAAAAGAACGAAATGCCCGTTCAGGACGCGAACGTCCGCAATAAAAATTTCCAAGAGGTGGCTCTCGGCTACACCGAGGAGCAGGCTGTCGACGAGGCGGAGCGCTGCCTTAACTGCAAGAACAAGCCCTGCGTGGGGGGCTGCCCCGTCGCTATCGACATTCCCGAGTTCATCGCCAAAATAAGGGAAAAGGACTTCGAGGGCGCGTATCAAGTCATCGCCAAGAGCAGTTCTCTGCCCGCGGTGTGCGGACGCGTCTGCCCGCAGGAAACGCAGTGCGAAAGCAAGTGCGTGCGCGGCATAAAGGGCGAGCCCGTCGCTATCGGCAGGCTGGAGCGTTTCGTTGCCGATTGGCACAATTCTCACTCGACGGAAGCGCCCGCCGTTCCCGAAAAGAACGGTCACAAGTGCGCGATAATCGGCGCTGGTCCCTCGGGGCTTACCTGCGCGGGCGACCTCGCGAAAATGGGCTACGACGTTACCGTTTTCGAGGCTCTGCACCTCGCGGGCGGCGTTCTGGTGTACGGCATTCCCGAGTTCAGACTGCCGAAGTCTATCGTCCAGCACGAGGTCGACAACCTGAAAGCACTCGGCGTTAAGGTCGAGACCAACGTCGTTATCGGGCGCACTATCGAGGTCGACGAGCTGTTCGAGCAGGGCTACGAGGCGATTTTCATCGGCTCGGGCGCGGGCTTGCCGAGATTTATGAATATCCCAGGCGAGAACCTCAAGGGCGTGTACTCCGCGAACGAGTTCCTCACGCGCGTAAATCTTATGAAAGCGTACAAGGAGGGCAGCGATACGCCCATAAAGAAAAACACCAACGTCGCCGTTGTCGGCGGCGGCAACGTCGCTATGGACGCTGCGCGCTGCGCGAAGCGTCTCGGCGCGGAGAACGTGTACATAGTATACCGCCGCGGCGAGGAGGAAATGCCCGCGCGTAACGAGGAAATCGAGCACGCAAAAGAAGAGGGCATTATCTTCAAGACGCTCAACAATCCCGTGGAGATACTCGGAGACGAGCATAAATTCGTGACGGGCATGAAGTGCGTTGAAATGGAGCTCGGCGAGCCCGATGCTTCCGGCCGCCGCAGACCTATCGAGAAGCCGAACAGCGAGTTCGTGCTCGACGTGGACTGCGTAGTTATGTCTATCGGAACATCCCCGAACCCGCTTATCCGCAACACCACAAAGGGTCTCGACACCAACAAGCACGGCTGCTTTATCGCGGACGAGGTTGGTCAAACCTCTCGCGAGGGCGTGTTCGCGGGCGGCGACGCGGTAACGGGCGCGGCAACGGTAATCCTCGCGATGGGCGCGGGCAAGACCGCCGCAAAGGCTATGGACGAATATATCAAAAGCAAGTCTTGATCCTATAAATTGAATATTATCCGCAAATAAACAAAGGGGCTTGAAAGCGTTTCGAGCCCCTTTTTCGTGTTGCATAGCGTGCCTATTTTATCGGTAAAAAAATCCCATTGCACGTAACAATGGGATTAACTGCGCGGACGCCGCGCTGGTCGAGACGACCCGCTCTCATATAAGCTCACGACCTAAAATTATGAAAATATTTTGCACGGACAGAGGTTTGTCCTTGTAGTTTGCTATAATGTTACTGCACCATTGTATATATCGGAGGCTTAGGCTTCGGGCGGCATTTTTTTTGCGTATCGCCAAGAGCCCGTCTCCGATAGTGTGAAAGTTGAAAATAAGCACTATACTTCCTAAAAGTACTTGACTAACAGGAATTATTGTGCTATAATATAGACAGTATAGTTCATCTTGTCGGAGGTAAAATATGGGAATAACGGAAAAAGATGTTATGGAGTGCATAACGGATACGTCACGGCTTACTGCCGAACGTCAGGCGGCGAACATGGGAACGGCTCTCGCGGCGGCAAAGCAAGCGGACGTACTCGCGAATAACGTTGAGTTCTGGAAGTGGATAGGCGAGAATTATCATTGCTTGGGCAGTGCGGACGCAATAAAGGCGGCTGCGGCAAACAATCCCCAATGGCTGCAGCGAACCGTATTGCAGGGTAAAGGCTATGAGTGGGATTTTATGACGGCTCAAAGACAATCGTTTGATAAGCTGTTCTCTCGCTTCGACGCAGGGACTTCCGCTACACAGGTCGGGTATGACATCAAGGAAACAAGCATTATTACGGGCAAAACCAAGGCTACATATCAGAACAAGGCATATACGTCAAAAACGTCCCCTCATCTTGACAACACCTCTAAAGACACCATAGTCGTTACCAACAAGGAACAGGTGGCTAACGTTCAGAAACAAGGCTACAAAACTAAGGAATTCCAAGACAGCGCTACCATAAAGAAAAACACCGACAAGCGTATGGAGCAAGCCAAGAACGGACAAGCTGTCGGTCAATACACCATAAAGAACGTTGCGGGAACAATGGCAAAGGCGGGTGCGATAGGCGCTGTAATCAGCATGGGAACGGAGACTATATTCTCATTCAAGCGAATGAAAAACGGGGAGATAACTCCGAAAGAATATCTCGTAGAAATAGGCAAATCGGGGTTACAGGGCGGCATAACGGGCGCTGTTTCGTCGGGGATAATGATACCCGTTCAGGCGGGGCTTACCGCATTGGGAGCCTCCGCGCTTTTGAGCGTTCCCGTTGCAATTGTTGTCGGTGCCGCTCTGGATAAGATAATCGCTCCCGCGTTCGGACGAGGAGATTACGCAAAACAGCTTGGAGAGGCTAAGTATTATGCTTCTATTACCGAAATGTATGTGCCGATGTTGTACGCTATTGAAAGCTCGGCTGCGTACTTCGACCAATTTGTTGATGAAATCGCGGAACAGCAAAAGCAATTCGCGATGATAGCCAATGAGAACAATCAGCTTAATATGCTGCAGTCAAAGGGCGTTGAGGTCTTGTCGGACAGGAGCGGCATAAACGAACTTAACGCGCTTATCAAAAATATTTAAGGAGATTTGAAATATGAGTATGAGTACACAGTTAATGACGCAAGCAGATGTGACGGAACTTGTAACGCTCGACGTTACCGAAGCCAAGAAAACCGTTGCGCAGATGACTTCCATAATGAATATGATAGCCTCGGAAAAAGAGATGTCCGACAGCCAACTGTCAATGATGGAGAAGCAAAAATGGTATAAGAAAATGTGGTTCACCATTACGGGCAAGAATAAGGCTACAGTCAAAGAAATATCCCAGCACAAAGACCAAATCGCCGCCTACACGTCGCAGGCGGTCGCTGTGCTGTATGAGAACTCTAAGGTCGAGCAAATGCAGATAGTTTCGCTCGGTAACTCAGTGAATTATCTCGGCAGTCAGCTTGTGGCGACTAACTTTGCGTTGCTCCAAACGCAAGAGGCTACAGCGCAGTTTAAGAATGACATTATAGAGAGCGTTGGTTCGCTTGCAAACGCGCTTGTTCAGACAAAAGAGGATATTGCGCAGTTCAAGAGCGACATAATAAGCACAATAGGCTCTCTTGCCAATTCTCTCAACGAGAAAATTGAAAGCATGGATAATTTTCATATGCTCAAAGAGGAAATAGAGTTAGGGAAATATGACCTGAACAACAGCATGACCTCATTGCTCTGCATAATATCGCAGGTCGACAGGCGTATGGCTGATGACGACCGAAAAATGGGAATACTGAAAGGCACGCTCACAAAGCATGGAATGCTGTCGGATAACGAAATACCGCTTACCGAGATAATGAGTATGTTTGCCGAGATATCCGATGATTACCTTGGAATAGTTTACGGGGAACTCTCCTGCTATAATGAAAATCTGTATTCCGATATGTTTATGGAGTGCATGGAGCGCTATTCTCTGCTGCCGAAAATGGATAAGAAAGCCAAAAAGCCCGATAAAATCATTGCGGCTATTCTGGATAAACACGATATGGACGGCGATACCGCATATAGCACAAATGAGTTGTACGACTGCTTTATGGAAAGCAAAATGGACTTCTTGGGCTGTATTCGGGATATCTCGATAGAAAGCATTGAAACGAGTGAAATTCCCGAAAATATTCCGCAAACGGTTGCGGAAGAACCTTCCTCGGATAGCGACACGCTCCGCAGACAAGCGGAGAGCGGTTCTGCCGAGGCGCAATTTAAGTTGGGTGAGTCCTACTACAATGCCGATGAGCCTGATTATGAAGAAGCCGTTAAATGGTATCGTTTGGCGGCTGATAAAGGTAATGCAAAAGCGCAGAATAATTTAGGACTTTGCATTATAAATGGAAATGGTGTTGAGAAAAGCGTACAAGAAGCTGTCAAATGGTTTCGTATGGCTGCAGAACAAGGTTTAGCTAGCGGACAGTGCTCGTTAGGTATATGTTATTACCGTGGCGATGGTGTTGAAAAAAACGAACAAGAAGCTGTAGCGTGGTTTCGTAAAGCTGCAGAGCAAGATTATGCACCAGCACAAACCAGATTAGGTATTTGTTATGTGGAAGGGGTTGGAGTTGAAAAAGATGAAAAAGAAGCTGTAAAATGGTTTCAATTGTCCGCTGAACAAGGTTTTGCTACTGGGCAATGGGTGTTGGGAAACTGCTATATGAATGGCTGGGGTGTTGAAGAAAATGAACAAGAAGCCGTGAAGTGGTATCTGAAATCTGCTGAACAAGGATATGTTGAAGCACAATGCAAGTTGGGCGATTATTATCAATTAAACGGCGCATTGGAAGATAATGAAGATGATACTAAAGAAAGCGTAAAATGGTATCGTAAAGCCGCCGAACAAGGTCATGCAGAAGCACAATATGAATTAGGCTACTGTTATTTCTATGGTTATGGCGTTGATGAAAACAATCAGGAAGCCGTGAAATGGTATCGCAAAGCTGCCGAGCAGGGGTACGTTGAAGCGCAAAACAAATTAGGCGATTGCTATTGTAACGGCTATGGCATTCGTAAAAATGAACAAGAAGCCGTAAACTGGTATCGTAAGGCTGCCGAGCAAGGAGATAGCAGTGCGCAATGCCGATTGGGTGACTGTTATTATAATGGCACTGGTGTCAGCAAAGACCAACGTGAAGCAGTGGAATGGTATCGCAAGGCTGCCGAACAAGAAGATAGTGAGGCACAGAAAAAATTAGGCGATTGCTATTTATATGGTTATGGTGTTAAATTTAATAAAAGCGAAGCCATAAAGTGGTATCGCTTATCTGCCGAGCAAGACAATATAGACGCAATGAAAAAAATAGGTGACTGCTATTTATATGGCTGGGGAGTTGTCCAAGATAAGCAGGAAGCCGATAAATGGTATCGTAAGGCAGAAGAAAACACATATCATCCGAAAAATTTTAATTAAAATTGTAAACAAAACTCTTACAAGCATATATTATCTTCTTGAAAAACCAACAAGGAGGTAAACCCATATGTCAAAAACCGAAACATCGACCATGACGACCACTGCGGTCTACAGCGACGACAAAACGCACCGTTATCTGCTCCGCAAGGAGTGGGATAACACGCTCCCCGAAGCGATGGTTCTCATGCTCTCGCCGAGCATATCGGACACCGTTGCGGTGGATAGGACAACAATGCTCGTTCTGGAGAACGTAGAACGGCTTCACTACGGCAAAGTGAGCATTGTAAACCTGTTCTCCGCGCTCAACGGCAGACGCACCGAGAGCGAACTCGACGATGAAAACCTTGCCTACATCACGGAAGCAGCCGAACGAGCACAGGGAATAATCTACGCAGTCGGCACGGGCGGTGACGGGAGCAAAACCGTTCTGAAACAACAGCGCGACATTCTCAATTTGCTTATTCCGTGGCAGGACAAAATGCAGTGCATAGTGGACGCGAACGGCAAGAAATTCTATCATCCGTTGTGCCCTACCGTCCACCGCTGGCGTTTAGAGGACTTCGAGTACAGCGAACTTAAAGCGTTCAAGGAGTGCGAGAATGCCGAAACCACAAACGACTTCCAAGAGGTCACAGAACCACAGAAAGCGGCACAGCAAGAATTACAAGAGGTGCAAGAACCGCCCAAGCGCGGCAGAAAACGCAGAAAACACCAAAGCCCTAACGAGTAAAATCGTTGGGGCATTCTTGTTATTGGAGGGGTTATGATTAAGGTCAAAACAAAATCAGATTTGGATAAGCTGAACGGTTTGTGCTTTAACATCCAAATCGAAGCAGAGCGCATTGTAGCAATACTTGACGAGCATTACAACTCGCACGGATATGACGGCGGCTGCGTCGTTATCGCCGAGACGGAGCAAGACTTTAACGTCATAAAGAACGAGTGCGTTGACTACACCACAGAGCCTATAGAGGTCTACCGTGAGGTCGGGTGTTGTGTAAGTTTGTTGTTCCTGCCCGCTACCGAGTATTCCGTTAGCGTGTTGGCTCACAAGGATATCGTTCCGAAAGAATTGAGGTGCGCTAATGAGTAACTTCGATTCCGAACAACGTTACATCACCGGAGGTATCAACGAGAGTGTTCCGACTGAACTGGTATTGTTTATGTGGAGCGCTATCAACAAGCTGAAAAACACAAGGAAGTTGGATTATCTTCAGGTATTCGACCTAAAGGCGAAAGGCAAAATACAAGTCATAGAGCACCGTCAGGAAGTGCCGCCGTATAAGAAAACGTATAATGTTCTGCGCGAAAATCCTATAACAGCGCGGATATTCGTTATCGACGACGGCGACCACGAAACGATGCTGCTTGCTGATGAATACTGACGAGGAACATAGCTAAAAAAGTCTATGTTCCTACGAAAGGGGTGAGGAAATGATAGAGTATTATCTGTTGGGATTGGCGGCTGGATTGGCTCTGGTAGTCGGCACGGAAGTAGTACTTGAAGCAGTAGAGGAGGGATAAGAATGTTTGCGTTGGCGGCAGCAGCGCTCTCGACCGTGATAGAGATATTCGCGGCAGGAGTAACTACAACTGTAACGGTTTACGGCATATATCGTGCTGGTAAAAAGAAAAAATAACCTCATAAGAACGGGCGTGACAACCCGTTCTTTTTTTGCTGATACTGACAAAATAAATCTCACGGACAACGGACAAAAGACCGAAATTCCTTGGATAATCAAGGAAAAACGCTGTCCGTCAGTACAATTCCATGACGGAACTTGGTGGAATATTCCGTATCGCTGGCAGTTATTTTTTACTTTTTTAAAAAGTTATGAAAGAACAATATAATATAGGAAACACGCCATTGTGTGACATTACACAAAAAATAAGATAATTATAGAAAGATATTTGTTAAAAGCGGCAAAAATATCTTTCGCTATAAATTATCTTGCCCTTTAAGAGGGGCTTAAAAACAAAGGCTTATTCCTATCTCATTATCCGCCCAGTTAAAAAGCGAGTAGTGGAAATTATTTACAGAAGCACCGATTCGTGCATACAGTTGCAGCCATATGCACTTAGGTGTTCTTCCAACAAAGTTCAGAGGAGGTGCTATTGAATGAATAAATCGCCACCGACTAATCAAAACAGTAAAAAATGGATTATTTACTTAAAAGGAGGTTAAAGATGACTTTTTACACATCTGACGGAGATTGCTACGGCACTCTGGACAAAAATGGTAATTTAATACCCATTGACAAAGACATTCAAGTTATTGCAGTTGAAAAAAATATCGAAAACGGCGAAACTCATTTAACTTTAGCGTATGAAATGGCAAATCAGCTTTCAAACGTGTGTTGTAAAGCCACGGAACTTCAACAAGAACTTAACAAGGCTGGCTATATCGTAGTCAGCAGCCATATGCATACATTAAACCAATATATACGTCAGCAATGTGACACGCTGACTGCGAACTGCATTCATAGCGGACTCGGCTGGGATGAATTTGATGACAGGTTTATTTTTAAAGGATATAAAGCAATCGGAGTGGATTTATCGTATTGCGGAAATGTGAATATTAAACCTTCGGGAGAAATTGAGGATTTTAGAAACGATTATGAAAATGTGATTCACGGGCACGTTCCATTAGAGGCAAGCGTTATTATAGGCTTATCGGCATGCATAATCGGATATTTATCAAAAGCCACCAATATTGAGCAGCCGTCAATCGTCTTTGATTTTAATGGCTCAACCACAACAGGGAAAACTACCTGTGCGCGGCTTGCCGTAAGCATGGGCGGAGCGACAAAATGCGCTTCAAATCAAGTATCGCTTGCAGCCACCTGCTCCGCAACGGCTAACGCTCTTTATGGGCTGCTTAGAAATAATTTCGGATATCCTATGATGTTCGATGAAACCGCTCGCTTGGGAGAGAACTTCAAGTATACTGAAATGCTTTATGCTCTGGCGGACGGAACGGATAAAATGAGAATGGCAAGGGGCGGTGGGTTGTCTCCGACACAGCATTGGGCAACCGCAATAATTTTTACAGGCGAGTTTTCTCTGCTAAGTAAAGCCAGTGAGGCGGGGGGCTTGTCTTCTAGGGTAGTTCCGCTTTCTAATGTACAGTGGACGGAAAGCGCTGAACAGGCACACGGTGTAGAAGCATTTTCCAAAAGTTACGCAGGGCTTCCGATTACGTATCTTGCCGATTATATGTTGTCTCTCGCTCCCGAGGACGTGGCAAATCTCTACCAAACGGAGGTCAGTTCTCTGGTAGGTAGAATCAATATTGACGATAAAATACGGGAAAGAGTCGCGAAATCAGTAGCTGTAATTGCCGTTACGGCGACATTGGCAGAGCAAGCGTTAAATATCAAGTTTCACAAAGAAGATGTTATACGGTTCTTCCTAAAAAATATCAGCTGTAATCTGCCCGAAAATGAGGCGGCTCGTGCGCTGGATTATATCATAAATAAGTATTCCGAAAATCGAGGGAAATTTTTATCGCCCCCGACCAACAGCGACGATTCAAATTATGATGCCGCAAGAAGAGATTGTTGGGGCATATTTGAACGCAATCAGCCCAAAAATGGGCAGGGGCGATTTACTTGTTTGTTGACAATAACGCAGAATAAATTTTTAGAGTGGTTAAATGACGGAGGGTTCTCAAATCACGATACCATACTCCGCAGGTGGAGAGATGACGGTGTTTTGCGCTGCCAAAAGAAGGACCGTTTTTATTCAAAAATAGTTTTTGAAAAAGGCGGAGCACCTGTCAAATGCATACGAATTTATACGAATCTGGGTGAAGTTGACAAGTCCAAAGACACCTTTAAGGACATTTTTTTCAAATCTGCTTTTAAATCGGCGCTTGATAAATATTCTTCCGCTAATCCATATCACGGTTATATTGCCAAATTAAATGAAATGATTGCGCTTTTGGATACGGATAGGTTAGAGACTGGCTTGGCAGAGGAGATAATTAACAAATGCGTCAAAACAGACATTAACCTCCCGCTTGTGCAGCGGTATTTATATGGGCAGGAGCATGATGATTGGTGCAAAAGGAGAGAGAAAGAGGGGGTGGAAAACAATGCTTTATCTGATGAAAATAAATGTGAGCAGGAAACTCTTGAATGAAAAAGATAACTGCCCTCTTGATATCACTGCCGATGAAACGATGTCGGTAAGTCCAAGCGACACTGCAATTGCAGAATTGCTTTTGGAACTGATAAAGAGCGATGTTATAGAAAAAGAATAACAAAATGAATTTCAGTGTGCGCCGAGGCTTAGGGTTCGGCGCACTATTGAAAAGAAAGGACAAAAAATGGATAAAAAAGATATAATCAGAGCCGCGCTGTATGCGAGGTTTAGCAGCAACCTTCAGCACGAAAGTTCAATAGAAGCGCAGAAATACGCGATTGACAAATATGCCGCCGAAAAAGGCATTGTCGTTACACAGGAATATATCGACCGCGCCTGTACGGGAACTACGACAGACGGCAGAGCGCAGTTGACACAACTCGTCGAGGACTGTTCTAAAGGATTGTTTGAGGTTGTCTTGATTCATAAAATGGATCGCCTAGCCCGTAATCTCCGCGATATGGTAAATCTGTTGGACGAAATGGAAGCGGCTGGAGTCGAGGTTATATTTGTCGCCGAACCGTTTATAAACGGTTTGGACAGCAATTTGTTCAGAAACATACTAGCCGCGTTTAACGAGTATTTCAGTGAAAATCTCGGAAAAGAGGTACTAAAAGGTTTTAAAGAACGTGCTCGGAACGGCTTACATACAGGCGGTATTCCACCACTCGGCTATGATGTCGACGTTGTCACCAAAAAGCTTGTAATCAACGAAAAAGAGGCACAGGCGGTGCGTAAAATTTTCGATATGTACATAAAGGGTGCAAGCCTCACAGAAATTGTAAATGACCTTAACCAGTCGGGCTACGTTACCAAGGTGGGCAAGGCGTTCGGCAAGTCCTCACTGCATGAAATAATTAGGAATAAAAAGTATTGTGGCTACTATGTATACAACAGGCGAGAGCCCTTAAAGCGCTGTAAAGGAAAGCGCGGAAAGGGGAATTCTCATAGGGATAAGCCTAAGGATGAGATTATTGAGGTCAAGGATGGTGTTCCCGCAATTGTCTCGGAAGAAGTCTTTAATAGGGCGCAGGAAATCTCGAAAAGTCATGAAATCAAGTCTGGGGCGTATTCGGCGAAACAGGCTTATCTGTTGAGCGGTCTGGTGAAATGCGGTCATTGCGGCTGCAATATGACGGGAGACAGACACCACAGCGGTAAGGGAATTATCACCGTAAGCTATTCATGTGAAAGGCGCAAAAAGAACAAAAGCTGCCCGAATATGAGTATACGACAAGACAAATTGGACGCGCTGGTTATCGATAAGATTTGCGATTACATATTCAAGGACGAAAATATCCCGATAATTACCACGAAACTCTTGGAACTGGAACAAAGCCGCAACTCGGAATACCAAAACTGCGTCAAGCGCATTACAAAGCGCATTCAAAGCAATTGCACAAAACGTGAAAATCTCGTAAATGCTATTGCTAAAGGCTGTGACGTTTCGACTGTCAGAGACAAGTTGAACGCTCTGGAAGATGAGAAAACCGCATTGGAACGCTCTCTGCAAGAGGCAAAGGAAAAATTCCGATGTGCGGAAATAACCAAGGAAAGCGTTCTAAAATTACGCGGCAGGTTCAAGGAATATATGTTGACCCACAATACCGTTGCTGTGCGGGCGCTGATAAAAAAATTCGTCGTTAGCGTTACGGAGAACAATAACGAGGTTGAAATCATACTTAATATCTGAAATCTGGGGAGTGCGGAAATCCGTGCTCCCCTAATTCTTGCCCTATATGAAATAATATAAACATTCATACCCATGTGCGCCGTAGTCAAGCCTACGGCGCACTATATGCCGCATTGCAAAAATCCTTGTCTATATATTATTACTATGACACCGAAAAAATAAATTACAAGGAGGAATTGTTATGAAAAATGCGGTATTATACGCTCGGTACAGTTCAAATATGCAGACCGAGAACTCCATAGAAGCCCAGAAATTAGCGATAACTAACTACGCTAAACAAAACGGCTTCAGGATAATTCACGAGTATATCGACAGAGCCAAATCGGGTACGTCCATGGCAAAGCGCGATGAGTTCAACAAAATGCTTGACGACAGCGCCGAGGGCGAATTCGATTATGTTATCG
>JAMPFE010000012.1:0-43545 GCA_023664705.1 Lachnospiraceae bacterium | reverse complement strand
GCAAGATAATACACAAATCCCAACGATTAGTTACCAAAACCAAAAATTTTTGCAATTTCCCAGTCAAAAACTTGCAAAATCAAAAAATAATTCACAGTTTGTATGCAAAAACACCGCCGAAAAGCGGCGCCGAAAATTCAGCCGGAAACCGTCATGATCGCGATAACCGCCGCGATTTTCACCGCCGCGAACACCGCCGCCGGGATAAAAACAACGCCGCCGAGTATCATCGTTAAAAGCGCGTTATTGTCGATAACCATGCGGCACGGGCGGCAATACAGCATCTTGATCATCCCCCAAAAGAAGCGATTTCCCCGATAACCATGCGGCATGAGCGCATTTTCGACAACACCCGCGATTCATCCCCCAAAAGAAGCGATTTCCCCGATAACCGCCGCGATTTTCACCGTCGCAAACACCGCCGCCGGGATAAAAACAACACCGCCGAGTATCATCGTTAAAAGCGCGTTATTGTCGATAGCCATGCGGCACGGACGGCAATACAGTACCTTGATCTCCTTTTCGGGAACGTACAGCTTGTTTTTCATCACCATTTCGCAAGGAAACATATTCGGCACTTCATTTCCATCTATCGCATACACCGCGCACGGGAAGCGCCGCTCCTCACTGAAACCGACGAACACCGCCGTTTTGCGTTTTGACGCTGCCAGCAGCACAAGGCATACCGCGAAAAAGCCGCCGATAAGCACTATAAGCGCGCCCACCACCATTACGCCGAGCACTGCGATGTCGCTCCAGCCGAAGCCTATGCAGAACAGGATAAGCACTATGAGCGCCCCGCCGATAACAATATCCATAAATCATCACCTAGGGATATTGTAGCATATTCGGGCTTAATTGTCAACAGCTTGCAGTGTACGGCTGCTTACCGTTAAATGTGTAAAATCAGAATTTATATCGGATAGTGGGGCTTCGCCCCACACCCCAGCAAGGGCTCCGCCCTTGCATCCCGCCAGCCTTTTTGAAAAAAGGCTGGGCGAAAAACTTTTCAGTCGCCAACGCGACCGCCGAAAAGTGCTGCAAATACTGATTTGCGTTTAAATGTCAACCATTACCGCCTTTTTGCCCGTGACCCAGCTTGCCGCGACGACGGCTGCCGTCAGGACGGGCAGTCCCGCGTAACAGATGACCCTCAGAGCCGCCGCGTTGATATCGCCGCTGAAGATGAGGAATATCAGCCATATCATCAGCGCCGCCAGCGCGACCATAATGCCGATATACGCCGCCGTCGTCGCCTTTGCGCCGAAGCGGTAGCCGAGCGAGAACGTCGGCGAGAGCGCTGTCGCCTGCACCATGCACATGGCAAGCGGCAGCGCAAGCATGGGCTCTAAGGGAATATCGAACAGCAGCGCGCTCACGGCGTTAAAGATAAGCGAAAGCACGGTAAGCGCCGCCAGCACCAAGCCCATTGCCGCGAATTTTGCGCCGATTATTTTGCCGCCCGTTATCGGCATCGTGCGCTGCATTTTCGACCAGCCGCTTCTTTCATCGTATTCGAGGGTGTTCACGAGAAACGACGAGCAGAGCGTTATCGAGATGTAATTGACCACGCCGTATATCAACAGCGATATTTCAATCGGAACGGTCTCGCCCTCTTCGACTGCCATTCCGCCGCCCATGAGCATCAGCATAAGCGACGGCAGCAGCATAAGCGCCAGCGCGCCCAGCATCTGAAACCGCACGCCGAATATGTCCTTCAGCACCAAGCCCTTCATCAGCACACGTCCCCTTTCTTGATCCTCGCAAGAAGAGCGAAGTAGAATATCACGTACAGCGCCGCGGAGATACCGACCATGATAAGGGTCAGCGTGTTGCCCGAAAAGAGCTCCGGAAGCCTGTTTACGAGCGTTTCGGTCTCCTCGGTGAACGTGTTGAGCAATATCATTATCGGCATTACCAAGCCGAATCCGATTATAAGACCCATGGTGAGACCCGCCTTTTCGGCGCTTTTGAAGCTGATGGTGAGGGGGTTTACAGTCCACTCTACCGCGCCGCAGAAAAATCCCAGAACAGCTATCATTTTTACGCTTTCAAGCGTGAAAAACTCCTTGTTGAATACGCTCATGACGAGCTGCATTATTATGCAGAGCGCCATTCCCGCGGCTATCGTGATGAGATTTTTCAGCAGCTCGGACATCACGAACATATTCTTGGAGACGCCGCCCGCGAGCGTCAGGTCTGTGAAACGGCACTTGACGTTGCTTTCGAGATTGCGCGCGAGCCACTCCGACAGTATCGCGAAGGTAATAAGCTGCACACCGATGAATATCATGCTCGTCGCAGCAACATCGTCGGGCATAAGCCCGTTGAGCACCGCGCACGACACCGTTCCGAACACCGCGGTTATCCCCGCGGCTAGGAACCATTTTTTGTTGAGTATGAAATTGCCGTATAGTATACCGCACATAAAAATCACTCCCGTTACAATTTAATTATCGGCAGCATTGCCGAAACGATAAACACGCGGCTTTTGGCGGTTTCGCACGCAGTGCGAAATTGAATTGCCTTTAGGGCAATTCAAAGCCAAAAACGCAGAGGCTTCGGCGAAGCCGAAGTTAGTCCTTTACGTAGAATACCATAATTTCCTCGATGCTCGGAGCGTCGGCGGGGATATCGGGGTATTTCGCGGCGTTTGTCGTTAAAACCTCGTTCTGGAAGCGCCCGCGGCGGACGCCGATAATATCCTCCTTGGCGATACGGGCGAGCTGCTCGTCGGTGCATTTGAGTATCCTGTGGCGCTCTATCATCTCGTTGCGCTCCTCGGTGAACACTATCTCGCCCTTGTGGATAAAGCAGATGTAGTCCGCGATGTGCTCCAAATCACTCGTGATGTGGGTCGAGATGAGTATCGAATGGTTCTCGTCCTGCATAAACTCCAGAAAGATGTCCAGTATCTCGGAGCGCATTACGGGGTCGAGACCGCTCGTGGGCTCGTCGAGGATAAGCAGCTGCGTGTCGTGCGACAGAGCCGCCGCTATCGACAGGCGCATCACCATGCCGCGCGAGAAGCTCTTGAAGCGCTTGTCGAGCGGCAGCTCGAATTTGCTCATATAGCCGAAAAAGCGCTCGCTGCTCCACGTTTTGTAGACGCCGCGCATTACCTTGTCGAGCTGCTTTACGGTGAGGTTTTCGGGGAACGACAGCCCGTCGAATACCACGCCTATCTTTTCCTTTGTGGCGGGAGACAGCTCGTCGGCGTTCTCGCCGAGGACGGTAATGCTGCCCTCGCCCTTTTTCAGCAGCCCGAGTATCGCCTTTATCGTCGTCGATTTGCCCGCGCCGTTCTCGCCGATAAAGCCCACGACGGAGCCGCGCGGAACGTTGAACGAGACGTTCTTCAGGCTGAACTGCGGATACGTCCGCGTTATATTCCTTACTTCTATGCAATTGTCCATAATTTCCTCCCACGGCTATTCGCCGTAAAACATGGCGAGTATCTCCATGAGCTCCTCCTTGGTCACGCCGCTTTGCTTGGCGATATCCGCGGCTTTGCCGAGGTGCTCCTCTATCTCGCGGAGATTGTTCTCGCGCAGCATTTCGGGGTCGGCTGCCGAGACGAAGCTTCCCCTGCCCGTGAACGACTGTATGAAGCCCTCGCTTTCGAGTATCTCATACGCGCGCTTGGTCGTGATGACGCTTACGCGCAGGTCTTGCGCGAGCGCCCTCATGGACGGCAGCGCGTCGCCCTCGCGAAGCGCGCCGCCGAGTATCAAGCCCTTGATCTGGGTCGCGATCTGCTCGTAGATCGGCACTCCGCCCGAATTCGTGATTATAATGTTCATCAAAATACCTCTCGGGACACACGTCCCCGCCGCTCAAAGCGCTTGGCTGTGCACTTCCGAAGCGTTTTCCGCGGCGTTTCTTTGCAAAGATTTACCGGTTTGAGATACGTAAAAGTTTATTTTGTTGCCATTGTGTATATCTCATATATACAATATATCACATTGAAACATATTTGTCAATAGCTTTTTGAAAATTTTTTTAACTTTTTTAAACAAAAGGAGCGGAGGACTAATCCTCCGCTCCGAGCTCTGTTATTTCGTCGGCGAGCGCCGCACATTCTTCCCTGTCGTGGGTGACGAAAACCACCGTTTTGCCCGCGGTTTTCCGCCTGCAATAAGCGATGACCGCGCGCTTGGTCTCCTCGTCGAGACCCTTGAAGGGCTCGTCGAGGAACAGCGCGTCGTACTCGGCGAGCAGCGCGCGGAGCAATGCCGTGCGGCGCTTCATGCCGCCCGAGAGCTCGCGGACGGGCTTGTCGGCGCAGTCCCCGAGACCGACCTCGGCGAGCTCCGCGGCTATCTGCGCCTTGGTGTACCGCTTGCCCGTGACGAGCCTTATATTCGCGCTTACCGTGAGGTTCTCGCAGAGCCTGTCCTCCTGAAACACCGCGCCGATGCGCATATTTTCGCCGCGCACGACCTCGCCGCTGTCGGGCTTCAGCAGACCCATAAGAATGTTGAGCAGGGTGCTTTTGCCGCAGCCCGACCTGCCGAGAACTGCCGTTACCTTGCCCTCGGGGAAATCGTGCGTGAAGTTGTCGAGCACTGTGTTATCGGCGAATTTTTTGGTTATGTTTACGGCTTTGAGCATGGCAGCCCCCTTTACATGCGCTCCACGCGCCTTTGCAGAAGCTTGACGAGCAGCATGAAGAGCTTCTCGCAAAGCCAACTCAGCAATATCACCGTCAGCGTCCACGCGAACAGGTCGGCCGTTTCGAGATACACCTTGGACTCGAACAGCTTTTCGCCGATAGAGCCGTCGGGGATGCCGATGACCTCCGCAGCGACGCCCGATTTCCAGCACAAGCCTATCGCCAACCGCGACGCGGAACGGAAATACGGCAGCAGCTGCGACAGATAAATACCGACGAAGCGCCTGCCGACGGGGATTTTGAACACCTTCGCCATTTCTTTCAGCTTGGAGTCGAGGCTGTCGACGCCCTCGAGCATATTCGCCGTGACGATGGGCACGCATATAAGGAACGACACCAGCACGGACAGGTCCTTGGAGCCTATCCAGATAAGCGCCAGTATCGTGAACGAGGCGACGGGTATGGACTTCATGGCGCTGATGAGCGGTGAAAACAGCATCCTCACAGCCTTTATTTTGCCCGCCGCGAGCGCCAGAACGCAGCCGCAGGAAAGTCCCAGCGCGAAGCCGAGCAATATGCGCCCCGCCGAAAACAGCACACTCCGCCAAAACTCCCACGTCGGGACGAGCGAGCAGAGCCGCTTTGCCACCTCGACGGGCGAGACGAGCAGTATTTTGCTGTCTATTTTCAGCGCGAGGAGCTGCCAGACGACAAGCCAGAACAGCACGCCCGCAAAAGTAATGAGAGCCTTTTTAAGTCTGCCCATTATCCGGGAAATTCATAGGCGTAATAGAAGTCGTCCGCGGGCACAGCGCCGCCTACCGACTGGGGGGCGTTGTCGAAGAGCACCTGGAGATAGCCGCCGAGCATGGTTTTCATCTCGGAGCCCGTTATGCAGACGATATGGCAGCTCGGGAGCGCCTTTTCGGCGACCGCGGCGGGCACGATGTCGTACTTCTCGATGAGCGCCGCGCCCTCGGGAATGTTATTGTTGACGTAATCCACCGAGTAGCTGTATTCGCTGAGAAACTCGTTGACGGCGCTCGGATATTTGTCCGCGAACTCGCTGCGGACGATGACGATGCCCGTAAGCAGCGAGCTGTCCACGCCGAGCTTGTCCCACTCGTCGTTCAGGTCGAGCGCCACGCGGACGCCCTCGTTCTTGGTCTGCGCGGTGGTGACGAACGGCTGGGGGAGCATCGCGACGCTGTTTTCCGTTGCCAGAAGAGAGGCAAGGCACTCGGCGTGCTCGCTTTTCCACTCGATAGTCACGTCGTTTTCGGGGTCGATGCCGTTGCTTTTGAGGATAAAGTTCAAAGCGTACTCGGGGGTCGCGCCCTTGCCCGAGGAGAATATCGTCTTGCCCTTAAGGTCGGCGGCGGACGTTACGGTATCGCCGTTCTCGCAGATGTACAGCACGCCGAGAGTGTTCACCGCGAGAGCCCGAACGCCGCCCTCGGTCTTGCTGTACAGCACGCTGCCGAGGTTTGCGGGAACGCACGCGATATCCACGGCGCCCTGCGCGATTTTCGGCGTGAGCTCGTCGGGAGACGCGAGTATCTCAAAGCCGTATTTCTTATCAGCCGATTCGTCGTTGTCGTTCATCAGCTTGGTCATGCCCATTGCGGTGGGACCCTTCAGCGCCGCTACCTTTATTATATCGGGCTCTTCGGGGGTGCTTTCGGGAGCGCTCTCGACGGTCGTCGAGCTGCTCTCGCTGCTTGTGGAGGTGCTTTCGGGCTTGCTTTCGCTGCTCGTTGAGGAGCTTGTCGAGGAGCTGCTTGAGCTGCTGTCGGAGCTATCCGTGCCGCCGCAGCCCGCCATTGCGAAGCACATTGCCGCCGCGAGCACACTTGCCAGCATTTTCTTCAGTTTCATAGATTACCTTCCTTTCTTGAGCGCAAAAAATGCGCCCCGAAAGACAGAGCGCATAACAAAAACGCGGTTTTGCCGCAATAAATTCCGTTTTCGCTGTCTTTCGGCTCAATGTAAATTTTGCCGTCAGTAATGTTCCGCGAGACTTACATTCCGTCGGGGCTTCCTCGGGTCTGTTTTTCGTCTGCGGATATATTATAGCACATCGTTAACGATTTGTCAAGTGAAAAATTTTAATTTATTTCCTCTTGGAAAAAATATCCTTATCCCGCTCGCGGTGCTTTTTGGAGAGCTCTATGCGCTTATTGCGCACCATTTCCCTGAACGGTATGCGCGCGGGCTTTTCGGGCTCGGGGGACGGCATGGGCTCGGGCTCGTCGTAAACGTAGTCGGGCGTGATATAGTCCACGTCGCCGACGTATTTGTCGGTGCTCTGCGGGAGCTTTCTCTTGCGGAGCTTGCTTTCCACGAAATCCTTGAACAGCATATAAATGACCGCGCAGACGGGCACTCCCAGAAACATTCCCAGCATGCCGAACAGCCCGCCGCCGATTATGATGGATATCAGTATCCACACGGCGGGCAAGCCCGTGGAGTCGCCGAGTATCCACGGCGCGATGATGTTGCCGTCGACGGTTTGCAGGATAACGATGAAGATAACGAACCACAGCGCCATTATCGGGTTATCCGAAAGCAAAAGCAGCAGGCAGCACGGTATGCAGCCGATAAACGGTCCGATGAACGGTATCAGATTGAACACGAACATTATCATGGAGATGAGCGGCGCATACGGCATACGCATTATCGTGCAGCCGATAAACACGAACATCGCCACCACGAACGCCTCTATTATCTTGCCGACTATGGAGCCGAGGAACTTCTTGCTCGCCTCTCGGCATACGCCGAGGAAGCGCTGCGCCCTGTCGGCTCTGACAAACGCGAACACGAGCTTTTTCGTCTGCCCGACGAACATCTCCTTTTTGGCGAGCAGATACACCGACAGCGTGAGCCCGATAAACACGTTTTTCAGCGTGTCGATGACCGCCCAGACGCCGTTCGCGACGTTGCCCGCAAAGCCGAGCAGCTCGCCGGAATATTGGTTCCAGACGCTCGTGATGAACTTTCTGAAATCCTCGAGGGGGTTGCCGAGGAACTCCGCTATCTGCGGGTAATCCCCAGCTATCTTGGTAAGAAAGCCCCGCGCCGTCGCGATATAGCTGTCCATATTGTTGAATATCGCGACGACGTTGGTGACGAGCTGGGGAATGACGAGCAATATTATCAGCAGCAGCGCCGCGAGCACTATCAGCATCGTTAACGTCAGCGAAAACGCGCGCGCCCGTCCGCGGAGCTTCGCGCTTTCGGAGCCCGCCCATTTGCCGAACAAGCCGTTTTCGAGCTTCATCATCAGCGGATTGAGCAGATAGGCGCAGAAAACACCGATTATCAGCGGCGTCGCGACTGCCGTGAAAAACGCCAGATGCGTCGAGACCTTGTCGATATTGAATATTATCATTATCGCTATGGAGCTTATGATGACGCTTACGACGGCGTATACGGCTATCGTGAAGTATTTTGAGTTACGATCGAATTTCATTTTATGTCTCTCCCAGTAATCGTCTTGCGTTTCCGCTTAAGATAAGCTCCCGTTCTTCGTCGGTCAGGGGGAGCTTTGCGAAGCGCTCCAGCTCGTCTTTGGCGCTCCACATCGGGTAGTCCGTGCCCCACATCACCCTGTCGCAGCCTATTTTTCGGATAAGCTCCGCGGCGTGCCCGGGAGACATCGCGTAAAGCGAGCTGGAGCAGTCCGTGTAAACGTTCTCAAAGCGCTTTGAGCTGTCCGCGAAAAGCTCCGCGCCCTTGTCCCACACCGACCAGCCCATCAGGTGCGCGCCGATGACCTTTAGCTTCGGGAAACGCTCGACAACCCGCAAAAGCCGCTCGGGAGACGAAAAATCGTAGCGCATATCGCCCATATGGAACAGTATCGGCAAGCCCGCTTTTTCGGCGCACTCGTATATCGGGAACGCCCTCCCGTCATCGATATTGAACCGCTGGAAGTCGCTGTGGAGCTTTATCCCCCGCAAACCCAGCGAAATCATCCGCTCGACCTCGCTTTCGACGTCGGCGAAATCGGGATGCATGGCGCCGAAGCCTATCAGCTTGTCGGGATATTTTTGAACACTTGCCGATATGAAATTATTTATCGAGAGCACCTGCTCGGGAACGGTCGCCACCGACTGCACCAGAAAGCGGTCTACGCCCGCCTTGCCGCCCTCTGTGAGCAGCGTATCGAGCGTGCCGTTGTAATCTACGTTCATATTGTAAAAATCCTCGATGCCGCCGACAGCCCTCTCGGCTATCTTGTCGGGATATATGTGCGCGTGCGCGTCTATTATCATTGTTTTCGCTTCCTTATTTCAAATTAAATTATCAGCATGCAATCGCCGAAGGAAAAGAACCTGTAACGCTCCTCGATAGCGGTCTTGTACGCGGCGAGGGTCTTTTCGCGCCCGAGGAACGCGCTGACGAGCATTATAAGCGTGCTTTCGGGCAGGTGGAAATTCGTTATCAGCCCGTCTATGCACTTGAACTCATAGCCCGGGTAGATGAAAATGCTCGTGTCGTCGGAGGCTTTGCCCGTATGCGCGGCGCTCTCGAGGGTGCGGCAGGAGGTCGTTCCGACGGCGATAACGCGGCCGCCGCGCTGCTTGCAGGCGCGTATCTTCTCGGCGGTCTCGGGGGGTATCTCGTAGTGCTCGGTGTGCATTTTGTGGTCGAGGATATTGTCCTCCTTGACGGGTCGGAACGTCCCAAGACCGACGTGGAGCGTTACAAAAGCCGTGTCCACTCCTATTTCGCGGGCCTTGGCGAACTCCGTCTCGGTGAAATGCAGCCCCGCCGTGGGTGCCGCCGCGGAGCCCGTCTCGCGGCAGTATATCGTGTTGTAGCGGTCCTTGTCCTTCAGCTTTTCGGTGATGTACGGCGGCAGCGGCATTTGCCCTATCCGATCGAGAATGTCGTAGAAATCGCCCTCGTAATAGAAACGCACCAAACGGTTGCCGCCGTCGAGAGTGTCGAGTATTTCCGCGGACAAGCCCTCGGGGAAATCCACGACCGCGCCGGGCTTGAGCCGCCGCCCGGGCTTGACCATGGTCTCCCACTCGTCGAGACTTCGCCGCTTCAGCAGCAGAAACTCGCACCCAACGCCCGTCTCGTATTTTTGTCCGAATATCCTCGCGGGGAACACCTTGCTGTCGTTCATCACCAGCAGGTCGCCCTTTTGCAGATAACCGCAGATATTTTTAAAGCAGTCGTGCGTTACCGCGCCGCTTTGCCTGTCTATCTTCATCAGCCGCGAGCTGTCGCGGGGCTCGGCGGGGGTCTGCGCTATAAGCTCCTCGGGCAGGTCGTAATAAAAATCGCTCTTTAACATTGTCGCTCCTTGAATTCCGCGTATTTACATTATATTATACCATATTTTGTTTTCGTTGTCAACGGCTGACAAATATGACAAAATAGCCAAACGGAACGGCGGCGGGTGCAATAAATTCTACGAAAAATACACAATAACATATTGACAAAATCGGCATAATATGATACAATAGACAATATGGTAGAGGTGCGGAGTAGATGAGTAGCGCGGCTTCGACGTCCTGCGGAGGGCGCCGCGCGAAAGGCGAACCGCCGAGGAGTGTACAGTCCGTGATGTGCATATCCGGTCGTGCGTTGAACAGGCGCTCGACTGTCATCGGGGTCGCTTGATGGAGTGCTGCCGCAAACGGGATTTGCAGTGATTTGCAGCATTAAAAAGCATTGCCGATGATTTATCATCGGTTTTATTTTTGCGTAAAAGGAAAGGGACAACTGCTATGAAAGAACAGTACAAGGTAGGAATAATCGGCGCTACGGGAATGGTCGGACAGCGCTTCGCGACGCTGCTGGAGAACCACCCGTGGTTCAAGGTCGCCGCGCTGGCGGCTTCTCCGCGGTCTGCGGGAAAGACGTATAGGGACGCCGTCGGAGAGCGCTGGTACATGGATACTCCCATGCCCGAGAGCATGGCCGATATTATCGTGAACGACGCGACCGCGGACGTTGACGAAATAGCCGCGAAGGTGGACTTCGTGTTCTGCGCGGTGGATATGAAGAAGGACGAGATAAAGGCTCTCGAGGAGCGCTACGCCAAGGCGGAGTGCCCCGTTATGTCAAACAACTCGGCGCACAGGTTCACGCCCGACGTGCCCATGCTGATACCCGAGGTCAACGCGGACCACGCGGCTATTATCGAAGCGCAGAGAAAGCGCCTCGGGACAAAGCGCGGCTTTATCTCGGTAAAGTCCAACTGCTCGATACAGAGCTATGTTCCCGCGCTGTCGCCGCTGAGGAAGTTCGGCATTACGGAGATACTCGCCTGCACTTATCAGGCGATCTCGGGCGCGGGCAAGACCTTCGAGACTTGGCCCGAAATGGTCGACAACATCATCCCCTACATCGGCGGTGAGGAGGAAAAATCCGAGCAGGAGCCGCTGAAGGTCTGGGGGCGCATCGAGGGCGGCGAGATAGTCAAGTGCGAAAAGCCCTCTATCACGACGCAGTGCCTGCGCGTGCCCGTTTCCAACGGTCACTTCGCGGCGGTGTTTGTGCGCTTTGAAAACAAGCCCTCCGTCGAGGAGATAAAGAGGATATGGGCGGAGTATGCCGCGGAGCCGCAGGAGCTGAAGCTCCCGTCCGCGCCGAAGCAGTTTCTCAACTACTTCGAGGAGGACAATATGCCGCAGGCTAAGCTCCACCGCAACCTCGAGGGCGGCATGGCTGTCTCCATAGGTAGGCTGCGCCCCGACACCCAGTACGACTACAAGTTCGTCTGCCTGTCGCACAACACTCTCCGCGGTGCCGCGGGCGGTGCCGTGGAAATGGCGGAGCTGCTTGCCGCTAAGGGGTATTTGGACTGATTGCTTTCACATACGAAAGGAAATGTTTTATGAGCGAAACTGTTTTTACGGGCTGCGCGACGGCTATCGCGACGCCCATGAACGCCGACGGCTCCATCAACTACGAGGAGTTCGGGCGGCTGATAGATTTTCAGATCGACAACGGCATCGACGGGCTCGTTATCTGCGGGACTACGGGCGAATCGGCGACTATGACCGACGAGGAGCACGTCGAGGTCATCCGCTTCGGTATCGAGCGCGTAAATCACCGCGTTCCCGTTATCGCGGGCGCGGGCAGCAACGACACCGCATACGCCGTAGAGCTCTCCAAGGAGGCGGAAAAGGCGGGCGCGGACGCGCTCCTGCAGGTCACGCCGTATTACAACAAGACCTCGCAGCGCGGTCTGGTGAAGCACTTCACCGCTATCGCGGACGCGGTCAATATACCGAATATGCTATACAACGTTCCCTCGCGCACGGGCGTAAACATTGCCGTTGACACGTACAAGGAGCTCGCGAAGCACCCGAACATAACCGCCGTTAAGGAGGCTTCGGGCAGCATGGATACCGTTATGCAGCTCTCCGCGTACACGGATCTGGATATTTACTCGGGCAACGACGACGAGGCGCTGTGCTGTCTCGCGCTCGGCGGCAAGGGTCTGGTCTCCGTGACCTCCAACGTCGTTCCGCGCGAAAAGCATAATGAAATCGCGCTGTTCCTCGAGGGCAGGCACGACGAGGCGCTGGAGATACAAAAGAAGCTCCTCGCGCTCGACAAGGCTATGTTTATGGACGTGAACCCCATTCCCGCCAAGGAGGCGCTCAATATTATGGGCTTCAAGGCGGGCGAGTGCCGTCTGCCGCTCTGCGCGATGACCGACGAGATGAACGCGAAATTAAGGGCGGTCATGAACGAGCTGGGATTGGTTAACTGCGTAAAGTAAATTCAATATACGGGAGTTTAAAATGACAAAGATCGTTATTACGGGCGCCTGCGGGCATATGGGACGCGTTATCGCGGGGCTAATCGGGGAGCGCGCGGACTGCGCGGTATGCGCGGGAATTGACAAATTCGGCGAGAAATACGCGGATTTCGAGGTGTATAAGAGCGTTTTCGATATGCCCGAAAAGCCCGACGTTATCATCGACTTTTCGCACCCGTCGGCGCTGCCCGATATGCTGAACTACTGCAAGATGAACAGCGTGCCGCTCGTTATCGGCACGACGGGCTACTCGGACGGGGAAAAGGAGCAGATAACCGCCGCCTCGGCGCAGATACCCGTGTTTTTCACGTTCAATATGTCGCTGGGCATAAATCTGCTCGCGGAGCTGGCGAAAAAGGCTGCGCAGGTGCTCGGAGGGCAGTTCGATATCGAGATAGTTGAAAAGCACCACAACCGCAAAAAGGACGCTCCCTCGGGCACGGCGATAATGCTTGCCGAGGCGGTAAACGGGGAGCTTGACAACTCAAAGCACTACGTTTACGACCGCCACGCCGTGCGCCGTCCGCGCGGCAATGACGAGATAGGCATGCACTCCGTGCGCGGCGGCACTATCGTCGGGGAGCACGATATTATTTTCGCGGGTCACGACGAGGTTATAACGCTGTCGCACTCGGCACAGTCGCGCGAGGTCTTTGCGGTCGGCGCCGTGAACGCGGCGGTGTTCCTCTCGGGCAAGGGCGCGGGGCTGTACGCTATGGGCGATATTATTAAGGAGAAGTGATATGAGGATCGAAGTGACCGAAAACGTTTCGGCGGTGTCGTTCAACAACGTGCCGCTCAACAAGACCGTAATGGAGGACACGCTGAGGACCGTCGCGGACAACGGCATCAACGTGGATATGATATCCATGACAGCGCCGACGTCGGAGATTTTCAGCTTCGGCTTTACGGTAAACGACGAGGATATGCCGAAGCTGCTCGCGGCGGCTAAGACGCTGCGCGAAAACGGCGTTGTCGCGCCGATGATAAACAGCGGCAACCGCAAGATAGTTATCAAAACGGGCGAAATGACCGAGACCGTCGGCTTTGCGGCGCGCGTTTTTGAGATACTCAACCGCCTTGAGGCGATGATTTTGATGATAACGACGGGCGTTGACGAGATTTCCATGCTGATACGCGACGCGGACGCGGACGTTGTCGTCGCGGCGTTCGAGAAGGAGCTCGCATGAGTGCGTATTTGCTTCTGGCGGAGGCTGCCGAAACGCACGAGGCTACCCTCGGCGACGCGGTGCACGATTTGGTCGAAAAGCCCGAGGAAACGCTGTCCACGATAGGAAATTTTTTCCAAGGCTTGGGGAACGCGCTTCTTTCCGTGATACCCACGATACTCTTCGCGGTCGCCGTTCTCATTCTCGGACTGATATTGTCGAAGCTGGTGCTGGCGCTGCTGTCAAAGGGACTGTCGAAAACCAAGCTTGAGCTTACTGTGACGAAATTCACCTCGCAGATGGCGAAAATAGTGCTGTATACGCTGCTTATCACGATTGTGCTGAATATCCTCGGCATACCCGCGACCTCTATCGTCACGGTTATCGGCACGGCGGGAGTGGCTATCGGTCTGGCGCTGCAAAACTCGCTGTCGAACGTCGCGGGCGGCTTTCTGCTGATGATAACCAAGCCGTTCAAGATAGGCGACTACATTATCACAAACGGCGTGGAGGGCACGGTCTCGCAGATTTCGATACTGCACACGCGGCTCGATTCCGCGACAAATCAGGCGGTTTTCGTGCCGAACGGGCTCGCGATAAACGCGACCATTATCAACAACAACGGCAACGATACGCGGCGCGTCGACCTTAAATTCTCGATATCGTACAACGACGATTTCGAGACCGCGCGGAGCGTTATCCTCGGGCTTATCGAGGAGCACCCTCTGGTGCTGAAAAGCGTCGAGCCGACAGTCCGTATGCTGGAGCACGGCGAGAGCGCGATAATCATCGCCGCAAGGGCGTGGTGCAATACATCGGACTACTGGACGGTGTACTTCGACCTCACCGAACGGGTGCGCGCGGCGTTTATCGAAAACGGCATTGAGATACCGTTTAAGCAGATGGACGTGCATGTGGTGGAATGATTTTTAGCATCAAACAGAACAGGCAGGAGCGAATCCTGCCTGTTTTTTATTATCCGAACAGCGCGTCCGTCAGCCACACGTGCGCGGTATCGAGCGCCTCGTAAAAGCCGATATAGTCGCCCTTGCGAGCCTTTGCCATATCCGCGGGATTATTCGGGAGAAGCTGCACCATTATCTTGTTGGGAACGTCCGCGTCGGCTATCCTCTTTGTGTCCTTGATAGTGAGCCTTGCCGCGAACGCGTCTCCCGCGCTGCCGTAAAAAATCGTATTTCCGCTGCGTATAAGCGGGAAACCCCTGTAAAAGAAAAGCTTCTTGTCTGCCATTGTATGTTCCTCCTTATATGATTTTTACCAATCGCTGCTGACCGTGCCGCCGTTCAGCAGAGCGTTTACGTTTTCGATAAGCCGCTCGACGTAGATCGCGCGCACCTTGAACGCCGTTTTTCCGTTGATATTGACGATATACTTCCGCCCGCCGTCCGAAATGAAATCGATAACGTCCTCCTCGGCTCCGTAGGTATCGTGATATTTGCTCAGATATCTGAACTTCACGGACGCTTCGGGAGCGGAATTTGTCTGCTCCGTGTACATTTCCTCGCCGATAGAGCTGATGAGCTGCTGATACAGCGACTTGAAATTGCCGCCGTCAAGCTCCTCCGAGCCATAGAAGAAACGCTTGCTTTCGCCGTCAATATCGAATTTGTATTCCCCGTCGGGCAGCGCCACAGTGACGCTCTCGACCGTGTAGATATACGGCGAGATCGGCTGTCGGGAAATTATCGTCGAGACCTCGAACGTATACCACGGCGCATTGCTCTTGGATATCGTATATATGCCCGGCGTGCCCTCAAGCACCGCGTAGTAGCCGATAACGTTCGTAAGCGTCGGCGAGCTTTCGGCGCCGCCCTCGGTCTCGGAAAGTATCTCATTGCCGAGCAGCAGCGTTCTGATATTGCCGCCGTACTTGAACGTCATCCGCACGAACGGGTCGTCCAGACCGCACGCCCTCATATTTTCCTCGGTCTGCTCGAGATACGCGCAGGAATCCATTGTCAGCCCGTACATGCCTATGCAGACGCTGCTGCCCGTGGTCGCGTCTATCTCGGCGGTAACGGGGCTTACGAAGCGGTGCGTATTGAACGTGGAAATTATGCTCTCCTCGCTTTCGGCGTCCTCGGCAACGTCGAACATATAGCGTATCTCGATCTCCTCGTCGAGATCCTTGCGCTGTATTTTAAGATAATCCAGCTCGTTTGAGCCGCTGACGCGTCCGTCGGTCAGCACGAGGTTCGCGAAATTGTTTACCGCCGAATACGCTCCCGAGACGCTGTAATAGTTTACAAGGTAAACCGTGTTGCTCCCCTCGGTACAGCAGTAAGCCGAGGAGGTGCTCGCGGGATTTTGTATGCCGAGGTTCAGCTTGATGTCGCTGCCGTCCTCAAAGCTTATGCGGACGCCCGCCTCGGGCGAAGCGAGCCCGTATTTCTCAAGGTCCTCGGCGTTTTCCTCGACAACGCTCTTCGCGGGGAGCGCCGCCAGACTGTTCACGAAATTGCGGACGGCGGTATCGCTCTGCGGAACGCCCTTGAGCTCCGCGCTCGTCCAGTAGTACTCGTCCTGCGAGGAGACGGCGCCGTCGCTGTCCGTCGAGGAAACGACGCGCTTTTGCCGCTCGAACGTGTACTCGCCGCTTGCGTTTGAGACGGTCAGCTTCAACACCTTGTCGGTGGACTGAGACGTAATATTTACGGTCTCCTCGGCTGCCGAGGAATACTCGGAGGATGAGGAGCTTTCCCCGTTGTCCTTCGGGGCTGTTAGCATCAGTATCATCATCACGACGCCGAGCACCAACAGCACTCCAGCCGCGATAACGACCGATTTTACGGATCTGTTCATTATCTATGCCTCCTGCGCACCCAGATGACGATGCCGAGCACGATCACCAGCACGGGAACGACGACGCAAAGCACGACGGCAAGCGCGTTCGCCGTGGCGGCATTCATCTCGAAGGTGACGTTTGAGAACGTCTTTGCCTTAATGGTAACGCCGTCCTCCTTTCCGCTGATGTTATTGAATATTCCGAGGAAAAACTCGGGATTGTTCGCGTTATTGTAGGACAGGAAGCCCGAGCCCGCCAGCTGCTCGGAGCCGACCACGCAGAGCCTGCTTCGGGTGCCGTCCGTATGCACGGACGACGAGATAACGACGTCGTTGAAGATGCCGCTTTCGGCGGTCTCTATGCTGAAAGCGTCGTCCTCGCCGATGTCAAGCGGAAACAGAAACGCGTTGTCATAGGTGGTCATCAGCACCTCGCGGTCGCGGGAGCTCCTGTCGAGAACGTACACGGGGCGCAGATCCGCGCCGAGCGTATACAGCGTCGAGCCGAGCACGTCCCCAGTATAATCGGTATCGCATATCTGCTGCAAATGCGCATAAAGCGTCATGCTGCTTATAAGGTAGTTCGCGTTGCTCTGCCCTATGCTGCAATACCCGACGGAAACGCCCCAGTCGTTGAGAAAGCTCTCGATGTTCGGGGTCTCGGGCTGGGTCGTCGAGGCAAAGTAGAACACGTTTTTTCCGTATGCGCCGCCGTTGTCGAGGTACTTGTCGAGCTTCGCGAGCTGAGACGCGTCGGGGTCGATCGTCGGCGCGTACATTATAACGAAGTCTATCCCGGGGTCTATCGCGTCGGTCACGGTAAGATTGACGGTCTCTATCTCATAGCCGTTCTTCGAGAGCAGGCTTTGCAGCGCGGAGCTGTCGATCTCGCCGTAGCCCTCCGTGAACGCCACGCGCACGACCTCCTCGTTCGCCACCGCGAGCATCGCGGAAACCGCCTCCTGCTCGATGTTCGAGCTCTCCACGGCATACCGCCCGTAGGTCTGCAAATAACTCTGGTTGAACGAAAAATACTCATACGGCAACAGCACCTTATGCCTGCCCGTTTTCGGGCACTCGACGACGATGTAGTTCTCGGCGAGCGTCTCCCCCTTGAACTGCGAGGTGTAATTCGGGTTGCTGTCGAGGTCGAGGTAATTTACGGTGATATGCCCGCCCGCCATTTCCATTTTCTTCAATATCTCGTTTACCTGCTTGTACGGAGAGCTCTGCTCCTCGAAATCCTTTTCTGTGCGGAGCACGGTAAGCGTGATATCCGTATCGAGCGTCTCGGCGAGGTATTTTTCGGTGGTCTCGTCAAGCGTGTACAGTCCCGTATCGGTAAGGTCGGCGGTGGTATTGAAGCGCTCCGAGATAAGCCCGACAATGACGTTCACGACAACGACCGCCGCGATAAACACGACCGTCAGCACCACCGACAGCGAGCCGTGCTTAAAGCTCCGCGCGTTGAATTTGCGCTTGGGCTTTTTCGGCTTTTCGGACCTGCTTTCCTCGGGGCTTTCGGCGGTCTGCTCCGAGGCACCGTTTATTTCCTCGGAAATTTCCCCGTTTTCGGGAGCGTTCTTTTCTTTACTCAATCAAAGCACCCCCTCAGCTCCAGCGGCGGCGTTCGATAAACCGCATCGTCAGAAAATTAAAGATAACAATAAGGCTCACGAAAAACAGTATGTTTTTCAGGCTGAAAATGCCGACGGTAAATTCCTGATACTTGTAGAACACCGACAGCGAGTTGATAATATTGCGTATGCTCTCAACGGGGATATAGTTTGAGATTATGTCGAACAGGCACAGCACGATATTCGCGCCGATGCTGCCGATAGCGGCTATCATCTGATTTTCCGTGAGGTTGGAGATGAATATGCCCGCCGAAATGAACACGCCCCCCATAAGGAGCATACCCGCGAAGTTGCCCCAGAACGTCGCCCACGCGAACATGTTGCCCGACTTTGCCACAGCCGCGGACATAAACACCGCGTAGACAAGCATTATCAGCACCGCGCAGAAGAACACGAAGAACGCCGCGAGGAACTTTCCCATGACCAGCCCGAACAGGCTCACGGGGCTCGTCAGCGTCAGCTGATCGGTTTTCTGGCGCTTGTCGTCCGCCATTGTGCGCATCGTCAGCACGGGGATAAGTATCATCATTATAAAGAACATCAGCGTAAAAACGCCCGATATCTCCGCAGAGCCCGCAGCCAGACAGTTTATCCACAAAAACAGCCCCGAAAAGCCGTAAAACACCGCCAGAAACACATAACCGAGCGGAGAAGTAAAATACGACGAAATTTCGCGTTTCATTATTGCGTGCATTACCTCTCACCTCCGTTTTCAACATTCCCGTAGAAATCGCCCGTAGTGAGCTTGAGGAATATCTCCTCCAGCGTCAGCTCGCTGCTTCTCATCAGCAGTATCGGGTAATTTCTTCCCGCCATACGCTTGAACACCTCGCGGCGCACGTCCGCGCCCTCCTTGGCGTTCAGCTCGTACTCGGTAACGTTTTTCTCCACCTCGCGGTTCTCGTGGACCTCCACCATATCGGGTATCGCGCTCAGCAGCGACTTTACCTCTTTTGCGGGACCCTCTATCTGCACGGTCAGCTTGTGGTCGGCGGAGAGGCTCCGCGAGAGGTTTTCGGCGGTGTCGTTCGCGACGAGCCTTCCCCTGTCGATAACGACAATGCGGTCGCAGACCGCCTGAACCTCGGATAGAATATGCGACGACAGTATCACCGTATGGTTTTTGCCGAGCTTCTTTATCAGCGTGCGTATCTCGATTATCTGCTTGGGGTCGAGACCGACCGTCGGCTCGTCGAGGATAAGCGTGCTCGGATTTCCGACCAGCGCCTGCGCCACGCCGACTCTCTGCCGATAGCCCTTTGAAAGGTTTCGGATAACGCGCTTGCGCACGTCAGTTATCTTTACCAGCGAGCAAATTTCATTCAGATGCGAGCGTCTCGGCAGCCTGCACCTTTTCAGCTCGTACACGAATTTCAGATACTCGTCCACGGTCATATCCTGATACAGCGGCGGCTGCTCGGGCAGGTACCCGATATTCTTTTTCGCGCCGACGGGGTCCTCGAGGATATCCACGCCGTTTATCAGCGCCTCGCCGCCCGTCGACGACAGATACCCCGTCAGAATATTCATGGTCGTGGATTTCCCCGCGCCGTTCGGTCCGAGAAAGCCCAGTATCTCGCTTTCGTTGGCGGTAAAGCTGATATTGTCCACGGCAAGCTTGCTGCCGTAGCTCTTGCTTAAATTTCTGACCTCTATCATAAACTCATACGCTCCTTAATATTAAGCGGAAATCATTAACATATAAATTATAATTCCCGTCGGTGAAATTTGTGTGTTACGCGTATGAAAATTACCGCGACAGAAGCTCTATGCCCTTTCTGATACGCGCGAGAGCGTCCTCCTTGCCGAGGATAACGGAAAGCTCAATTCCGCCGCCGGGAGTGAACTGCTTGCCCGAAAGCGCCACGCGCAGCGGAAACAGTATCACGCCGTTTTTCACGCCCTCTTGCTCGATGAGCTTGAACAGCGCGTCGTGGACGTTCTCCTGCGTGAAATCGCCAATGCTCTCCATAACGGGGAGTATCTTCCTCAGCGCGTCCAGAGAGGTCTCGGCGTTGGTTTTCATCTTCTTGTTGTTGTACAGCTCGAGCGAATATTCGGGCAGCGCGTCGATAAAGTCCACCTGCTCGGGAATATCCGTGAACAGCTCCGCGCGGGGCTGCAAAACGCTGCAAAGCAAATCGAGGTCAACGTCCCCGCGCTTGCAGGTCTGACGGATATAGGGCTTCGCCAGCTCCGCGAACCTCTCGGGCGGCAGCGCGCGCACATAATGCGCGTTGATAGCCTTCAGCTTCTGCGGGTCGAATATCGCGGGAGATTTCGAGATGCCCGAGACGTCAAAGTTCTCAATCATCTCGTCAAGCGAGAAGATCTCGTTCTCTCCCTTGGGCGCCCAGCCCAGCAGCAAAATATAGTTGAGCACCGCCTCGGTCATATAGCCCTTTTCCATAAGGTCTTGGAACGACGCGTCGCCGTCGCGCTTGGCAAGCTTGTGCTGCGCGTCTTTCATGATGTGCTCCACGTGGATATACATCGGCGGCTCCCAGCCGAACGCCTCATACAACAGATTGTACTTCGGGGCGGAGGAAAGATACTCGTTGCCGCGGACAACGTGCGTTATTTTCATGGTGTGGTCGTCGACAACGTTCGCGAAGTTGTAGGTCGGCATACCGTCGGTTTTCAGCAGTATCTGGTCGTCGAGAATGGAGTTTTCCACGGTAATATCGCCGTAAATCTCGTCGTGGAACGTCGTCGAGCCCTCCTCGGGGATAGCCTGCCGGATAACGTAGGGCACACCCTCGGCAAGGTTTCTGTCAATCTCCTCTTGTGAAAGGTGACGGCAGTGGCGGTCGTACATCGGCATTATGTTGGAGGCTTTCTGCACGGCGGCAAGCTCCTCAAGGCGCTCCTTAGTGCAGAAGCAGTAGTACGCGTGACCGCGCTTTACCAGCTCCTCGGCGTAGTCCTTGAACATACCCATGCGCTCGCTCTGAACGTAGGGACCGTAGTCGCCGCCCACGTCGGGACCCTCGTCCCAATTCAGCCCGCAGTCGCGCAGGGTCTTGTAAATAACGTCCACAGCGCCCTCGACATAGCGCTCTTGGTCGGTATCCTCAATGCGCAGAATAAACTTCCCGCCGTTCTTCTTCGCGAGAAGATACGTATACAGCGCCGTTCTGAGGTTTCCTATGTGCATATAGCCCGTGGGACTGGGCGCAAATCGTGTTCTGACTTCCATTATTTTCCATTCCTCTCATTGATTTATTGCCGCGATATCCCTGACAATCTGCTCCTTAAGCTCGTCAAGACCCGCGAATTTGCGCTCGGGGCGCAAAAATCTCTCCAGCGAAACGGCAACGCTCTCGCCGTAAAGCTCTCCGCTGAAATTCAAAATATGCGTTTCCATAACGGTATCGCCGCGATCCGCAACGGTCGGGCGTATGCCGATATTCGTAATGCCGCGGTGGTTTTTCCCGTGCACGCTCACATAGCTCGCGTACACCCCGAAGCGCGGTATAACGTTGGTTTTGGGTATTATCTGATTGATAGTCGGGAACGACATCGTCCGCGCGAGCTTGTTCCCGCCGACAACGGGCAGCTTGAACATCAGCTCGTAGCCGAGCAGCCTGTTCGCCTGCTCCAGCTCTCCCCTGCGGATAAGCTCGCGGATATGCGTGGAGCTTATCATCTCCCCGTCAAGGCACACGTCCTCGACTATCCGCACGGCAATGCCGTATCTCTTCCCGATCTCGCCAAGCTTTTCGGGAGTGCCGAACCCCCCCAGCCCGAAGCGGAAATTCCGTCCGCAGCAGGCGAACCCCGCGTTCAGCCGCTTATGCAGCAGCTCGGCGACAAAGTCCTCGTCGGTCAGCGTGCAGACCTCGGCGAAATCGGGCGCGCAGAGATACTCCACGCCCATTTTCTCCAGCAGCTCGCGCTTGTTCTCAAACGAGATGATGTCCTCGGGGCTGCGGAATTTCGGCAGCGTGGTGTCGCAGTTGAACGTAAACACCGCAGGCTTGAGCTCCCTTTGAGCCAGTGCCGCGCCGATAACGCCCATATGCCCGAGATGCAGTCCGTCAAAATACCCCAGCGCGACCGCCGTTTTTTCCGACGGCGGCGCGCCGTATGTTATATCTATCAATTTAATTCACCGTTAAAATCGTTTTACCGATATAAGCTCGTCCCCGGCAGCCTTCGCTATCCCCAGAAATTCACCGTCCGCATATACGCGGAACATCTCGCCTTTTTGGGGGATACGCAGCCTGTTCAAGTCAAGCCGCACGCCGTTCAGATACAGGCGCTTCTGCGCCTCGCCGAGCCGAATTTCGGGATAGCCCCCGAACACGCTCTCAATCGGCAGCAAAAGGCTCTCTAGCTCGTCGAGCGGCTTTGTTTTCAGCTCCGCCAACGGATAAGCCCCGTCGAGCGCAAAACCGCACGCGCGCGTTCTCACAAGGTTCGTCATGACCGCGCCCGTGCCGAGCGCTTTCCCGATGTCGTCCACTAAAGCGCGAATATACGTTCCCGACGAGCAGTCCGCGTCGATAACGCCGTCCGTCCCGTCAAATTCAACGAGCTCCAGCCGCGATATCGTAACTCTGCGCGGCTGCCGCTCGATCTCAATGCCCTGCCGCGCCAGATCGCAGAGCTTCCGCCCGTTGACTTTCAGCGCGGAGTACATCGGCGGCACTTGCTCTATTTCGCCGCGAAAGCGCTCCAGAACGCTCCGCAAAGCGCTCTCGGAAACGTTCACGGAAACCTGCTCCGAGAGCTTTCCCCAAACGTCCAGCGTATCGGAAGTCAGACCGAGCCGAAATCCCGCGCGGTAGCTCTTGCCGCTGTCGGGCAGTATCGAGACCGCCTTTGTCGCCGCGCCGATAAACACGGGCAGCACGCCCGTCGCCATGGGGTCGAGCGTTCCCGAGTGACCGACCTTTTTCGTCCGATAACACCCGCGCATCACCGCCACTACGTCGAACGAGGTAAACTCCCGCGGCTTGTTCACGACGATTATGCCGCTCGTCATTCGATACCCGCCCTTTCGAGCGCCTTGCAGCAAGCCCTTACAACGTTCGAGCCCGCCTCCTCGATAGTGCCGCCGTAAAACGAGCAGCCCGCGGCTCTTTCGTGACCGCCGCCGCCGAACTCGGCGCAGATCTCCGCGACGTTTACGCGCTCGCTCGAGCGCATGCTCGCCTTGTACACGCCGCTTTTCTTCTCTTTCACGCAGATCCCGATATCCACGCCCTCAATCTGGCGCGGTATATTCGACAACGCCCCGACGTCGTCGCTGTCGATATCGGGAATGCTCTCCTGCAGCGACAGCGGCACGGTTATCATAGCGATATGCCCGTTTGCGAAGTATCTGATATTTTTCATGACCTCCTGCTCGAGGCGTATGCGCCCCTGCGTTTTGAGGTCGAAATTCACGTAGTTTATCATCGCGAATTCCGCGCCGCAGCCTATCATCTCGGCGGCGATAATATGCGTCTGCGCGGTGGTATTCGAGAATTTAAAGCACCCCGTATCGGTCGCTGTTCCCGTGTAGATGCAGTTTGCCAGCTCCCCATCGAACGGCACGCCGAGCTCCTTTATCACCTCGTACACCAGCTCGCACGCCGCCGCGTATTCGGGTCGCACAAGCGTGCGTTTCGCGTAGCCCGTGTTCGACAAATGGTGGTCAATGCAAAGCTCCGCCCCGTCGCCGAGCCCTTTCATATCGCCGAGCAGCTTTGTATCGGCAACGTCCACGCAAACGACGGTTTTCGGCTCAAACACCCGCTGCTCGATTACCGCCTTAAAAAGGTAATCGAAACGGCGCGGTATCTCGTCGGGGCAGACCGCTTTCGCTCTCTTGCCCATGCGCTGGAGCGCCCCGCAGAGCGCGCAGCCGCAGCCGAGCGTGTCCCCGTCGGGATTGCCGTGCATTAAAATAAGAAAATCATCACGCTCGCGCAGAAACTCCGCAGCCTGCTTTACGTCAATCCTCATCGGCACCCTCCCCGTCATCATCGGCGCGCTTCGGCAGATTTGCGAGTATATTCTCAATATGCTCGCTGTATTCAAGCGAGTTGTCGGGCTGAAAAATAAGCTCGGGAATTTTGCGCATACGAATACGCGCGGCTATCTGCTTTTTGAAATAGCCCCCCGCCGCTCTCATGCCCTCGACAGCCTTAGCGGTGCGCTCCTCGCCGCCCATACACGCGACCCACACCTTGCAGTAGCTCATATCGTTCGTGACCTCGCAGCGCGTTATCGTAACAAATCCGTCCGCAACGCGCGGGTCTTTCACGCCGCCGAGCGCCGCCGAAAGCTCCCGCCGAATATCCTCGCTGAGCCGTTTTATATTAAAGTTAGCCAACTTACACTCCTTTTAGTCGCCGGTTTAATAGCGATTAGCTGTCGGTTATCGGAAGCGAAGAAATCTTCCCCAACGATAACTAACTACTAACAACTATTCTCTAAAAACTACTCTTGGTACTCTTCCATTACATACGCCTCGAAAACGTCGCCCTCCTTGATGTCGGTGAACTTTTCGAGACTGATGCCGCACTCATAGCCTGCGGCGACCTCCTTGACGGAGTCCTTAAAGCGCTGCAGACCCGCGATGTGGTCGTCGCCGACGATAATGCCGTCGCGCACGATACGCACCTGCCCGCTCCTCGCGACCTTTCCGTCGAGCACATACGAGCCCGCGACAATGCCCACGCCCGTGATCTTGAACACTTGCCGCACCTCGACGCGCCCGAGCTGCACCTCGCGGAACTTCGGCGCGAGCATGCCCTTCATCGCGGCAGTGATGTCCTCTATCGCGTCGTAGATAACGCGGTACAGGCGCACCTCAACGCCGTTCTCCTTGGCGCTCTCCTCCGCGGAGGGGTGCGGTCTTACGTTAAAGCCGACAATTATCGCTCCCGAGGCCATCGCGAGCATAACGTCGCTCTCGCTTACGGCACCGACCGCGCCGTGGATTACACGCACGCGCACCTCCTCGTTCGTCAGCTTCTCAAGCGACTGCTTTACAGCCTCCACGGAGCCCTGAACGTCGCCCTTTACGATTATCGGCAGCTCCTTGACCTCGCCCTGCTCTATCGACGAGAACAGATTGTCGAGCGTTACCTTCTGATAAGACTTGAACTGCTCCTCCTTAGCCTCGTGCTTGCGCTTTTCGACAAGCTCGCGCGCCAGCTTCTCGTCCTCGACGGCGGCAAACGTGTCGCCCGCGGACGGAACCTCCGAAAGCCCCATTATCTCCACGGGCACGGACGGACCCGCCTCGGTGACGGTCTTGCCCTTGTCGTCGCGCATTACGCGGACGCGTCCGACAGACGTTCCCGCAATGAGAATGTCCCCCGTATGCAGCGTTCCGTTCTGCACGAGCAGCGTCGCGATAGGACCTCTGCTCTTATCGAGCCGAGCCTCGATAACGGCTCCCCTCGCAAGGCGGTCGGGGTTAGCCTTAAGCTCCATAACGTCGGCGGTAAGCCCCACCATTTCAAGCAGCGTATCCATTCCGAGACCCGTTTTCGCGGACACGGGAACACAGATAACATTGCCGCCCCAATCCTCGCAAACGAGGTCGTACTTGGTGAGCTCCTCCTTGACCTTCTCGGGGTTAGCGCCCTCTTTATCCATTTTGTTCATCGCGACGATAATCTGCACTCCCGCAGCCTTCGCGTGATTGATAGCTTCTATTGTCTGCGGCATAATGCCGTCGTCGGCAGCCACAACGAGTATCGCTATATCGGTTATCATAGCGCCGCGCGCTCTCATAGAGGTAAACGCCTCGTGACCCGGCGTATCGAGGAACGTGATGTCGCGGTCGGAAAGGTGCACTCTGTACGCACCGATATGCTGCGTAATGCCGCCCGCCTCGCCCGACTGGACGTTCGCGTGACGGATATAGTCGAGTATAGAGGTCTTTCCGTGGTCGACGTGACCCATAACGACAACGACGGGCGAACGCGGCTTCAGGCTCTCGGGCGCGTCCTCGGCGTCCTCGAACAGGCGCTCCTCGATCGTGATGATAACTTCCTTTTCGACCTTCGCCCCCAGCTCCTCGGCAACTATCGACGCCGTATCGAAATCAATCATCTCGTTGATGTTCGCCATAACGCCGAGATTGAACAGCTTCTTGATGACCTCGGTCGCCGTGACCTTAAGGCGCGTGGCAAGCTCCCCGACAACTATCTCGTCGGGTATCTGCACCTTGAGCTGCTGCTTTCTCGCGCGCTCCAGCTCCAGTCTCCTGAGCTTCTGCGCCTCGGTCTCGCGCTGCTTGCCGTACTGCTGCTTGCCCCTCTGCTGAGACTTCTGATTTATCTTCTGCTTGGAGCGGAAGCTGTCGTTATTCATCTTGCCCGCGGGCGCGATAGTCTCATAGCGCTCGTTGTACTTGTCAAGCTCCACGTAGCTTCCGCGCGTATCGACGGTCTTTCGCACCTGCTCGCCGCGCTGCACGGTCTCTCCCTTCTGCTTCTGCATCGGGGGAGTGTTGACCTTTATCTTGCTGGAATCGATAACCGCCTTCGCCGCCGCGGGCTTCTGCTGCGGCTTCCGCGGAGCGGCGCCGTTATCGCGCTGACGATTGTCCCTGTTCTCGCGGTTATCGCGCGGCTTGTTATCGCGGCTGTCCTTGCTGTCGCGATTGTCGCGCGGCTTGCCGTCCTTGCCCGAACGGTTATCCCTGCTCTCGGGACGCGCGCCCTGCTTGGGAGCATTATCCTGCTTCTTCTGCTCGGGCTTAGGCTCGGCTTTGACCTCGGGCTTCTTCTCGGGTTCCGGCTTCTTCTCCGCCTTTATCTCGGGCTTTTCCTCCGCCTTGACCTCGGGCTCGCGCTTCTTCTCCGCTTTTACGGGCTCCGCCTTGACCTCCGCCTTTGCGGGCTTCTCGATCTTTTTCGGTTTTTCGGTCTTTTCCGCCTTAGCCTCGGGCTCCTCCTCGGACTTTTTGGCGGCGGGCTTTTTCTTCGCGGGCTTCTTTTCGGGCTCGGCGGGCTTTTCCGTCTTGATGTCCTTAGTGGTAGCGAACGCGGCAGTGATATTGTCCACCTCGTTTTTCCTCGTGTACTTTTCGAGAACGTATCCCACCTCGTCGGAGGTAAGGGAGCTCTGCCCCTTCCTCTGCGTATCGCTCGGGAACGCCTTGTCAAGGAGCTCGATAAGCTCCGACTTATCGATATTCAGATCCTTGGCAACGTCCTGAAGTTTATATTTTATCTGTTTACTTGGCAATGTAAAATTCCTCCAAATCAAATCAATCTAGTGCCGAACCCGGCGTATGTTTATCAATTTGTTTCTTTATAGAGCCGAACAGCCCCTCGTCGCCGACGAGCAGAACCCCCGCTCTTTTGCCTATCGCGCCGTCCGCCTCGTCCATGCCGAACGCCGCCTTAACGACCTCTTTGCCGTGCGCGGCTGCATGGAAGCGCACTTCCTTTTCGGTTTTCGCGGAAACGTCGGCAGCCAAAACGACCCCGCCGAAGCTCCCGGCTTTAAGCTCTCCGACTACCGCGTCGAAGCCGATAACGAGCTTTCCCGCGCGCCTGCAAAGGCAAATCGTGGACAATACGTTATTTATCTGCGGTCAGCTCCTTTGCGATAATATCGTATATCTCCTCGGGAATACGGCACTTGAACGAGCGCTCCAGCCTTCTGCTCTTTTTCGCAGCCTCAAGGCATTTCGCGTCTCTGCAGATATACGCGCCTCTTCCCGCTTTTTTTCCCGTCGGGTCAACGGAAACGTTCCCGTCCTTGTCGCGGACGATCCTCACCGCGCCCTTTTTTCCTATCATTTCGCCGCACCCCACACATTTCCGCATGGGAACGCGCTTTTCGGGCTTATTCTGCATGGCGGCTCCTTACTCCGCGTTTCCGTCCGCGGATTGTTCTGTCACTGCGTTCTCCTGCGTTTCGGGCTCGGGCTTTACCTCCAGCGGCGCCACGATGAAATCCTCGGGAGTCACCGTGCTCTCCGACTTGATATCTATCTTGTAGCCCGTAAGCTTAGCCGCGAGCCACGCGTTCTGACCCTTGTTGCCGATAGCCAGCGAAAGCTGATTATCGGGAACGACCACCTTGCACGCGCGCTTGTCGAGGTTCGGATTTGTGACGACGACCTTTACTGCGTCCGCGGGCTTCAGCGCCTGCTTTATAAACTCCTCGGGAATGTCGCTGTACAGCACCACGTCGACCTTTTCACCCTTTATCTCCTTGGTAACGGCATTGATACGGCTCTTCTGCGGACCTATGCACGCGCCCACCGCGTCAACGTTCGGGTCGTGACTTATAACAGCCACCTTGCTGCGGCTTCCGGGCGCGCGGCTCACGGCCTTTATCTCGACGGTGCCGTCGAATATCTCGGGACATTCCAGCTCAAACAGACGCTTTATCAGCCCCCTGTCGTTTCGCGAGACCTTCAGATACTGATTTTTATCGCTCTCCTTGTATTCCTTGGAAACGCCCGAAATAAACACCTTAACGACCTGCCCGACCTCGAGTGTCTCCCCGGGTATCTGCTCGTTTCTCGGCAGCATCACCTCGTTTTTGTTTATCTCAACGGTCGCGTGACCCGTTTTCGGCTCAATTCTGGTAACGGTAGCGGATACCGCCTCGTTCTCGTATTGACCCCATATCTCGCTGAGTCTCTGTCTCTCGGCGTTTGCAAAGCCCTGATGTATCAGGTCTTTCGCGTGCTTCGCGGCAATGCGCTTAAACGTCCTCGTGTCGATAGGGCAGCGCACCCTGTCGCCGACCTCCAGTCTCGGGTCGATCTTCCTCGCCTCCTCGAGCACTATCTCCTTTTCGGGCTCGTAAAGCGAATCTATCTCCTCGATGACCTCTTTCATTATCGAAACGTCAAATACGCGGTTTTTGATGTCGAAATCAACGCAAACGTACTTTTCCTCCTCGCCTTCTTCAACGGCAGCGTCCTCCTCGTTTTCCCCGGCAGGAGCGCTCTCCTCCTCGTTTCCGTCAGCGTCGGGCTTCGACTTCAGCTTTTTCTTCTCCGTCTCGTACTTTATATCCTCGTTGATATGCAGATTTGACTTCAAGCTCGTTTCGATCGCGTACTTTATCTTTTCCGCGAGGATACCGCTGTCTATCCCCTTTTCCTCGGCAAGCGCGGCGAGATTTTCAAAGAAATCGCCGTAATCCTCCCCTTTTGCTGTCTTTCTTTTAGCCATTTTCCTATCCCTCCATCAGTTTATCAAAGTCGTCAAAATCGTCGTAATTTATCGCGGAAACGTCCGAAACGGCGATCTCCGCCGTGCCGAAATCTCCCCTTACCGTGATGTTTTCGCCGTCGAAGCCCTCCAGAACGCACTTAACGTCCTTTGCGGGAAGCCCCTCGGCGAGCTTATAGGTTTTCAGCCTTATCCGCCTCCCCACGGTCATCGGAAGCTGCTCAACGCGCCTTACCGCGCGCTCCAGACCCGCCGAGCCTATCTCGAGGTAGTCCACCTTGTCGATAAAATCCTGCTTGTCGATCTCGGCGTTTATCAGGCCGTCAATCGAAGCGCAGTCGTCAATCGAGATGCCCTCCGGCTTGTCGATAAGTATCCGCAGGTACCAACAGGCGCCCTCCTTGATGAAAACCACGTCCCACAGCGAGTAGCCGTGCTCCTCGACAATCGGGCGCACAGCCCTCTCGGCGGCTGCCTCCACAGCGCCGAAGCCCTTAGCCAGCGCCATTCGCTCACTCCTTTACATAAAACTCAAAGACCGAGGTAAAAGCCCCGGTCTTTGCTGAACTATGCGTATATTATACCACATATTCCCGCAAAAATCAAGGGGTTTTTTGAATATTTTCGGCAATTTTTCTTCAAAATCTCCCGAACTAACTACTAACAACTATTCGCTAACAGCTACATGAAAACCGCCCGATACGCTCGGGCGGTCAAAATATTCGATAGCTCTCCTTACACGCCGAATCTCAGCGTATTGACCTTAACGCCTGGACCCATAGTGGAAGAAACGGTGCAGCTCTTGATATACTGCCCCTTCGCAGCCGCGGGCTTAGCCTTAGCCACAGCCTCCATAAGCGCGTTAAAGTTCTCCTCGAGCTTGGTCGTGCCGAACGAAGCCTTTCCGATAGGGCAGTGAATGATGTTCGACTTGTCGAGACGATACTCGATTTTACCCGCCTTAGCCTCCTGAACCGCCTTAGCGACGTCGGGAGTAACGGTGCCCGCCTTGGGGTTGGGCATAAGACCTCTCGGACCGAGAACCTTACCGAGACGACCCACAACGCCCATCATATCGGGCGTAGCGATAACCACCTCGAAGTCCATCCAGCCGCCCTGAATTTTGGCAACGGTATCGTTGTCCGCAACGTAATCCGCGCCCGCCGCCTTAGCGTCCGCTTCCTTCTCGGGCTTGCAGAAAACGAGCGTCCTTACGGTCTTGCCCGTTCCGTTGGGCAGTACTACCGCGCCGCGCACCTGCTGGTCCGCGTGACGGGAGTCAACGCCCAGACGTATATGCAGCTCGACGGTCTCGTCAAACTTCGCCTTAGCAGTCTTGCAAACGAGATCCAGCGCCTCGCCGGACTCGTATACCTTCGCAGAATCTACGAGCTTTGCGCTCTCAACATACTTCTTTCCGTGTTTCATTAAATATCCTCCTTGTGGTCAAGCGGAAAATTTCCTCCCACCGTATTATCAGTCAACAACCTCTACGCCCATGGAACGGCACGTGCCCGCGATCATGGAAATAGCGGCGTCAACGTTAGCCGCGTTCAGATCGGGCATCTTGGTCTCGGCGATCTCCTTGAGCTGCGCCTTGGTGATCTTCGCGACCTTCGTCTTGTTGGGAACTCCCGAGCCGCTCTCGATCTTGCAGGCCTTCTTGATAAGAACGCTCGCGGGGGGCGTCTTGGTTATAAACGTAAAGCTTCTGTCGGCGTAAACCGTAATAACAACGGGGATAATAAGCCCCGCCTTATCCTTGGTGCGCTCGTTGAACTCCTTGGTAAAAGCCATAATATTAACGCCGTGCTGACCCAGCGCGGGGCCAACGGGCGGAGCCGGCGTCGCTTTGCCGGCGGGTATCTGCAATTTGATAAATCCTGTAACCTTTTGTGCCATGACAAAAATCCTCCATAAAAAACATTTAAACGATCGTGCGCCCTCTCGCGCACAGTCAGATCTTCTTGACCGATGAGATGTCGATAGTCGTCGGAGTTACCTCGCCGAACATATTGTTTATGGCGACGGTCAACGTCTTCTTATCCTCGCCGATCTCCGTGATCTCTCCCTCGAAGCCCTCGAGCACGCCCTGACGGATCGCGACTCTGTCTCCGACCTCAAAGGATACCGCGGTTTCTTCTCTGCCCTGTTCAAGAGCCTTCACTTCGTTTTCGCTCAGCGGAGTAGGCTTGCCCTCGGGGCCCACAAACCCCGTAACGCCTCTGGTATTTCGGCAGATGTACCACGACTCGTTGGTCTCGACCATCTTTACGAACACATAACCGGGATAGACCTTCTCCTCGACCTCCTTGACCTCGCCGTTGTCCTTTTCAACGGTCTTGGTCACGGTCGGGATAGTTACATCCTCAATCAGGTGCTTCAGATTTCTGTTTTCAACGAGCTTTTCGATATCCGCCTTGACCTTATTCTCATACCCCGAATAGGTGTGGAGAATATACCATTTTGCTTCCGAGTCAGCCATTTTCTTACCCTCCAAAATCAGTGGAACAGCAGTCCGTTAAGCAATCCGAAAAGCGAATCGATTCCGAATATGAGAAGAGCCGCCAGCCCGCACATAATAAGCACGACGACCGTGTTATGCGTGGTCTCCTTCGGAGTTGGCCACACGACCTTCTTGAACTCGGATCTTGCGTCCTTGAAATACTTCACAATACCTTTTTTCTTCTTACCCGACTTTTTCTTATCCTTGGCGCTCTTGTCGTCCTTGGACTTCTTAGCCTTGTCGGAAGAATTTTCGGGAGAGTTTTTTTCAAGCTCCAAATCTTTAGCCATCCTTGCTCCTCCCCGTTTACTTGGTTTCCTTGTGAGTAGTGTGTTTCTTGCAGAATCTGCAGTACTTGTTCATTTCAAGTCTGTCGGGATCGTTCTTCTTGTTCTTCATGGTGTTGTAGTTGCGCTGCTTGCACTCTGTACACGCCAATGTAATTTTAACTCTCACTTTCGGCACCTCCTACTTTCTCGCCCTTTTCGGGCATAATTGCCTCCCTCGACGCGGAATTGCGATTTAACGGGAACTGTTAAATTTTACGCGCAAAAATACGCACAAAAAAATAGACCCCATTCGAGGTAATAACATTATACCACACCCTTATTTATTTGTCAAGGGGTTTTTCAAAAAAAGTTTTTACAAATTACAGCTTATTGCAGTTGACAGTGCATGAGTTTACAGTTGACAGTGTAAAGTGTACAGTTGACAGTTAATGTATGGCAGCGAACTGTCACGTTTGTAGCGCCTCGGCAAAGCGCTTGCTGTCCGCGTCGCTGCAAACGTTACCGTTCTCTGTACTTCCCTAACTGTCAACTATCAACTGTACACTGTAAACTGTAATTTACTCTTCCTCCTCAAAGAGAACATCAAAAAGCCGCTCGCGGCTCTCGACGAAGCAGCAGCCGTCCTGCGCGTAGATAACGACCACCGCCGTCCCCTTCGGCAGCCGCCTTTCGTTCGCCGAGACCGCCCGCATAAGATAGCTCTTCGAGCCGTGCCTCACCGTAATAACGCCGAAGTCGTCCGCGTCGATGTCCTCGACCACCCTCGCGTCCAGCCCCTCAAGCTCCTCGCCGCGCGGCTCTCCGCTCTTGCGGAGCCTGTCGTACAGCGGAACAAAAGCCGTGCTTACAATAAAATTGACCGTAATGCCCGCCATAACGCCGAGCGGCATGGATATCCACCCCGCCAGCCCCGCCGCGTCCATAAGCAGCCCCGCCGTCGCCGCGATGAATATCACGATTATCAGCCTCAGCATATTCTTCGGGAACACCGTCTGCCAGAGGCTTTTGTCCTCCTTGCTCTCGAACAGCTCCCCTGCGTCGGGAAAGAACATCTTCCCGAAGAACACCCACGCCGCGAGCTGCACCGCGAGATACGTTCCCGACAAAAACATTACCAAAATATAGAAATTCTGCATTTATTCGTCCTCGGCGGGCTTTTCCTTCAGTTCTATCTTCACCCTGTTCACGCGCAGCTCCTCCGCCTCCAGCACGGTCACGGCGAGCTTCTCGGTTTCGGTCGCGTCGCCGCTTTTCGGAATGCTCCCGAAAAGCTCCAGCACCCACCCCGCGACGGTATGCGCCTCGCTGTCGATGCTCGCCTCGATATCGCGCCCCGAAAAATACCGTCTCAGACTGTTCAGCGAAACGTCCCCGTACACTGAAAAAGCCCTGTCGGAAAGCGCCGTCACGGGGCTTTTCACCTCGTCGCTCTCGTCCCATATCTCGCCGACGAGCTCCTCGAGCAGGTCCTCCATCGTAACAATGCCGAGCGTCCCCCCGTGCTGGTCGAGAACCACGCTCATATGGCACTTTTTCTTCTGCATGGTCCTCAGGACCTCCGATATTTTGACCATGCTCGGCAGATAGACCGTTTCCTGTATCAGCTCGCGAATCATAAGCTCCGAGCCCTTTTCCTCGTAAGCCTTGATGAAATCCTTTTCGTTGATGATACCTATTATATTATCGAGCGTTTTTTCAACGACGGGCATTCTCGAATATTCCTCGCGCAGGAACTTTTCACGCACCTCGTCCGCGCTGTCGGTCGCGTCGACCGCGACAATGCGCACTCTCGGCGTGATTATCTCGTCGACCGTTATCTCGTCAAACATCAGCGCGCTCCGCACGAGATTGCTCTCCTGCTGCTCCAGCACGCCCTCGTCCTCTATCTCGTCGATTATCGCCATAAGCTCCTCCTCGGTCACGCTTACGGACTGCTTGGACTTAAACAGCTTGGCAACGCCCTTTTTCAGCAGTATGAACAGCACGGAAAACGGCGTGAAAATTATCATCAGAAACGAAACGACCGCCGAAACGCCTATGCAAACGCCCTCGGCATGGTCCTTGGCAATGCCCTTCGGCATCACCTCGCCGAAAATCAGCACCACCAGCGTAGTCACCACGGTCGCGACAAGCGAGCCGTACTGCTCTCCGACGACCGCTATCGCCATAATGGTCGCCAGCGACGAGGTGGCGATGTTCACGATATTGTTGCCGATAAGGATAGTCGTTAACGCCTTGTCGTACTTTTTGAGAATTTTAAGCGCCCTCGCCGCCCCGCGCGAGCCGTTTTCCGCCATATTTTTCAGGCGTATCCTGTTCACGCTGGAGATAGCCGTCTCCGACGCCGAAAAAAACGCCGACAGCGCTATCAGAATAACGACCGCCGCAATATTCATACCGTTCATACGCTAAACACTCCTATGATCTCGCCCGACATCACCTGTTTTATACACCGCGTGACCCCGCCGTGATTGTTGTCGGGGGCGATATGCGCGCACATCCTCTTCACGTCCTCGTGACCGTTTTCCATACAAAAGCTCCAATCCGCCAATTTCAGCATCTCCACGTCGTTAAAATAATCTCCGAAAACCATTGTCTCGGCTCTCGTTACACCGAGCCGCTCCTGCAAAGCTTTGAGCGCGGTCCCCTTGTTCACGCCCTCCGTCATCACGTCCATCCACACCTCGCCCGATGCCTGCACGTTCAGCCTCGAGCCGAAAATGCCGTCCAGAACGGGCTTCCCGTGGGTCAGCGAGCCGCGCTCGTCGAGTATCGCGAGCTTGTATATCCTGCCTTCGACGTTCCACAGGTCGTCAATGACCTTGTGCCGCCGGTAAAATTTCGCGACGTCCGCCGAAAATTCCAAATCCGACTCCAAGTGGAACACCCCGCTCTCCGCGCAGGTTATCAGCCGAAATCCGCCGATGCGCCCGCACACGTCCAGCAGCTCCTCATATGTCGCCCTATCCAGCGGAAAAACGTCCGCGGGCTTCCCGTCCAGCACCGTGCACGCGCCGTTGTCGCAGATATACGCTATCCCGTCGCGGTACGGCTCGGGGAACAGATGCTCCAGAGCGCTGTATGTACGTCCGCTCGCGGCGGCGAAGGTCACGCCCCTCTCCGCGAGCATGTCCAATACCTCGAAAAAATCGGGCGGCAGGCGTTTTTCGTCATCCAGCAGCGTGCCGTCCATATCGCTTGCGATAAGCTTTATCATCGTTTACCCCCGTCAGTTGAGCAGACCCCTGCGCCTGCGCCCGAGCAGCTCCGAATTGTAAAAATCGGGCTCGTAATGCCGCATAGCGTCCGTAATATCCTCGAAAACGTCGTCGGGGATATCCTCCTCGCGCGCCATTCTCTCAAGCGCGGAGACAAATGTTTTCTGAAGATACTCCGTGTCCTTAAGGCTCATTCTCATGCGAACTCGCTCGCCCGTGTCGGCGTTCGTCAAAAAGTGTATATCGTGGTCGAGGATATCCATATACCGTATTATCCCGTCGCCACTCCTGTTGCGGAAGATATTGCGGTGATACACGGTCGCGGCGCACAGCGGGCTGAGCTTCAGATTCCCCGGCAGCGAGCCGTACATCGACATCAGCGTAAACAAATACTCCTCCAGCGAGCAATACCGCTCCGTAACGCCCATCGTCAGCGTAACGCTGTCCGCGCCCGCCGCCGTAAACTTCATCGCGCTGTCAAGCGCGGTCTTGTTGTCGTTCATCGGGCAGAAATCCAGCGGCACGGGAAACTCGTTTTTCAGCTCGTTCACATATCCGAGCACCTTCCCGTATTCGGCAAACGGATGGCTTCCGCGTATCCTCACCGCCGTCACCTTTCCGTCCAGCTCGCTCTCCGCGTATTGCAGCACCCTCCTCGAATACTTGTCGATAACGGGCAGCTCCAGCATCATCGGAACGGAGGACTTTATCTTCTTATGCACGTCCGCGAACGTCACAAGCATATAATCAAAATCGAACAGCTCCGCCAGCCGCAAAAACATGGGGTCGACGAGCCTGAAAACGTAGCCTATCCCCCTCGGGAGCTCCCTCAGCTTCATAAGGGCGCGGAAATCGAGCTCGACATACCTCACCCCCGCCTCGGCAAGCGAGCGTATATATTTGTAAATATACTCCGGCGACGCCTCGTCGTACAAAGTATACGCGCAAAGGCTGTTATCTGTCAGTACGGTTTTCATAAAGATCCTTTCGTGCAATTAAAATTATACATAATATATTATACCATACTCCCTCGGATATTTCAACTATGTGACGAGAGTTTTTCAATAAAAATAATTGCCGTTTTTTCGGCAGTCTTTCGGCAAATTCAATAAATTTCGCCCGTCAAATTCGTCAATTTTGCCAACCCCACCCTCTCTTGACATCTTTTTATCGTCACGCTATAATATATATATATATATAGCCTTAAAACTCAAAACCGAGAAGAAAAGACTTGTTTTTGTACGAAAGGAAATAATTATGACAAAAGCCAAAAAAATAATCCTCACTGTTCTTGCCGTTATATTCGGACTTCTGGTGCTGTCAAATTCGTTCATGATCTGGCTGCTCGTCGAAACGGCCAGAAGCGAGCACGGCGTTACCGATCTGAGACCCTCGATGTATATGAGCGCTCTTTTGGAAAACAACGAAGAAGAGCTCGCAACAGACGATTACAAGCGCTTTGTCGCCGATATTCTCAAAGAAGATCCGTACATTATCACCCGCGAACCCGTGATTTTCCTCGCGAACCCCGCAATAAAGCCCATTGTCGCGGAAATACTGGCGGATGAGCCCTCCATTCTGGCTGAAAATCCCAAAATAATATCCCGCAATCCCGAGCTGCTTGAGCTTTGCCCCGACCTTAAGGATACGGTAAAAGAGTTCCTCGGACAGTCCGAAAACGAACGAAATTACCCCGCTCTCGCTAAGCTTGTCGCATAAGGCGTGCCGCCTTTCGCAATTCGTCTCATAGAAAATTTCGGTGTCAAGCGTGTTCGCTCGACACCGAAATGCTTCTGTACCGCACGCTCCTTAACGGCGCGCCTTACGATTATTCGGACTCCGCCTCGTCGGGGTTCTCCTCGGGCATCACAAAGTCGGTGACGGTCACGGAGCTGATTACGATGTCGGTCACTGGCTTGCATTTTACGCCGTTCTTGTCGGTCGTCACCTCGGCAGCCGCAAGCCTTTCGAGCACGTCAAAGCTGTCGTAGACCTGCCCGAAAACGGTATAGCCGCCGTCCCAGAGAGGATATCCGCCGATAGTGTTGTACTTTTCGATTATCTCCTCGGTGGCGTTTTCTATCATATCCGCGAGGTTGGTGTAATACGTTTCCATTGCCCCGACATATTCATACGACGGGTCGGTGTTTTCCATGCCCTCCTTGGCGGCGGTGAACTCCGCGGCTCTTTCGCGGATCGTGGGCGGGTCGTACTGCGTGATGTCGGTTTGCGTCTGCGCGGTGACTATGTAGAACTGCGTGGTGTTCAGCCCGCTTTCGTTGGCGTAGCCGACCGCTCCGTAGAAGTTGCGCAGATCGGGGCTGGTCTCGACGCCGAAGGAGCCCGTGTCACTCACGAGAGCCTCGCCGCCCATTCCGTCGCCGTACAGCGAACCGCCCTGTACGCACATATCCTTTTCGACGCGGTGTATTTTAAGCCCGTTGTAGTAGCCGCTCTCGGCGAGCTGTATAAAATTGTCGACCGCGTTAGGCGCGAGGTCGGGATAGAGCTTTATCTTCAGCGTTCCGTAGTCCTCGATAACTATCTCGGCGAGCTTGTCGCCCTCGTTAAAGGTCATGCTGTTGGAAATGTTGCCCGCGGGCGCTTTATCACAGCCCGTGAGACCGAGCATACAGGACGCCGCCAGCGCCGCGCTCAGAACGATTTTAGCAAATCCTTTCATACTTTAACCCTCCACATACTTTGATACGTAAACGTTCGTGATGATGATGTCGTTCACGGGCTTGGACGGCTGCGAGTCATTGCCGCTGTCCTCGACCTCGACCGCGGAAATGCTGTCGATAACGTCAAAGCCCTCGTAGACCTGCCCGAAAACGGTGTAGCTGCCGTCGAGCCCGGGATAACCGCCTCTTCCCGAATAGTACGGCAATATTTTCAGGAGACCCGTGAACGCCTCCTCGTAGGACTTGTAGAACTCCACCGCGTCGGCGTCGGAATTGCTTTCCGACTGCTTTATCATCTCGCGCACCTCGGCGAGAGTTTGTTCGGCTAACTCTATATCCTCGGCGGGGTCGTAGGTCTTATTGTTGACGATATAGAACTGCGTGGAATTCTGCCCGCCCGCGTTGGCGTAGCAGAGCGCCCCGTAGAAATGGCGGAGATTGTCGTTGGTCTCGATGCCGAAGGAGCCGCCGTTCACAAGAGCCTCGCCGCCCGTTCCGTCGCCGTTGAGCGAGCCGCCCTGAAACATAAAGTCGGAGATAACGCGGTGTATCTTCAAGCCCTTGTAATAGCCCGCCTCGCAGAGCTTTTGGAAATTCTCCACGCCCACGGGAGCCGCCTCGGGGAACAGCACCGCCTTTATCGTGCCGAAGCCCTCTATCTCGAACGTCGCTATAAGGTCGCCCTCCTTGGGTGTGACCGCGAGCATATTGCCCTTAAAGTCCCCGAGACTTTCCGCGTCCACAACGACGGAGCTTCCCGAGCCGCTCGATTTATCGCCGTTATTGCAGCCCGTAAGCAGCATACCCGCCGCCAGAGCCGCACACATCAAAGCGTTTTTCAGCTTCATTTTATCACTCCTCCGTTCATTCGCCCGACTGTCCGTCCGACGCGCTTTCCTCGGGAAGCCCCTCGGGGTGGGCGAACGGGAATTCGTCGGTCTCGTCGCCGTCCTTAAATTCCGAGATAGTCACGCTTTTTATCAGCACGCTCGACGTTGCTTGTCCGCTGTCGTCGGCGGGGATATGCGTGAGCTTTTCCACTACGTCGAAGCCGAGATACGTCTGTCCGAAAACGGTAAATTCTCCCGCCATTCCGAACACGCCGCCGACCTCGTAAAACTTGTCGAACAGCGCGAGCATATTATCGCGCCGCTGCTCGTCCTCTATGCCGGACGCGCCGCTTTTGAGCTCGTTTACGGCTTCGACGGTAAGATTTTCGTCGTCGTCCCAGCACATGAACCAGCGCGCGTCGCTGCTGCCCGACTGCTCCGAGAAACCCATAAGCGCTCCTCTGAACGGCCAGAGCTCGGGTGTGTACTCGTTGGCGAGAAGCTCGGCGTTGTCGTCTCTGCCGATATACTGCCCTTTGGAGTTCTCGTAGCCGCCCGTGAGGAAATAAACGTCGTTGCTCACGCCCTTTATCTCCATGTTATCGTAATCGCCCGCGTTCGCCTTTTCGATGAACGAAGCGACCTTTACGGGCGCGTACTCTTCGTAAAGCACGACCCTTATCTCGCCGTAATCGGTGTCGAAAACCGCTATGGTATCGCCGTCTTTTGGGAGCGAGAGCTGCACGAAATCCATGCTCATCGCGGCGAAATCGTAGCTCAGCATGCCGTTCGGCGCCGCTGCAGAGCAGCCCGTGAGCGCCGCCATAATGACTGCCGACAGCGCGGCAAAAATCTTTTTCAAATCCACAGTCCTTTCACATTATGCCTTTTTAACGACGGTACCCTGCCGCGTTTCCTCGACGATGTAGCCCATTTGCGTTATCCTGTCGCGCAGAGCGTCCGCCTTGGCGAAATCCTTTGCCTTGCGCGCGGCTTTTCTCTCCTCGATGAGCGCGGCTATCTCCGCGGGTATCTCCTCGTCTCTCTTATTATACAACAAACCGAGCACGTTTGTCAATGCCGTAAATTCATCTTGATAGGCTTTTATGTCTCCCTTGGTAACGTCGGGGCTCGCGAGCGCGGTGTTTATCTTGCGCACGAGCTCGAAAACCGCCGCAATGCCGTCCGCGGTGTTGAAATCATCGTCCATCGCCTTGTTAAAGCTCTCGCGGGCTGTTTTGACGTCCTCGAGAACGCTCGGCTTCGCGTCTCCGTCGGCAGCCGCAGCGAGAACGCGCTCCATGCTGTCGCGGCAGGTGTACAGGCGCGACAGCGCCGATTTGCAGCTCTCGATGACCTCGAGCGTGTAGTTGAGCTGGCTGCGGTAATGCACGGAGAGCAGCATAAATCTTATCGGCTCGTAGCCGTATTTTTCCGAAAGATCGCGCACCATGAAGAAGTTCCCCGCCGATTTGGACATTTTTTTGTTGTCGACGTTGAGCATTCCGTTGTGCATCCATATCTTGGCAAGCGGAGAGCCCGTCGCGCACTCGCTCTGAGCTATCTCGTTTTCGTGGTGCGGGAAGATGAGGTCGCTGCCGCCGCCGTGAATGTCGATCGTGTCGCCGATATAGTGCCGTGACATTGCCGAGCACTCGATGTGCCAGCCGGGTCTGCCGTTGCCGAACGGGGACTCCCAGCAGGGCTCGCCGGGCTTGGCGGCTTTCCAGACCGCGAAATCCATGGGGTCGCGCTTTTTTTCGCCGACCTCGATGCGCGCGCCCGCCTTGAGGTCGTCGAGCGGCTGATGCGAGAGCTTGCCGTACTCGGGGAATTTTGAAGTCTCGAAATAAACGTCGCCGTCCGCCTCGTAGGCATAGCCCTTGTCGACGAGGGTCTTTACGATGTCGATGATGACGCCCATATTCTCTGTGACCTTGGGGTGGATATCGGCGCGGCGGACATTCAGCCCCTCCGCGTCGGTGAAATACTCCTTTATCGCGTTCTCGGAGACCTCGGAGGAGGTCTTTCCGAGCTCGTTTGCCTTCTTGATTATCTTGTCGTCGACGTCGGTGAAATTCTGCACGTACAGCACCTTATAGCCGCGGAACTCAAGATAGCGCCGCAGCGTATCGAAAACGCACAGAGCGCGGGCGTTGCCGATGTGGATAAGATTGTAGACGGTCGGACCGCAGCAATATATCTTTACTACGCCCGCCTCGATGGGAACGAGCTCCTCTTTTTTTCTCGTCATCGTGTTGTATATATACATAGCTACTCCTTTTCTTTCAGCCTGTCTATCTCGGCGCGCAGCTCGCCGACCTCTTTCGTGAGCCTGTCGATGTACATCAGGTGGCTGCACAATATCTCGGAGACGGGGTCGGGAACGTGTATCTGGTCGAGGTCGCTGTTCGCTATCCTTATCCCGTCGCGCTTGACTACCCTCGCGGGGACGCCGACCGCCGTGCAGTTCGGGGGGACCTCCTCGAGGACGACGGCGTTTGCGGCTATCTTGGAATTGTCGCCTATGCGGAACGGTCCGAGAACGCGCGCGCCCGCGCCCACCATAACGTTGTCGCCGAGGGTGGGGTGGCGCTTTCCGACGTCCTTTCCCGTGCCGCCGAGCGTGACGTTCTGATAGAGCGTGCAGTTGTCGCCTATCTCCGTGGTCTCGCCGATGACCACGCCCGCGCCGTGGTCGATGAACAGACCCTTTCCGATTTTGGCGCCGGGGTGAATTTCAATGCCCGTCTTATGGCGCGAGCGCTGCGATATCCAGCGCGCGATGAAATAATGTCCGCGCTCGTGAAACCAGTGCGCGACGCGGTAGCTCCTAACCGCCTTATACGACGGATAAAGGAACAGCACCTCCCACGCCGAACGGACGGCGGGGTCGCGCGCCTTTATCGACGCTATTTCCTCTTTCAAGCGCTCAAACATAGGCTGTCCCCCTCCCGAAAAACACAAAGCGCCCCGCGCGTACAGCAAATGTACTGCGCGAAGGCGTGCGAAACGCTGTTCCACTTCGCTTCGGGCGAATAGCCCCTCGTTGCTCCTTAACGCGGAAAACGGGCGCGGATACTGAAAATTCCCCGCGCCGACCGAAGCGTCCGAAAACGCTCCAACAGCCGCACTTCATCGGAAGCGGACTCCGCGCTTTCAGCGCCGCGCGGCTCTCTGTGCTCCGCAGACCCGATTACTCTGACTGCTAAGTCATTACATATATTTTATTATAACACATTTCCATTAGGATTTCAAGCCGAAAATACGTCGCTTTCAATAAAAATTATTGTGCAATTTAACCTAAAAGCACTATCGCCAGCGCCAGTATCAGCTTTTTGTCGGCGTTTTCGCGCAGCAGCACAAATATCAGCCCCGCGATGAGCAGCATATCCCTGTCGGACAAGATCCGCGAGACGGGGTCGGCAGGCGCGCGGCTTTTCGGGCAGCGGGCGCAGGGGGCTTCCCTTTCGGCGCGGGGACATTCCCGAGCGTTGTTCTCGGCTTTGCTCTCGGCGGGAGCGTCCCCGTTGTATTTGTCAATTGCCTTGTATAATGCGGATTGCGTTGAATTCCATACCATAAGACCACCTCAGATAAGCTTGTTGAAAAGACCGCTCTCCCCGAGCAGCGGAAGCAGCGTGAACAGCTTCATCAGCCGCACCGCCGAGTCTATCTTCGGGCGGTTCTCCTCGCGGAGCAGGGGCTTCAGCGCGAGAAGAAAGCGCTCGTTGTCGTCGGGCTGATTGAACGTCTCGAAAAGGCTGAGCATCTTCAGCAGCATCTCGGGGTCGAGCCCCGAAAACAGCCCGCCGCCTTGTTCGTTCGTCGGGGCGCTTTCGGCGCTGTCGGCACGCTTGTCGTCATCGTCATCCTCCGCGAGCGCACGGAGAATGTCCTCGATATTGTCCATGCGCTCCTCCCTTCTACCGCTTGTTCATCAGGATTTTCATTATGTCGTCGGGGCTTGACGCGCGGCGGAGCTTCTCCATGAGCTCCTTGTTGGCAAGCACCTCGCGCAGCTTTTCCTTGTCCGATTTCGACAGTCCCGCCGACAAGCCCTTTACATCGCCGTTTTCAAGCGTTTTCCTGAGCTTGTCGGGCGGCGTTCCCAGCTTTTCGCTCGCCGCGTTTATCAGCCTGTCAAGATTTTTTTCGTTCATAAAAATCTCCTCCTTAAAAAAATTGCCGAAAAACCCCTTTTATTTTCCGAGAATTTATGGTATAATGAAACGATATGCTTGAAAGGGGCGTTGAAATGAAAATACTTGTCGTATCGGATACTCATAGGAACTACGCGGCGCTTGAGGATATAGTGCGGAAAAACCCCGACGCGGATATGCTCGTTCACCTCGGCGACGGCGAACGGGAATTTGCCGAGCTGGGCAAGGCGTTTCCGCAGCTGCCGATGGTCTACGTCGGCGGGAACTGCGATTACGGCGCGCACGAGCAGACCCATATCGTCCAAGCGGGCGGCATGAAAATTTTCTGCTGCCACGGGCATAACCACGCCGTGAACGGCGGGGTCGGACTTCTCGTGGCGACGGCGATAATGAACGGCTGCAAAACAGCCCTCTACGGACACACCCACGTCCGTTTTGCGGAGGAGGTCGGCGGCGTTTTCGTGATGAACCCGGGCAGCCCCTCCGAGCCGCGCGGGGGAAATCCGCCGAGCTACGGCGTTATCCGTTTGACGGATAATGGACAAATCGAAACGGACATCATCACTTTAGAGAGATAATTATCATGGAAAACTTGATTTTCTTGGACGAGACGGATTCCACCAACAACTACCTCAAGGCGCGCTGCAATGAGCTTCCCGACGGCGCGGCGGTTACGGCGCGGGTGC
>JAMPFE010000129.1 GCA_023664705.1 Lachnospiraceae bacterium | reverse complement strand
CGGCGTGCTCCGAGGCATGCCCGAACGTCAGCTTGTCGATGTACGCGGACGCTTTGGCGGCGACGTTCTTGAACGCCTGCTTATCCAGAGCGCCGCCGAAATTGTCGCGGTAATAGGTGTAATTCGCGAAAATCATCACACCTTACCCTCCGCCGCGCATACGCGCACTGCCGCGAGCGCGTTCTCCTTTATCCACAGGTCGTGGAATTTGCGGTACTGGATAAGCCACGCGTCGGCTTTCTGGTTCACGGACGGCTCGAAAATCTTGAAATTATCTGTCTTGGAGACCGCGATAGGCGCGGTTCTCGGGCAGATTATCCAATTTATTTGCGCCGCGTCCGCGGTCGGCGCGAAACCGCCGTCCGTCTGCCCGTTGGTCTTGCCGTCGTTGAAGGTGTACGCGGTTTTCATTCTCGCGGACGGCACGCGGATAATGGGCTGTCCGTTGAACGTTTTTACTTTTAGATCAACGCATCCCTGCTTGAAATCGCCAACGTTCACGTATCTGCTGATTTTCTCCGTGCTGTCGAGGATATCCGCGACGATGTACGGCATGATTATAACGAGGTCGTCGGTGCCCGCGCTGTCGCTGACCGCGGAAATATCCGCCGTCAGCGTGCTCAGTATCGTGCTCGCGTTGGGCGTGTAAATTCTGCCGTGCTTTTCCTTTGCGAGCGCGTATATCTTCGAGTAGCGGTAAGCGTCCACCTCGGGGATTATTTGCGTGCGCTGGAACTCGCTCATGACAGCGGTCGCGTTGGCGATGAAATTGCTCTCGTCGACGTCCATAGCGTCCAACAGGAACTGCCTGCCCCTGTCCATGGTGAGATTTTTCGTCTGATACTTCAGCGAGACCGCGCCCTGATTATAACCGTTTTCGCGGTCGTAATCCGCAAGCCCGCTCGCGGAGAGCGTCGGAATGCGAACCTCGTCGCCGCCGCTGTACTTGACCTGCCCCGCGTTCGCTTCCATCCAGCCGCTTGTCGCGCCTTCTATCATCTGCCTGTCGAGCGCGGTCATGAAAATTTTCGACGTTTCAATTGTGTTTATTGCCATAATTTTTTACCTCCGTAAAATCAATTGTTTTTCAATCCGAAACCGCTGAAGATCTGCGTTTCGAGATTGTTTGCGTCCGCGGAAACGTTACCCTGCATGCTGTCCGTAAACAAGCCCGGAGCGTCCTTTGCGAATGCGTCGGGCTCGTTCTTTTTCAGCTCCTCGAGGTACTCCTTGCCGCCGATAAACGCACCGTTCTCGAATTTGAAGCCCTTAGCTTTGAACTCCGCAAGCACGGAATTCTTCACGCGCTCCGACGCGAACTTGTACCCCGAGAGCAGCTTCTCCGCGGCGTAGTCGGTCTCCTGCGCGGCGAGTTTTTCCGTCGCCTCCGAGTATTTCGCTTTGAGTTCGTCAAGCTGCTTGGAGAGATCTTCCGATTTGTTTTCGGATTTTAAATTCTCCAAATCCTTGTCGCGCTCGGCAAGCTGCTTTGTAAGCTCCTCGACCTTTGCGGCGGTCTTGGCGGCTTCATCAGCCGCGACGAATTCCTTGCCGAGAACCTCTTTTACCTGTGCGGTCTGGTCTGCCGTGAGCTCTATTCCGAGCTTTTTCAGCAGTTCCAATATCTTGTCCATTGCAATTCCTCCTAAATTTTGATATAATAAATGCGCCCTTTTTTCAAGAGCGCGGTTTATTTGATGTTGAAATTTATCCTCCTTTGTGCTATAATTGAAAGCGAAAGGATGGAATAATATGAAAATTACATTAAATTCTCAATTTTATAATAAAAAAAGAGAATTCGTTTGCCCGAAGTGCAAAAATAAAGTCATTTTCACATTTAATCAGCTTGGGAAAATTGTCACCTGTCCTAAATGCAAATCCAAGTGGCATTTGGAAGATAACGTAACTCCAAAATTGAAAAATCTGTGATTACTTTATTTGCACCTCAAGATTGATGTTTTCGAGCTCGTCAATTGCTTCCCTCAATTCGGCGAGCTTGTTTTCTACATTGTTGACAGCCGATTTTAACTTGTCGGCGTTCTCCATAGTAACCGTTAATTTTGATGTCATATGTCCTCACCTCTTTTCGCGCAGAAAAAAGCGCCTTGCACGCGAGTGCAAAACGCTAAACATTTTTTAACTGAACCAATGAATCTATGGATTCCTCCCAATCCTTTTTCATTTGTTCATATTCTTCATCGGAATAATCAAATTGCACCTTTTTTTCATCCATGCTAAATCTCCCCCTTTGAATAAATGTACCCAAACTTATCCGCGTTTTCAGATAAATAGGCATCTCCGAGTTTAGTCATATATTCAAGATATATGTTGAACCCTTTTTGTTTAATTTCGTCTTTGCCGATGATGCCATTCTTCAAATCCGCTTGAACCGCTTTCATCGCACTTGAAATGCCTACCGCTTTTTTGTATTCATCTGCGAACACATTGCCGCTATGGCTTTTTGGGGTTCTCTGCAGTGAATAAAACGTTCCCTGCGGAGTAGAAGCCCTTAATTCCAAGAGCTCTGAAGCAATAGCGGAAAAGATATCCTGTGCGGAGAAGCAGCCGCCCGAAGGATGATTATGAGTAAAAATTGCGTCTTTAAGCAATTCCTCGGACACCGAAACATTATGTGCCTCTCCTCCGGTGACATTTAATATATTGCCTTGTCTGTCAATGATAGTTCCAACCTCATAATTTAAGGTTCTTCGTTCTGTCTCAACAGAATGCAACGTTTTCTTTATATCCGGCAAATTTTGATGGTACTCATCAAAAATAGATATCTCTTTTTTAATTATACCACCATTCCCGTCATTTGTCAAGGTGATTTGCGCATTTTTAAAGGCGTTCTGTTTGCGCGTAACCGCGCCCGTTTTTCCCGCCAAATGCCTGTTGTAGCCGCTGACGAACGTCCGCTCGTATTCGGTGTACGTTCCTGCGGCTTTGCAGAAATCCTCGTAATAATCCTTTTGGCGGCGCAGCTTGATAGACGCGGCTGTGAACGCGTCCTTGTCGCCGACAGCGTCCGCGACGATGCATCGGTCTTTCTGCCGCCGCATAGCGCGCTCCATTTTGCGCATCTGCTGTTGAGCCTCGTAGGCGGTGTACCATCGCCCCTCGTAGGTGAACGGCGGCGGGTCGAGCGATTTCAATTGCTCCTCGGTGTAGGACGGCTTTGTCACGCCGAGAATTATCGGGTACGCCGAGTGTCGGCAATTGTAATCCGTAATCAACGGCAGCACAATTGTTTCGTACTGCGAATTCGGATATTGCCGCCCCTGATAAACCGCATGCGACGGTCGTGCGCCCATATGCGCGGAAATTTCCCAGCCGTCTGCGCCGAATTCGGCAGCGTTCTGCTCGGAGATTTTCTGCGTGAGCTGCGAAACGCTCGTCATCAGAGCGCGCCGCACCGCGACCTCGATTCTGTCCGATCGCCCCGAAGCGTAATAAACCGTCCGCAGACCGCTGTCCGCGAGCGCGAAGCACGCCTGCCGAACCGCGGTATTGTAATCGCAAACGCCCGTCATCACCTTCATCTGCGCCATGTCCATTTGCTTTCGGAGAAAATCTGTCGCGCTGCCGTAAACCATGCGCCCGTCGGCAGTGCGCTGCGCAAATCCGAGCGTTCCCGTGAGATTTGTGCACAGCCCGTTTGTCTGCTCTATCTGCGCGTTTATGAGCTTTCGGAGCTGCTCTGAATCGCCCTCGTTCACGCCGAGCATTTTGCGGTCGAATTCGTCCGACTGCTCGGCGGCTTGCGCAATTAGTTTCTTAATTTCCGCTTCGGCAACACCGTTTATCCGCGCTATTTCCTTAGTTATCGCGTCGGTGGACAGTCCCAGCGCCTTTGCGCGGTACATCAGATACTCGGCGGTGTCTGTGATTTTTGCCGCGCCTGAAATTCTCATCGCGATGTCCTGCAGAACAAAATCCGACAACTGCGAATAAATATCCGTAAGCGGTTTCGGCAAATTCTGCAATTGCTTTGGCGTAAGCATTATTCATCATCTCCGAACACGGCGGTCATCTCGGGCAGGAGCTCGCGCGCCTTTTCAAGCGGCACGCCGAAATACCAAGCGTTGAATTCCTCGGGCTTGA
>JAMPFE010000128.1 GCA_023664705.1 Lachnospiraceae bacterium | reverse complement strand
TCAAATCTTGTTCTTCGTTTTGTTCGTTATTTGTTCTTTATTTCTGCGAAAAGCCACTGAAAGTTAGAACAAATGCGATTGTTGTAAGTTGCGCCAAATGGCTTTGTTGTGCGGAATTTTGAAATTTGCGAAAAGTTACGATAAGCAGCTTGCCGCCTTCAAGTCCCGTCACTCGCACCATACCGAACAAAGGAGAACCACCTAGGCGGCTCTCCTTTCTTTGTTTTCTATCCCGGCAAGGCTGTGTTCGGTGTGGTCGTTCCAAGAGTATAGCGGCGCACCTGATCGGATAAGTGGTAACACTCACGGAGCTGTGGATTTGTTCGTGTTCTATCTCAACAAGCTCGTGTTAGGATAAATTGGTCTGCCTTTAACTACCGCCCGTAGCGTGAACTGCGTGCGATAGTTTTGTCTCGCTGTAAATTTCATCATCACACAATTAACTGCAATTAAATAGGCAAATTACAAAATTTTTGACCACTCAGGGCAAAACTTATTGACATTTTGGGAAAAATATACCATTGTAAAGGTGGTCACTTGATTTCAAGCTTCTCACCGAGCTGACATAAAACGCGGGACATAAACTATCGCAGATGTATCGTAGGGGAGCCAACCGGATAAATACGAACACCTACGGAGATGAGGGTTTGTTCGTGTTCTATCCCGGTAAAACAGAATTCGGATTAGTTGCTACTTAATAAAAAGACCGCCTCAACATTTAATGTTGAGGCGGTCTTTTCCGGAATACAAAACCGTTTTGCTTTGAGCGTCTAGTACCGTAACTTACTTCTTGAAGTTTTTGATGTTAGCCGGTGCTTTGGGCTGATAGCTCATGAATGTGCAAGCGGTCTTGTTAGCGGTCGCGATGCTTTTTTCAGCTACTATCGCCAAAACCTTCAGAATCGTCTTTTTCACACTGGTTCCCTCCTAATGATAAAATTATCATAACAACATCTGTTGTTAATGAAAACGAAAATGGATAAAAAATCGCCTAAAATCCCATATTATATGATAACACGACAGCAATTGCGGCAACTGCTGCTATACCGATTGAAATAATTTGATATTTATTTTTCTCCTCGAAATCAAGAACGGTTTGCGTTTTCGATTGGTGAGAAAATAAAGATTACGATCGCAGAAACAATTGTACTCCGGGTAATATAACTATAACCTATCCTGTCGGAAAAGTCAATATGTTTTGTACGAATGGTCAAAATTCGAGGTCGAACGGTCAAATTATTTAAATTTTAAGCAGAATATTGGATTTAAAGTCACCATCTTCAACGCTCCATGTGGAGCTGCCGTTGTATTTGTTGGCGATCTCTTCAACAATTAACATACCATAACCGTGCATTTCACTGCAAGACTTTGTGGAAATCAAATGCGTTCCTTTATGAATTATTGACGATTCCCCTAAAAAGCTGTTTATAAGACATATGCTGTAATAGGCTTTGTACTTGAAGATTTGCAATTTGACAAAACCGTTAGGTGTTTTCTGAGCTGCCTCAATCGCGTTATCAAGCAAATTTGACAACAACGATGAGAGGTCGGCAACGTCTATATGAATATCCTTTAACGATTCAATATGGTAAGAGAATATAATATTTTTACTTTCGCAAACAGCGGCTTTCGTGGATACTATCGCGTCAACAACGGCATTACCTGTTTTTATGTTGTGATGAGGAAAAATCTTTTCCGCGGTTTCCGTTACATTTTTTAAAAGAACCGCGGCAGTTTTAATATTACCGCTCTCGATCAACGCAGCGGCATTGGCACTGTGCTTTGTTATATCATGGCGAACTTTTTTCAGATTTTCGGAATTGATATTTTGAACAGCAAGAGCATTTTCAAGCGCCTTATTACTCGATTCGAGTATATACATCTTTTTTTCTCGCTGAAAGCTCGCGCAGATAACGGAAAAAAAGTAGACCACTATTAGGCTTACAAAGAAGAGTGATAATGAAATAACGAGAAAAAACAGAATAACCGATTTATCCTGAGGTATATGAGAGTAAAAATTCAAAGATGATACCGTCGCGAATAGGAGAATACCGAAAACAGCACCGAGCATTCCCCAGTACTTAGTGTTAAGGTCATAGTTTATTTTTTTTAACGACCTTTGTATAAAAATAAGAACTACAATGTTAATCCCCTTGATTGTAAGGCATGAAAACATTCTGCAAATGAAATCGGAATAGAATACCTCAACAAACTCTTTGTCAAAAGAAATGGCAAAAAGACTACCGAATAGTATGTCTATAATTGATATAAAAAACAGAAGCAGTACAGAATATGAAAGCTTGATCACGGGTTTGTCCGAAAATAAGATTAACGAGCCGCCAAAAATAATTCCCAAGCCTATTATAGCTCTAATCGTCATGCTGAGTCCCATACAAAAAAAGATTACAGCGGCGCCGGAAAGGGTTGCAAGAATAATCGGCAGGCAGCCCGAGAACCGCTTATTCAAAAGTGAGTTTAGAAAAAAGAAACAGGTGCCGTATTCCAATACGCTGATAGTGTAGTTTAATAAATGCATTTTCATAAGGTTTTCTCCTTAAAATCCGGTAACAGCGTCATTTTCTGAAGCAGCTCTTTGCGCTTTCGTCTGCTGACAAATAACTTGTCGCCATTATCCATTATAATGTAGTCGTCAATAAGCTCGAAAATCTTTGCCACATTGACTATACACGCTCGGTTGATTTTGAAAAAACCTTTGGGTTGATATTCTTTCACAATATTTTCAAACGTGCGCTCAATAAGGGTATGGCACTCGTTATAGGTGCGCAGAGTAATATTTCTATTGTAAAATTCAAAATAATAAATATTTCCGGTTCTGAGTTTAATGGTCGAAGGTTTCCCGTCAATCTGAACACCAAGCAAATTCCATTGCGGCTTTTTTTGCAGAAAACCGCCGAATAATTCCGTCAATGCGGATATCGTGCTTTCTTCATCATAGCGCTTCGGGATGAAGGCGCTGATGCCTATGGGAATACTGCTGAAAACCTCATCGTCATAAGCGGTAAAAAAGGCAAGGGTAAAATCCGCGTCAACAGCGCGCAGCTTTCTTGCAAGTTCCTTGCCGTTTATCTCGGGCATATCTATGTCCAAAATCACGATGTCGGAAACGTTATGCTTTTCAAACTCATTTAACAAAAGCAGACCGTTATTATAATATGTAACCTCCGCTATAAGCTCGGATTTTTTCATTGCACTTGAAATCAGTTTTTTTATTTGTTCTTCTATAAGGTTGATTTCATCATCGCAAACAGCAATTCTAATCATCTTTATACCTCTCGTTTCTGTATAGATTACTTGCATAACGTATTATCTGTTCCATATCAAACACTCTATATCTCCATAAAAGTTAAGAGACATCTCAAACAGCTTTGCGTTTTCGTTTTGAGTAAGACCCTGCTCCTTTCTGCAATTCTTTAGGCGAGCATCTATTTCATGCAAAATATCATTAAGAAATATTATGTTAATATCTGTATATATTTTACAACATTAATTAAAAAATTTCAACCGACAATATACCTAATTTTTTTAAAAAACCAGTGATATATTTGGCGCTTTCTTCTAAGATGCCATATTATCCGAAATAGAAAATCTTTGTTAAGCGTTTGTGCATAAGGCTTTGGGGTGTCATTCTCGATTTGACAGATGATTTTGACCGTTCGCCCACGAATTTTGACCGTTCGATACAAACCTATTGACAAGCAAAAATGAATGTGTTATACTGCACTTGGTTGATGGCAGGAAATATATTTCCACACAGCCTTGAACATATTTTGCTCATTAACTTGTTCGAACAGTAATATAATGAGGAGCGTCAATGAATGAAAGCGGCATTGATGGCTTATCACAAAGGCAATACCGAGCCAATAATCCATTATTTTGGAATGTATCAGGCTTAATAGTGTAATGCCTTTACCGCTTTTATATTCCTACATTATTTGAGTAATTTGGAGGTAAAAAATGGGTAAGAAAGTTTTTAGTTTGGCTTTAGCAGCTGTAATGGCTGCGAGTATGACCGCCATGCCTGTATCAGCGGAAAGCGTTAACCTTGAAACGCTAATGGATAATACTTTGTCCGTTCAGCCGAGAACGTCTTCTTGGAGAGTAAAAGAGGATTGGGTAAGAATGCGTAGAGAACCGTCGTTATCAAGACCTGCTAACAAAAGTCAAGCAGTTTTTTGAAAAAAATTTAAATTTTT
>JAMPFE010000127.1 GCA_023664705.1 Lachnospiraceae bacterium | reverse complement strand
TCGCGTTCATGTTGTGTTGTACTTGTGTCATCACTGAAAATAACACAAAAATTAGTAATGCAAACTTTTGTGTTATTTTCGGTTGCCTTTCGGGAAAAATCACAGGCAGACAAAAGTTTGCATATATAACTAAAAATTTTTTTGAAAAAATACTTGACAAAATCGGGGAACGGGTATATAATATAATCAAACAATTGAACAAGTGTTCAATTGTTAATTTGAGAGGAGCTTTTATGATCAACGATATTCCGCACTGCGAATTTATGCACGCCCACCCCGACACTATCGAGAGGATAAGGGCGGTCATGCCCGACGACGACGCGCTTATCGACGTCGCGGAGCTGTTTAAGGTGTTCGGCGACAGCACGCGCATTAAAATTTTGAGCGCGCTCTCAAGCGGGGAGCTTTGCGTGTGCGACATCTCGACGGCTGTCGGCATGACGAGCAGCGCTGTTTCGCATCAGCTGAAGATACTCAAAAACGCGCGGCTCGTGCGGTTCAGGCGCGAGGGCAAGACGGTGTTCTATTCGCTTGCGGACGGGCACGTCAACACTATTCTGGAGCAGGGTTTCGAGCATGTAAACGAGGAGTAATTATGGATTTCTGGAGCACATTCGCGGGGGTTTACGACGTTGCCGAGGCGCTTAACGGCGGCGTTTACAGGGAAATGACAAGCATTACGGCGGGGCTCGTTCCGCGCGGAGCGGAGGTTCTCGACTGCGCGGCGGGGACGGGCGAGCTTTCGCTTGCTGCGGCGCAAAAGGCAAGGCATGTCGTCTGCACCGATTATTCGGGCGAAATGCTGAACGTGGCGCGGAAAAAGGCGAAAAAGCGCGGGCTTGTCAATGTCGAGTTTGAGCGCGCGAACATCTTTCATCTCGGGTTTGCGGACGGAACGTTCGACGCCGTTATCGCGGGGAACGTTCTGCATTTGCTGGAAAACCCCGAGAACGCGGTGCGCGAGCTTTGCCGAGTTGCCAAAAGCGGCGGCAAAATACTGCTGCCGACGTTTATGTCGAAGAGCGGCACGGCTATTTCGGCAGCGCTGTTAAAGGCGTACAAGCGGCTGGGCTTCAGCCCGTGCGCCGAATATTCGCCGAGGGAATACGTTGAGATGCTGAAAGGCTGCAATGTCGGCGGGGTAAAATCAAAGCTCATCAAGGGCAATATTCCGTGTTGTTACGCGGTTATTATCAAATATTAAGAGAGGTAATCATTATGAAAAAGACATTCAAACTGGTTGACTTGGACTGCGCGAACTGCGCGGCGAAAATGGAGACGGCGATAAAGAAGATTGACGGCGTTGCCAATGCGTCGGTAAGCTTTATGAACCAGAAAATGACTATCGAGGCGGACGACGCGCGCTTTGACGATATCGTCAAGGAGGCGGTAAGGGTCTGCAAGAAGGTCGAGCCCGACTGCGAGATAGTGCTGAAGTGACCGAGGTGCGCCTATGAGCAGAAAGCAGAAAAGGATGCTTGTCCGCATAATCATCGCGGCGGTCGTTTTCGCGGCGGGGCTGTTCGTTCCCGAGACCGAAGAGACGTTCTCCGCGCTGTGGTTCGTGCGGCTCGGGGTGTTCCTGTGCGCGTACTTTACGGCGGGTTGGGACATTCTCTGGAAAGCGATACGCAACATCGCGCACGGGCAGGTTTTCGACGAGAATTTCCTTATGGCGATAGCTTCCGTCGGCGCTATGGTCATCGGCGAATACTCCGAGGGCGTTGCCGTTATGATTTTTTATCAGGTCGGCGAGCTTTTTCAGTCCGTTGCCGTCGGAAAGTCGCGGAAAAACATCTCCGATATGATGGACATCAACCCCGAATACGCGAACGTCGAGCGTGACGGAGAGGTCTCCGAGGTCGAGCCCGACGAGGTGGAGGTCGGCGAGACGGTAGTCATAAAGCCAGGGGAGCGCGTTCCGCTGGACGGGGAGATAATTTTCGGCTCGTCGGGGCTGAACACCGCCGCGCTTACGGGCGAGAGCGCCCTGCGCGAAGTGACGGTCGGCGACGAGGTGATAAGCGGCAGCGTGAATACCAACGGGCTGCTGAAAATTCGCGTTACAAAGCCGTATTCCGACTCCACCGTCGCGAAGATACTGGAGCTTGTTGAAAACTCCTCCGACAACAAGGCGAAAACCGAGAACTTCATCACGCGGTTCGCGCGCGTGTATACGCCCGTCGTCGTTATCGCGGCGCTGTTGGTGGCGGTCGTTCCGCCGCTGATAATCGGGCTTTCAAGCGGCATGAGCGGCGAGCTCTGGAGCGGCTGGATATACAAGGCGCTGACGTTTCTGGTCGTAAGCTGCCCGTGCGCGCTGGTCATTTCGGTGCCGCTGTCGTATTTCGGCGGCATCGGCGGAGCCTCGCGGCACGGCATTATGATAAAGGGCGCGAACTATCTCGAGGCTCTGGCAAAGGCAAGGACGTTCGTTTTCGACAAAACGGGAACGCTCACAAAGGGCAGCTTCGCGGTCTCCGAGAAGCACGCCGAGGGCATTTCCGAAAGCGGGCTGCTTGCGTATTGCGCGGCTGCCGAGCAAATATCCAACCACCCGATAGCCGTGTCTATCGTGAACGCGGCGCGGGCGCTCGGCGATATTCCCAAGGCGGACGACGCGGAGGAGCTCGCGGGCTTCGGCGTGAGGGCTGTCGTTGACGGCAGGGAAATAGCCGTCGGGAACGCGCGTTTAATGGAAAAAATAGGCGCCGCCGCTGCCGAGCGGAAAAGCGCGGGAACTATCGTTCACTGCGCGGTTGACGGGAAATACTGCGGGTACATTATCGTTTCGGACGAGATAAAGGAAAACAGCGCCGGCGCGCTCGCGGAGCTGAAAAGGCTCGGCGCGGAGCGCACCGTTATGCTCACGGGCGACCGCGAGCTTACCGCGAACGCCGTCGCGAAGGCTGTCGGCGTTGACGAGGTTCGGTCGCAGCTGCTGCCCGACGGCAAGGTAAAGGCTGTCGAGGAGCTCTGCAAGCTCCCGAATTCCGCGCTCGCCTACGTCGGCGACGGAATGAACGACGCGCCGTCGCTTGCACGCGCGGACGTCGGCATAGCGATGGGCGCTCTCGGCTCGGACGCGGCTATCGAGGCGGCGGACATCGTGCTGATGAACGACAATATACTGAACCTCCCGCTTGCCGTGCGTATCGCGCGCAAAACGCGCCGCATCGTCACGGAAAACATCGTGTTCGCGCTGGGCGTTAAGCTCGCGGTGCTGGTGCTTACATTATTTAATATAGGCAATATGTGGGCGGCGGTTTTCGCGGACGTCGGCGTTTCGGTTATTGCGATAATCAATGCCATGCGCTGCATGAGGATAAAATAACAAAGCGCCCCCGATATTTCGGGGGCGCTTTGTTGACAAATTCCGACAAATATGCTATAATAATGTTGCCGGTTACGCCCCGGACATTTTATGAAAGGGGGTGCAGGCAAGTGAATGCTTCTATTTCACTCCTCGCAACTGTCATGGCGAACGTGGTCTCCGACTACATAAGCAAGTGGTTCGACAGTAAACGGTAATCCGGCATAGAACCCAAAAAGAGTGCCCCTTGCGAACCGCGAATTCGCTCGGGGCACTTGATTTTGTGCAAGCAGTTTGAATGCTTTCTACATTTCTCACTGTCATTATACCACATTCGATCCCGTTTGTCAACCCCAATATTGACAAAAAATGCCGAATATGCTATAATAATGTTGCCGGTTACGCCCCGGACATTATTATGAAAGGGGGTATGGGGATGAATGCGTTTATCGCTTTCGTAGTTGCCGTTATGGCGAACGTGGTCTCTGACTACATAAGCAAGTGGCTCAACGGCGACAAGTAATTGGCGAGCCAAGCAAAAACCCAAAAGAGCGCCCCCGCGATTGACAGTTCAGCGGGGGCGCTTGTTGTATGGGCAATGAATGCCTGCTTTCGTCTCTTTTATTGTACCACAACTATCCGATTTTGTCAAGTGCCGAACGAAAAAAAGATTCCAAAAAAAATTTCACAAAAAATTTTCAAAAAAAGCTAAAGTTTTGGAAAAACGAGCCGATATAATATTTGTGACAGCTGAAAAGCTGAAATTCCTTAAGTCGACAAAAGGAAAACCATTAAAACACGCCCCTCGAAATGATTTCGAAACACGGGGCAACCAAATTCAAGGAGGATTTTTACTATGGGAATGGTAGTACAACACAACATGAACGCGATTAACGCGTACAACAAGCT
>JAMPFE010000126.1 GCA_023664705.1 Lachnospiraceae bacterium | reverse complement strand
CGGAATTGAAATTGAATTCAGCATTTAGTTGTTGCAGTCCTGCAACGGGCGTTCCCGTAGCAAAAAGCAAGTTGCGCTCCCCGTAGTTTTCGTTGAGGTACTGCGTTTTCATCAGAATATCCTCCGATTTCTGTGCGGGCGTGGTCTGCACTCCCGCCACTCTCTGCATTTTGGTGACAACCAAGCCGTTCTTGTAGTTGTGCGCTTCGTCCACCACCAAGCTGTCAAAGCCCAACTGCTCAAAGTTGAGAGAGGTATCTTTGGTCTTGCCGTTGTCCTCAATCAGCTTTTCGAGCCGTGCTTCAAGCCGCTTTTTTATGCGCTCCATATCCTTGATAGAGCCGCTGTTCTCATTCCTCCCTCCGCCCAATTTCAAATCGTTGATACTCGTTGTGAGCGTGTTGATTTCGCGCTGAACAAAGTCGCGGCGGTACTCAAACGACATCGGTATCTTCTCGAATTGCTCATACGACATAATCACCGCGTCATAATCGCCCGTACAGCAGCGACCGATAAATTTTTGGCGGTGGTTCTTGTCAAAATCCTTTTCCGTCGCTGTGAGGATTTTCGCCTGTGGATAGAGCCGCAGCCACTCGCTCGCCATTTGCCCGACAAGAGCCTTTGGAACGACCACACAAGCCTTGTTGATAAGACCGAGCCGCTTTTTCTCCATTGTAGCCGCGACCATTTCAAAACTCTTGCCCGCTCCTACGCAATGCGCCAAAAGGGTATTGCCGCCGAATTTCGCTCTCGCCACAGCGTCAAGCTGATGAGGTTTGAGCGATATGGACGGTGACATTCCAGGGAACGTTTGGTGCGATCCGTCATACTTGCGCCCGACTATGCTGTTAAAGAGTTCATTATAGCGGGTAACGTACTTTTCGCGACGTTCGGGTTCTTCCCACAGCCACCGCTTAAACGCGTCTTTCATTTTGCTTGCCTTGTCCTGCGCGAGTTCTGTTTCCTTTTTGTTGATTTCGTAATACTCTTTGCCGTCGGGGTTGATTTTCTTGTCCTTAACGACCACATCACGATTGTTGAGCAGATTTTCAAAAATCTCAAGCGATGTCATTCGCTTTGTTCCGAAAATCTCCGTTGCCGCCTTTGAGGTATCGCGCCCCTTAAACGGTATCTTGTACTCTCCGTTGTAGGCGCGGCGCAAAGGTTCTCCAGGCACAAAAAATGCCTTTGCGTACTCTTGCAGAAATTTCTGATAGTCCTTCACATCGACCCAATGAACGCCGATACGCGCCGTAATATCGCCCGCTTCGATTTTTTGCGGAATGACCGCCGTGAGCGCTTCAACGTTTCTCTGCAGCGCGGGATTATCCTCGGCGGCGCGTTCGGCGGCTCTCAGCTTAACGCGGACGTTTCCCGAAAGGTACTCGGACGCTTCTTCCCAACCCTCATACGGCTTTTCGGGGTCTGCCTTTTTCGGATTGAGATAAATCAGATTATCCGCTTTCAGCGCGTCTATGACCTCATCGGGTTCTTTGCCGCACAGCTTCGCCATATACGGAATGTCCAACTTTCCGAGCGTATCCACCGACACGAAAAGAGCCTCCTGCGGGGTTTCAACGTGCGTTATTTCCGTGAACTGCTTTACCGTCCGCTTGCTGAAGAAATCGGATTTTGTGACCTTGTGCGTTTCCTCGTTGACAATTTCAAGGGCGCACAGCGAGTTGTAGTCATCGTCCTTGCCGAACACTTGATAATTCGCGTGGTCGTTGATGTAGCCGTATTTCTTCACAAACGCGTCGTACTGCGCGTTCAGTATCTTCTGATACGTCCGTAACTGCCCGTCGGAGCAGTTGTCCTCCTGTGCCGCGAGTATCGTGCGGAACGTTCGCCGCAGCTCGTTCAGCGCGCGTATCCTTTCGAGCGCCTTTCCCGTAAGCGCGTTTCCGTTCTTATCGGCGGCTTCGGTCATTATGTTGTTTTCGCGGTAGTACATCTTGCCGTTTACCTCGGCAAACGTGAAATTACGCACGTCTGTCGTGGCGGGGATTACTCCCGTTTCTGCTTTCCGCTGTTCCGTGTGCTTTCGGATAGCGTGGTTTGTTTTCAGATTTGCGACCGCCGCTTCAAGCTGTTCTTTCAAATCCGCGCCCTCGATAGGCACACAGGCGGTTTCGTTCGGGTTTCCGTACATCGAAAACTCCAAGCCCTGTTTCATTGTGCCGAGTACCATTTCGGGGTGGTCGATAAAATATTGATTGACGGGAACGCCGTTGTTATCCTTTGCGATGTAGCACCAATCGGGCAGTTCCACCGCCATTTTCTCGCGCTTTTGCAAGAACAGAATATCCGTTGTGACCTCCGTTCCCGCGTTTGCTTTAAAAGCCGTATTCGGCAGACGTATCGCGCCTATCAGATCCGCTCGTTTTGCCAAATACTCCCGCACCTTTGGATTTTCCTTGTCGAGAGTACCTTTCGTGGTTATCAGCGCGGCAACACCGCCGGGTGCGAGTTTGTCAAGCGTCTTTGCGAGAAAATAGTCGTGGATATAGAAATTCTCGCGGTTGTAACGCTTATCCGACACGGTGTAAGAGCCGAACGGCACGTTGCCGACCGCCGCGTCAAAGTAGTTGTCGGAAAAGTCGGTTTTCTCAAAGCCCTTGACTTGCACGTCAGCGTTTTGGTAAAGCTGTTGTGCGATACGACCCGTTATGCTGTCGAGTTCTACGCCGCTTAAATGACTGTTCTTACGTATCTCATCGGGCATAGCGCCGAAAAAGTTGCCAACGCCCATTGCGGGTTCGAGAATATTGCCGCCCTCAAAGCCGAGATTTTGCAAGCCCTTGTAAATCGCGCTTATGACCGTAGGCGTGGTATAGTGCGCGTTCAATGTAGAGGCTTTCGCCGCCGCGTATTCCTCGTCGGTGAGCAGCTCCTTTAACTGCCGATATTCCTTTTCCCAAGCCTTGTTATTCGGGTCAAACGCTTGCGACAAGCCGCCCCAACCGACATATCCCGCGAGGATTTTCTGCTCGTCGGGAGTTGCATTGTTCGCTTTGAACATATCCGCGGCAAGGTTGAGATTGCGGCTTTCGATACGCTTCAGCGTTCTAATCGCAGCAATGTTTGCCGCAAATTTTTCTTTTGCGCCGCCCTCTCCCAAATGCTCATCGGTAATGGTAAAGTCGATTTTGGTGTTCGCCGTTTGAGCAATTTCGTTCAGCTTGTTGCTCATATCCTTGTTTTGCGGCTGTTCGGGAGCATACTCACGCTCATAATAGTCCGCTTTCGGGGTAAGGTCGATAACGATTTCCCTCATCTTCGGCGTTTCTCCCGCCGCTAAAACAGCAAACGCGCTCTCCGTCTGCTCCTCGTTTCCGAGAATGTCATAGAGAGCGCGTTTTACGCGGTTTATTTTCGCTTGATTACCTTGCCAATCAGCCATTTTCGCTTTTTCAAAGGCGTTGTAAAGCTGTTCGGCGGTATCGGCGGGGAACGTTCTCGCTAATTCCTTAACAAGCGGATTTGTAATTTCGGCGGTCTGCCGATTTTCCTCGCTCCGCTCCTTTGTGAGAATACGAGGTCTTACCTTGATTGAAAACAATCTGTTTTCTTCGGTATGCTCTGTTCCTCTGCGGTACGCGGTACATACGCCGTTCGCAAATTCCCAATTGGACGCTTTCTCCCACGACAAATGCGAACCGCGCCCTCTGTTCGCCAAAGTGGTTTTCTCATCATCGGGCGCGTCGGGGCGTATACTGTAAATCCCCACCGTGTCCGCTTCATTTACCCGCCGCCATTGATTTTGAACGTCATCGCGAATGTATGACGTGATTTCAAACTCCGCGCCAACCGTCAAGGCGCGTTTAAGCTGTGCGAGATTTTTGATTTCAACGGTCTGTTCCTCCGTCTGTTCGGGTGCGGCGGGCTGTTCCTCCGTCAGCTCACGCTCGTCCATTTCGGGCGTGATACGCTTCGCTTCACGGGCAAACCGCGCCGCATTGACGTTCTCCGTTACCGCAAAGGACACATCGCCCATTTTTTCCTCGCGAGAAATGACAATATCATCGGGGTATAAGCCCTCATCGTCCGTGACCCTCACGATATTACCGCGATACATAAAGCTGTCGCCCGCCTTGATTTCGTTCGACTGCTCCTGTTGAATATCCTCTGCTCTAATGGGCGTTTCCTCGACCGCCGTTTCCGTCTGATTGTCGGGAACGTCAATTCCGTTAGCTTTGAGAACCTCCTCGCCTCGCTCCGCTTGATTAGCGGTGATTTCGTTCTCATCGCTCATCAGCGTAACGGTCGGCTCTTTTTCGACGCGGCTTTCCTCATCGGCGATTTCCTTTCGGACGTCACTTTCAACCGTCTGAAC
>JAMPFE010000125.1 GCA_023664705.1 Lachnospiraceae bacterium | reverse complement strand
CGTAATACGTTTGCTTTGCGATGAGCGCGGAGTAGATAATCGCCTCGTTCGTGCCGAGCGCGTGAGCGAGGGGGCGGTTGATCGTCACCGTGTTGTCGAGGTTGAGCAGCTTAAATATCTCGTCCATAATTACGACCTCCCACCGCTGAAATACGCAAGGAGCGCGGCTTTCGGCGGCTCACTCTCAACAAGCTGTTCAAGCAAACTGCTCATCGTCGCAATAATTTCTTCTCTCTTTGTGTTTGTCATAAAATTACCTCCGTGATTTTGAAAATTTCCGAAACGTTTTCGGCTGACTTAATTTTAGCACAAGAGGTTGACAAATTCAAGGTTTTGTGGTATTATATACAAGGATAGTATTTCGGTAAAACTCTAATTTCCGATAAAACAAATCGTTTTGTAATGCGGCTTGACGAGGCTTATTCGTCTTATCCTTGTAAACTTGTATATTTATTTGCAAGTGGCTTTATTAGTGCATTATTTCAATTAAAAAAGGCTCTGTCACAACATTCGGTTGATATTATGACATTTAGGGAACGTATTCCTATGGTACGAGCCATATACCTCTACCCAATATAATTTGGGCTACGTTTAAAAAGCCCTTGACTTATGAGCCTTGTAATTTAACTCTGCAAGTGGCTTTATAAAGCTATATTAAGAAAGCTATGTTAAGATGGTTGTGAAAAATCAATCTTTTGTTGTGACATAGCCTTAAAAAATCCCCTAATTTAGCGTTAAAATGAATAGGTTCGAGCAATTTATCCTTGTATACATTTTGACAAGAAAGGAACAGATTATGGATAAAATTCGCAAGTTTGACATTAAATACGATCACTCGATAATTATGTGTTTTTCGGAGCGTTCCGAAACGCCGATCTACAGCACCGAAAAAAGAAAATATCTCCGCAAAGCAATGCGGAGATACAACAGATTATTCAATTAAGCCGCGCTTTCCAACGGGGTCGATCCCATCATTTCTTCCCCTTATCAAGCAGCTCATACATCTTCATCAGTTCCGCGACTATCTCCTGTTCGGACATCTTAGGAGAGAACCCATATGCTTTCATCACTGCCTTGTCGTTGTTTTCGTGAGCCTTTACAAGATCGGGGAACATATACATTTTCTCGCCGTACATATCCGTAAAACTGCAATCGGGATATTTGCTCCGCGCGTTGAGAATAGCCTGTGCTGTTTTCTCAATTTCCGCTTTTTGCTCGTCTGTTGGAGAACACCAAGGGAAATTGTTGTACACAATATCCTTTGAGTAGCGATAATCGCTTTTGAGCCGTCCGCAGACGGTTCTCATCCAAGCCATCTGAACGATTGAGGTAAGTATACAGCTGGCAGACTTACTCTTTCGGGGAGATTACTCCGATGAGGAATGAGGTTTGAAAAGGGGTATTGACTTTTTGGATATTTTGTGGTATAATTATATTGCCGAAGGTGCTCGATAAATGAAAATTTAACGAGGTAGATTTAATGAAATCAATATAGACAAGGTTTCAAGATATGGAGAGTTCAGAGAGGAGCAAATACTGTGTATATAATACCGACACCTCTTACATTAGAGGAGATTATTGCCCAAGGGGGAATCGAAGGAAGTGAAGATGCGTATGAAAAGGAGGATGGTTTTGATTATTCCGGACCGGATTGTTCCTTGTTATATTATGGCGGAGATGAATTTAATGGTGGAAAGCCATTTACAGGATTATATTATGAATTATATGAAGGTGGTGAATTGGAATCTTATGCAATGTATAATAATGGTATGCCTATAGGTGGATATTATACATTTTACGAAAATGGTAAAGTAAAGAAATATAGTTTTTTTCAAATGATAGATTAAACGACTATTGTTATTATTATGATGAGAATGGGAAATTAGAAAGAGCCGACGTATGGGAAAATGGCAAATTAAAGAAACTGGATATCCCATAAATCTGATTTCATATTCCCACGGGCAGATATCTGCCCGTGGGAGTAGCTTTTATGGCCTAATAGTCACTCTTACAGCAACCATAATATAATAGATTAAGTACTTGGTTGTCTGTTAATGCCATTGAGTTTGCTCGACAGATGTTAAGCTGTTCTCGGCTCAGTATAAGGTGGGGCTTTCCATCTTCAATGTACTCGCTCGCCCTTTCGCATTTGTTCATAGCGTTCCATTGTTTCTTTTGCGGCTATTCTTGCCAACCACTCTTTTATCTGTATAGCTTTGCTTTTCTCTGTTGAACGTATTTCACGGTACATAGCACAGGCAACCGAGTGGTTGACAACAAAAACGGCATCGCTTATTAAAGCGATGCCGTTTTCTCTATTAAGTTTGGATTGGGAGAGTACGTGACAAATTGAAGCTTGATATATTTGAGCCTATTTACAAATTAGGTTTTCAATAAAAAGGTAACGAAACCAAGCCGCTTATAGTATTGGTTTCTCTAAAAAACGTAGTTTGTAAACAGGCTCATATTTTTTACAGATAATTGTTAATGTAATAACAGGTGTTCGGATATGTCTGTGATATTATTCACTATAAATTCGGGTTTGTGATGTATCAGATTTAAGTTTCCGTATGCAAATATTCCCTGTTTAACCCATATGGTATGCATACCTATTTGTGCTGCGGGTTCAATGTCATTATCTAACCTATCGCCAATCATATATGCATCTGTTGGGACACATTTTGCTTTATTCAAAGCCGCCGTAAATATAGCAATATCGGGTTTGCTAACACCAACTTCAGCAGATGATATAATAATTTCAAAATATTCTCGGATACCATATTTGATAAGCCTTTGTTCTGTTCCCATACTTTGATTGGCAATAATACCCAAATAGTATTTATGTTGCAGATTTTCCAGCAGTTCAGGAACGCCCTCATATAATTTTTCCAAATGCACAGGCCACTTTATTGTTTCTAGTCCAAACTCTTTAGCAGCATCTTTATATGGCAAATGATTTTGCGCAACAAGTTCTAACATACGATGTTCTAACGTTTCTCGGCACGGCGCATTATTTTGCTTTAGTAACTCTTGTATTCGGTATTCTGCACATTTACTCTCGTCTATCAAAGTCGAACCCAAATCAAAGAAAAGCCATTTGGTCATTTTTTGTACCCTTTCAAAAATGGTGTTCCATAATAAATTTCGATTTACCGAGTATCCCCTGACAAAATAATTATACCATAACTAAATCAAAATGTCAATACCCTTTTTCTACATCAATCATCACCCTCATCATAGTAATCCCCCTGAAAGAGCGCGTCCGCAAGTCTATCAGAGCAAGCAAGGCATTTCATCGCGTCCACCGTTTGGTCGAGAATAAGCCTGTAAACCGCGCTTTGAATTGCGCTCGAAATTCCCTCGTCGGAACTCGAACCGTACTCCGCGACAAATTCATCAGCGGATTTGTATCTGTCGAGATAACGGCAAACCGCGTTCAGAATGCTGCCCTCGTAACTGCCCTCAAGCTCGTAATCATCGGCAATATCATCGTCCACCTGTTCGAAGAGAAGATTTATAATCCTCAACCGCGCAACATTTTCTTCTTTCAGCCTTGCCAACATCATTACCGACTTGTCGGATAATCCAACTTTATCACAAATGCCTTTTAATTTCGGCTCTTTCGTCCTCGCGTCGGAGCGCCCTATCAGATAATCCGCGGTCACACCCAAAACCTCCGCCATTCTGCCCGCTATAACGATGTCGGGAACGCGGTCGCGGCTTTCGTAGTAGCCGATGGAACTCTTTGAAATTCCGACGGCATTCGCGAATTGTTCAATGGTCATATTCCGCTCCCAACGCAGTTCCCTCACGCGCTTGCTGAATATCACGCTGTATTTATCCTGTACCATATCCTTACCTCCGTTGAGTTACCATATTTGTGGAATTGCTTGACATTCGATTTCATCTGTGATATAATGCGATTACAACCACAGATGTTGCCGTTAATGATATTATATCACATTAATGGCGATTTGTTAAGCGGTTGAACAAAATTTTTCAGGAGGTAAAACCTATGAAGAAAAAACATTGACGTGCGCTCCAGGACGCGGTTAGAATGGTTGACGTTATCTTCACGTCGGACAGTGATTTCTTCGCGGATAAAACTCCCGAACAGAGGAAATTTTTTTGCCTTGGTTTCGCTTAGCAGCGCGGATTCGGAGAACAGTGCTCCCACAATTATGTGCTGCGATTAAAAAATATCACATTTTCACCTTAATTTCATTCCGGCAGCAAATTCACAGTGCGGAAAAATGAATTTTTTTAACTGGAAACTTGCAAAAATTTTTAGTTTTGGGAACAAATCGTTGAAATCTGTGTATTATTTTGCAGTCTTTTGCAGTTCGCGTGCAGTAATTTGCA
>JAMPFE010000124.1 GCA_023664705.1 Lachnospiraceae bacterium | reverse complement strand
TAAACTGTGAACGGAGCTGCTGTTCGTCTCAAAAACACTGCATCTGATTTGTCTTTTCATTGCTCTTCCTCCCTAATACCATACTTGTCTCTTTTGGGATATTCGTAGTCGATAATATCCGTGTTTACCAAGCCTGTTAACTTCAATTTATCCCATATACAATACTCATCGCCGTCTACGATTACCACGTACTTTTTATTCGTAAGGAACTCTTTGAGACTCACGTTGTGTTTTTCAAGAAACGTCTCTAAAAGATCGTCGCTTTCGTGATCTACATAACCGTAATATGGTTTGTGTTCGTATCTGGAAGTAGATACTAAAGGCAACTCAATTCCCTTACATTCGGGAATAATTTCAGTCACGGTCTGAATAATTTCATCGAATTTCTCATCGTTATATTTGCAGAAAGAAGCAATTGCGTAGCCTAACTTGTCTATAAACGATGCGAGACATTTGAACGGGGTACGCCCAAATTCCAAGGAATCGTTACGCAAAAAGAGTATTTTGTCTTTGTCACGCCAATAATAATAATCCGCTATTATTTCCTCGTGGGTAACGTACTCATCGTTCTTTTGAATTACCAAACTGTGCATACTGCTTGAATTTGTTTCAAATACGCCATGTCGAATTTGTCTTTTCATAAAAAACACCCTTTCTTAATTGCCTTTGTAAAATATCTCATAGTCTTTGGAATCGGGGATTGATATACATTCTTCATCATAAGCATTATCATTGCCCGTTATAACTACACTGTCACCAAACAAATAGCGGATCAGTTTATCCTCATCGCGCATAACACTCGCAACAAAATCACGCGTAGCATCACCGTGGTCTATGTAGCCTATCGCCCAACCATCCTCGTCTTTGTCATTAAAATCGAACTCGCACTCCACACCGTACTTAGACAACGTAGAGTGCAGAGAATTAACATACCTAGACTTTGCCCAATTATCATAACAACACAACTCGCATATTGCCTGATATAAATACGAGGCTCTATCCGATATGCCATCATATTTCTCAATTTCCCAACCAAACTCTCCGTGATTAAATGCAACGAAAGAGGGAATATCCTTTTCAGTTACGGGCTTTTTAGATATACAAATTGAGTGAGTACTGCTGGAATTAGTCTCGAATACACATTGTCTGATTTGTCGTTTCATTGCAAAATCCTTTCTACACCGCAACACCATCGCGCTCATTCAAAATCAGTCGTGCCAAACTCATAGCAATGCCATTAGCAACTTTACCGAAATTGTCAATTTGCTTTACCGTTTCAGGTTCTTCCTTAATACAATCGTCATAAACGGCTCTGTTAAGATTTTTAGCGACAATTGACATTTCCCTAGAACTCCAATCTTCGGGAAGAACACCCTCGTCAACGAACTTATTCAACAGTTTTTCAACTCTTGCCTTAGTTACAATCGTTTCTGCAAGCGACTTATTTTCCTCTACTGCCTTAATCTTTTCGGGGTCAATTACTTTCTGCTTATGACCCTTAGTCTCAGCAAAACTTGCACTAACGATTTTTGTATAGAACGGCAGTCTTGTGTTCGGATTATTCAGTTTGGTCTGGTTCTTAATTACGATACCCTCACCGTATTCGCCACCCAATTCGGTTTTACCGACAAATTCAATGCAGTGTTCCCAAGAAATAAACTCGCCATCATAGAAAACCGGAACGTATGTAAGACCAAGCTGCGCAATAATATCTTTTACCTTGTCCTGCGGCAAATAATGCTCGGTTTCAGTATCGTATACGTCATAGCAATACACTTTTTTATATCGATCATCGGGATATTTAACGGAATGAGGAACAAGCCATTCGGCAAACAAAATCAAATTGTTGCCGAGAATCGATTTTACTGCCTCTTTAGATAATGTTTGCGACCACTCCCAAAAGCCTCTTAAGCTATTTTCTAAATTGAGAATTTTCTTACGGCTCTGCGCTACAACGGTATCGGTTTCACTATCATACCTAATAGCGCAATTCGCGCCGTCAATTTTCTCTTGGATTACAATATGATCACCCTTCTCAAAGCCATCATTAAACGAAGTCTTATATCTTTCGATATCCATAAAACTCTTATGTTTCATAAAGTTTCCTCCTATATGTCATTTTTGGTAATATAAAAATGGTCGTCAGATAGGCGGCGTATCTATCATCTCAGGTACTCGGCAGAGCCAAGTGTGTCGGGTGCCTTTCCGACCTTAACGACCATTTTTATAAACCTTTGTTATGATATTGCTTTCAAAATGTCGGTTATTAGTGCCATACCGCTATCCATAGCAACATTTACGCATTTAGCGTCGCGGTCTTTAAAAAAGACTATTGCTTGTTCGGCTTTGGCTCGATAATCAATATACTCAACATTTTGCCAATAATCTGTTGACCTCAACAAATCACCAAGTTTTTCGCAAATTTCCCGCTTATCTTCACGTTTGAACATTGCTACTGCCCTCATTCGTCATTTTCATAGCACGAGCATACGCCTCTGCCATTTCATTTATGCGCTTTTCACGCCGCTTTTCCCTGCGCCGTTTAGCCTTATCGGCTTTGGCTTTTGCGGCTGCCTTAGTCTGTTCAGCGAGTTCCTTAACCTTTTTCTGTTCGTTCGCCTTGTTGTTGTACAACTTAACTGCGTCGTTTACAAGGTCGTTGAATTTGCCGCTGCCGTTACCCATAAGGATTGAGAATGCCTTCTTGGCAAGACAAATCTGAATACCTTGTTCAAGGTTAAATTTGTCATCCTTTGATGTAGCAGCTTTTTCAACCGTACCATCGCTGAAAAATACAACGGTATAACGGTCTTTGGTTTTATCCACTCTGTCTTTGCCGACCTTTACATCGGTGATAGCGGGGAATATATTCTGATTACGACTAGCGTATGAGTATGGCAAAGATGTTAAACTTGTCAAACCAAGCAAACGTGCCATAACGCTATCATCACGCAAGGCTTCTTCCGTACAGTGTATAGTCATTCTTGACGGAGCTTTGAATGTGTAACCCATAACCGATAAATCCATATAAAAATCCTCCTGAAAATTTTTTAAATGAAACCGATATTCACACAACCTCGGTGCGTTTTTGAGCGCTCGGCGGCGTAGCACCGAGTTATCGCCGTACCGCAATTGGCGGCTGCATCGTTAATGCCGAATACCGGTTGGTACACCGTGCGAGGATTGAACCCGCGTTCCCGAATTAAAAGTTCGATGTTCTACCACTGAACTAACGGTGTATATTAACTGCTTGGCAAAACAAGCCAAGCAGTTAAATTAAGGAGCCTATAAACATTTTCCGACACTTCAAAACAATAGAAGTACGGATGGCGCTGTGTTCGGGAGTTGAACCTGATTTTGCCGTTCTGAGAAACGTCCGTTTACCGCTAAACTAACACAACGTATTTTGCGAGGATATCCCGACCTCGCAGCAGGCTTCAATTATCCGAGTTTTATCCGCCCAATTTCGCCTTCCCGACCTGTCCTTCGGAGACAGCGGCTGAGGATTCCTTTTCATTATAACGTATCGGCTGAACAACTATTACTTCACTTCGCACTTAGACCACCAGTGACCGGCCAATAGTTATACGTTCGAGAAAAGTTTACTCATCAAGTTTTACGACATTGACAAGTCGGCTGGTATCGGATTTTGGTATCGCACCAAAGTTATTGATAATTGCCTAGGTTTATCAATCAGATCTCTTTCTCATAATCCGACACATAGAGTAGCGGATTTACCTCACCGCCATCGGTCACAGCAATTTTCTTACTCTATGCGAAGAGTTGCAAATCTTCTCGTGCTTGCGCACGGCTCCCTTACCCGTTATAAGTGGGCAGGTGAGACTTTGTTGGGGTGGACGGTGAGAATCGAACTCACGATAACTTGATCCACAATCAAGCGCCTTACCGCTTGGCTACGCCCACCGTATGGTGTAAGCGATGAGACTCGAACTCGCAAAACTCGGATTTTAAGTCCGATATGTCTGCCCATTGCATCACGCTTACATTTGGTGTCAACGGCGGGAGTTGAACCCGCAAGAAACAAATTTTGAGTTTGCCGTGTCTGCCTATTGCACCACGTTGACATTGGGCGCGTATACAATCACTAAACATACGCGCTCGTTAGAAAGGAGTCATCATCATGACATTTAGAATGGTTATTGGGAGCGGCAGAGGGATTTGAACCCTCAAATTCTTCCTTGAAAGGGAAGTGACTTTAACCATTTCGTCTATGCCGCCATGCTGCTCGGCTATAATGACGTTCACCGAGGTGTTTTTTTTATCGGTCATATTGGGGGTTCTTCAACACCTATATCCATATTGCCAAGTATCTTCTCGGTTTAGGCGTCCACTCAGCTCTTC
>JAMPFE010000123.1 GCA_023664705.1 Lachnospiraceae bacterium | reverse complement strand
TTACTACAAGTTCGTTGGGAAGATTGATTGATGTTGCGTGAAATCGGGGCAACATCCGAAGGCTTCCACGGAATATCCAAATGATGAATAGCGCAGATACGATCTTGAACGTTCGCGCCCGTACCGAGCTTTGACGTACTTGCGAGAATAAACCGCTTTTCTCCTTTGCGAAGCTGTTCAAACATCTCCGCCCGTGCCTTGTCGGTTTTCGCGTCGCCCGCGAAGCAAATCTCATCACGCGGAATACCGCGCTTTATAAGGTCGTCTTTTATAGCCTCGTAAATGGAAAAATGCTCCGCATCCTCGTTTATAGCTATGTCACAAAATACAATCTGCACTCCTTTCCGATCTGCGGTTTCACGGTAATTCTGCTCCAAATTGTCGAGCAGCTTCATCACCTTGCTGTCCGGCGCAGGCTCCGCGTCCTTGAAAATGCACCGCGAATCAAGTCCTAAAAGCCTCGCTTCGTGCGTTATTTTCAGCATATTGTCCTCGCTTGGGTCAACGTTTCCGTTATGAATTGCTTCGGAGCGCCGCGCCAATTCTTTCATATACGCCTTTTGCCTGTCATCGGGTTTGGAGCTTACGACAATCGGCGCGCCCGTTTTCAGCTTCGGCACGGGGAGTTTTATCATATCCTCGGTCTGAATATCCGCAAATTCTTTGTAAATCTGCATTAACTCGGGGATATTGACAAATTTTGAGAACCTGTTCTTAAGTTGGAATCCGTTTCCGGCAGGCTTAATTTCGAGTTGAGATACAACCTCGCCGAACGTTGAAGCCCAATCGTCAAACGTCTCCAGGCCCGCTTTTTGAAGCAGATCGGGGCGCAAATATCTTTGCATAACATAGAATTCGACCATGCTGTTGCTAACAGGAGTGCCTATTGCAGGACAGCAACGAATATGACAAAGCCGATTATAGAGCTGTTCCTAAACAACAACCAGCCCCTCGTTATTTTCGTTCGAGGGGCTGCTCCATATGTCAACACGGTTGCCATTTAGTAGGTATATCCGCTTTATATTCTCGTAATACACCTCCTGTGAGTATAACGGGAGAATTTCACATTTTGAATAGGGAAGATAAAATAAAAAAGCCACAGGAACTCCTTTCGGAATTTCTGCGGCAATTTATTGGGTATGTGCGTCAAAGACTTTTATTCCTCGACAAAACCGGCGTTCTTCTCACGCGCCGTCATCTCGCGCACGGAAATCAACCTGCCGTTTTCATAAACGGTTCTGACGTCGACCGTATCGCGGTTTCCAACGCTTTGGGACTGAAAGGTAAACGCGCCGTTCTCCGAAACGTCTGCGAACATACCGACTAATTTACCGTTGAAATAAACGTTGCGTTCCGCTTCGTTATAGGTAATTCCAAAGGCTTGATACTCGGAGAAAATTTCGGAAAAGGTCTTGCCCGTTGCCGTGCTGTCTGTGCTGTCTCCCTGCGCAACCGCGGTTTGCCCCTTTTCAAATACCGCAGAGGCTGATACGATATCCGATTGCGCCGTATCGCCCTCAAACGTAACGGCAGAAACCACATTGTTTCCCGCAATAAAATCCTTGGGGTCAAATTCCGCGTATTCGACAATAGCCTCAAGTTTTCCGAACGGGTCATAGCTTCCGTCGCCGTTGTCTTTTCTCGACCAAACGGTGTGTATGTCAACCTCGCCGTTTTCGTTGTAATAGGTGTAGCGGGTAGCATATGCGCCTTCACCGTCTAAATCCACGCCGTCCACAAACCAGCGAACAAGCTTTCCGTTAAAGATAAGCGCGTTGTCCGATTTGCGGCGTGTAAGCCCGTGTGCCTCAAATTCGGCAAATAATGCCGCTTCATCTGCGGGGGATAAGGCATCGCCTTTTTCAAGTACGGTATCCTCGGTCGCCGTGGTCTCCGCGGTCAGAATTGAATTCGGAAAGCTTTGGAAATGCCAATCGTCGGAGGGATTTTCTCTTTTTTCTACCAAGACGCCGTTTTCTATGCCGTTAAGCAATTCCTCATAACGCTGAACGGCGGCGTCGGCTTCCGCTTGTGTCAATTCCCCGACCTCGACCAATTTACGAAGCTCCTCTTTCTGCTGTGTGATCCACTCGGAAAACTCGTCTGCGGTAAAGTATTGTTTATCCTCTATCAAGTCATCGTAGTTGACCTTATCCGCAGTTCCCGAAAATAACACATCACCGTTAATATCTTTAGAATACAAAGCGCCGTTGCGGATTTCCTTCAAAATTTTCCGATACTCCGAAATTGTTGCGTCTACGCTTTCGCGTGTAAATGTGTGGAACACGCCGTTGCCGTCATACCAGCCGCTGCCCGTGCCGATAAGAGCTTCAAGCTCGCTTTTTTCCTCGGCGATCCAAGCCTCGTATTCCTCCGCTGTCCACCATTCCACCGAAGAAGCCGAACCGCCAAGCACCGCAGTTTGCTCATTGCTTGCGTTTTCCTTTGCAACAGCAGATGTAGCAAACACTCCCGCAGAGCCGAAAACCAAAGCGCAAGCCGCTACTCCCGCCAAAAAAGAACTCTTCTTGATATTCATAATAGACTTTATCCTTTCCTCGGCAGCGAACCCGCCAAAATGGCTGAAAAGCGTGATAAAACCGCTTTGCTCCGCCATCATTTCAATCAGCGTTTTCGCATAATCCGACTTTTTATCCGCCCCGAGCCGCAGCACGACGCCTTCATCGCAAGCCAGCTCAAGGTCTCTGTTGAAACAGAAAAACATAATCCAAACCAAAGGGTTAAACCAATGTAAGCAAAGTGCCAATACGCACAGCAGCTTTTTTAGGCTGTCAAACCGACAAATATGCACCCACTCGTGCGTCAGAACATACTCCAACCGCGCGTTATCCGATATGTCCGTTGTGTCGGGCAAAAGAATTACGGGTCGAAGCAGTCCGTAGGTCAGCGGCGAGGTTACACAATCCGAGCGCCGTATACTAACGGTTCTGCGCAGTGAATGAGCCGATAACCATTTTTGTGCATAATCGCTTTTTTCGGGAAACGAGGTGCGGAATTTTCGCCAAGCACGGATATACAGCGCCGTAAAACCAAGTGTTGATAATACCGCGCCGCTGCACCAAACGACAAAAAATATCGTTTTAGCGGAAATGGATTTATCGCTTTGGGGAGGTGTGTGCAGCGTGCCCGGCTCGGGAGAATACGGCGATAAGTCGGAGATAGTGTATTCCGATGCGCTTTGTATCGTTTCCTGCGTTGGCGCAATGTCCTGCGATTTATCGGGAATGAGGGAATATACGCTGATTGCCGAAGCGATTGAAAACGGAAGCTGCAGACGCAGAATTGTCAATCCCCATAAAGCCGTAAAAGTCCACTTGGGAAGTTTATTCAGAAAAAGCGCGCGTATTATCAGAACGACTACTATCAATACCGAGCCGTAAAAGCTCATTTCAAGCAGTGTCATTTGTCACTCTCCTCGCCAACGATTTCCCAAAGCCGCCGCAATTGTTCCTCGGTAAGTTTCTTGCGTCCGAGCAACGCGGCAAACAGCTTATCCGCCGAACCGTCATAGATTTTATCAATCAGTTCATTGGTTTCTGCTTCTTGAACAGCAGCTTTATCCACCAACGGACGGCACATAAAATTAGGCTCGCTGCGCTCTATCGCGCCCTTTTTAATACAGCGCTTGATAAGTGTGTAGGTAGTATTCATATTCCACCCAACCTCATCGTGAAGCACGTCTGAAATGTGCTTTGCTGTAGCCGTACCCTCGCGCCAGAGCACGTCCATAACCTTTAATTCGGAGTTGAAAAGCTTTTCAATCACTTTTTCTCCCACCTTTCGTATATATTGCACACGACTATAGTAGTTTGCAACTACATAATACCACAGTAGTATAGGTTTGTCAAGAGGTTTTTTGTGAAAAATTTGTGAAATTTTTAGGTTGACCGTTTGTTAGGTTTTTATATAGTAGAAATGCTTTTTACAAATCTTATTATAATAACCCGCCCTAAACAAGGCGGGTTATTATTTGTCAGATTATCACTCTTGCCCTTTCGTATCCTCATAGAGAACATTAACCATCGCGTTCACGCCGTTCTTCAGAGCCGTGACCGCCTGATTGAGAACAAGCTAGTGGAGCGCGTTCTGTAATGCGCTTGAAATCCCCTCGTCGCTGCTCGAAATGTACTTCGCGAGATAGTCATCATACGCCTTGTAGCGGCTTAAATAACGCACGACGGCGTTCAAAATACTGCCGTAATAATTATCGGTATCATCATCAAGTTCGTAAACGATGTCCATATCCCCCGACGCTTGCTCCAAGAGGAAATTTATCACTCGGAGTTGGTCGGGGGACGTTTCCTTCAAGTCCGCGAGCAACTCAACCGACTTATCGGACAGCCCCGTGTAGTTGCAAACCGCTTGCAGT
>JAMPFE010000122.1 GCA_023664705.1 Lachnospiraceae bacterium | reverse complement strand
GGCTTTTCGCAGAAATAAAGAACAAATAACGAACAAAACGAAGAACAAGATTTGACAAACGTGGCGTATATCTGCTAATAAATCTCAATCACGGAGGTCAAGTCAATGAACATTTTGGAAGGCTTATTTTTCGGCAGTCAGGCTCCGTTCGACGAGGTGGACGTGAATTGCTCCGAATACTACAGAGCGGGCGATAAGGTAGAGCAAGTTAAAGCAAAGATACTTGAACGCTATCCCGAATTGGCACAGCTTATGGAAGAATACCACAATGCGCAAATGGAGCAAGCAAGTCTTGGTACATACCATCATTTCTCGGTGGGCGTTCGGGTTGGAGCACAGCTTATGCTTGAAATGCTTAAAGAGCTTTAATAAACGGGAGCTGATCTCACACGAGATTGGCTTCTTATCTTTGTGGTTTTAGGAAACCCATATTTCAACATTGAATTTTATTGCGCAAGCGAGCATTATTCACCAAGTTTAGGTATAATGAAAAAACTAAGGGCAGCGCACATAAAGCACACCACCCGTCCAAAAACTTTCGTTTTTAATCTCATATATATTATACACCATTGATCACAAAAAGTCAACTACTTTTTTCAAAAAATCAAAATTTGTACTGATAATCGGATTTGATTGGAAATAGCCGATGTTCCTTTGCAGCCTGCCGTTAAAGAACGCTTTTAGGCTATGTATTCTCCTTTTATGCAGCTTATCGGTTGCGATAGCCGAGAAAAGGTACACAAGAGCAACAAATTCCAGATCGAATCTGTTTGAGAGCTTTTTCGTTCTCATACCCTTACCTATGGTTGGTATGCCCATTACAAATTTTTCCACCAACTTGTTGGGACCGGTATTCACATTAACGGTCATATCGTGCAAGATACAGTTGCTGTGAGCGCAGGCATTCCGCAAACTTCTCACATAAGGGAAAAGTGAAACAAGCGAGCCTTTAATATTGCCGCACCGTTGCAGATAGAACTGATAGAAGTCGGTGAATGTACCAAATGATACGACCTCCAGAAAAGCCCATACGGGAAAATCGCAGTCATATTTTCCGTTTACGAGTGCGGGATTGAAGTAATGCTTGATCAGATCGCCGCAGTATGCCGATTTCTGCTTGCGCTTTATTTCATCAATGACGTATGAGTTGCTGGATATGTTGAGAAAATCGTCAACTATGTCATAGCCGTCTTCTAATGGGTTCTTTTCAATCTCATGCAGAAGGCGCACTTTAAGGCAATGCTCAATATCCAAGCACATATTGATTATATGCTCTCTGAGGTACATATCAAGATTGGAAAGCTCGGTCAAGTAAGCAAATTCCAAATTGACGTACCGCCGATTTTTGTCAATGTAGCTTGCGTAATTGCCTTCGTATGAGGTTACGCGGAAGTAATAATTGTTCTCGCGTAAGAACCTCACAGCCTCCGTGCGGTTGATTATGTTGAACCGAACGCCCTTTTGCTCCAGCTTCTTCACCAACTGAACCGATGTCAGCTTGGGGCTTTTGTTTCTGTTGTTCAAACTGTCACGTCCTTTGTGTACATTGGGTTGTCGGTTTTGATCAGTCGTCCATAATCAATACCGATAATAACCTGTGCAATGCCATTATGTCCTAAGCTCATTATACCACTTTTATGTCAATCGGCAGTCAAGTACTGTTCAACAAGGTGGACGTAAATTCCCAAAACTCTCATTCGTCATCATCCTCAACAAGCTCGTGTTCGGAAAAGCGAGCCTTTTCCGATTTAACGTCCGACATAACACGCTCCAAATACCGCATATTATTTTCGGAATAGAACGGATCAGCCGTGATCTCAAACGGAATCCGACGCTCTCTGCCCACCTTAGTGAGGAACATTGTGATCGCCGTGGACATCGTTAGCCCCATATCACTCAACGCACTTTCGGCTTTGGCTTTAACGTCCTCGTCAATGCGAAAATTAACTTGTGTCATAATGCAGCGCTCCCTTCTGCTACTATTATATCACATTTTCCTGCAAATGTCAAGCGTTTTCTATACGTTTTATAAAATTTGCTATATAATCATAAACGGTTTGTGGAAATCCGCAACAAGCTATCAATGTTCTGCTAGTTTGTATCATGAGCAATTCGCCGACGGTTCCGTGAAATGCATCGAGGATGAGATACCGTTTGAGCTGCCGGAGGGGTGGGAGTGGACAAGGCTAGGGGTTATATTTTCTCACAATACAGGTAAAGCGCTTAATTCAAAAAATCAATTTGGAAAACTGTACACATATATTACTACATCAAATTTATATTGGAATAAATTTGAACTTAATGATGTCAGACAGATGACGTTTAACGAGTTAGAATTGGAGAAATGTACGGTAAAAAAGGGTGATTTATTGATATGCGAAGGTGGAGATATAGGACGTTTCGCCATTTGGGATAAAGATGAAGAAATTCGTATTCAAAATCACATTCACAGATTGCGTCCTTATGTTAATCTTTGCGTAAAGTTTTATTATTATGTAATGTATCTCTATAAACAGACTGATCGTATTAACGGAAAAGGTATAGGCATACAAGGACTATCATCTAATCAGCTTCATTCATTATATGTTCCTTTGCCCCCTTTAGACGAACAAAGTAGAATTATAATGCAGGTTGATGATTATTTTCAGTATATAGATGATATTGAAACCTCCAAGAATGACTTGTCCAATGTAATCTACCAAACCAAATCCAAAATCCTAGATCTAGCAATCAGAGGAAAGCTCGTCGAACAAGACCAGAACGACGAGCCTGCTTCCGTGCTGCTTGAACGCATTCGTGCGGAAAAGGAAGAACTCATAAAACAAGGCAAAATCAAGCGTGATAAGAACGAATCCGTGATATTTAAAGATGAGGATAACTCTTACTATGATGTTATATCCAATTTGCCACAAACTTGGGAGATAGCAACATTTTCTGAATTAAATTTTTTTCAATCTATAAATATTGATCCAATGAAATTTACTAATGATAAATTTGTACTATATAGTGTACCTCAATTTGAATGCGAATCACCGGAAATCTTAAACGGCAAAGACATTGGGTCAACTAAACAAGTAGTACATAATGATGATGTATTGCTTTGCAAAATAAATCCACGCCTAAATAGGGTTTGGATAGTAAGAGAAAAAACACAATTTAAAATGATAGCCTCATCAGAATGGATAGTGTTTAGGAACAAATGGCTTTATTCACCGTATTTGTGTTATTACCTTACTTCTCCTTTTTTTCGTAATATACTTCTTACTAATGTTTCCGGCGTAGGTGGTTCTCTAATGCGCGCTAGACCTGAATCCGTAAAAAAATATTCAATCTTTATCCCGCCATTGTCGGAGCAAAAAAGAATAGCCGACAAGATACGCCAGCTATTCTCGTTTTTAGATGCAATCGCCGAGGCGCTGGAATAACAATTGCCGTCCTCTTACAAGGGCGGCGATTACCAAGTTACGATCTTATCAACAAGTGCCTGCTGTTCACTTGCGGTTCTGCGCAAGTAGATTCTTGTGGTTTCTATGCTCTCGTGACCCATCAAGTCTGCCAGCAAAGCAATGTCATTATACTTTTCAAGAAAATTCTTTGCGAACCTATGACGGAAAGAGTGCGGATATACGACCTTTGTATCAAGTCCGTATTTTGCGGCATAGTTTTTAAGCTGCTGAGAAATTCCCCGCGTTGTGATTCTTTCGCCGAACCGATTCAAAAACAAATATCCCGAAGTGCGGTCAATATCGTTCAGCCATACAATTGTTTCATTCCGAAGCTTTTTGGGTATGTACAATCTGCGAAGCTTTCCGCCTTTTGAGTACAGGTCGAAATACCCCAATTGAACGTGTTCGATTTTGATCTGTATCAGCTCGCTTACCCGTGCGCCGGTTGCGGCAAGATACCACACAACAAAATACCATTCCATATTGCCGTCTTTCTTCAATTGCTTTTTCAAGAAGTTATAATCCGCATTGCTGATCACATTTTCCAAGAAATTCTTCTGCTGCACCTTTACCGCTTTCAGCCGCAGCTTTTCATTGCCGAGAAAATCAAGGTATTTGTTCATTGCCTGAATTCTCAGATTAACGGTTTTGGGCTTGAAAAACTCCATCAAATAGCCCTTGTAAGCGAGAAGATTATCCTTGTTGATGCTTTCGTAGTGCTCATTGAAATACTGCACCGTCCACAAATAGGACTCGATGGTATTAGCCGAGAGATTGCTTTTCTTGAGATACTCCTCAAACGTGATTTGCGCCTTCATAATAAGACACCTCCATATAATATTGTGGAAACCCACATAGATATTATAACATATATGAGGTGTGAGTAGAATTCTCTTATTATGAGAAGATAGGCGATAAAGTGCGCTGTATTGACGAGGAATTGCCG
>JAMPFE010000121.1 GCA_023664705.1 Lachnospiraceae bacterium | reverse complement strand
AGAAATAATCGTCCTCGTAAATGCGGAAAAAGCACGTTTTGGGCGAGTTTTCGCAATAGAAAACCGTTTTGCCGTCCTTTGTGAATTTAAACACGCCACCGCCGCATTTCGGGCATTTCCCAAGCGGTTCACGCGGCGGCGCGAGTGATGTGTGCTTTTTGCCGTTTTCAAGCGCAATAATGGAGCGTATTTTCGCATTGATACCCCTCACAACATCGTCCGCGCTTGCCGTTCCGTTCTCTATCGCGGACAGTTGCAATTCCATTGCGGCGGTCATTTCCACACTCTTGACCTCATCGGGGAGCAGAGAAATTATCGTTTTCCCCTTATCGGTGGAAACAAGCTGTTTTCCCTTACGCTCCACATAACCTACCTTAATAACGCGCTCGATTATCGCAGCGCGTGTCGCGGGTGTACCCAAGCCCCTCTCGGAAACGTACTCGGATAACTCCTTATCCTCAATTCTGCGGTCGATGTTCTCCATAGCTTTCAGCAGCGTGCTTTCCGTAAACCGCTTTGGCGGCTGTGTTTCGCACTCGGCAATTTCAATGTTCTTCGCCGTAAAGGTATCGCCCTCGGCAAACGTGACCTCGCGCTCGTTCGGTTCATCTTCAATGTAGAATTTCTTCCAACCGAGGTTTATCGGCTGTTTGGTTTTCAGCTTGAAATGCTCGCCCATAATCTCATAAATGCACACCGTTTCGGAATACTCATACTGCGCCGAAAGCGCGGCGAGAAAGCGGATAATCACCATTTCCAAAATCGCCTTTTCGTTCGCCGACAACTCGGCGTTTACCGCGCTTGCAATGTTTTCCGTGGGGATAATCGCGTGGTGGTCGGAAACCTTGCCGTTGTTGATGATACGACCGTCGATATTCAGCCCCTCGGTCAGCAGCTCGTCCGCACGTTCGTCAAAGGCGCGGAGCATAGCCACTCGTTCGGGCAAAATCGCCGCCATATCGTCCGTGAGGTAGTTGCTGTCCGTGCGCGGATAAGTAAGCAATTTCTTTTCGTAGAGCGACTGCATAACCGTAAGCGTCGTAGCCGCCGAAAAGCCCAGCTTGTCGTTCGCTTCAACTTGCAGAGAGGTAAGCGAGAACAGCAAGGGGCGATTTTCCTTTTTCGGGGTTGCCTTTGCGAAAATCAGCTTGCACGTTTGATTTTCGCATTTCGCCTTGATTTGCTCTGCCATTGACCTTACCGCAAATCTGTCGGAATAGTAATCGTCTTTTTCCTCAGCGTTTTCCCGCGAAGCGGGATAATGCGTCCATTCCGCGCCGTTGGCAAGTTTTACCGTGAAATACGGTACCTTCTTGTAACCGTCAATTTCGTTGTCGCGGCTTGCTATCATATTCACAACGGCAGTCTGAACACGCCCGATTGAACATATCGCGCCGAGATGTTTTGTATAGAGCCGCGTCAAATTCATACCCCAAAGCCAATCTATCTTGGCGCGGGTAATTCCCGCCGCGTACATATTGTCATAATCGGCGGCGGGTCGCAAGTTTGCAAAGCCGTTTCTGATACTTTCGGCGGTCAGAGAGGAAATCCACAGCCGCTTTACGGGCTTTGTGCAGCCGATGTAGTCATAGACGTATCGGAAAATGCACTCGCCTTCGCGACCCGCGTCCGTGGCACAGATTATCTCGCTCACCTCCGCGCTGTTCATCAGAGCGGTAAGCCGTTCGAGAACGTCTGCCGCGCTCTCGATAGGCACAAACGCAAAAACGGGAACAATCGGCAAGTCCGACAAATCCCACTTGTTGTAGCGTTCGTCATACTCCTGCGGCTCTTTCAGCCGTACCAAGTGACCGCGCGCCGACGTGACGATGTAGCCGTTCCCTCGAAGAACGCCGTCCGTCTGCTTATCCGCGCCGATCACCGCCGCAATATCCCTCGCGACCGAGGGCTTCTCGGCAATTACCAAAACCGAATTACTCATTATCCAAATCCTCCTTTTCGTCTGCGCCGCCGCTTTCGGCGGTCGTGTTCTCGGTGCTATATGTAGCACCATTTGTTTCAGGCTCCTTTTCCGACTTGTCGGGCGGCTTTTCGGGTACGGAATTGTCGAACAATCCCGCTTCAATCGCCGCCGCGACATCGGAAATGTTAATGCCCTTGTCGTGGAGTGCCTTTGCAAGCAAATCCGTTTCGAGAGCCGAAATTTGTTTCTCGTAGCCCTCAATCGCCTTGTTTGCCGCGTCTTTTTTCTTCTGCGTGTTGGAGAGCGTGATGTTGTAGCCCTCAACGTTCGTCCGCTTTTGGGCGATTTTCTCCCGCAAGGACGCTATTCGTTCGGTAGGCGTTCGTTTTCCCACTCTATAACCTCCCTTGCTTTTTCTTTTCGCGTATCTTGTGAACGGAATACGCGCCTATGACCGCGAGTAAGATACCCGCGTCAATCAAGCTGATGTGGAACGCGGGCAATTCGTATTCCTCCGTTTCGGCGCTCTCCGACGCGGTTTGCGGTACGTTCGGCTTATCGAAGAAATTCGCCTTGACCGTGAAAAACAGGAGCGTAAGCAGCGCCGTAAGCGCGATACAGATGTAAACGCGCTGTTTTACGCTCTTACCGCCCCAATAGGCTTTTAGCTTTTTTATCATTCGTTGTCCTCCCAATATTCGAGCAAGCCCTGTATGATAGCCTTTGACGCTTCATATCGGGTTTTCTCGTTGTCGGTAAAGTTGTAAATTTCGGGGTAATCCCGCCCGTAGTAGTCTTTGACCGTGTAGAGCGTGACGGTCATTTTCGTGTGGTCAACGGGGCAATGACCGCCGCAATAGTGCGTTATCTCGCCCGTTTCGGGGTCTGTGCTTGAGCAGCACCTACACCCGCTCCTCGTTTCTCGGCGGCAGTTGTACGGGCAAGCGTGGGGCGAGGTTTCGACCGCCGTCTTTATGACGAACGTATCACCGAAACGGCAAGTGTTCTCGTTGACGGATTTCATAAATTCCTCGAAATCCTCACGCTTGAAATCGAAATCGTATATCTCCGCGTCGGTCACGCCGTCTGCCTGTTGCTTTTCGCGCGTCATCAACACGAACAGCAAGGACATATAATCGGCGTAATCGTCAGTTCCGAACTGCTCTATGAGCGCGTTTATCGTCGTATCCGCACCGCTTGCGGGATAGAATAGACGGCTGTTGTTCTTGTCGCGGTACTCGATTATTTTGCGGGGGTTCGAGGTATCGCTTTCGCAAAATCCCGTTACGGTGGACTGTAAAGCGTCCTTTGCCTGTGTTTCCATAACGTCCTTTGCCTGTTCGATAAACTCTTTGTAGCCCTCGTAAATATCTTCGGGCGTTTGGTTCGCGTTATCGTCCACGAGCCAAGCGCCGCCGCCCGCGACCGACCCGCCCGCACTGCTTATGAGAGAGCCGAACATCAGCGCGATAAGGACGATAAGCACGATAGCCCCGATAACGATCAAACTCCAGGGCATAGTTTCCGCGATGAGCGCCGCGACCTTTGCGACCGCGCTTGCTACGGCTTTTGCCGCCGCCTGTGCCACCTTAAACGAGGCTTGCGCCGCTTTCTTCGCGGCATTAGCGGCGGCTTTTCCCGCAGCTTTCGCACCGTTTTTCACGGCGCGCTTTGCGAGGTATTTCGCCTCCGCGACAAGATTGTGATTTACCCGCTTTCGGAGTTTTCGCCGTATCTCTGCCGACGTGGGCTTATGCAGCTTATGATAAACGCGCTTCGTTATCTTCGAGCCTTGCTTGACGGTCTTAACACCCGTTTTCGCGGCGGTCTTTACCGCTCGTGTGCCGCCCTCCGAAATCTGCATACCGAGTTTTACGGATTTCACTCCGTCATCGCCCGATTTGTCCGCTTGCTTGTAGAACTCGCCTTTTATTACGCTTAACGGCTTTTTCCCGATTTCAACGGCTTTTCCCGCTCCCGCGACCGCTTTCGGGATATGCGGCTTCTTTCCCGCCGCCGCACCGCCCATTGCAAAACTTATAAGTTCCGCTTGACCTCGGCTGATTTTCCTCGGCTTTGCGTTCTGCAGCTTTGCGGGTACTTGACTGTAAATCGTCCTCGCTTTTCGCTTGGTGATTTCTCCCGTATTCACAACGCCGTTTTCAAGCACCTTGTATTGCTTTCGCGGCGCGAGTTTCAGCCGCTTGTTCTTGAATTTCTTTCGCCGCCGTTCCATTGCCTCGGGGGAGAGCAGTTTTTTCTTGTCAACCTTTCCGACTGTTCGGGATTTTCCCGAAAACACATCGCCCGATTTCGCAAGCGGGGAATTAGTCGGCGTTGGAGTTGAAAAATGCTCCGCGGGAGATATATTCGTCAAAGACCTCTCTTGCAGTTTCGGTAAGTCCGCATTTTCGGGGTCAGTGACCGCGTTTCCGCTATGCGCCCGTTGCTTTGCGAACTGCGCGGCTTTTTGTTGCGCCGCCGAGGGAGAACCGCGCGTCGTGTTCGCTTTGGCGGTATCTCCGACCGTCCGCTCGCTTCGCTTTTCAAGCACGTTTCCGCGCTTTTTATCGAGCGTGGTTTTCTTCTCGATTTCGTGAGAAATCTGCGCCT
>JAMPFE010000120.1 GCA_023664705.1 Lachnospiraceae bacterium | reverse complement strand
CAAAACTAAAAATTTTTGCAAGTTTCCAATTAAAAAAATTCAAATTTCGTAATTGTTGAATTATTTTTCACGGCAATATCTCACGAGAATTTCACGCCGATTTTGTATGCTTGAGCTTTCGCAGACCACACCGCCGTCGCGCCTCAAACGCAGACACAGAGGGGTTTTGCGGGCTGCTTGTTTTCATTATCCTTCAATTTCTCAGCCTGTGCCGTAAAAATTCTCTTAAATATCTCCGTCTGTTTCGATGTGCCGTTAAAGTGTGTTCCTTGTCAACGTTCTTTGCAATAAAGTCGCGTTTGCTGCGCTCTACAACTCTCTCGTCCACTCGGAATGAGATTGAAATCTGCCTACCGTTTTTTGCGTCCATAAAAAATGTCTTTTATCTTGCCGCAGACGTTTTTGCATTGCGGTGTAATTTGGTACTGTTTTCGCCGTGCCAATTCCCATGCGTTGCTCGTAAGCGCTATACTCAATAGTGCTTTTGGGCGGCTATGTCGACCAAAAGCACATCTCGCAAGGGGAACGCCCCTTGAACCCCGACCCCCGTTTTTGCTCCGAAGCAAAAAACGTCCTCAAAAAACCGAAACGGATTTTTTCGTCCGAGCGAAAATCGCTCGCAAATTCTAAAAGCATTTTTGTTCGGACGATAAAATCACAGACCACAAACGAGGCGAATAATTTTATCACACCACAGTAATGGCAGTCGTTTTTTGGACTATGATTTTTTCTCGCGTCTAAAAGATGTAGTCTGCTTAACGATAGCAGAAAATCGGCAATGCTGAAAAAGAAAAATGGGCGACACGGAGCGAAAAAGTTATCAAGAGGATTTTCGCCGTCATAAAGATTATGCTCCAAAATGCTCTGCACCCTAAAATTGCTTGTTCTCTTTCGGTTTGTCAAGTGTGTTAACAATGTTGTGCTTTTTAAATTTATGGAGGTATTTTTGGAGGACACAAGGAGCGTAGGCCGCTTTGCACAGCGGCTTAAGACGCTCCGCAGAGAGCGCGGTATCATCCAACGGCAGCTTGCGGACGGGGTGGGTATATCCAAGGGCGGTTTGTCGTATTATGAAAATTCGGGTCGAACGCCCGATATCTCGATTTTGGAACGCTTTGCGGATTATTTCGTGGTCACTGCGGAGTATATTTCGAGCAGCGACGAGGGCATTTCAAGCACAATACAGAACGCGATGATTGATGTGCTTTATGAAAACACGAAAGAGCGAGAGTAACAACTTGAACGCTTAAAATAATCTTTTTTTGTGCAAACTACACAAAAATGCAAAAAACTTCTTGACATCAAAAAAATATAATACTATAATTCCTCTAAAACAATCGGTTATTTTTAATCGCGCAAAGGAGGTCATTTATGGCGAAAACTATTGATGTAACGGCATTGGGCGAGCTTTTGATAGATTTTACGGAAAGCGGAACAAGTTCGCGTGGAAATCCTCTTTTAGAGGAAAATCCCGGAGGAGCGCCCTGCAACGTGCTTGCTATGCTAAGCAAGCTGGGCAGAAAAACCGCGTTTATCGGAAAGGTCGGCGCGGATAGCTTCGGCAGCCGTTTGAAAAGCGCCGTATCTTCCGCGGGAATAGATACGAGCGGTCTTGTAACGGACAATACCGTAAACACAACGCTCGCTTTTGTGCATACTCTTGAAAACGGCGACAGGGACTTTTCCTTTTATCGAAATCCCGGGGCGGATATGATGTTAAAAGCCGACGAAATCAATGACGCGCTTATTGAGGATTGCGGGATCTTTCATTTCGGAACGTTGTCGATGACCGCCGAATGCTGTCGAGACGCGACCGAAAAAGCGGTCGCCGCCGCAAAGAAATCGGGAGCGCTCATTTCGTTTGACCCGAACATACGCAAGCCTCTCTGGAATGACCTTGAAACAGCGAGAGAGCGAACGGTTTGGGGTCTGAGGAACTGCGACATTCTCAAAATATCGGACAACGAAACAGAATGGCTGACGGGAACAAACGATTATAAAAAGGCGGCTTTGCAGCTGAAAAGGCAGTACGGTATATCGCTCGTGCTTGTTTCCTTGGGACGAAACGGCAGTATCGCTCTTTCAAATTCGGCGTTTGCGGAAATGCCGTCCTATAAAGTGAACGCGGTCGAAACCACGGGCGCGGGAGATACCTTCTGCGCTTGCGTTCTGAATTATGTGCTTGAGAACGGCTTGAAGGACTATACGTCCTCCGAGCTGGAGGAAATGCTCCGTTTCGCTAACGCGGCGGCGGCGATCGTTACCACAAGAAAAGGCGCGCTTGCCGTTATGCCCGAAAGGAGCGAGATCGAGGAGCTTATTTTAAAATACGGGAGGAATTAATTTATGGAATTTTATTGCGATACCAAATATATTATTATCCCCGCAAGCTATCATTCGCAGAACAAGCGTGTGCTGTTTTATATTGACGACAGGCTCGTTTACGATTTTACAGCCGCGTTGGATTTTGATGAGCCCGATTATGAATTTCCGCTTGATGTGGAAAGGTTCAAGGGCAAAAGGATACGCGTTGAGTGTGACAAAGACGTCGAATTGAATTTCCGCAAAAGCGGCCGCGCAGATGCCGACTATCGCGGAAAATACCGCCCGTATGCGCATTTTACGGCAAAACGCGGCTGGCTCAACGACCCCAACGGACTAACGTATTATAACGGGAAGTATCTTATGTTTTATCAGCATAATCCCGTTGCGGTAACGTGGGAAAATATGCACTGGGGCTATGCGGTAAGCGACGATCTGATACATTGGCGCGAAAAGGATATCGCGCTGTTCCCCGACGAAAACGGCACGATGTTTTCGGGCTCGGCAATAATCGACACGAGAAACGTAACGGGACTGAAAGAAAACGATAACGACGTCATTTTGCTGTTCTACACCTGTGCAGGCAGCACCTCGGAAGCGTCGGCGGGCAAGCCGTTCACGCAAAATCTCGCGTACAGCGTCGACGGCGGCGAAAGCTTTATTAAATATGAAAAGCCGCTTATCGGGCAGATATGCGGCGGCAACCGCGACCCGAAGGTGATATATTTCGCGCCCGACGATATTTACATAATGGCGCTGTTTCTTGAAGAACACGAATTCGCGCTCTTTAAGTCGCGTAATCTCCTTAATTGGGAGGAATTTCAGCGCATAACATTGGCGGACGACGCGGAATGTCCCGATTTTTATCCCCTTCCCGTCGACGGAAATGAGAACAACGTCAAGTGGGTATTTTCGGCAGCCTCCGACAGATATTATATCGGCGGGTTCGACGGAAAGAAATTCACTCCCGAAACCGAGCTCAAAAGGCTTAATTACGGCAATAACTCCTATGCCGCGCAGTCGTGGTCGGATATTCCCGACGGCAGACGAATACGCACCGCGTTCGAGACGGTCGTTATCCCGCAAATGCCTTTCGGAAGCGTTATGAACGTTCCGCAGGAAATGTCCCTGAAAACAATAAACGGCGAGCTGCGTCTCTGCGCAAAGCCCGTAAAGGAAATTGAAAAGCTTTATTTTAAAACCGATGCTTTTGAAAATATTAAAATTGACGGTGAAGCTTCGTTCCGTTTTAAAACAACGGGAAAGTGCTATGATATTTCGCTGAGTATCGGGAAACGCTCGTCGTTTGTATTTTCGCTTTTCGGTCTGAATATAGAGTACTCCGCGGAGAACGGCGTGCTGAAATGTCAAGACAAAGAAGCGCCCGTAACGGGCGTCGACGGTGTAATTGACCTGCGCGTTATTATAGATACGGTTTACGCGGAGATATTCGCGGACAGCGGCAGCGTTTTTATGGGTATGACATATATTGAGGACAGCAGTCTGAACGTTCTTGAAATCACGTCCGATGCCGCCGTTGTTGAGCGGTTAAGTATTTCCGATCTGGATAGGTTTTGGAAATCGGACATCATCGGCGTTTAATGTTTATTTTGCTTTTCAGCGCGGATATTTTGTTGTCATTTCTCCGAGATATTGCTTTTGATTTTCCTCCGTGTTCGTAATGCCGCGTAACAAACTATTCATTCTATTTTGAAATGATGATTATTACATAAATCGAACGCCCTCCGCGCAATGCAGAGGGCGTTCTTGTGTCGAATAATCGGTTGTCGGTCAGTACCATTGGGTTGGCTCGACAGCTGAACAGCAAACAATGATAAATTATGAGCTTGGCGATAGAAAAGTTACCTTTTCACAGGATGTCATTTGCGGATATATGGGGAACATTAACACAGAGAAAGCAACGGTTGAGCCGATTTCTCTGTATGAAGAAAACGACGGTTTTATTCTTTCATTTAGAGATGATTGGTGTGCTATATACTGGATTTATGATGGATACTTATTTGAATTGTCCGGCAATTTCAACAAGAAAGACACGATAGATTTGGCATATTCTACAAAAAATACTGATTATCAGAGTTTTTTCTAAAAAAGCCGTAACAAACAGTCGTTCTATTTTGCTTATATAATAGACGGGAACAAATAAAGCTCCCGCAGACAAGACCTGCTAACAAAAGTCAAGCAGTTTTTTGAAAAAAATTTAAAT
>JAMPFE010000011.1:48024-90944 GCA_023664705.1 Lachnospiraceae bacterium | reverse complement strand
CGATTAGTTACCAAAACCAAAAATTTTTGCAATTTCCCAGTCAAAAACTTGCAAAAATCAAAAAATAATACACAACCGTGCAGAAATCATTTTCCCCTCAAAAACTCGTTGATGACCGCCAGAAATTTCCTGCCGTAGCGCTCCGCCTTCATCGAGCCGACCCCCGAGACCCCGAGCAGCTCCTCGTGCGTCCTCGGCAGCCGCGCGCACATATTCCACAGCACCGCGTCCGAGAACACCACGTAAGGCGGCACGCCAAGCGCCCTCGCGGTCTTTTTGCGCAGCTCGCGAAGCCTCTCGAACAGCTCGGGATTTGGGCGCTCCGCGTCCGCTTTCCGAGCGCTCGGCGCGGCTCCGGCAGCCTTGGGAAGCCGCATCGTGAGCGCCCTCCCCGAGCGTATAAACTCGTCGGCTTTCGGCGTGAGCACGCAAACGGAGTACTCCCCGCCGACCTCGAAATAGCCCTCGCCCTCGAGAAAGCCCATTATATCGCGCACTCTCGCCCTCGGCACGCCGCTCATTATCCCGTAGGTCGACAGCGTATCGTACCCCTCATCGAGTATCCGCTTGTCCTTGCTGCCGAGCAGTATTCGGCATACCAACGCCTTTCCGACGGCTCTGTTACGCTGCTTCAGCCGATAAATGCACGAAAGTATCTTCTGCGCGTCCAGTGTAATGTCAACGGTCTCATAATCCCCCAGACAGTTGCCGCAGTTTCCGCAGGCGCCTTTGGATTTTTCGCCGAAATACCGCAGTATGAACGCTCTGAGGCAGCCGCTTGTCCCGACATAGCTCTGCATCTTGCGAAGCCGCACCGTATCGCGCTTTTCGAGCTCCGCGTCCGTCCGCGGGCTGTTCTTTATCATAAACTCCGCGAGTGCCACGTCCGAGTAGCCGTACAGCAGTATGCAGCGCGCGTCGCCGCCGTCGCGCCCCGCTCTGCCCGCCTCCTGATAGTAGCTCTCGATGTCTTTCGGCATATTGTAGTGCACGACAAGGCTTACGTTGGACTTGTCAATGCCCATTCCGAACGCGTTCGTCGCGACCATCACGTCCACCCTGTCGAACAGGAAATCGTCCTGCGCGGCGCGGCGCTGCTCGGGCGAAAACCCCGCGTGATACCGCCCCGCCGAAAAGCCGTTCCTCTGCAGCATATCGCAGACGCTCTCGACGTTTTTCCGCGTCGCGCAGTAGACTATCGCGCTGCCCGAGGCGCCGCCGCGCAGTATTTTCAGCAGCTCCTCGTCCTTGTCCTCGGGCTTGCGCACCTCAAAGTACAGGTTGGGTCTGTCAAAGCCCGTCGTTATCGCAAACGGCTCGTTCAAGCCCAGCAGCTCCGCGATGTCGCGCTTTACAATTTCGGTAGCCGTCGCGGTGAACGCGCCGATAACGGGGCGCTTTTTCAGCGACTTGACAAACCGTGAAATGCCGAGATAGCTCGGGCGGAAATCCTGCCCCCACTGCGACACGCAATGCGCCTCGTCGACGGCGACGAGCGGTATCTCCAAGCCCCCGCAGAGCCGCAGGAAGCTTTCCGTTTCAAGGCGCTCGGGAGCCACGTACAGCAGGTCGTATTCTCCCCTCGCGGCTCTTCCGAATACCTCCCGGGAATCCGCGCTGTCCTGCGAACTGTTTATGCAAGCTGCGCTCACTCCGTTCTGCACGAGCGCCTCCACTTGGTCCCGCATAAGCGAGATAAGCGGCGAAATGACGATAACGGTGCCGTTTAAGAGCATCGCGGGTATCTGATAGCACATGGATTTCCCCGCGCCCGTCGGCATTACCCCGAGCACGTCCCGACCGCCCAGAATGTTGTCAATGAGCTGCTCCTGCCCCTCGCGGAACGAGCCGTGCCCGAAATATTTCCTTAAAACGTCAAGCTTTGTCATAATGCTCTCCCGCAAAAGAACGGGGGCGCCCGCCCCCGAAAATTATCCGCAGTCCCAATTGTACAGAACGCGGCTGAAATCGCGCTTTGCCAAGTCCTCGGGCGCAATGAAGAAATTCGCCACGCCGTAATCTCCCCAGCATATCATATTTTCCCAACCCTCGCCGCCGCTCTCGCTGTCCGACTGGAACAGCATAACGGTGCGTTTCGCGTATTCCTCGTTGTAACGCCGCGGATCCTCCTGCACGAAGAACGGATAGCCGCCCATACGCGTCTTGCCCTCGTTCCTCGAAAAAATCGCGTCGTAAAGCGGCTCGTCGACCTGCCGAATACCCTTGCCTTCATTATCCCACATACCGATGACATCGCCGCCGAAAAGCTCGTTGTAAGCCGCCGCAATCGCCTTATCAAAGCGAAAATCGCTTTCCGCTATCCCCATCGGCTTCGCCTCCTCGGCAGTCAGCAAAAACCTGCCCACAAACGGAAGATATACCCTGTCGCTGTCCGTTTTCGGCATATCGCTTCGGGAATAAAGCCGCGTCTCGTCCGTGATAACGCTTTCATGATATATCACGCGAAATCCGTTTTGGTCAAGTTGGTCGTCGAAATTCAAGCCGTAAAGGTCGTCGCCGTCGCAGCCCGCGAAAAATTGCAGTATCCCCTCGCTCGGGAAGCCCGTGATTTTCGGCAGTCTGCCGAAATTCAGCTGCCCGAGGAAATACAGCGGCATCCCCTTGAACTCGCCCCCGCGGACGGTCGGGTACTCCATATCCTTAGGCAGATACGGCACCCCGCCGAGCTTGCTGTCGAACACCGTGGTCGTGCCGCGCGAGGGCTTCAGCCGCACCGTCCCGACGGGCGGCAGCATCTCGTCAACTCTCGCGAACAGCCTGTCAAGCCTCTCCCGCGTCTCCGGTGAAATATCCATATCCGCCTCCCGTCATCTCGTGCCGAACAGCCTGTCGCCGCCGTCGCCGATGCCCGGGATAATGTACAGGTCCTCGTTGAGCCCCTCGTCGATAGCGCCGCAGACGACCTCGACCTCGGGGTGCGCCTCGTGGAGCGCCTTAATTCCCTCGGGGCAGGTCAATATGCACATAAACTTGATATTCTTCGCGCCCGCGTTCTTGACGATGTCGACCGTCTTGACCGCCGAAACGCCCGTCGCGAGCATAAGGTCGAGAATGATGACCTCGCGGTTTGCGATATCGAACGGCAGCTTGCAGTAATAATCCGCGGCGGTGTTTCCGTTTAGCTTGTCGCGGTAAATGCCCACGTGACCCACCTTCGCGGTAGGCACGAGCGCCAGCGCGCCGTCCGTCATGCCGAGCCCCGCGCGCATTATCGGCACGAACGCGAGCTTTCTCCCGCTGATTATCTTGGCGTTCGCAAGCTCGTTCAGCGGTGTCTGTATCTGCACGTCCTTCAGCGGCAGGTCGCGCGTCGCCTCGTAGCACATAAACATGGAAATCTCGTTTACGAGCTCGCGGAACTCCTTCGCGCCCGTGTTTTTGTCGCGCAGCAGCGACACCTTGTGCTGCACAAGCGGGTGGTCGCAGACGATAACATTGTCAAATTTTGCCATTTATTTGCCCTCCAGCTTCATCATTTTGTCAACGCGGACGGCATGCCGCCCGCCCTCAAAGCCCGTCTCAAGGAACACGTCGGCAATGCCGCACGCCAAGCCGCCGCCGACCACGCGCCCGCCCATGCAGAGCACGTTCGCGTCGTTGTGCAGTCTCGTGAACCTTGCCGAATATTCGTCGTGGCAGAGCGCCGCGCGGATACCCCTTATCTTGTTTGCGCTCATCGAGATGCCGATGCCCGTGCCGCAGACGAGTATCGCCCTCTCGCACTCGCCGCTCGTCACCCTCGCGCAAACCTTTTCGGCAACGTCGGGGTAATCGACCGTCTCGCCGCCGCAGCCGCAGTCGATAAGCTCGACGCCGCGCTCGGTCAGGTGCTTTATCAGCTCGCATTTCAGTGCGTAGCCGCCGTGATCGGAACCAATCGCTATCATAATTTCAACCTCTTTTTTTAATTATACATTATTTTTCCGAGACTGTCAACCATGGCTTTTTGCAAGCCGTTCTCTTTCCGCCTGCGGCAGCCTGAGGTAGCTCGGCATAAGCGCCGCCGCCGCGATCTCGGGCTTATTTTCGGCGGCAAGGCACACCCCGCTGCCGCGCTGAAACCGCAGCGCTATGGGAGCCAACTCGTGCTTTCCCTCGGTAAAGCTGTGCATAAGCTCCGCGCCGTCCCCCGCGAGGATAACGCGCTCCCCGAGCGCCGAAAGCTCCTCCGAGAGCGCCGCCGCGGATATCGCCCTGTCGGCGCAAAGCCGCGTTATTACGCCGTTTTCCGAGCGGAACAGCGCGTTGTAGACCTGCCTGCAGCGCGCGTCCATGCAGGCGCAGATAATTCCGTCAATTTGCACAAAATTGTACGCTATCGCCTCCAAGGTCGACACGGAAACGCACGGTTTACCGCTGCCGAAGCACATTCCCTTGACGCAGGAAATGCCGATACGAAGCCCCGTGAACGACCCGGGACCCGTTGTGACGGCGATTTTGTCCACCTCGGCGAGCGTGATTTTAGCGCTGCCGAGCATGACTTTCACCATGGGCAGCAGCGTCTCGGAGTGCGTGTGGCGCGTGTTGAGGAACTGCTCGGCGACGATTTTGCCGCCCTCGTACAGCGCGCAGCCCGCCGATATTGCCGACGCGTCTATTCCCAAAATCATAAGCTCACCGCCCTATTGTGCATTTTGCACAAAATTTTTCCCCGAGACCGTTATCCGCCGCCCGTTCTCCGAAAGCTTTTCGATACGTATTTTTACAATATTTCCCAGTTCCTCGGCGAGCGCGGGAACGTTCTCGCTCCACTCGACGGCGATGATGCCGCCCCTGTCGAGGTAGTCGAAGAACCCGACCGCGTACAGGTCGTCGAACCCCGATATCCGATACAGGTCGAAGTGGAATATCGGCACGCGCCCCGCGTACTCGTGGACGAGCGCGAACGTCGGGCTCGAGACCTCGCTTTCGACCTCGAAAAACTCCGCCAAGCCCTTTGTGAACGCGGTTTTCCCCGCGCCCATTTCGCCCTCGTACAGTATCACATCGCCGATCTCCAGCCGCTCCGCGACCACAAACGCGGCGGCGCGCGTCTCCTGTTCGCCGTTTGTGATGAATTCCATCAGAAAAGCCCCGTAATGACGCCGTTTCCGTCGACGTCGATGTTCTCCGCGGCGGGCGCCTTCGGCAACCCAGGCATCGTCATGATGTCGCCCGTGTACGCGACCACAAAGCCCGCGCCCGCGCTCGCGCGAACGTCGCTGACGGTTATGGTGAAGTTCTCGGGCTTGCCGAGCTTGGAGGGGTCGTCGGAGAGCGAATACTGCGTTTTCGCGACGCAGACGGGCACTCTGTCGAGCCCGAGCTCCTCTATCTCACGGATAGCCTTTTCCGCTTTAGCGGTGTAAACCACGCCGTCCGCGCGGTAAATTTCCTTGGCAATAATTTCCAGCTTTTCCTTTATCGGGAGCTTCTCGTCGTACAGCGGCTTGAAATCGGTCTGACAGCCCTCGCAGCGGTCGATGACCGCGCAGACCTTCTCCGCAAGCTCGACACCGCCCTCGCCGCCTTTCGCGAACACGTCCGAGAACGCGACCTCGACGCCCTTTTCCGCGCAGTATTCGCGGACGAGGGCGATCTCGGCGTCGGTATCGGTGCCGAAATGGTTTATCGCGACAACGACCGGCACGCCGAATTTGTGCATATTTTCGATATGCACGCCGAGGTTGACGACGCCCTTTTTCAGCGCCTCGACGTTCTCCTTGGAGGTCTCGGCCTTGGGCACGCCGCCGTTGTATTTCAGCGCGCGGATAGTCGCGACGAGCACGACGCAGTCGGGCTTTAATCCCGCAAAGCGGCACTTGATGTCGAAAAATTTCTCCGCGCCGAGGTCGCTGCCGAAGCCCGCCTCGGTTATCGTGTAGTCCGCGAGCTTCATCGCGAGCTTTGTCGCGCGGACGGAGTTGCAGCCGTGCGCGATGTTCGCGAAGGGTCCGCCGTGAATTATCGCGGGGTTGTTCTCGAGCGTCTGCACGAGGTTGGGGTTAATCGCGTCCTTAAGCAGCGCGGTCATCGCGCCGACGGCTTTCAAATCGCGCGCGAACACGGGCTTGTTGTCGTTCGTAAACGCCACGAGGATATTGCCGAGGCGCTTTTTCAGGTCGTCGAGGTCGGCGGCGAGGCAGAGTATCGCCATTATCTCGCTCGCGACGGTTATCTGGAAGCCGTCCCCGCGCGGAACGCCGTCGACCCTGCCGCCCAGCCCGATAACGCAGTTTCTCAGCGCCCTGTCGTTCATATCAAGACAGCGCTTGAACAAAATGCGCTTGACGTTGACGTTCAGCGCGTTGCCCTGCTGAAGATGATTGTCGAGCATCGCCGCGAGGAGATTGTTTGCCGCCGTTATCGCGTGCATATCGCCCGTAAAGTGCAGATTGATGTCCTCCATGGGAACGACCTGTGAATAGCCGCCGCCCGCCGCGCCGCCCTTGACGCCGAAAACGGGTCCCAGAGACGGCTCGCGCAGCGCAAGGCACGCCTTTTTGCCTATCTTGTTCATGCCCTCGCAAAGACCTACCGAAGTGGTAGTCTTTCCCTCGCCCGCGGGCGTGGGGTTTATCGCGGTCACGAGAATGAGCTTTCCGTCCGCGTTTTCGGCAACCCTGTCGAACAGCGCCTGCGAGAGCTTCGCCTTGTAGTGCCCGTAGGGCTCGAGCTCGTCCGCGCTCACGCCGAGCTTTTTCGCGACCTCGCCGATTTTCAGCATTTTCGCCTGTTGTGCGATTTCAATATCACTTAACATAATTGTTCCTCCAAACAAAATTCGGTCATTCTTTCGTTGCTTTCATTCTTAAGCGAACATAGTCCGCGTACCACTTTCCGCCCGCGAACAGAGCGCCGCGCAGCTTTTCCGCCGCCCGTCCGACGAGCTCGCTCCTTGTTTTTTCATCAATCCCCGAAAAGGGAACGTTGACGAACATCTTTATCCACTCCGCCATGCCGTTTTCGCCCTTCAGCTCGGTCGGGCGGTCGAACAGGACCGCGTAGCCGACCTTAAATCCCGCTTTCTCCAGTATCGAAGCATATTCCCCGACGGAGGGGAAGTAAAACGGCATTTCGTACTTCAGCCCCGCTTCCTCAAACGTCCTCTCCAGCGCGGCGTGAATAAGCGCGTTGTTCCCCTTGCCGCCCATCTCGAAAACGAACCGCCCGCCGCTTTTCAGCGCGTTGTAAACGCAGCTCGCCACGGCAGGCTGCTTCCCCTTGTTTATCCAGTGCAGCACGGCATTGGAGAACACCGCGTCGACGGGCTGCTCAAGGGAAAAATCGGCGGCGTCCGCGCGGACGAACTTGATTTTCGGAAACCGTTCCCGCGCCGCAGCCAGCATTTTTTCCGAGCTGTCCATGCCGATAACGGAATAGCCTTTATTGAAAAGCCGCTCGGAAAGCGCGCCGTTTCCGCAGCCGAGGTCAAGCACGGAGCGTATATTATCCCCGTCGAGCAGCTTCGTGACGTCGTTTCCGTAATCGTAAACGAACGAAAAATCCGACGCGTACTTTTCTGCGTTCCACTCTTGATTCAATCCGCCGCCTCCCCGTTTGCGTTAATCCAGTCTCAGCTGGTCGATATCCTCGTCGGAGACCACGCCCGCGGCGGGCACGGTCTTTATCCTGAAGCGCTCTATATCGTCGACGTCGACGTTCCGCGCGGGCTGCACCGAGGCGAGCTCCGCCTTTGTAAGGCGCATTACCTGAACGCCCTGCGTGTTCTTCGCGGATTTCGCGAGGACAAGCGCCGTGTTGAACATTATCACCTTGCCCGCAGTCGATTTCAGTATGAAATCCTCGTCGCTCTCGATAACGAACATCGCGACAAGCTCCGACAGGTCGGAATACGCGTTCAGCAGCTTTTTGCGCTGCGTTTTCGTGGCATACGACGACAGCGGTATCTTCGCACACTTGCCGTTCCTGAAGAAGATGACGAGCGTCTCCGAAAAGCTCTCCGTGACCGCCATAAACACGGGCAGCTCGCCTTCGTCCATGCCGAGCTTCGCGGGCACGTAGTCGCCCATTACGCTCGCCTTTGTCTCGGGGAAATCCGCGCAGCGCGACTTGTAGCACTGGAATTTATTGGTAAAGAACAGCAGCTCGGACGTACTGGAGACCTCCTTCGAGAAGATTATCTCGTCCTGCTCCTTGAGCTTCTGCTCGCCCGACATCCGCAGCGATTTCGGCGTTATCTGCTTGAAATAGCCCTCGCGCGTGAAGAACACGTTCACGGGGTAGCCCTCGGGCTCCTCCTCCTCGATGACAACGTCCTCCGCGACGTCGTACAGGAACATCGTGCGGCGCGGCTGCGCGTATTTCGCGGAGACCTCTTTCAGCTCCGCGATTATCAGCTTGTCTATCTTCTTCGGGCTGTTGAGGATATCCTCCATTTCGGCTATCTCGGCGGAGAGCTCGTCCGTTTCGCGGGTGCGCTTGAGGATATACTCGCGGTTGATGTGGCGGAGCTTTATCTCGGCAACGTACTCCGCCTGCGGCTCGTCGATGCCGAATCCCACCATGAGGTTGGGAACGACCTCCGCCTCCTCCTCGGTCTCGCGGATAACTTGGATAGCGTAGTCGATGTCGAGCAGTATCTTCTTCAAGCCGAGCAGCAGATGCAGCTTCTCCTTTTTCTTGTTGAGGTCGAAATAAACGCGGCGCTTGACGCACTGCCTGCGGAAGTCCGTCCACTCGGAGAGTATCTCGTAAACGCCCATAACGCGCGGCGTTCCCGCGATGAGGACGTTGAAGTTGCAGTTGAAGTTGTCCTGCAGGGGCGTGAGCTTGAACAGCTTTTGCATCAAAGCGTCGGGATCGTATCCCTTCTTCACGTCTATCGCAAGCCGCATTCCCGAAAGGTCTATCTCGTCGCGGACGTCCGAGATCTCCCTCAGCTTGCCGTCCTTGACCAGCTCCACTATTTTGTCCTGAAGCGCCTCCACGGTGGTGGTGGGCGGTATCTCCGTGACCTCGATACAGCGCGATTCCTTGTCGAAATTATACTTCGCGCGGACCTTGACCGCTCCCAAGCCTGTCCTGTAAATTTTTTCCATTTCAACCTCGTCGTAGACGATATAGCCGCCGCCCGGGAAATCGGGACCTTTGAGGGTGGACAAAGCGTTGTGGTCGGGATTTTTGATGAGCGAGATAGCCGTCTCGCAGACCTCGGCGAGGTTGAACGAGCAGATATTGCTCGCCATGGAAACGGCGATGCCCATATTGTTGTTGACGAGGACGGACGGAAACCGCACGGGGAACAGCGTCGGCTCGAGCATTTCGTTGTCGTAGTTCGGCACCATATCCACGGCGTCCTTGTCGATGTCCGCGAAGAGCTCCGCGCTTATCGCGTCGAGCTTAGCCTCCGTGTAACGCGCGGCGGCGTACGCCATATCGCGCGAATACGCCTTGCCGAAATTGCCCTTGCTGTCGACGTAGGGGTGCAGCAGCGCCTCGTTTCCGCGCGCGAGGCGCACCATGGTCTCGTAGATAGCCGCGTCGCCGTGGGGGTTGAGCTTCATGGTCTGCCCGACGATATTCGCGGACTTGGTGCGCGCGCCGTTCAGCAAGCCCATTTTATACATAGTGTATAATAATTTCCTGTGCGAGGGCTTGAAGCCGTCTATCTCGGGGAGCGCTCTCGACACGATAACGCTCATCGCGTAGGGCATGTAATTCTCCTCGAGCGTGGTGACGATGTCCGTCTCGACGACCGTTCCCGAGCCCTCGATGTACGCCGAGCCCGTTTTTTGGGGCTGTTCTTTTTTGGGTGTTTTCTTCTTCATCTTTACTCCTGACAGTTTTTAGTTTAATAGAGATTAGTAATTAGTTAATGGAAGTAATGCGAGTGATGACGTTTGTAGCGTTTCGGCAAAGCGCTCGCTGTCCGCGCCGCTACAAACGTGACCGCCCGCAGCCAAACCTTAACTAACAACTAACAACTATTCTCTAACGACTATTACATAAAGTCGGCAGCCTCAAGGTATTTGCTGCCGTTCTCCTTGATGAACTCCTTGCGCCCGTCGAGGTCGTTGCCGAGTAGCACGTCAAACATCGTGCGCGTCTTGTCCGCGTCGGTCGGCGTGACCTTGATAAGGCGGCGCGTGGCGGGGTTCATGGTCGTGAGCGACATCATATCGGCGTCGTTCTCGCCGAGACCTTTGGAGCGCTGTATTTTGTACTTTTTATCGCCGATCATGCCCAGAATGCGCGTTTTCTCGGTTTCTGTGTACGCGAAATAGGTCTTGTCCTTGGTGTTTATCTCGTAGAGCGGCGATTCCGCGATGTAGACGTAGCCGCGCTCGATAAGCGTCGGGCAGAGCTCCTGTATCATCGTCAGAATAAGCGTGCGTATCTGGAAGCCGTCGTAGTCGGCGTCGGTGCATATCACCACTTTATTCCAGCGCAGGTTGTCGAGATTGAACGAATTGAGGTTCTTGTTCGCCTTGGACTTGACCTCCACGCCGCACCCGAGCACCTTTATAAGGTTGGTGATTATCTCGCTCTTGAAGATCTTGTCGTAGCTCGCCTTAAGGCAGTTGAGAATTTTTCCGCGCACGGGAATGACCGCCTGAAACTCCGCGTCGCGCGCGAGCTTTACCGAGCCGAGCGCCGAATCGCCCTCCACGATGTAGACCTCGCGGCGCGTAACGTCCTTGCTGCGGCAGTCCACGAACTTGTCGATGCGGTTGGTGAGGTCGATCTTCGCGGTCAAATTCGCGATAGAGGTCGAGCGCACCTTCTCGGCGTTCTCGCGGGAGCGCTTGTTGACGAGAACGCGCTCGGCTATCTTCACAGCCTCGTCGGGGTTCTCGATGAAATACACCTCAAGCTGGTGCTTCAGCCAGTCGGTCATCGCGTCCTTGATAAACGCGTTTGTGACCGCCTTTTTCGTCTGGTTGGCGTAGCTCGCCTGCGTGGAAAAGTTAGAGGATATAAATATCAGGCAGTCGGCAACGTCGTCCCATTTGATAGCCTTTTCGCCCTTGTTGTACTTGCCGTTGTTTTTCAGATACGCGTCTATCTGTGAAAGGAACGCGCGTTTCATGGCGTCGTCGGGCGAGCCGCCGTGCTCCAGCCACGAGGAGTTGTGGTAGTGCTCGACAAAGTGCATTTCCTTGCTGAACGTGAACGCCACGTTCATTTTCAGCTTGTACTCCTCCTTGTCCTCGCGGTCCTTGCCCTGCCGCTGAGTGTTCCAGTACTGCGGCGCTGTGAGGGCGCTCTCCCCCGCGACCTCCTTGAGGTAGTCGAAAATGCCGTCCGCGTAGCAGACGATCTTCTCGTCGACGGAGCCGTCCTCGGCTTCAACGCGGCGCACGAACTCCACGCCGCCGTTGACGACGGCTTGTCTGCGGAGCATATCGTCCACGTATTCAACGCCGACGTCTATCTCGGTGAACACCTCTGGGTCGGGTCTCCAGTGTATCTTGGTGCCCGTCTCGGAGCACTTTGACTTGGTAAAGCCCTTGTCGTTCCCCGTGACGTTAAAGCCCTTTTCAAACCGCAGAGAATAGCGCCATGTGCCGTTTTTGCTCTCGACCTCCATATATTCGGAGGCGAACTGCGTCGCGCACAAGCCGAGACCGTTCAGCCCGAGCGCGAACGAATAGTTCTCGCCGCTGTTGTTGTCGTACTTGCCGCCCGCGTACAGCGTGCAGAACGCGAGCTCCCAGTTGTACTTGTCCTCGCCCTTGTTGAAGTCTATCGGGATGCCGCGCCCGAAATCCTCGACGGTTATGGACTTGTCCGCATGGAGCGTTATTATAATGCGCTTTCCGAAGCCCTCGCGCGCCTCGTCTATGGAGTTCGAGATTATCTCGAAAACCGAGTGTCGGCAGCCCTCTATGCTGTCCGAGCCGAAGATGACCGCGGGGCGCAGCCGCACTTGGTCGGGACCCTTCAGCGCCTTCAGGTCGTTGTAATTTGTTTCCTTTGCCATTCCTTTTCACCCTCAAAATAATATCAATACATTTTAATTATACCATATGTTGTTGTAAAAATCAAGAGCAAACACAAAAAAATTAAAAATTACAACGCCGCGTTATTTTTTGAAAACAACTTGCAAATCCCGTGAAAATATGTTATAATCAAACTGTAAATTGTTTTTTCAACGAATTTTCACTCATTTGGGGAGATTTGAATATGAGAAAAGATAAGCGGGAAACTGCCGTAAAATGGCTTGGCAAAGCGGTTCTGATGATCGCCCTGTTCCTTGCGGTTTTCATTGGAGTGGCGAACCTTTTTTCCGTCGTGACAAATAAAGTCATCGACCTGTCCGTCAAGTCCATGGACGAGCTCACCCTTCACGATGAGACCACCATTCTAAAATCCTTGGAATACCGCTGGAAGACGCTCTCGGGCATCGGCGCGGAATGTCGTCAGGCAAAGTGCGGCACGATAAACGAGCTGCTTAGCCTGCTTAACCTCAAAGGAAACAGCGTCGACTGCATCGACCTCGCCTTGGTCGACGAGGACGGCGGGCTGTACTTCAGCGGCATGTTCACGACAGAGGATGAAAATATTTCCTCTTTTTGCCAAAACAGCGGAGAGCGCTTCGCCGTCCGCTACGACGGCGAAGGTCACAGTGTGGAAAGCCGCAGCGAAGGCCTGCTTCTGGGCGTAAGCATCAAGCCGTTCACGGTGGAGAACAAAAATTTCACGCATATAGTCTGCCGCTATCATATAAATACCCTTGACGAAGAGCTGAAGATCGACTGCTACGACGGTCAGGGATACAGCAGCGTCGTCGACAGCGAGGGCAGCTACATAGTTAATCTTAACCGCAGCCACAGCGTCCGCGAGCGCGACAACTTCTTCACGGACATTTCCGAATATGAACTTCACGACGGCGAGACCGTCGAAAAAATACGCGAAAAAATAGAAAAAAAGGAAGCCTTTACCATTTCCTTTGAGTCGGACAAGGGCGGCGAGCTTATGCATTTCACGCCCATAGAGGAGGTCGACTGGTACTTCGTCATGTCGGTCTCCCGCTCGGTTTTTGAAAAACAGAGCATGGAGCTTATACGGATAGTGCTGCTTATCTTCATCGCCATGGGCTCGGCAGTGATACTCGTGCTTTTTCTGTTCTACCGCGGCCGCCGTTCCGCCGCGCAGGCAAAAATCGACCAGAAGCACCGCGAGGAGCTCAACGAGGCTCTGAATATGGCGGAATCGGCAAATCGGGCGAAAACCACGTTCCTCAACAATATGTCGCACGATATCCGCACGCCCATGAACGCCATTATCGGCTTTACAAACCTCGCGGCAAAGCACCTTGACAATAAGGAGCAGCTCGCGGATTACCTCGGCAAGATAAGCCGGTCGTCGGCGCATCTGCTCAGCCTTATAAACGACGTGCTGGATATGAGCCGCATCGAGTCGGGAAAGGTCGTTATCGAGGAAAAGCCCGAAAACCTCGCGGAGATACTCCAAAACGTCCGCAGCATCATTCAGACGGATATTCATTCCAAGCAGCTCGAGCTGTACGTCGACGCGGTAAACGTCACCGACGAGGACATCTTCTGCGACAAGCTGCGCCTGAACCAGATCCTGTTAAATCTCCTCTCCAATGCCATGAAATTCACGCCCGCGGGCGGCTCCGTCTCGCTGCGCCTTACCGAAAAGGAAAGCGATCGCGAGGGCTGCGGAAGCTACGAGCTTCGCGTCAAGGACACGGGCATCGGCATGAGCCCCGAGTTCGCCGCGACCATTTTCGAGCCGTTCACGCGCGAGCGCACGGCTACCGTCAGCGGCATTCAGGGCACGGGTCTCGGCATGTCCATTACCAAGAACATAGTTGATATGATGGGCGGAACTATCGAGGTCCACAGCGAAAAGGACAAGGGAACGGAATTTGTCATATCGCTGTCATTCCGCCTGCAGGACGAGCGCAAGGAGCCCGTGCGCATACCCGAGCTCGAGGGCGTGCGCGCCCTGGTCGCCGACGACGATATGGACGCCTGCCAGAGCGTCTGTCAGATGCTCCGCCTGTACGGTCTGAGAGCCGAGTGGACGATGTACGGAAAGGAAGCCGTCGCCCGCGTAAAGGAGGCTGTCGAGATAGGCGACAGCTACGAATTTTATATGATCGACTGGCAAATGCCCGACTTGGACGGCTTGGAAACCGTTCGGCGCATTCGGAAAACGGTCGGCAGCGAGCCGCCGATACTTCTGCTCACGGCATACGATTGGTCGGATATCGAAGCCGAGGCTCGCGGGGCGGGCGTGACCGATTTTATCGGCAAGCCGCTGTTCCCGTCCGTGCTTAACCGTACTCTGGAGCGTCTGTACGGCAAGACCGCCGAGCAGAACGCCCCCGAAGAAGAGGAGACCGTCTCCTTCAAAGACCGCCGCCTGCTTCTGGTGGAGGATAACGAGCTGAACCGCGAAATAGCCACGGAGCTCCTCGAGGAGTGGGGCTTTCTGATAGAGACCGCCGAAAACGGACAAGAAGCCGTCGACGCGGTAAAGGCTTCCGAGCGGGGCTACTTCGACGCGGTCCTAATGGACGTTCAGATGCCCGTAATGAACGGCTACGAGGCAAGCCGCGCCATACGCGCGCTTGACGACCCCGAGCTGTCGAAAATACTTATCATAGCCATGACGGCAAACGCCTTCGAGGAGGATAAGCAGGAGGCTCTCAAGGCTGGCATGAACGACCATTTGGGCAAGCCCATAGACGTCCCGACGCTGTTGGAGACGCTGAAAAAATATTTGTCATAAAGGAGGTAATTTATGAAAAAGGTAAAAAGAATTTTCTGCGCTTCGCTCGCGGCGGCAATGCTCTGCGGACTGCTCGGCGGCTGCGGACAGTCGGCAAATAAACCGTCGGTGATTCTCAATATAAAATGTCCCACGCTTCAGATGAACGACCCCGTCGGCACGGGCTTCACCGCCGCGCAGCAATTCCTGCAAAAGGCAGCCGACGATTTCTGCAGGCAGTATGAGGACGCGGACGTTACCGTAAATCTTATCGAGTTCGAGCTGACCAACGAGGACGCGGAGATCCCCGGCTGCTTCGATACGCCCGACGCGGCGGACGTTCTTTTCGAGGGATATTTCAATATGTCCACCTACATACACACGGGCAGAGTGGTCCCGCTTGACGACATCATAAGCGACGAGCTCAGGGCTGATATTTCCCCGAGCTACTGGACGGAAAGCTCCCTGAACGGAAAAACGTACATGATGCCGTTCTACACCGCGCAAAACACGCTTTCGTTCAACGCCGAGCTCTTCCGCGAGGCGGGCTTGGAGGAGTTCATCAAGGAGCCCGACGTGATACAGAACTGGACGGGCGAGCAGTTTGAATACGTGTTCAGAACGCTGAAAGAAAATCTGTCGGACATGGTCTCCCCCATGATGATGTACGCGGGCGACAATCAGGGCGACACCCACATAATGACGCTGCTCAGAGCCTTCGGCTGCCCGCTGTTCGACGAAAACGGGCGCTTCTGCGTAAACTCCCCCGAGGGCATTGCGGCTCTGAAGTGGCTCAAGGACTGCAGCGACCGCGGCTACTTCCCCGAAAAAGCCGATACCTTGGTCATCATGGACAACTACAACCGCTTTATCAACGGGCAGCTGGCGCTGTACATCAACAACGTCGCACAGGAGGAAAATTGCCGAAAGGAGGGCGGCTTTGAAATTTATTCCGTCAACTTCCCGAATTTCGCGGACGAGAACGGTCAAGGCTTCGCGACGGTTTTCACCACGGGCTTCGAGGTATTCGACAACGGCGACGAAAACAAGCTGAAAGCGGGTAAGGCGTTTGTAAAGTACATTTACGAAAGCGATTACAAGGACTATATGACGGGCGCGATGCCGTGCAGCGCAAGCGTTGCCGAAAAATACGCCGCCGCCCTCGAAAACGAGAGCAAATACATCAAAAACAGCGGCGCGAACGTTAATCTCACGGGCAACAACCCCAACTGGCGCGGCGTCCGCGCGGCGTTCTACCTCAACATACAGGATCTGCTCTTCGGCGACAAAACCCCCGAGGAGGTCGCCGCAAACATCGACGCGTCCTGCAACGCCGCTATCGAGGAGGGCTACGCCTCGAGCAAGCTCCACGAATAACTCAGATCCCCGACAAGCCTTGTCGGGGATTTCAATGCAAAACGTTATCTTGTGATCTCTCCGTACATTTCTGGTCGCCTGTCGCGGAACACGCCCCACTCCCGACGGAAAACGCGCGTCTCGTCGAGGTCGAATTCATGCAGTAAAATGCAGTCGGAAACGCGGTCGGCGCTCTCGACGATTTCACCGCGCTCATCGGCAATGAAACTCGAGCCGTAAAAGGTAAGCGCGCTCGACTGCCCCGCGTTCCCGCCGTCGGGAGCGACCGTCTCCGTTCCGACGCGGTTCGCGGCTATCACGGGGACGAGGTTCGCCGCCGCGTGCCCCTGCATGCAGCGCCGCCAGTGCGGCATACTGTCGCACTCGATGATAGGCTCGCTGCCGATAGCGGTCGGGTAGAGCAGCAGCTCCGCGCCCATAAGCGCCATGCACCGCGCCGCCTCGGGGAACCACTGATCCCAGCAAATGCCGACGCCGACGCGCCCGAAACGCGTTTCCCAAACCCTGAAGCCCGTATTTCCGGGCGTAAAATAGAACTTTTCCTGATAAAAGTGGTCGTCGGGAATATGCGTTTTGCGGTACACGCCCAACAGCTCGCCGCCGTCCAGCATCGCGACGCTGTTGTAGAAAACGTTTACATCGCGCTCGTAAAAGCTTATCGGCAGCACAACGCCCAGCTCCCGCGAGACCTCCCGAAACCGCATAACGGCGGGGTTTTTCTCAATCGGCAGCGCAAGCTCGTAATGCTCGTAGCGGCGCTCCTGACAGAAATATTTCGTCTCGAAAAGCTCGGGCAGCAGAATGACGTTCGCCCCTCGGGAAGCCGCCTCCCGAACCAACTCCTCGGCTTTTTTTATCGACAGCTCCCGCGTCTCGGGAACGGACATCTGCACCGCTGCAGCAACAATTTTCCTCATTTGATATTCCTTTCTTTTTTCGTCAAAAAACAGCCCGAAAAATCCCGTTTTTCGCACAATTTTTATTATCGTTTTTCGATAACCGAAAATTTCGCCGAAAAATCGTCAAAACCGTTTAACAATAATAATTACGGCGATTTCACAGCAGCAAAAAACACGAGCTTTTTTGAACGAAAAAATCTATAATTCCGCGCCCTCGAAAATCGGTATCTGCTGCGTAATGCAGTGGATATTGCCGCCGCCGATGAGTATATCCCGCGCGTAGACGGGTATCACCTCGCGCTCGGGAAACAGCGCCGACAGCAGCTCATACGCGGGCTCGTCCGCAGGGTCGCCGAAAAACGGCATAACCACCGCGCCGTTCGCGATGTAGAAGTTGACGTAGGACGCGGCAAGGCGCTCCCCGGGAGTGCGCGTCGGCTGAAAATCCATGGTGTCCAGCCCCCCGCACTCGTCCGCGGTCATCGTCACGGGCTTCGGGCAGCGCAGCTTGTGTATCGTAAACCCGCGCCCCTTGGCGTCGATTTCGCGCGTTAAAATATCAAAGCAGGACTTCGACAGCGCGTACTGCGGGTCGCTCTCGTCGTCCGTCCACGCGAGAACCACCTCGGAGGGCTTCACGAACGCGCAGATATTGTCGACGTGCTCGTTTGTCTCGTCGCCGAAAATGCCGTTCTTAAGCCAAACGACCTTGGAAACGTTCAGATACTCGCAAAGATAATTCTCAATTTCCGCCTTTGTGAGCATCGGATTGCGCCCCTTGCTCAGCAGGCAAGCCTCGGTAGTGATGCAGGTGCCCTCGCCGTCAACATGTATCGAGCCGCCCTCAAGTATAAAATTGCCCAAATCGTACATATCTTTATTGTACAAATCGCACAATTTTCGAGCCATTTTGTCGTCCAAATCCCACGGGAAATACAGCCCGTCCTCCAGACCGCCCCACGCGTTGAAGCCCCAGTTAATGCCGCGTATCTCCCTGCCGTTCGTGACGAAGGTCGGCGCGTAGTCCCTTGCCCACGAATCGTTCGAGGACATCTCAACCACGCGGATATGCCCCGGGAGCATACGCCGCGCGTTCTCATACTGCTTCTGCGAGGCGCACACGGTAACTTTTTCGCTGCGCGATATTGCCTCGGCAATACTCACAAAAGCCTTTCTCGCGGCATAACCGCCGTAATGCCAGCTGTCCGAGCGCTCGGGGAAAATCATAATGCACCCGTAATGCGGCGAAAACTCGGCGGGCATATAAAAGCCGTCCGCCCGCGGCGTAGAACCGATTATCTTCATTCGACCGACCTCCCGTCATATATCATTATAGCACCGTTCGGGCAAAATTGCAATATTTTCGCGGCAAAGGGTTGCAAAAAAACGAAAATTCTGATATAATATAAAATGTGGCTTAATATCGTTAGGAGATGTATTTATGACAGTAAAAAATATGGCGATAGTCTCGCTTATCTGCGGACTTATCGGCTTCGGCGGCTCGTTTATCCCGTTTGCGGAATACGCCGCGCCGTTCTGCTCCATTGCGGGCATAGTTTTCGGAGCGCTCGCGCTTTCGCGCATAAACAAAACGGGGGATACCGAGCACAAGGACCTTGCGCTCATCGGGCTCATCTGCGGCATCGTGTCGTCCGTCAAGAGCATCTTGTCCGCCGCGTGCGCGATATGCGCCGTGTGCACGGCAACGGGCGCTGGCGTATGCGTAGGCATAATGGAAATGTTCGAATAAGCAATGTTCCCCGGATTTGAGATTTTCGGTCAATTCATCGGCACCTACGCGATCCTCGCGCTGGTCGGGATATTCACCGCCTGCCCGCTCGGTATACACTGCTACAAGCGCTTTACGGGCGAGGATATACCGATGATATTCGTGTACCTTTTTTCGGCGATAGGCGTGTTTATCGGCATGCACCTGCTCTACGGCGTAACGATGCTGGAATATATCCCCAAGCTGTTCCAAGCAACGGGCTTTGTCAATTTCTGGCAGCGCTTTGCGGCGATATTCGGCGGCTCGGTGTTTTACGGCGGACTGCTCGGGGGATTGCTCGCGGGCGGTATCTCGGCAAGGGTGCAGAAGCTCCCCGCCGATATCGTCACGGACTGCGCCGCGCCGTCGATAGCGCTGTTCCACGGCTTCGCGAGGATAGGCTGCTTTATGGGCGGCTGCTGCTACGGGATAGAGTGGGAGCACGGCATAACGTTCACAAACGCGCTCGTCGAGAGCGCGAACGGCGTTCCGCGCGTTCCCGTGCAGCTTATCGAGGCAGGCTTCGAGTTCGCGCTGTTCGCGCTGCTTTGGCTGCTGCTCACGAGGACGAACAGGCTCCGCGGCAGACTGCTCGCGCTTTATCTGCTGATATATCCCGCCGGAAGATTTTTCCTCGAGTTCCTGCGCGGGGACGATTACCGCGGCTTCCTGTTCGGGCTGTCGACCTCGCAGATCATCAGCGTACTCGTGTTCACGGGCAGCGCGGTCTTTTTTGTCATAAAGCGGCGGCTTAATCGTAATCGTACGCTTTGACGGCATGGAACGGCACGCCGTTGGCGGCGCACAGCTCCGCGAAGTCGCCGACCCTGCCGCCGTCGTGCCACCTGTAATATAGTTCATAGAGCGCCTTGAAGCAGCGAACTTCCCCAATAAGCTGTTCGGGCGCTTTTCTTTCGGCAATGATCTTCTCGGCGGTCTTTATCGTATCCTCATACTCTTCCCGCGTAATGCAGCAGCCCTCTGGGAAGTGGTGCGCGCCAAATTCCAAACATTCCACCTGTTTTTCCAAGTACAGACCGACGGTTTTCCGATCGCAGTCGGGGTGTTCATACGCCCTTTTCAGAATATCGTACGTTTTCAGCTCGTCACGGTTTGGGTCGTGAGGATTATAGTATCGTCCGAATATCTGAACCGCCCAGCGCATCTGCGGCATTTTTTCAGCCTTACATTCACGGATAAAATAATCGTTAAGCAGTCCCGTAAGCTGAAACGGCAGCCGTTCAAATCCGTACTGTTTGTGATTGTTGAACCTGTCGCCGTCAAGATAATCGGAGCAGAAACGGTACAGCAGCTTGTCACCGTCCTCTTGGGAGACGTCGGTCTTGAAACGTTCCGCAAAGTCGAAAAGATATTTGTTTGCCTGTTTTTTCAAGCCCTGCTCGAAAAGCTCCCAATATTTTTCAATTCCGTAAATAAATTCCTCGTAAGTCATAAGTCTTTCCTCATTATAACAGCGTCGTCGTCGGGATAGTAGCCTTTGCGCACGGAAATTCGCTCGTAGCCGCATTTCTCGTACAGCGCAATCGCCGCCGCGTTTCTGCTCCGCACCTCGAGAAAGCACACCGCCGCGCCCCTCCCGCGCATTTTCTCGTGCAGCTCCCCGAGCAGCCCTTCGGCAATGCCGCGCCTGCAGAACTCGCCAAGCGTCCCGATCTGGAACAGCTCACCCTCGTCGGCAGCCACCCGCCCCAACGCGAACGCCGCGAGCCTGCCGCCCTCGCAATGCGTCGCCGCGACCGAGAGCGGATTTTCCAGCTCCTCCCTCAGCATTTCGCGCGTCCACGCTCCGCCGAAGCATTCGCGCTCTATCGCGAACAATTCCTCAATATCGTGCATCTCTTCTCCATAAGAAAAAAGCCCGTCTCCAACGGGCTTTTTCGTCAATCAAAAGTCAATATCGTTTACCGCCGAATTAGCAAGCGAAAGCTCCTTCTTGGGAATACGCTTCAACGGATTGTAAACATACTTCTTGCAGGAGTCGTAAGCCTTCATATCTCCGAACTTCGAGCACTTGATGACGTCTCCGCTCCCCGGAGCGCCGAAATCGCAGTATTTGCACGACGGCTTGATATTATTTCCAAACAACTTCTTCTTAGCCATAATATTTTCCTCCGATACTAAAGATATTTCTCTAATTCCATTATAACACACTCCAAGCAAAAAGTCCACATAAAATCCGTTGATAATATGATGAATTAACAAGCGGGCTTTTGTGGATTTTGCCCAAAGAACCGTCTCATAAGCTTAAAATTCGGACTTATTAAGTTAAAACAAAGCTTAATATCAATCCTTGGAGTAAATGGGAATATTGTTTTCAACGGCAATTTGACCGAACGTCTCCCTGCAGTCTATCATATGAAGCGGCTTGTCCGACAAAAACGGTCTCGCGGAATTGCCGAGCGCTGTAAACGTTTCCATTCTGTCGCCCGTAAAATCAACCACCAGAAGATAGCCGTCGGTCCCGTCGAGGGTAATTCCGCGCAGCCACAGCTTATTCACGGAGATCGACCTCGCCGTCTCGCAGAGCTTGTTTGAAAGCAGCATGGGATACGGCTTCAGCGAATGAAACTCGTATTTCGAGTCGGGAGAAATAACGTGCTGAGCGTGCCCGTGCAGCATCATCTGCTTTTTCTCAAGCCACTTCAACGTTATCTCGCGGCTTATCGTCATATTATCCGAAAACGGATTGATAACAAATCCGCCGTAATTATTGCCCGAAAGAAGTATCGGCGCAATGCTGTCAAATCCTATCTGTATAGTGTGCTCGATGTCGGCGTCCTTCCATTTGTCCATTTCGGGCGTCTCGCTGAAAACGGGCAAAAAGTGCTCGTCATTGCTGTTGGTGATCATCGTAAAGGTAAGGTCGGTCTTCTGCGGAAGCGCAAGAGAACCGTCCGTATCAACAAACGGCTCGCTGCTGAACCTTGCCGCCGTCAAAAATCGGGCGTTCATCACTATCTCGTTGATAAGACTGCTCATAACCTCGCTCACAGCAGTCTTGTCCGAGGGGTCGACGCTTCTGCGCCTCGCAAGCAGCTCGCGCATCGCGGGATTTTCCAGCTTTTGGTTGATATATAAATTGTTTGCCATATTTAAACTCCTTTATTATACGGGAACTGCCCGTTTTCCTTCGTGACCGCCGAAACGGAAATATCGTCGCGGCTCCCGCATCGGGAGCGCGTTTTCAGATGCTCCCCGAGCGCCGAAGTCGCTCCGCTGTCGACCGCCGAAAGCACCCTGCGCCCGAATTTAAGATAGTCGTTTTCGTTTACGAACGAGTTTATCAGCCCGTCGCTCGAAAGCATGACCCCCGAAAACCCGCCCTCGCGGTAAAAGTGGCGGAAATTCTCGATAGCGTTGCTATCGCAGAGCGACGTCGTAAGATTCCCTACCAGATTAGCGTCCTCCGGCATGGGAAACACCATATCCCCGCCGCTCAGCGCGCAGAAGCTCCCGTCGCCTATCTGCAGCCCGAAGCAGCCGTTTTCGGTCACTCCCGCAACGATAAGCGTCGCGCCGTACATCACCTCGTTCGCGATGCCGCCGTATTTTTCGTATATTTCCCGTTCGTGCTTGTTCAACGGCAGCAGCCCGATATGCGCGGCTATCTCGCTGTTCCAGCCGCAGATTATGTTTGCCGCCATGCGCCGCGCGGCGTTTTCGGGGTTGTCGAGAAATATCCCGTCAAGACCGTTGTTGCGCTCGCAGAAATCGCATATCGAGCGAATAGCGACGCGCGTCGCCATTTCGCTGCCCGAAGCCGAGCGGAAATGCTTTTCGCTCCCGTGTCCGTCGGACACCGCCGCGACCGCGAAATGCTCGGCTATGTATACGCGCGCACTGTCCTGACAGCCAATGCCCGACTCCTCGTGGGACGCGCCCTTTACGGAAAGAGCATAGCCCTTGAAGCGCGTCAAAGCGATCCCCCCATTGCTCTCAAAATACGCTGCTGTTCTTATCTCTTGCCTCTAACCTCTTACCTCCGATTACCAGCCCTCTTCGATATCCGCGGTTATCTCGTCGCTCTCGGCGAATTCGCGTATCTGCTCGGCGGCGGTCTCCTGCTTGGTGCGGAAGTCCTCCTCCGTCTCGGCAAGGCGCATACTGCGGCTGCCTATCTGCGACGAGGTAACGGCGACAAACTTCACGAGCTTCGCAAGAGCCTCTCCGTTATGCGCGGTAACAACACTGTCGGGGTTGCCCGTAAAGCGCGACAGAATATCAAAATCCGCGTCCTCGCCGATAGCCACGGCAGCCTTTATCCCCGCGGAGTACCAGCGGTTCTTGCGGAGCTCCTCGAGACCCTTCTCAAAGTTGTCGGTGGGGTAGCCGTCCGACATAAGTATCATAACGGGCGCGAACGAAAGCGACGGCGAGCTCATAAAGGAGTTTCTCGACAGCTTCAGCGACAGCTCGCCGAAAGCGCTGCCGAGGTCTGTGACGTTCTCCGCGTCAAGCGGCTTCCACTCGAACTCGTCGACGGATATCGGCTCGTCGTACATCCACTCACTGCCGCCCGAAAACTTCAGCACGGCTATCTTAATATCGGCGTCCGCGCCGCCTATCCCGCGTATCTCGGGTATAAGCTCCTCCATAACGGAATTTACGGTGCCAATCTTGCTGCCGCCCATGCTCCCTGAGCAGTCAATAAGGAAGAAAAGCACCATGGATTTTTTGGCAATTTCCTCCGCGTCGTCAAACGGATTTACAGGTATATCGGACATAAGTACCTCCCATTTAAATTATATATGTCTATTATACCACTTTTTTTGCCGCTTGTCAATGTTTATTTTAAACTTCGGCACAAACACCCCCTATGCCGCGGATTTCCGAAATCCGCTCTTGACATAACGCCGAAAATGTTGTACAATAGTATTAAAGCTATTGCTTATTTCAATAAAGGAGAAATTTACTATGGGTTTACTTAAAGCGGGTATGGGCGCGCTTTCGGGTGCGCTGGCGGATTCATGGAGAGATTATTTCTACTGCGACGCGCTCAGCTCCGAGGTGCTTGCGGCGCGCGGCTGGAAGCGCGTCGGCGGCAAGTCCTCCAACACCAAGGGCAGCGACAACGTCATCTCCAACGGCTCCATAATCAACGTCAACGAGGGTCAGTGCGTGCTTATAATCGACGGCGGCAAGGTCGCGGAGGTCTGCGCCGAGCCGGGCGAGTTCGTCTACGACACCTCCACCGAGCCGAGCATCTTCTACGGCGACCTCGGCGAAAACATAAAAGCGACGTTCAACTCGATAGGCAAGCGCTTTTCGTTCGGCGGCGACGCCCCCAAGGACCAGCGCGTATACTTCATCAACACCAAGGAAATAATGGGCAACCGCTACGGAACGGCGACCCCCATCCCGTTCCGCGTGGTGGACAAAAATATCGGTCTCGACGTGGACGTTTCGCTCCGCTGTAACGGCGAGTATTCCTACCGCATCACAAATCCCGTGCTGTTTTTCAGCAACGTCTGCGGCAATTTCGGCGACACCTACCCCAAGCGCACCATGGACAGCATGCTGAAAACCGAGATAGTCACGGCTCTCCAGCCCGCTCTCGGCAAGATATCCGACACGGGCGTGCGCCCTAGCAGCCTCCCCTCGCACACCATGGAGATATGCGACGCGCTCAACGAGATACTCTCCAAAAAGTGGGGCGAGCTGCGCGGCATGGCGATAAGCTCGTTCAATATGAACCCGCCGTCGCTCTCCGCCGAGGACGAAGCGCTCATCAAGGACCTCCAGAGGACTGCGGTAATGCGCGACCCCGGCATGGCAGCCGCTCACCTCACGCAGGCTCAGGGCGAGGCTATGAAGACCGCCGCCGGCAACGCGGGCGGCGCGGCAATGGGCTTTTTCGGCATGAATATGGCTCAGCAAAACGGCGGCATCAACGCGGGCAGTCTCTACAATATGGCAGCCCAACAGAGCGCTCAGCAGCCTCAGGCAGCCCCCTCCGCCCCCTCGTCGGCGCCGAGCGCGGCAAGCTGGACCTGCTCCTGCGGCTCCGTCAATACGGGCAAATTCTGCACCTCCTGCGGCTCCCCGAAGCCCGCAAGCGCGGACGGCTGGACTTGCTCCTGCGGCGCGGTGAATAAGGGCAAATTCTGTATGGAGTGCGGCAAGCCCAAGCCCGCGGGCGCTCCGCTCTACAAGTGCGACAAATGCGGCTGGGAGCCCGAAGACCCCTCCAAGCCCCCGAAATTCTGCCCCGAGTGCGGAGACCCGTTCGACGCGAACGACATAGTATAAAAAAAACGCCCCCGAGCCTTTCGGGGGCGTTTTATTGGGATTGCCACGGCGGCACGCCTTTCAGCTTAAATCAAATGTGGTATACCCGAACTCCTCTATCTGCTTTCGGAGCTTGTGAAAGTTGGCAAGGTTCTCTCTTTCGGCAAAGCCGCCCTTTCGGTCGAAAATTATCCTGTCGTGAGCGTAAACGCCGTATATCTCGATATAAGGCGGCTCGGCAGTCATGTCGCGTTCGCCGATACATCTGCCTCCGCTCTCGGGGTGCTTGCGCTTGAAATTGACCGCGCACTCATGATACGTAACGACGTGACCGTCCCCGAACGTTATTCCGCTGCCGTCGACCCCGCGTATCTCGTCATAGCCGACCTCCCGTATCTCGGTATGAAAATAGTGGTGCTTTGATTTGAAATACTCCGTCGCCTCGTCGGCATGTTCGGCAAAATACCTTGCCCTCTCCTCGGAGACCTCGTGCGACCACGGATAATTGTTCCCCATGCCCGACGCGCTGTACGCAAACGCCTCAAAGCTGTACGTTATCCTCGCGCCGCCGTCTGTCGGCAGCGTCCATTTCACGATAAGATAATCGTCCTCCTCAAGCAGTATCTCCGCCCTGCCCGTGCTCTCTATTTGAAGCTTCACAAGCGCCGTCTCATCGGTCATACTTTCTCCCCGCAATACGTATGTAAAGCATTTCCCGAGCCCCGCTCAATCGAGAAACACCCTCAGCGCCTTGCTCTTGCTCTGCGAGCGCAGCTTCCTCAGCGCCTTCGCCTCTATCTGCCGAATTCTTTCGCGCGTCACCTTAAACTGCCTTCCGACCTCCTCCAGCGTATGCGAGCGGTCGTAGCCCACGCCGTATCGGAACTTCAGCACCTCTCGCTCGCGCTCCGGCAGCGTGTTCAGCGCCTTGTTCAGCTCGTCCTTGAACACCGCCTTCATCGCCGTATCGATAGGCGCGGGAGCGTCCTCGTCGGGGATAAAGTCCCCCAGATAGCTGTCCTCCTCCTCGCCCACGGGCGCCTCCAGCGACACGGGGTCCTGCGCTATGCGTATTATCTCGCGCACCTTGTCGGGGGACATCTTCAGCTCCTGCGCCACCTCGTCTATGGTCGGCTCGTGACCGTTCTCGTGCAGCAGCTTGTTCTGCGCCTTTTTAACGCGCGAAATGGTCTCCACCATATGCACGGGTATGCGTATAGTCCTCGCTTGGTCGGCAATAGCTCGCGTTATCGACTGCCTTATCCACCACGTCGCGTAGGTCGAAAACTTGTAGCCCTTTGTGTGGTCAAACTTCTCAACCGCCTTTATAAGCCCGCTGTATCCCTCCTGTATCAGGTCGAGCAGCGGCATCCCGCGCCCGACATAATGCTTCGCAATGCTCACCACAAGCCGCATATTCGCGGTAATGAGCCTGTCGCGCGCCGCGTCGTCGCCGTTGACTATCCTTTCGGCAAGCTCCACCTCCTCGTCGGCGGTAAGCAGCGGAATTTTCCCTATCTCCCGTAGATGTATCTTCACCGGGTCGTCAATAGCGGAGCCGCCCTTCTCGCTCCCCGCCTCGCCGAGCTCCAGCGCCTTGTTAAGGTCCTCCTCCACGGTAAAGTCGTCGTCTATCTTGATATTGTTCTGCTCAAGAAATTCGTTGAGCCTGTCAAGGTCGACGTCCGCCTCGTCGATAACGTTATATATCTCCTTCGTGGAGAGCGTCCCGCTCTGCCTGCCTCTTTCCAGAAGCTCGTTAAAAATATTCTTTTCTGTATTGTTCATTTAATGATCCTTTCAAAGCCTTCGCAGCCGTGTTCGCAGCCGAATATGTACTTATTCCAGAAAATCCTTCAGCTTTCTGCTTCTGGTAGGATGGCGAAGCTTCCGCAGAGCCTTGGTCTCTATCTGCCGTATTCTTTCCCTTGTCACCTGAAATTCCTGACCCACCTCCTCAAGCGTGCGCTGTCGTCCGTCAATAAGCCCGAAGCGCAGTATTATAACGCGCTTTTCGCGTTCCGTAAGCGTGTCCAACACCTCCCCGAGCATCTTCTTCAGCATCGAGTTGCTCGCCTCGTCCGCCGGCGAGGGCGCTCCCTCGTCGGGGATAAAGTCCCCCAGGTGGCTGTCCTCCTCCTCGCCGATAGGCGTCTCCAGCGACACGGGATCCTGCGCTATGCGTATTATCTCCCGCACCTTTTCAACGCTCATGTTCAAATGCTCCGCTATCTCCTCCTCGGAGGGCTCGCAGCCGTTCTCGTGCAGAAGCTGGCTCTGCGCCTTCTTCACCTTGGTAATCGTCTCCACCATATGCACGGGAATACGTATAGTCCTCGCTTGGTCGGCGATAGCGCGCGTTATCGACTGCCTTATCCACCATGTCGCGTAGGTCGAAAACTTGAAGCCCTTCGTGTAGTCAAACTTCTCGACCGCCTTTATCAGCCCCATATTCCCCTCCTGAATAAGGTCGAGGAACTGCATTCCGCGCCGCACGTATTTTTTGGCAATGCTCACCACCAGCCGGAGATTGGCCTCTATAAGGCGCTTTTTCGCGTAATCGTCGCCCGCCTCCATGCGCGCGGCAAGCTCTATCTCCTCCTCGGTCGACAGCAGAGGTATCCTGCCTATGTCCTTAAGGAAGCTCTTCACCGAATCGTCGGGCAGCATAATGTCCGCCTCGGGATTATCCGAAAAATCCCTGTCGGAATAGTCGAGTATGCTGTCAATATCGAGGTCTGCGTCAAAGTTGTCGACGATCTTGATATTCATATTGACTATCTTGTCAAAAATGCGGTTGATCTGTTCGGCGTCGAAGTTCAGCTCCTCAAGCGCGTCGGTGATCTCCTTCGCGGTAAGGCTTCCCTTCTGCTTTCCCTGATTGAACAACTCCTCCAGAACGTTGGGTGTTCCGCTGTTTTCACTCATTACTTTCTCTTCTCCTTTAGCTTCTGCGCCTGTTTCAGCAGCTCCTCGTCGGACATTTCGCCGTACCGCTTGTCCGCGCCGCCGCTGCCGTAATTGTTGATAACGTCTATAAAATCCGCCAGCGCCGTCGCGTCGTTGGCGAACATATCGTCGCTCACTATCTGCAATATTCTGCCCATTTCCATAGCGTCAAATTCCTCGTTAAACAAGGAAATGTCGGGATTTTCCCCATCCGCTATCGTTTTTGCCAGAAATTCGTAAACCCGCTTGTTAAAAGCCGTCACAAAATCTCTTTTAAGCTCCGAGGAAATTTTTCCCAGCGCCTCGGGATTACGGAACAGATAGCATATTATCCCCCGCTCCGCCTTTTCCTCCCTCGGCGTCCTCGCCGACCCGGGATTTATCCTGTCGGGCGCGGGTCTCAGCGCGGTGTTCTGCAGTTTTTTTTGCGCCTTTCCTCTGCTGCGCGCCATCTCCCTCTCGACAGCCGCTTTCACGGTCTCCGCCGGGATAGAGGACTCCCTCGCCGCGCGGCTTATGTACACAGACCTGTCGATGTCGTTGCTTATCTGCGCCAGAAACGCCACCGCCTTTTTAAGGTAAGCCGCCCGCCCGTCGTCGGAGTTAAGGTCGAGTCCCGCCGCAAGCTTGTCCATTTCGTAAGCGATAGCGCTGCCCGACTTCTCGATAAGCAGCCCGAACGCCTCCGCGCCGTATTTTTTTATGAACTCGTCGGGGTCCTTCGCGCCGCTCATTTTCAGAACGCGCGCCCGCACCCCCGCCTCCGACAGCAGATTTATCCCGCGCGAGGCTGCGGCTTGTCCCGCCCCGTCGCTGTCGTAGGAGAGAATGACCTCCTTCTTGCCCAGCCGCGAGATCATATTCGCCTGCTGCGCCGTAAGCGACGTTCCCAGCGACGCGACCGCGCTGTCGAAGCCCGCCTGATGCAGCGAAATAACGTCCATATACCCCTCGCAAAGTATAAAATAGTCCGCCTTCGAGCTCTTGGCAATATTCATCGCGAACAGCATATCGCTCTTGTGGAAGATAGGCGTTTCCGCGCTGTTAAGGTACTTCGGGATATTCTTGTCCTCCGAGAGCGTCCTCCCGCCGAACGCCGCGACGTTTTTCCGCGTATCGAATATCGGGAACATCACGCGGTTCCTGAACTTATCGTAAATCTTGTTGTTGTTCGTCGCCAACAGCGACCCGTCCGTCAGCTCGTAATCCGAAAACCCCAGCGACTTCATATAATAATGCAAGGCGTGATAATCGTCGTCGGCATACCCCAGCCCGAAGCGCCTTATCGTGTGCTCGGACAGCCCTCGCCGCCGCAGATAGTCCAGCCCCACCGCCCCCTCGGGCGAAAAGAGCCGCTTATGGAAATATTTCCCCGCCTCGCGGTTCATCTCGTACAGCCGCTGCCGCTTTTTCGCGGAGCCGTCGTCCTTGTCCTCGGGCATCGGCATACCCGCCTTCTGCGCCAGAAACCGCACCGCGTCCATATAGTCGAGGTTCTCGATAAGCCGTATAAACGTCACCACGTCGCCGCCCGCTCCGCAGCCGAAGCAGTGGAACAGCCCCTTGTCGGGGGAAATGCTGCACGACGGGGTTTTCTCCGAATGAAACGGGCATCGGCACATATACGAGCTGCCCGAGCGCTTCAACTCGACGTATTCGCGCGCTATCGACGCTATGTCGTTCCTGTCGTGCAGCTCACGCATAAAATCCTCGGAAAGACGCATTTTACCCTCTTTTCTGCCGACATCACGAAATATACCCGCTATTCCAACCCTTCGGTATACACAGCTTGCTGAAATAGTCCACGGCGTATTCATCGGTCATACCGCTGATATAATCCCCCACGGCGACCTCCAACCCGTCGCGTTCGGCAATCTCCTTGTAAAGCGCGGGCATCTCATCCTTGTTCTTATAAAAATACTCGTACAGATACTCGACGATATGCCCCGCCTTGTCCTTTTCGGCAACGGTCGGCGCGGCTCTGTAAACGCGCTCGAACATAAATTCGCGCAGCTCGTCGAACGCCTTTTGGGTCGTCTCGTCAAACGCTATCTCCCTGCCGCTGTTTTCGGCAAGCGAGCGCACAAGGCTCGTTATCCGCGCGGATTTCGTCTCCCCGAGTATCCTCACGGGGAACTGGCGTCACGAAATATACCCGCTGTTCCAACCCCTCGGAATACACAGCTTGCTGAAATAGTCCACCGCGTATTCATCGGTCATGCCGCTGATATAGTCCCCCACGGCAACCTCCAACCCGTCACGCTCTGCAATCTCCTTGTAAAGCGCGGGCATCTCGTCCTTATTTTTATAAAAATATTCGTACAGATACTCAACGATATGCCCCGCCTTGTCCTTTTCGGCAACGGTCGGCGCTGCTCTGTAAACGCGCTCAAACATAAATTCGCGCAGCTCGTCGAACGCCCTTTGGGTCGTCTCGTCAAACGCTATCTCCCTGCCGCTGTTTTCGGCGAGCGAGCGCACAAGGCTCGTTATCCGCGCGGATTTCGTCTCCCCGAGTATCCTCACGGGGAACTCGGGCAAATCTCTCTGCCCGATAACGCCGCCGCGAATAGCGTCCTCGATGTCGTGGTTTATGTACGCTATCTTGTCGCAGAACCGCACGACCCAACCTTCCAAGGTCGCGGGCGGCGCGGAAGAGCCGCGGTGCGCGACGATGCCGTCCACCACCTCGAACGTGAGGTTCAGCCCCCGACCGTCCTTCTCGATGATCTCGACGACCCTCTTGCTTTGCAGATTATGCGCAAACCCCCCCGGCAGCAGCCCGTTCAGCACGCGCTCTCCGTCGTGTCCGAACGGCGTATGCCCGAGGTCGTGCCCCAGCGCAACGGCCTCCGTCAGGTCCTCGTTCAGCCCCAGCGCACACGCGACGGTGCGCGAGATCTGGCTCACCTCCAGCGTATGCGTAAGCCTCGTGCGGTAGTGGTCGCTGTGCGGGATAAGAAACACCTGCGTCTTATGCTTCAGCCTGCGAAAGGAGTTGCAGTGGATAATGCGGTCGCGGTCGCGCTGAAAATCCGTACGGAAATCGCAGGGCTTCTCATACACGGCGCGCCCCCGGCTGTCCTCGGATCTGCACGCGTATTCGCTCAAAATGAGCCTTTCGTTCGCCATGGTACGTTCGCGCGGCAGCACCTCGACCACTCCTTTCCTCTCTATAAATATATACAATTTTCGACCCCGTTACACCTTTTTTATTTTTAAAATTCGGCATTTCTCACAAAATCAAACAAAGTTTTTCATACACATTCCACAACAATTTTCCCGCCGCAGCCGTCAACAATCTCTTCCCGCACGAAACGCATTCTCGCATTATCGAAAAACGGCACTTTACGCAAAATCAAACCACATCTTTTGTACACATTCCACAACGATTTTCCCGCCACAGCCGTCTGCAATCTCCTCCCTCACAAAAAGCGTCAACCTCGCATTATCGAAAATCGGCACTTTACGCAAAATCAAACCACATCTTTTGTGCACATTCCACAACAATTTTCCCATTGCAGCTGTCAATGAGCTCCTCCGTGAGCCTTTCTGCAAGCTCCTCCCGCACAAAAAGCGTCAACCGCACATTATCGGCGAACTCCTCCGAGGAGACCCGCGCGTCAAACTCGGAAAAGATCTGCGGCAGCCGCCCGTACAGCGAATAGTCCAGCGAGAGCTCCAGCCGCGCCGCCATAGCCATGACCCTTATCTTAGCCGCGTCGACCGCGTCCTTCGCGCCGCGCGTATACGCCCGCACGAGCCCTCCCGCGCCGAGCAGCACGCCGCCGAAGTACCGCGTCACCACGCACGCGACGTCCGTCAGCCCCTCTCTGCGCAGCACCTCGTAAATCGGCACGCCCGCCGTCCCCGAGGGCTCCCCGTCGTCGGAGTGCCGCGCCGAGCCCCCGCGGAGGATATACGCGTAGCAATTGTGCGTCGCCTTGCGGTGCATGGCGCGTATCTCGTTTATAAACGCGACAGCCCGTTCCTCGCTGTCCGCGGGCGCGAGATATCCGATAAACTCCGATTTTTTCTCGACAAACCGCGCCTCGCAGCGTTCGGCAATGGTCCTGTATTCCAAAATATCCCCCCGCAAACCGACAAATTTCGCCCCGACGACAACAAAAACTCACGCACAAGAATTATGCGTGAGTTTCGTTTTTGAGAACGTCAAGCGCTTACTTGCCCAGATTATAGCGCTTCTTAAATCTGTCAACGCGTCCGCCGCTGTCAACCAGCTTCTGTTTACCGGTATAGAACGGGTGGCACTTCGAGCAGATCTCCACCTTGATGTCCTTCTTCGTGGAACGCGTTTCTATAACGTTTCCGCAGGCGCACTTGATAGTTGTAGCCTCGTATGCGGGATGAATTCCCTCTTTCATGATTGTCACCTCAATCCGTATTTACATCATAATACTCATCAATTATACCACATCTATTTAAAAAAATCAAGCGGTTTTATCAATTTTCTTATGAAGTTTTGTAGAATTTACGGCTCAAAATCCGATAATTTTTGTGAAATCCGCCGAAAGCTTCTCCTGAAGCGCGACAGCCGCATCCTTGTCCGCGCCCTTCGTGGTGTAGTAGACCTTTATCTTCGGCTCCGTGCCCGAGGGTCTGATGATAACGGAAGCGTCGTCCTCGAGGTTGTAGGTGATAACGTCCGACTTCGGCAGCGTCACCGCGCTCGTTGAGCCGTCCGCCATGGTCTTTACGGAAGCCGTGTAGTCGGTCACGGCAAGCACGTTCAGCCCGCCAATGGTCTTGGGAGCGTTCGCCCGCAGCCCCGCCATTATCTCCTTCATGCGCTCCATGCCGCTCGCGCCCTCGCAGGTGAAGTTGCCGAGCTTGTTGAAATACACGCCGTACTCCTCGTACATCTTACGACGCGCCTCGATAAGCGAAATTCCCTTGGTGCGGTAGTACGCCGCCATCTCGCAGATGAGCATGGAAGCCACGACCGCGTCCTTATCGCGCACATAGCCGCCCGCGAGGTAGCCGTAGCTCTCCTCGAAACCGAAAATATAGCGCTCCTCCTCGCCGTCCTTTTCGAGCAGCCCGATCTGTTCGCCGATAAACTTAAAGCCCGTCAGCACCTCGCGCAGCTCCACGCCGTACTTCGCGCAGATAGCCTTTGTGATGTCCGACGTCACGATCGTCTTAACGGCAACGGGGTTCTTCGGCATCTTCCCGAGGGCAATGCGCTCCTTGCAGATATATTCGAGCAGCAGTGCGCCCGTCTCGTTGCCCGTAAACAGCTCGTAGCGGTCGCCGTCGGGCACCGCGATGCCCACGCGGTCGCAGTCGGGGTCGGTCGCCAGCAGCAGATCGGGCTTCTCCTTCTCGCAGAGGTCCAGCCCGCATTGCAGCGCCTCGCGTATCTCCGGGTTCGGGAACGGACATGTCGGGAAGTTCCCGTCGGGGTTCTCCTGCTCCGGCACGACAACAACGTCCTTAACGCCTATCTCCTTCAGAATACGGCGCACGGGCTTGTTTCCCGTCCCGTTAAGCGGCGTGTACACGACCTTAAGATTGCTCGTCGGCACAAGGTCGCTGTGCAGGCTCTGCTCGCGCACCTTCGCGATATACTCGTCAATAATGCCGTCCTCGATGTAGCAAACGCTTCCGTCCGCGACAGCCTTGTCAAAATCAACGGACTTCACGCCGTTAAAAATATCTATCTTGTTTATCTTCGACAGCACGATATCCGCCGCCTCGAGAGTGAGCTGGCAGCCGTCCGAGCCGTAAGCCTTGTAGCCGTTGTACTTCGCGGGATTGTGAGACGCCGTGACCACGATGCCCGCGCCGCAGTTCAGTCTGCGCACCGCCCATGAAAGCATAGGCGTCGGCATAAGCTCCTTATAAATATGTACCTTAATGCCGTTCGCGGCAAGCACCTCGGCAGCGCTCTTCGCGAAATAGCTCGACTTGTTGCGGCTGTCGTAGCCGATAGCGACGCGCTTTTCAACGCCGTTTTCAAGGATATACTCGGCAAGCCCCTGAGTAGCCTTCTTGACTGTGTACACGTTCATGCGGTTGGTGCCCGCGCCGATAACGCCGCGCAGACCGCCCGTACCGAATTCGAGGTCGCGGTAGAAGCGGTCGTTTTTGCCCTCCTCGTCGGCGGAAACGCTCTCCAGCTCGGTCTTGAGGTCGGGGTCCGCCACGGCCTTGTCCAGCCACAGCTCGTAGATTTTCTGAATATCTGCCATAAGAAGAAACCTCCTGAAAAAATATTTATAATAACGATTACATTATAGCATAGTTTTTTTGGAATTTCAATAGTTTTGTAAATAATTTACAAATTTTTTACGAAAAAAGGCAATTTTTTGAAGTAATAATAAATTATTTAGCGCAGCACCCCTCCGAGGTGGGAGGTTGTGGGGACTCCGCCCCCAACCCCTCGCCAAAGGGCGTCGCCCTTTGGAAACCCAAGCGAGCGTCACCTTTCGGAAACCCAAGCGAGCTCCGCCTTTCGGAAACCCAAGCGAGCGTCGACAGCGCGCCTAAGTCCGCATTTTGAGCAGTGCGGAGAGCCACGCCTATTGAACCTCACGCTTGAACAATGCGCGTTTTTGCCCTCGTCAACCGAAAAATGCGGAAAAGGGGGAGAGGGGGAGGGGAAGGTAATCGGAAGAGGAAACCCGTAGGGAGAGGGGGGAACTCCGCATTTTTGTCGGATTTTCCGGTTCCCCCCTCTCCCGAAGGGTGTCCTCTTGCACGAAGTTAGTGTAAAAATAAAAGAAACGTAATCCGACAAAAAATCCACCCAACGAAAAACTGCAATTCACTGCAAACTTTTTCGATTGCAAATTAGTTAGCACCGCAAATTCCAGATTTTAACATAAAATTACAGTGCTTCCAAATATTTACAATCCAAAACTGTAATTAACCGCAAAAAACTGCAAAACAACTGCAAATCACTGCACGCCAACTGCAAAAGACTGCAAAATAATACACAGATTTCAACGATTAGTTACCAAAATCAAAAAATTTTGCAATTTCCCAGTCAAAAACTTGCAAAATCGAAGATAATTCATAAACGGTAAAAAAACCGTACCGACAGCCCATAATCGCGACCGTTATGCGGTTTTTAATCCAATGCCCCGCCGCCGATATACGCCAACCCCTTAGCGAGCAAAAGCGGCTCATAAACGCGGGAATGCCGCAGAAACGGCTCTGCAAGCGCCGCGCCGCCCCCCGTAAGAATAAGCGAAACGGGCTTTCCGAGCTCCGCCTCAACCCGCACTGTTATGCCGTCTATCATCGCCGCAGCGCCTATGACCGACCCCGAGAGCATACACTCGGCAGTGTCCAAGCCGATAAGCCGCTCGGGAACGGCAGCGACGAGCCTCGGGAGCTTGGCAGCTCGTTCCGAAAGCGCATCCAGCGAAATTTGCAAGCCCGCCGCTATAACCCCCCCGAGGAACACGCCGCCCTCCCCTATCACATTGAAAGTCGTCGCGGTTCCGAGGTCAACGGTGACGGCCGGCAGCGGATAACGCGCGGCAGCCCAGGCGCTGTCGGCTATCCTGTCGAAGCCCACCCTTTCGGGCTCGGGAACCGCGAACCGCAGCGTTTTGCAGTCCTTAGCGCTCAAAACGGCGGGAGCCTTGCCGATAATTCGCTCAACGGCGCGGCAAACGCCCTCCGTAAGCTCGGGAACGACGGACGACAGCACCGCGCGCTCGATTGATATATCGCACGGCAGCGCAAAGCGCTCCAAAGCGCCTTTCTCCGACGGGAGCTTCTCCGCGAAAACCGCGCTGTAATCGCGTTCGCCGCGCTCAAGTACCGTCAACGCTATGGTGGTGTTCCCGATGTCGACCGTCAGTATCATAGTTCGTCTCCGTTCTGCCAATTTCTTTAAAACCGCATTATGACCGCGTTTATTGCGGTTTTGTGCCGCCGCATTTTAGGGCGTTGGCTTGCTAAGCGATAAGAGCAAAAGTGCGCTGAAACCGCTCTGTGACCGCATTTGTCGCGGTTTTGCGCCGCCGCATTTTAGAGCTTTGGAGTGCCGAGCGGCAGGGGTGTAGGTGCGCTAAAACCGCTCTGCGACCGCATTTGTCGCGGTTTTGTGCTGCCGATTTTTAAGACGTTAGCCTGCTAAGCGGCAGGGGCATAGGTGCGCTGAAACCGCTCGGCGACAGCGTTTGTCGCGGTTTTGCGCTGCCGCTTTTCAGGACGCTGCCGTGTTAATCGGCAAAATCGTAGGTGCGCTTAAACCGCTCTGTGACCGCGTTTGCAGCGTCAACCGCGCCGCCGCTCGATCTCGTCGAGCAGCTCGGCAGCGGCGTCCGCCTTGCTCATCAGCGGCAGCTCCCGAGCGCCGTCGCGCGTGATGAGCGTGATGACGTTGGTGTCCGTGCCGAAGCCCGCGCCCTCGGTGTTGAGACAGTTCGCGGCTATCATGTCCAAGCCCTTTTTCAGCAGCTTTTCGCGCGAGTTTTCGAGCAGATTTTCCGTCTCCATTGAGAAGCCGCACACGAACAGCTTTGGGCGGCGGTTCTCGCCGACCCATTTCAGAATGTCCTCGGTGCGCTCCAGCGGGAGAGAAAACTCGCCGCCGCTCTTTTTTATCTTGCTCTCTGAGAACGTTTTCGGACGGTAATCCGCGACGGCGGCGGTCTTTATCAGAATGTCCGTCCTCGGGAGCTCCTCTTGGACGGCTTGGAACATATCCGCTGCCGAAACGGCTTGCCGAACGTTGACGAAAAGCGGAGGAGCGAGCGCCGTTTTGCCGCTTATCAGCGTGACCTCCGCGCCGCGCAGCATAGCCTCGCGCGCGACCGCGTACCCCATTTTTCCCGTGCTGTGGTTGGTGATGAAGCGCACGGGGTCGAGAGCCTCCTGCGTGGCTCCCGCCGTCACGGTAACGCGCACGCCGCGCAGCGTTTTCTCGCGCGCGATATGCCGCAGAACGCACTCTTTGAGCGTTTCGGGGGACGGCAGCTTGCCCTTGCCCTCATCGCCGCACGCCAGCCGCCCGCTGTCGGGCTCGATTATCTCAAAGCCGTATTTTTTCAGCGTCTCGATATTGTCGCGCGTTATCGGATTTTCGAGCATTGCCGTGTTCATAGAGGGGGCAACGAGCTTGGGGCATTTCGCCGCGAGAACGGTGGTCGTCAGCATATCGTCGGCGATGCCGTGAGCGAGCTTTGCGATGACGTTGGCGGTCGCGGGGGCTATCAGTATAACGTCGGCTGCCTTCGCGAGCGAGATATGCGCCACGTCGAACTCGAAATCGCGCGCGAAAGTGTCCGTGATACAGCGCCGTTTCGTGAGCGTTTCAAACGTCAGCGGCGTGATGAACTCGGTCGCGTTTTTCGTCATGATAACGTCGACAGCCGCGCCCGTTTTCACGAGCATACTCACCGCGTCCGCCGTTTTATAGGCGGCAATGCCGCCCGTAACGCCGACCAGCACGCGCTTATTCTTCATATCCATTATCCCAGTTCTCCGTGTTTTTCGTAATTGGTCACGCGCACGATTTTGTTGCCCTCGTCGACGAAAACCACGGCGGGCTTATGCGCTTTTGCCTCCTCGGGGGACATCTGCGCGTACGCCATGATGATTATCCTGTCGCCGACGCTTACGCAGCGCGCCGCCGCGCCGTTAAGGCAGACCATTCCGCTGCCGCGCTCGCCCGCGATAACGTACGTTTCAAAGCGGCTGCCGTTGTTCACGTCGACTATCTGCACCTTTTCGTACTCGACGATACCCGCCGCGTCCGTAAGATCCTCGTCGACGGTTATCGAGCCGACGTAATCAAGCTCCGCCTGCACCACTTTAGCGCGGTGAATTTTGCCCTTGAGCATTTCGATAGTCATTTTACGCCTCCCGCGATAAAGTTGTCGATAAGCCGCGTTTTGCCGATATACACTGCCATTGCGACCAAAGTTCCGTTCGTAATTTCATCGACGGGCAGCATGGTTTCGCCGTCGACTGCCGAAACATAGTCTATTTTGGCAAGCGGCTCGGCGGCGATTATCTCCGTCATTTCGCCGACAACGCGCTTTGCGTCGGCAACGCCCGATTTCACCAGCTTTTCCCCGTGGAAAACCGCTCTCGACAGCGCCAAAGCCGCTTTGCGCTCCTCGGCGCCGAGGTAGGTGTTGCGCGAGGACTTCGCCAGACCGTCGCTTTCGCGGACGATGGGGCAGCCGACTATCTCGATACCGTAGGACAAGCCGCGCACCATTCTGCGGATTATGGCGAGCTGCTGAGCGTCCTTCTGCCCGAAAAACGCCTTGTCGGGCTGCACGATATTGAACAGCTTGGAAACGACCGTGCAAACGCCGCGGAAGTGTATCGGGCGCGTTTTGCCGCAGAGCTGCTTCGGCATTTCATCGGGTATCTCGACAAAGGTCTCGGAGCGCGGCGGGTACATCTCCTCGACGGACGGGCAGAACACCAAGTCACAGCCGTGCTCCTCCAGTAATTTGCAGTCGCGGTCGAAGTCGCGCGGGTACGCCTCCAAGTCCTCGTTGGGGGCGAACTGCGTGGGGTTCACGAAATCCGAGACCACCACCTTATCGCAGTCGGTGCGCGCCCTGTCGACAAGGCTCGCGTGACCCTCGTGCAGATAGCCCATGGTCGGGACAAGTCCTACCGTTAAGCCCTCTCTGCGCCATTTTGCCGTGTGTTCGCGGACTTCCTTTATTGTTTTTGCGATTATCATAATTACCCTCCGTATTCGCTGTCAAGCCGTGCCAGAAACTCGTCGGAGCAGTCGCTTTTCGGGTAGGTGTGCTTCGCGGACGGGAACGCTCCCGACTTGACCGCTTTGTCGTAATCGGCGACCGCCGATCTCATTGCCGAGCCGATCTCGGCGAATTTTTTCACGAACTTCGGCGCGAAATCGGACATTCCCAGCATATCCTGATACACGAGGACTTGCCCGTCGCACTCCGCGCAAGCGCCGATGCCTATCGTTATCATCTTGGTTTTCTTGGTGATGAGCGCGGCGAGCTTCGGCGGAACGCACTCCAGCACGACCATAAAAGCGCCCGCCTTTTCCACCGCGAGAGCGTCCTCGAGAACGCGCCGCGCTTCCTTTTCGCCCTTGCCCTGCACCTTAAAGCCGCCGTAGCTGTTGACGGACTGCGGCGTCATTCCGATATGCGCGCACACGGGGATGCCGCACGCGACGATAGCCGCTATCTGCGGGCAGACCGGCTTGCCGCCCTCGAGCTTTACGGCGTTGGCGCGGCACTCCTTCATGATGCGCCCCGCGTTCCCGACCGCCTGCTCTACCGAGGTCTGATAGCTCATAAACGGCATATCCACCACCACGAACGCGTCCCTGCACGCCCTGCCGACGCTGCGCCCGTACACTATCATCTCGTCCATGGTCACGGGGAGCGTGTCCTCGTAGCCCTGCATGGTCATTCCGAGGCTGTCCCCGACCAGTATCGAGTTCACGCCCGCCTCCTCGAACAGCCGCGCCGTGGAGTAATCGTAGCAGGTGAGCTGCGATATTTTTTCGCCGCGGGCTTTCATTTCCAAAAGGCTTGCGATATTGTTTTTTTTCATTGCGAGCGACCTCCCGTTAATAGTTTCTCAAGCTCCGTGTAATCTATGTGCGGATTTTTCGCCTTGGCGACCTCGACCAGCTTTTCCGAGACGGCGCGGTAAAGCTCGCGTTCCTTGGCGCTCGGGAAGCAGTCGAGGTGCTTTTGTACGGTCCCGACGTCGCCGCGCTCGACGGCGCCCGTGAGCACTGTTATCGGACCGCGCCGCAGGATATTCGCGGTGTTCTGCCGTATCAGCGGCGCGAGAGCGTCCATTGCCGTTTCGCGCGTAAAGCCGCAGTCAAGCAGCAGCTCCACGCTCTCCTCAACCAGCGCGCACACAAGGTTGCTCGAGACCGCGCAAGCCGCATGATAGCGCGCCTTTTTCGCGCCGTCGATGACCTGCACGCGAAGCTCCATGCTCTCCAGAAATTCCCGCCAATTATCGAGATATTCGCCGTTGCCCTCGACGCAAAAAAACGCACCCGCCAGTTCCCCGAAGCTCTCAAGCTTGCTGCTTAAGGGAAAAAGCGGATGTATCGAATATCCGAAAGCGCCGCGCCGACGAACGTCGGGAAACGCCTCCGCGGCAGTCATCGCGCCGCTGCAATGACATAGCTGCATGCCCGTAATATCAAATCTCGTCAGCTCCCCGTAAACAGAGCGTATCGCTCCGTCGGGGACCGTCAAAAAAAGCGCGTCGCTCTCTTTCAGCAGTTCTTCGGGCGCGGCGAAATACCGCGTTCCCGTAAATTCGGCAGCCGCGCGCGCTGAGCTTTCGTGCAGGCTGTAATAGCCCGTCACGTTCCCGCCGCATTCGGCAAAGTATTTTCCCAAAGAGAAGCCCGTTTTTCCCGCTCCGATAAATCCTATCCTCATCGCATCGCCGCCTTTCATTCTCAATGAAACGGCGCGCTTTGAGCGGTGTCCGACGAAATAATGACGGTACGGTTTTCATTCCGAAATACCATCCGCATTGTTACGCTTTAATTATACCACAAACGGGCGGCGTTTGTCAAGCGCTTATTTTCAGAGCCTTATCATATGCTCCCCGCCGTCGAGAACGTAAGTCACGGTCAAGCCGTTATCCGCGTTTACGCGGACGTTTTCGGCGGAGCGGAGCCTTAAAAGCTCGCTGTATTTCTCTAACGCCTCGGGGCTGTATTTCGACGGGTCGTCCGAGGTGAGCAGCACGCCGCCGAGAAGCGCGTTCACGCGGGCGAGCTTGTCCCTCTGCTCGGGGGTGAGCTTTATGTTATCCTCGCGGAGGAAGAACACGTCGGGGTCGCTGAGGTAGGCTCTGCCGTTCAGCTGGCGGCGGAAAACCGTGTTGCCGATCGCCTGCCTTGTGGAAACGCGCTCCCGATGAAACAGGCGCATAAACGGCTTGTCGTCCCAATCGAGACCGACGTCGCAGCTTACGCGGCAGTAATCGGCGAGCCCGAACGCGGGCATTACGGGCACTCCGCAGCCAAGTATGAGCTTGTCGCCGCACCATTTTCGGAGCAGCTCCATTGCACGTATCATTCTTCCCGCGCGGCTTTCGTCCCTCGTGCCGAACGGCGCCGCGCCGTAGAGGAAATCGAGCTTTACAAGGTCGAAGCCCCAATCGTTCAGCACCCTGTCGAAAACGCGTTCAAGATAGCCGCGTACCTCGGGAACGTCTATGTCGAGAGCGTAAAAGCCGCTCCAGTTGCCGCCGCATTTCCACGGCTTGCCGTTTACCTTTAAAAGCCAATCGGGGCGCTCTCGGTACAGAGCGGAATTTGTTTCGCATACGAACGGAGCGAGCCACAGACCTGCCGAAAAGCCCGAGGAATGTATTTCGGAGACTATATCTCTCATATCGCGCGGGAACTTGACGGGGTCGGGGGAGAGCCAATCGCCGACGCGCGGCTCCCAGCCGTCGTCTATCTGGAACAGGTCGCCGCGCTTCATAACGGTCTTGCAGCCCTCCAGGTCGGAAGCGATGGTGCTTTGAGTGATGTTTTCATAGCGGTTGTACCAGCTCGAATAGCCCGCGAGCGGCTTATCCGTACGCGGCTTGACGTTCATTGCCGAAAACCAGCCGTCGAACACCTCTTGCTCGGTTCCCTCGGCGAAATACAGGTCGAACGCGGGGAGCTCCCCGCCCTTGTGCTCAACGCCCGCGCAGTCGCGCTCTATGCTCAGAAGCCCCCTGACGCTGTCGTATCGGAATATCGTATACCCGAGGCGCTCGTCGAGGGATGCGGCGAGCATAAAGCGCTCTCCGCGCCGAAAATAGCAGTAGGAAAAGCCGTGAAATCTGCCCGATTTATTAGGATAGTTGACAAAGTGATAGTCGCCGTAGCGGTCAAAGGAGAACTTGTCTACAAGAAATTTCGGGAGGTGGTCGAGACCGCGTATTTTGTCGTTTTTCCCGTATTCGGGGCAGTACGTCCACGTCTGATAGCCGTTCATGAACAGCCGCTCGCCGGCGCTCATTTTGTGGGGAACGACAGCCCTTATTTTGCCGATGACGCCTTTCGGAGCGCCGCAGCGGACGCGAACCGCGCCGTTCGATATGCTTTCCGCGCCGTTGAAGGTCTGTCCGCCGACCTCGACGCGCCAGTGCAGCTTAGCCATTTCCATTCTCCTTTTCACGCAGCTCTTGTCCTATTTCCGCGACCCTCTGGTCGGTGAGCTTGAATTTGCGGCGGAAGAGCACCAAAGCGACCGCCAGAACTATCATGGGCAGCACGGTCATCATCAGCCGCAGCCCGAGGAGCGTCTCGGAGGTTTGCACGGCTATGGGACCCGTCTCGTCGGTATTGCCCTGCAAGCCGATGATGTCCAGCCCGATGCCCGTGAAAAATACCGCCACGCCCGAAGCTGCCTTTACCACGAACGTCTGCATCGAGAAGATGACGCTCTCCTCGCGGCGGCCCGTTTTGAGCTGCCCGTAGTCGACGCTGTTCGACAAAAACAGCGTGGTGAGCACCGACAGCATGCCGTTGCACGCGAATATCAGCACGCCCGGCACAAACAGCAGCGGCAGGCTGCCCGAAAATCCGAGCAGGCAGAAGGCGAGCAGGAGCGCATACGCGCATAGGTCGACTATCAGGCTCAATGTGAATACGCGCGTGCTGGTGAGCTTTTTCCTCAAGAGGGGATAAAGCACCATCATGCCGAGTATCTGCGCCGCGCCGCCGACCGTCGAGAACAGGGTGTAGTCGCCCTTCCAGTTCGCGCCGCCGAAGTCGTATTTGAAGAAGTAGATGACGAAGTTCGAGGTGAGATACAGCGCGGAATTGATGAGAACGATGCTGAGCACGACGACCATAGCCTGGTCGTTGCGGAAGAGCGCCGAGAACATATCCTTAACGCCCGCGGTCTCCATTTCGGTTTGGGACTTCTCTTTGAAGAATATGCAGGTGCGACACGTTCCTAACTGAAAAGGTTAGGCGTGAAGCTGTAAAATAAAAGTAT
>JAMPFE010000011.1:0-47924 GCA_023664705.1 Lachnospiraceae bacterium | reverse complement strand
AGTTGTTGGCGTTATAGTGTTCGCCGTCCAGACCGTAAGCCGATAATCTCCAAGCAACGACAAATGCGCCGATGGTCGTGTTAATTGTTTTCATTTTTTGCCCTCCTGTACTTGACAAATTGAATTTTTTATGTTATAATACAGGGTAGGGAGTCGGGCGGCGTTCGTGCCGTCGCCCTTATCACCTCCCCGTATTCGCGCGACTGTTCCTTAGTCGCGTTTGTTGCTGTTGATTACGCCGTAAAGGTTAGCCGTGAAGCATACACCAAAAACAAGCGTTATAAGAGCAACAACCATTTTTCAAAATCTCCTTCCTGTAAGGGGATTTTGTTTTGCTATCCCTTACAGTTATTATTATACACCTAATTCGTGTGAATGTCAATAGATGATATACACAAAGTTTGTGTGTTTTGTTTGTGTAATTTGTACACATATAATGTGTGAATATGTCTTGACAAAATCACACGCCTAAATCAGCGCGTAAACGCTATTTTAAGCGCGTGTTTGCTGTTGATAGTGTAGTTACTTGTCTATCGTGTTATCGTTGAATATAGAGCAATTTAACGGCGTTCTCGTTGATTTGTGAGCGGGTTATTCGGCTCTTGACGATACCGGAATAGTTACAAGAGGTCGAGCGGCTGAACGGTGTACACCTTGTTTGAGGGTCGAGCCGTCGGAGTGTTCGGCGGCGGTGTTGTCGGCGATAGTGGGCGGGGGTAGGTTTACATTTTGGCAAATTTTGGATGTTCGGCAGGGCTAACAGTTCATATTTTCTGTAAGTCGAACGAATTTGCTCTACCGAAATCAATATAATGTAAAAAGAGGTGTCACCAAATGATGAGCACCTCTTTTTACTGGTTTTAGAAAAGGCAGATGATTGTATATCAAAAAAACGAGTGCATTTTTTTGTATAATGCCCTGTATTCTTTCTTTAACATTTGGGTATTATCGTTTTCTTCAAACAGAGCCATTTCGGATTCACATTTGAGTATTTCTTGGTTGATTGCCTTCTTTTTGGAAAATGCAAATATGCCTAATTTAGATTTTTCTTGCTCTAACGATTTTAAATTATCTTGAAAAAGCTGCATTTGAATGCTGTATGCGTTTTTAGCGTTCTCATAACGCTCTAGTGCTTTTTCAACTGCCGGACTGTTACGGTCTATAATTTTTTGTTGTTCTGTTGAAAGGTATTTGCAAGCGGCAACAATTTTTTCTATGTATTTGAGATTAACTTCTTCTAGTGAAGAATATTGCTTAACAATTAAAGGCTCATAATCAATCATATCTAATTTTTGGAATTGTTGAAATTGCCTTTCGGTGATGATTTGCGGTGTTAAAATAGCAGAAATCTTTGAAGTTAAATCGTCCTCGCTCATATCGCAAAATTTAACCGCATCGGATTCTATATTGTCGTTTACCCATTGAGCTAGCGCGTCTTGGTTATCAACAATTTCTTGTAGTCGGTAATAGTGACCGTGAAATTTATCAAAATCATGAGAATATATAGATTTCCAAATCGATTCGGCGGGTTTATCTTTAAGAGCTGATAAAATCATTACATAATTTTCTATATCGTCTCCGTATTTAAGCTTGTTTTTAATGGTTTTCTCAACGGCTGGAATTACAATATGATCTTGTTTGAGATATTTCGCTGTTTCAAATGTTGGCACATCAGCAAGACCATATTTTAACACAGCCAAATAAATCGCAGAGTTATATGGACAATATTCAAATGCTTTTTTAAGAAGGGAAATTTTATCCTGTACTACTTTTAAATTTCCCAATAACTCGTCTGAACGTTTCATATCATAACACGAAACAAGTGATGAATCAAACAAATTATACTGTTCAAGTTTGGCAATATAAAATGCCACTATCTCATTGGAAAAAGATTCCAACGCCGCCTTTACCCTCGGATAGTAACTGTTTGTAAGAAGTTTTTGTGTTTCTCTGTCTTGTTCATTTTGTGTTTTACGCTCAAGCGCGTCTAAGCTAGCTTTGTATTGTTGCTCGGCTTTATTAACTTGCCCCTTCACTGTGTTATATTCCATCACGGAAAAAATAGCGGCATCAATAGGGTCGTTTGTCCACACAGACATTCCCGAACCGGTAATAGAAGATGTTGCGGTATTATACGCGTTGACATATCCGGTTTCAAAATCGTTAATAGCCTTAACGAGTATATTAGCCAGTCCAGCCATTGTTTCTTCGCACACTTTATACAACTTTTTATAACCGCTGTTGTTATACACGACATCGTTTAAGGTAACATCAAATATGTTGTCCTTTGCCAATTTAGCTATAATCTTTTTGCCAATTTGGGTAAGTGGTTTTTTAAAATAAATAAAATCTTTCTCGCCGTGACCGGAATACGTGTTAGATTTCATTTGATTAAGCAATAAAGGCATTACCTCATCTCGAATTTTAACAGAATAAGACATATATTCAATATAATCTTTAAGCTCTGATGGAATAATAAACTCTTCCCCCAAGAAACAAACTGATACGTTTGACATACAAATACCTCCTAATGTAATTGCTTTATTTTTTATTATACCACATTCAAGTGGCATTTTCAAGATGTTTTTATCAAAAACTTACCAGAAAAATTTGTACTGTACTGACAAAGGAATATCCCACCCTGCTTTTTTGTTATTGGTCGAGCTGATTTGTCCGATCTTGTGAAATTTCACTTGATTTTCGCCAATGAATGTGGTATAATAAGACTCAACGAAAGGATGTGGTACTATGCCAATATACAAGATCGACGGCGAGAAGAAGAACGGTTTGCAAAAATACAGAGTCCGTGTTGCTTATCAGGACAATAATGGAAAGACAAAGCAAGTAGAGCGGACTTGTTACGGACTAGCCGAATCCCAGATGATGGAGAAGCAACTGCTGATCGATTACAGGGAAACAAAAGAAGGTCTTATTAAGTCTAAAATGACCGTCCGTGAGTTATATGATGAGTATATGGCTTATCACGAGACGGAGACACGAAAGACATCCCACGTCAGTACCGCCGCAAAGCTGCAAAAGAGAGTATTGCCGTACTTAGGCGAGTGCAGACTTGACAAACTCACACAACAAAGATTGGCGAATTGGAAAATCGAGATCAGCAAGCAAAATCTGTCGTTGACCACCAAAAAGAACGGATATACCGCTTTTTCGGCTCTCTTGAATTACGCCGTTAAGATGGGGTATCTTGTCAAAAATCCCCTATCCGCTTTGGGAACGTTCAAGGATTCAAATGTCATCGAAGAGCCAAGCAAAAAATTGAATTATTACACTCCGGAGCAATTTCTTAAATTTATAGAAGCTGCCAAAAGTCATTGCAACACCGTAAAGGACTGGGATTATTATGTCTATTTCAGCATTTTGTTTTACTTAGGGTTAAGAAAAGGCGAAGCAACGGCACTTAAATGGAGTGATATTGAGGGAGATACTGTTCACATAAGGCGAAGCATTTCTCAAAAGCTGGGCGGCGGAGATTTGGAAACACTGCCCAAAAACAAGAGCAGTATACGCGATCTGCAAATGCCTATTCCATTGATAGAAATACTCAACGCCCACAAAGAACGGCAGAAAGCAGCGGCAGGAGAACATTTTTCGGAAGATTATCGGATTTGCGGCGGAGAAATACCATTACGAGATAGTTCCGTAGAAAACCGCAATAAGAAATATGCAAGCGAAGCTAATTTGCCGCATATACGGATACACGACTATCGGCATTCACACGCATCTGTGTTGGCGAACAATTCCATAAACATTCAAGAGGTTGCACGGCGGCTCGGTCACGCCGACGTCCAGATGACTTGGAACGTGTACAGCCACCTCTATCCGCAGGAATCTCAAAGGGCTGTGAATGTACTCAATCTGATAGTTCCAAAATGAGATTTTGCGAAAAATATAGGGATTTTCTAGGGATAAAAAGAAAGAAACCGCATAGCAATGCGGTTTTCTCGCTATTTGGTTGGGATAGCTGGATTCGAACCAGCGAGATGAGGGAGTCAAAGTCCCTTGCCTTACCGCTTGGCTATATCCCAAAGCATGAGGGCACAAGCAAAGCGCCTATGCCCTTAAAGGTGGTATGGGGTGGGTAGTGGGAATCGAACCCACGATCTTCAGGACCACAATCTGACGCCTTAACCGACTGGGCTATACCCACCGTAAAAACGCATGATAACTTCGGGTACTTTACCGAGAAGATATATACGGTGATTTTTGCGTGTTTCGCGCATAGCGCGAAACAAAATTGCCTTTAGGGCAATTTTAGCAAAAATCGCAAGGTTGAAAACGCGAAGCGTTTTCAACACTGGCACGCCATGAGGGATTCGAACCTTCGACCTACCGCTTAGAAGGCGGTTGCTCTATCCGGCTGAGCTAATGGCGCAGATGAACAAATAAAAACCGCCGAGACGAGCGGAAACATTATCGCTGCCCGCCGCGCGGGCTGGAGCGGGTGATGGGAATCGAACCCACGCGACCAGCTTGGAAGGCTGGGATTCTACCATTGAACTACACCCGCAAATTAGTGCTTTATTATTATATCACAATTCTCGCAAAATGTCAAGGGCTTTTGACAATTTTTTTAAACGAAAAGCGGTGCTGCCGAAACAGCACCGCCCGAATATCATAATAAGCCTTAAATAAACGCGTAGTTGGACTTGCCGCTCTTCTTAACGGAGTACATCGCGTCGTCCGCCTTACCGATGAGGTACTCAACGCGCGTGTTGTAGTCGTCCTTGATAACGGCGATACCGATAGAAACGCTTACGCCCAGTCTCTCGCCGACGTCCGCGTCAAAGCCCGCGTCGAGCGTGTCGATGATCTTCTGCGCGACCTGCGCGGGGCTGTTGGTCTCGGCGTTCCGCAGCATAACGATAAACTCGTCGCCGCCGTATCTTCCCGCAAAGCCGATGCCGTCGGTCGCCTCTCTGAGGGTCTTGGCAACGAACTTGAGCACCTGGTCGCCCGTCGCGTGGCTGTAGTTGTCGTTGTAGTGCTTGAAGTCGTCAACGTCGATAAACAGAACCGCCATTTCGGACTTGCGCATCTCGGACAGCGAAATTTCGTTGTCGATCTGCGACTCGATAGTCTCGCGGTTGTACAGCTCGGTGAGAGCGTCGTAGCTCGCGCGCTCGGTGAGCTGCTGCTCGGACTTCTTCGCGCGGTCGATGTCGACCATAACGCCCACGACCTTAAGCGGCTTGCCGTCCTTATCCTTAAGGGTAGCCGTTCTCATAAGCACCCAGATGAAGTCGCCGTAAATGTTCTTGATACGATACTCGTTGCGCTCGAAATTCTTGCCCTTTTCGAGAGCGTCAAGGTCTGCTCTGTATCTGTCCGCGTCCTCGGGGTGAACCTTTGCCTTAAGCAGGAAGCTGTCGCCGAAGTGATCCGACGGAGCGCGGTAGCTGAACTTCTTGTTGAAGTTGTTGGAGAAGATGACTTCGTTGGTCTTGAAGTTCCACTCGAAGATGATGTTGTCCGACATGTCGGAAATGGTTCTGTATCTGTCCTCGCTGACAACTATCTCGTCGACGAGGTTGTTGAACGCGCGGGACATCTGCCCGTACTCGTTGGTGCTTACCGTGCCGATACGCGCCTCGTGGTCGCCGCGGCGTATCTTCTCCAGCGTCTCCTCGATTCTCTTAAGGGGAGCCGTAACAGCCTTCGCGACAAAGATAACGACAACGACGCATACGACCGAAAGCAGCGCCGCGACGGCGATTATCGGCGAAAGCGAGCCGTTTGAAAACGTGCCGTTTCTGTTTGACGGGCAGCTCACGATAGCGGTAAGACCGTCCGCGCCGCCGACGTTTATCAGCACGCCGAGATTGCTGCCGCTGTTGTTGGTGAATTCAATGACCTCCGAGGGCGTGCCGTCCGTAAGCGTCGCGATTCTGTCAACGACCGCGTTCGTATACTGAGTGCCGAGGTTGTTGTTTACGTTCGTGCCCGAGGACCAGTTCATGTTCGGGTCGACAACGCCTATCCTGCCCTGATTGTAGAAGCTTACGTTGTTCGCAAATCTCGCTATAACGGAAATGTCGTAGGAAATCAAGATAGTCCCCTTTCCGACCTTCCTTTTGATGAACATAGCCGCGCTCGTGCCGCTCGTGCTCGAAACGTCGTCAAAATACAGAACGTCGTCCTTGTGCGAGGAATAGCCCTCGAAGTTATCCAGCGCCTTGCCCGCGTTCTTTCCGTGAATGATATTTCCGCTCTCGTCGACGATGCTCACATCGCCCACGGACGGATTGTCGTCGACGAACCTCATGATGAAATCCGCCGCCCCGTTCACGGGCTTAGCCTGCTCGGCGGCGCTCTTCGTATCGGGAAAAGCCGCAAGCGTATCGATGTCGGACTTAGCCGTATCGATCAGCGTCTGGAGCGTAGCGGACTGATTTTGCGCCATGCTCCTCAGCTCGCTGCGGAACTGCGCGTCGCCGTCCTGTCTCACGAGGACGTTCGCAAGAACCGCGTAGATTATCATAGGAATGACCGCGAAGCAGATAGCCGCGATCATTATCATCGTTTTGACCTTCATTGTGTTCTCCCCATTTCCGCTTAAAATTATAAAAGTAGCTATAAATTCATTATATCACAAAAAAACAAATCTGTAAACACTTAAACCAACGTTCTTAACATTTTTTTGAATTTTTATGAATTTTCAACAAAATGATAATTTTCATTTTGTCAAAGTTAACTTAACTAATCAAAAAATATATAAATACTTGGATTTTTGCTATTGATAAAAAAATAAATTTATGCTATAATGTTTCTAGCGATCAACCGCGCATTTCTTCAAGAAGGAGTTGGAATTTTATGGGAAATGTTCTTAAAGGCAACAGATACAGGATGGTGGACAACCGCTCGTTCGAGCTGCCGCTGCCCGTAAAATACGAATTGCTCAAAGAGGACAGCACCGTTGCGGAATACGAAATTTCGGACGACTGCAAGGTCTCCTGCCGCATCATCACCAAGTATAAGGAAGAGATGATAACGCCCATAAACCGTCCGCTCGATATTTCCGATATTTATTATTTCTTTTCCTGCCGCGTTTTTCAGGACAAAACCCCGTTCACTATGGCGGAGCTTTCCCTGCTCGGTCTGGAGAAATACAACGTCTACGACATCATCAGAAAAACAAGGGGCGTTACGCCCTTTGATACATACTGGCTGCGCTTCGACGGCGACAACTGCAACTACGAAACGGCGAAAAACGCTTGGAACAGTCTTATGTCGCAGGTCGGCGGCGCCGCCGCGCAAAGCGCCGCTCCCGCGCCCCAAAGCGCCGCGTCCGACGCGAACGTAAAGGAGATACTTCATCAGCATAAAGTCGACGTGGCGGCGAAGTTCGCCGAGGAGGCGAATACCGCAAAGGCGGCTCTTTCCGAGCCCGAGCCCGTCTCCAACAACACCATGTCCGCCGACGAGATAGAAGCTCTGCTGCTCAAATCGGGGCTCACGGACATTGCGGACGAAGAGCCCGCCGCACCCGAGCCCGAGCCCAAGGAGGAAGCATCCTCGGGCGGCATGATGAGCCAAGAAGCCATTGAGGCAATGCTTGCTGCAACGGCAGCCCCCGAGCCCGCTGCCGAGCCCGAGCCTACGCCCGCTCCCGTCGAGGAAAAGCCCGCAAGCGGCGGCAAAATGAGCCAGGAGGACATCGAGGCAATGCTCGCGGCGGCAACTCCCGAGCCAGCTGCCGAGCCCGCTCCCGTCGAGGAGAAGCCCGCAAGCGGCGGCAAAATGAGCCAAGAGGACATCGAGGCAATGCTCGCGGCGGCGGCAGCTCCCGAGCCCGTTGCAGAGCCCGAACCCGAGCCCGTTGAGGAGAAGCCCGCAAGCGGCGGCAAAATGAGCCAAGAGGACATTGAAGCAATGCTCGCGGCGGCAGCAGCTCCCGAGCCCGTTGCCGAGCCCGAACCCGAGCCCGCTCCCGCCGAGGAAAAGCCCACAAGCGGCGGCAAAATGAGCCAGGAGGACATCGAGGCAATGCTCGCTGCTGCGGCAGCTCCCGAGCCCGCTGCAGAGCCCGAGCCCGCTCCCGTCGAGGAGAAGCCCGCCGAAACGTCGGGCGGCAAGATGTCGCAAGCCGACATCGAGGCTCTGCTCAGCGGTATGAAAGAGGACGCGGGGACGTAATTTTCACAAAATATTCACTTTGTTATAACACAGAATTTTATTTCGTTTTGTATAATCAAGGCAACAAAATTTTGCGAAAGGTCATGCCATGAATATAAACAAGACAAGAAAAATGATAGAAAACCCGCCGAGCGAGCTCGAGCCCGTGCGTCGGATATTGCCCGAAAATGCTCAGCAGCAGATAATGGAACAAATGTTCCGCTTTATCGAGCTGGAGCATCTGTACGAATCGGCGATACGCGAGGTCAAAACCAAGCTGGAAATTCTTGACAGCGAGTTCCGCACTAAGTTTTCCTACAACCCCATTCATCATATCGAGGACCGTCTGAAATCCCCGCAGAGCATCATGGAAAAGCTTCAGCGCAAGGGAGCCCCCGTCAGCGTGGACTCCGCGCGCGCCAACCTCAACGACATCGCGGGCGTGCGCGTCATCTGCAACTACATCGACGACATCTACACGGTCGCCGACCTGCTAACGGCGCAGGACGACGTCGCGCTCATAAGCCGCAAGGACTACATCACCGACCCCAAGCCCAACGGCTACCGCAGCCTTCATCTCGTCATCGAAACGCCCGTTTACCTGTCCGACAAAAAGGAGCATGTTCACGTTGAAGTCCAGATACGAACGATAGCAATGGATTTCTGGGCAAGTCTCGAGCACGAGCTGAAGTACAAGACCGACACGGAGGTCTCGTCGGAGCTCGCCGGGCAGCTGAAGGACTGCGCCGAGACCATAGCCGCGACCGACAAGAAAATGCAGCAGATCTACAAAACGCTGAAAGAAATAGACTGAAATCCAAAACACGCGGTATAGAAAATGCCGCGTGTTTTTTGTGAAATTTTAACAAATTTTCGGAGGTCATTCGTTGTAAAAATCATCCAGAAACTGCCTCAGCAGCACCACAGACCCCCTGATGCCCAACGCCGAGCTGTCGAGGCAGAGCTGATAGTTCTGCGGAGTGCCCCAGCGCTTGTCGGTGTAGTAATTGTAGTACGACGTCCGCTGCTTGTCGATGCGCTTAACATAGTCCGCGGCGTGCTTTTCGGCAACGCCGTAGACCTCAATGGCGCGCTTTATCCGCACCTCGAGCGGCGCGCTGATAAAGATGTTGACGACGCCCGAAAAGTCGCGCAGCGCGTAATCGGCGCAGCGCCCGATAATAACGCAGGAGTGCTCCGAGGCGAGCTTCTGGATAGCGTTCAGCTGCGCGAAGAACAGCGCGTCGTCAAACGGCACGCCCCCCTGCCCGTAGGTCGTCGAGAGCAGATACAGAAAGCTGTTCGTGCGCTTTTCGTCGTTCTCCTCGAAATGCGACTTGTGAATGCCGCTGTCGCCCGCCGCAACGTCAAGCAGCTTGTTGTCGTAAAACTCAATCCCCAGCTGCTCGGCAAGCGTCTGCCCTATCTCGCGCCCGCCGCTGCCGTATTGCCTTGTAATCGTTATCACCTTGTTAGCCATGAAAATCGCCCCGCTTTCGTGTTTACTTTAGTATATTATACCACACCGCGAGACAAATGTCCACATTTTTAACAAACTTTTATACCAAAAATCCGAAATTTTGTGCAATCCTCACAAAATTTCGGCAGTCATTTTGTATCGAGCAGCACTTCCTTTATGTCGCGCCCCGAAAACGCGAATTGCGCCCCCTCGTATTCCTTCAAGCCCTCGCGCAGCTTTTCCCCGATATATTCCTCAACGGGCGCGGCGCGGTCCCCCGAAAGCTTTTTCAGCTCGTCGTACCGCGCGTTAAGCACCGCCGCGCACCTGTTGAACACGTAAACCTCGCCGTCCGTAAAAGCCCGCGCCGCCATATCGCAAAGTGTCTTGTCGAGTTCCAGCTCCGCCTTTTCCAAGGCTTTTCTGGCGCCGAAATAAACCGCGATAGCACTTTCGTCCATTTTTGTCCTCCGAGAATATTCCCTTATTAGGGATTAAAATGATTTATAAAAGACATAATGCCTACATATAATATTATATCATCTTTTCGGGTATTTGTCAACCGTCTCTTATAAGGTGTAAAATTATCTTAAAAGATATTTTTATACTTGGGAGGATTTATATTTATGATTATCACAGCCATTCCCCTAATATTAAAATATGTACGCATGCAGCACGGGTATACCCAAGAAAAAATCGCCGAGATACTGAATACATCAAAAGGACAAGTCAATAAATACGAAAGCGAAAACCCCAAAACCAATCAGGAGATACCCGTCCGCCATATCGTCACGCTCGCCAAGCTGTACAACGTAAGCGCCGATTACCTGCTCGGGCTCACCGATGTGCCCGACCCCTACCCCCGCTCGAAAAATGTAAACGATTAACCGTGAAAAAATGCCGAAAATTCAAAAAACCCCCTGTACATTTCCGAAAAAATCCTGTATAATAAATGTGTACGGAAAATTTTGGGGAGCGGCGATAAAGAAAGATCGCCGAATAAAACGGGAGTTTTGATATGACTGTTCACGATCTGTTGGCTATGCTCGGCGGGCTCGCCGTGTTTATGTTCGGAATGCATACGCTGTCGGCGGCGCTGGAAAAATTCGCGGGCGGCAAGCTCGAAAACTGGCTGGAAAAAATGACCTCCAACCCGATAAAGGGCGTCGCTCTCGGCGCGGGCGTAACGGCGCTCATACAGTCCTCGGCGGCGACGACGGTCATGATGGTCGGCTTCGTAAACTCGGGCATAATGAAGCTTTCGCAGGCTATCGGCGTCATTATGGGCGCGAATATCGGCACCACCGCGACGGGCTGGATACTCAGCCTGTCGGGTCTCAAGGGCAGCGGTCTGCTGATGCTCGTCAGCCCCGACTTCTTCACTCCCGTGCTCGCCATAATCGGCGTCGTGCTGGTAATGTTCACCAAAGCGGACAGGAAAAAGACTTTCGGCACTATCCTGCTCGGGTTTTCACTGTTGATGTTCGGTATGAACATGATGTCGGGCGCTGCCGAGGGCTTAAAGGACAACGCCGCCTTCCGCGACTTTATGGTAATGTTTACCAATCCCTTTCTGGGAGTGCTCGTCGGCGCGCTTCTTACGGCGGTATTGCAGTCGTCGTCGGTATCTATCGGTATTTTGCAGACCCTCGCGCGCGAAACGGGGACTATCACCTACGGGATAGCTCTGCCCATTATCCTCGGGCAGAACATCGGCTCGTGCGTTACGGCGCTTATCTCGGCTATCGGCGCGAATAAGTCCGCGAAGCGCGTCGCTATCGTGCATCTGTACTTCAACGTTATCGGCACGATAGTGTTTCTGTCGCTGTTCTACCTGATAAACGCGCTCATCGACCTGCCCTTTATGGAGCAGCAGCTCGAGGCGACGGGCATCGCGGTCATACACACCTGCTTCAACGTTGTCGTAACGCTGCTGTTTCTGCCGTTCACAAAGCAGCTCGAAAAGCTCGCGTGCCTTACCATACGCGATAAAGCGGGCGACGAGGAGCGGGAGGTCCCGCTGCTGGACAAGCGTCTGTTGAATACGCCGTCGGTTGCTATCGAGCAATGCAAGAACGTGGCGTTCAGAATGGCAAAATTGACGAAGAAGACGCTGCTGATGTCGCTGGATTTGGTGACGAAATATGACAAGGAAACTGCCCAAGCCGTCATCGACAACGAGGACACTATCGACGTATTTGAGGACAATATCGGCTCGTATATTCTGAAGATTTCGTCGAAGGATCTGTCGGTGAACGACAGTCAGATAGTCTCCAACCTGCTGCACACGATCGGCGATCTGGAGCGCATTTCCGACCATGCCGTGAACATAATGGAGGCTGCCGAGGAAATGCATACCAAAAAGGTGAGGTTTTCCGCCGCTGCCGAGGAAGAGGTCAACATTATGATAAGGGCGGTAACGGAGATACTGGAGATGTCGATAAACTCGTTTATATCGTTTGATGTGGCTCTGGCAAAGGAAGTCGAGCCCCTTGAGGACGTCATTGACGGGCTGCGCACGGAGCTGAAGAACCGCCACGTAAAACGGCTTCGCGACGGCGTTTGTACGATAGAGCTGGGCTTTATATTGCAGGATCTGCTGACCAACTTCGAGCGGGTGTCCGACCACTGCTCGAATATCGCGGTGTGCCTTATTCAGATCAAGGAAAACAGCATGGATACGCACGAGTATATGAACGAGCTGAAACGGCTGGAGAAGTCCGAGTTTATGGACGAATTCAATCAATACAAGGCGAAATACGCGCTGCCCGAATAAGGCGTTTTTGCAGGATTTGTAACTGGGAAATTGCAAAACGGAGGAGGACTGCCAAGTTTACTTGGCGGTTTTTTCGGTTATTTGCAGTCGGGGTGCAGTCTTTTGCAGCCGTTTTGCAGTTTTTTGCAGAGATTTGCAGTTTTGGATTGCAAATATTTGGAAAATCTGAAAAATAATGGAAAAATATGGAAGCTTTTTTCACTTTGCAGAAAATCCCGCGGTTTTTTTGGTGAATTTCACCAACTATCTCTTATTGACAAAATAACCGAAATTTGATATAATAAGATAAGTAATATGTCGAATTATCGTCATAAACTAATTTTTCGGAAAGGGCTTTGATGTATGAATTCGAAAATCGGAAGAAAACTGCTTTTGGCGATCATTGTCGCTATCGTGGCGACCGTGGTGATCGTGAACGTCGTTACCATTCATCAGGCGAGCAACGCCAATGATTCGCTTATGCAGATGCATACCGCGTCGGGCATGAACACCCTCGTCGCGGCGAAGGAAAGCCAGCTGACAAGAATTGCAAATCTGCTGGACGATATGGACCTTGTGGGGCTTACGAAGCCCGGCACGTCGGGCAATGAGATAGAGGCTTACTGGAATATCAAAAGGGGCACGGCGAGCGACTTCGCGGCGTTTTTCGGCCCCGACGGGAGCGTTTACTGGCAGAGCGAGAACTACTCGCTTTCGGACTTTACCGTTTCGGGCGTGGGCTCGCTGGGGTATTCGGGCGTTGTGAGCGACTCCAACGGCGGGCTTTCTCTTCAGACGGCGAAGCCCACGGAGGACGGCGGCGCTATCGTCGCGGGGATGTATCTTACGGAGACGAGCTGGATTGATACCGTTAAGGAGCAAATTTCTACCGAGATAACGATAATCGGCGGCACTACGCGTATTGCGACGACTATCATAAACAACGGCAACAGAGCGACGGGCACGGAGATCTCCGCGAAGGTCGCGGAGGTGCTGAAGGGCGGAGACGTTTACGAGGGCACTGCGGACGTTGTCGGGCAGAAGCATTTCGTTTACTACCGTCCGATGTTCGACATCAACCAGAAGGTCGTGGGGGCTTATTTCGCGGGGTATTCCTCGGAGGAGTCCTATTCGCTTAAGACGCAGCTTATCGTTATTTCGACCGTGGTCGCGGTGGTCGTTGCCGTGGCTTCGATGGTGGCTATCGGCGCTATTGCCGTGAACGTTATCGTGAAGCCCATTCAGGCGGCGGAGGCTCTCGCGGACAGCATGAGCCGCGGCGCGCTGAGCGAGGAGATGAAGAGCGCGAAGTTCGGAAAAGACGAGCTGGGAGAATTTGTGAAGAAGCTCGACTTTACGAGGCACGAGCTGAGCTCGTATATTAAGGATATCAACAACGTGCTTTCGGAGATGGCGAAGGGCGACTTTACGGTGCGCTCCAAGGTGAAATATCTCGGGGACTTCGTGCAGATAGGGGAGTCTATCGAGCAGATCGAGACTTCGCTGCGCGATATTATCGGAAGCATAGGCTCGGCTTCGAGGGACGTTAAGAACGGCTCGGAGCAGATCGCGGAGGGCTCGCAGGTGCTCGCGGACGGCACGACGCGTCAGGCGGCGGCTATCGAGCAGCTTTCGGCGTCTATCAACGAGATTGCCGATAAGGTGCAGCAGAGCGCGAGAAATGCCGAGGAGGCAAGCAAGGTGTCCGTGGAGAGCGCCGAGAAGATCTCTTACCAGAACAACGAGGTAAAGAACATGCTCGTTGCTATGGACGAGATAAAGGAGAAGTCCGACCAAATTCAGAATATCATCAAGGCTATCGACGATATTGCGTTCCAGACGAATATCCTCGCGCTGAACGCGGCTATCGAGGCGGCGCGCGCGGGCGCGGCGGGCAAGGGCTTCGCGGTCGTTGCCGACGAGGTGCGCAACCTCGCGCAGAAGAGCGCGGAATCCGCGGCGCAGACGGGCGACCTTATCAACGCGACTATCGCGGCGGTAAACAAGGGCACCGTTATCGCGCAGAGCACTGCCGAGACCATGAAGGAGGTCACGGAGCTTTCCGACCGCACAAATCAGTACATCGGCGAGATCTCCACGGCGGCGGACGACCAAGCGGAGTCTATCGAGCAGGTAAAGACGGGCATCGACCAGATCTCTACCGTTGTGCAGCAAAATTCCGCGACCGCCGAGCAGACCGCGGCTTCCTGCGAGGAGCTCAGCGGACAGTCCGCGGCGCTTGAAGAGCAGATACATAAGCTTAAGGTGCAGTAACAAGTTTGGAATATATTTCACTCCTTTGCGGATAATATCCTTATCGGAATTATTTGCAAAGGAGTGTTTTTATGTCTAAATTCGGAAAGGCGGCGGTGCTTGCGGCGGCGTTTTGTCTCGCTTCGCAGACCATTACCCTCGCGGGGGCTTCCGCGGACGCTGTGTATTTTATTCTTCGGGAGTACAACGGGAGGATAGCGCTTATGGAGGAGGGCAGCGAGGAGCCCATCGCCGTTTACAAGACGCCTATCAGCGCGCTTTACCCCGCAGACGCGGAGCTTCTTAAGGAGGGTATTCGGCTGAAGAACCGCGCGGAGGTCTCGCGGCTTATCGAGGACCTCGATTTGGAGTAATGTTAACAAAAGGCAACACCGCACAATTACCGCCTTCGGCTATTTTGACGCTTACTTGCAAATTTTCCGCATTTCTGCGTCAAGTCTCCTCGCAAGGCATACAGCCTTGCTTCGTCGACTTTCCTTGAACTGCGAAAAATTTGCCGCGTAATCGTTCAAAATTAATTGTGCGGTGTAGCCTAAAGTTTATTTTTATTGGGCATTACGACAAGGCGGGCGCGAGAAAAGCGGTCTCGATTTGTTTAAATAGCTGAAAAACCGCCGAAAAGCCACAGTTTTGCAACAGTTTGTCCCTTTTGGGTCATACTGTTGCCGAATTGTCCATTGAAAAAAAAGCGCTCGGCGGTTATAATATTTTATGTAAGTAACTAAAGGAGCGGTATTGTAGTGAGCAATAACGTTAAAAGGCAGTCGCTGTGGGGAAGATTTTTTCAGGTGCTTATTACTTGGACGGTGTATTTTCTGTTCCGTCCGAAGGTGATTTATGCCGATAAGACGCTGAAAAAGCGGCTCAAGGGGCGCGCCTGCGTGTTCGTCGGGAACCATACCCACCACTTCGACGGGGCGTTTGCGCCCGCCGTTTTGTGGAGAAACAAGCCGTATATCCTCGTTAAGAAGCAATGGTACGAGAAAAAGCGGACGGGGAAGATGATCTCGTGGTGTCGGAGTATTCCGATAAATCTCGACGAGGCGGACGGCTCTTGGTTCGCGGAGGCGGAGGCTGTCGCGGACACCGGCGGCTCGCTGATGATATTCCCCGAGGGGGGGCTTTCGCGCGACGGGGAAATTCACGAGTTCAAGCCCGGGGCGGCGCTGCTTTCGGCGAAAAAGGGCGTGCCGATTGTGCCGTGCGCTATATACGGTACATACGCGCCCGTTTTCGGCATGAGGCAGAGAATGCTCGTCGGGGAGCCTATCGAGAGCGATTGTCCCGAGAATATGCGACACAGCAAGTATGCGCGGACGCTTATCGCTCAGGCGGAAAAGGCTGTCCGCGAGCTGTACGCTCAAATGGTCGAAAAGTACGGCGACTGCGGACAGTATAAAAGTTGACAATGTACAGTTGATAGTTGACAGTTAAGGCTGCGGGCAATACCGCTCATAATTTATTACGTTATAGGAATCGGTTAGAAACGTTCGCAGACGAGGAACAATGCTAACGGCTAGGCTTTTGCCTGCCGTTGGCATTGTGACGAAGTAAGCAAAACACGGAGTGTTTTGCGGTGCGGACGTTTATAACCGATTGAAAATATCATTAAAGGAGAACAATTATGGCTAATCAGGAAATTTGCGAGAAGATCAAGGGCATGCTGGTGGAAAATCTGAGGATCCCCGCAGAGGAGCTGGAATATAATTCCGAGCTTTTCGGGGACGACATCGGGCTGGATTCTATCGATTCCATTGAGATAATCGCGGGCATCGACGGGCTTTTCGGCGTGCAGATGACGGGCGCGGCAAGAGAGAACTTCAAGTCTATCGAGACGCTTGCGCAGTACGTTGAAGAGCATATGGGTGAGTGATATGGATAACAGACGTGTTGTTGTTACGGGGCTGGGGCTGGTGTGCGCGCTCGGAGAGAACGTCGGGGAGTGCTGGAGCGCTGCCGTGAACGGCGTTACGGGTATTCGAGAGGTGAAGTCCGTGAATACCGACGGGTGCTACGCGAACGTCGGCGCGGAGGTCGCGGCGGCTTCCTCGGAGCTTTCGGGGGAGGACTACGACCGTTCCTCGCTGCTGTGCATAAAGGCGGCTGGGGAGGCTCTCGCGGACGCGGGCTATGAGGTCTCCGAGGAGAACTCGGACAGGATAGGCGTTATCGTCGGGAACTGCGTCGGCGGAGCGGCGAGCATTGACAAGTATTTTACCGACGAGCTGAAAAACGGCGGCGGTAATAAGTCCGATATTCTCAAGATGCCCGCGGCGGCTATCGCGAACAACGTTGCCAAGCATTTCGGGCTGAACGGGACTACCGCGAACATCGTGAACGCCTGCGCGGCGGGAACTATTTCGCTGGCGTATGCTGCCGACCTTATACGCGCGGGGAAAGCCGACGCGTTTGTCGCGGGAGGCTCGGACAGCTTTTCGTCGCTGGCGTTCGCGGGATTTCACGCGCTGCACGCGCTGGACGAGAGATCCTGCTCGCCGTTCAACCGTTCGAGCGGCATTACGCTCGGCGAGGGCGCCGGGGTGCTGATTATCGAGAGCTATGAGCACGCCAAGGCGCGCGGCGCGAAGATTTACTGCGAGGTGCTGGGAAGCGGCGTGTCCTCGGACGCGCACCATATTACCGCTCCCGACCCCGAGGGCAAGGGGCAGATGCTGGCGATAAACCGCGCGATAGCGAACTCGGGGCTTACGCCGAACGACATCGACTACATCAACGCGCACGGAACGGGCACTGCCAAGAACGACGAGGCGGAGTTTTTGTCGCTGCATACGATTTTTGACGGGAACGACCATTTGTCGGTGAGCTCCACGAAGTCCATGACGGGGCACTGTCTGGGCGCGGCGGGGTCTATCGAGGCGGTGCTGACCGTTAAGGCGGTGTGCGAAAATGCCGTGCCGCCGACTGTCGGGTATGCGGAGGAGGACCTCGGGACGCTGAAGGAAAAGGCGGGCGCTATCGACTTCGTGCCGAATACCAAGCGCGAAAGGACTATCAACTACGCGGCTTCAAATTCGTTCGCGTTCGGCGGGAACAACGCGTCTATCGTGTTCGCGAAAGAGCCGCGGGAAATTCCCGACCGCACGAACGGGGACAAGATATACGTTACGGGCATTGGCGGCTTTATCACCAAGGGGCGCGTGGATATTACCGCGGACGACTACAAGCGGTACGGCATTAAAATGGCGTTTTACCGCAAGCTCGACCGCTTTTCGCAATTGCAGCTTCTGAGCGGTATGCAGGCGCTTGACGACGCGAAGATTACCGTTTCCGAGGAGAACGAGAGGGATATCGGCATAGTTGTCGGGACGGCGGACGGACCTATGACGGAGATAGTGGGCTTCCAGAAGAACGTTATCGAGAACGGCACGGCGAACGGCTCGGCGTTTTCGTTCCCGAATACCGTGTACAACGCGGCGGGGGGATATTTCAGCATTTTCGCGGGGATAAAGGGCTACAACGTCACCAACGCGAACAGTATTCAGGCGGGCTTGCAGAGCCTTTGCTACGCGGCGGATGTTATTCGGAACGGCGACGAGAGGATAATGGTCGCGTCGGGTACGGACGAGAATACCGATACTACCGAGATGCTGTACGGGAAGCTCGGGCTGCCGACGGAGAAGCTCGGCGAGGGCTCGGTGTCGATAATTCTCGAGAACGAGAAGAGCGCGAGGGAGCGCGGCGCGAAAATTTACGCGGAGCTCGCGGGCTGGGCGACGGCGCATAAGTCCGTGGAGTTCGGCACGGTAAAGGGCTCGGAGAGCGCGCTGAAAAAGGTCATCGAGGAGGCGTGCAAATCCGCGGGTGTGGAGCTTTCGGACGTTCAGGGGTTGTTCGGCTTCGCGAACGGTATTCCCGAGATAGACGAGCTTGAAAGCAGGGTGTTCGGGGAGATGTTCGGAGATAAGCCCGTTGTCGTTCACGTGAGGGACGACCTCGGCGAGGGCAGAGCGGCTGCTGCCGCGGGGCAGGCTGCCGCGGCGGCGAGATACCTTTCGCTGGGCTGGCGCAATATGGAATGTGCGCTGGCGGTGGGCTTCGGCGCGGGCGGCTCGTATTCGGCTGTCGTGCTGAAGAGAGTTGCCGAAAAGGGCAGGATAACAAATCTTCTGGATCTGTATAATGAGGAGTAAATTATGGTCGCTTTGGTTACGGGCGCGTCCCGCGGAATAGGAAGAGCCTGCGCGGTAAAGCTGGCGGAGTGCGGCTATGACGTTGCCGTGAATTACAACTCCAACGAGGCGAAGGCGGCGGAGGTCGTTGCCGAGATAGAAAAGCTCGGGCGAAAAGCCGCCGCGTTCAAGGCGGACACCGCCGATTTAAAGGCGGTGCAGGGTATGTTCCGCGAGGTGCAGAGGGAGTTCGGGCAGCTCGACGTGCTGGTGAACAACGCGGGCGTGGTCGACGACGCGTATCTGCTGATGATAAACGAGGAGTCGCTGTCGCGCAGTCTGGATATCAATATCAAGGGGTATTTTCACTGTGCGCAGCAGGCGGCTCTCAAAATGATGAGCAGGAAGCGCGGAAAGATAATCAATATTTCATCCGTCAGCTCTGTGCTGGCGGTGGAGGGGCAGGGCGTTTACTCGGCGACAAAGGGCGCTGTGAACTCCATGACCGCGACCTTGGCTAAGGAGCTCGCGCCGCGCGGAATTACCGTGAACGCGGTGGCTCCCGGGTTTATCGAGACGGAGATGATGGACGCTATCCCCGAGGACAAGAAAGCCGAATACATAAAGGCTATCCCCATGGGGAGGTTCGGAAATGCTTCCGACGTGGCGAATATGGTCGCGGCGCTCTGCTCGGAGGCGTTCGAGTACGTTACGGGGCAGGTCGTCGTGCTTGACGGGGGGCTTAGCTTATGATGAATTTGCTTGAGATAAACAAGCGCATAAAGCAGCGCCCGCCGTTCCAGATGATTGAGCGCGTTGTCGAGCTGGAGCCGAACGTTTCCGCTAGGGGCATAAAGAACGTTTCGGTGAACGAGCCGTATTTTGTCGGACATTTCCCCGAGGCGCCCATTATGCCCGGGGTGCTGCTTATCGAGTGCGCGGCGCAGCTTTGCAGTCTGGTGATAGCGCCCGAGGACGCTGCCGACGACGGGGACAAGCTGTATGTGCTGCTGAAGGTCAAGGACTTTAAGTTTCTGAAGCCCGTTATCCCGGGAGATACGCTGACGATTGACGTGAAATGCACGATGTCGGCGGGGGGAGCGTACGAGTTTTTGGCGGTCATTTCCGCGGACGGCGTTGTTAAGGCAAAGGGCGGTATGCTGTTTACTTCAATGGATAAGAGTGCGGTGTATGATAGTTGATAGTTTGATAGCTGTTAGTTGTTAGTTAGTCGGGGTTGACAATGATGATTGATTTTACGGCTTCGCTCGTTACGGGCGGAGGAGCGCTGCGCGCACGCGTCGAGAGCGCGGCGGCGAATTACGGCGAGGGCTGCCGAGGGTATTTCGAGGATATTCTGTCCAAGCGCGGGAACGCGTTCTGCGATTCGGCGTGCGGATTTTTGCTGCTCGACAGCCTGCTGCAAAAGAACAGGATAGACCGCGCGGCGCTGAATATAACGCTTGATGAGCGGGGGCGGCCCCGCACGAACCGAGGCGACCTAGATTTCAGCATATCCCACAGCGAGGGCTGCGCGGTGTGCGTTGTCGAGATAGGAGAGGGCGCGAATATCGGCGTGGACGTGCAGCGCGAGAGACCGTATTCGAGCGCGAAGATGGACGAGCTCGCGAAGGCGTTTATGAGCGAGCGCGAGCTTGCGGAGTTCCGTTGTTCGGAGCACAAGCCCGAGGTTTTTTTCGCGGCCTGGACGAGGCGCGAGGCTTACGTCAAGCGCATAGGCTCGGATATTTTCGACAATCTCAAATGCGCCGATTTGAGCGGCGAGAGCTTCCGCGAGGGCGTTATCAGCGCGTGCGGGCGGAGGTATTATTACAGCGTGAACGCGCGGCGCGGGGACTTGTTTCCCGAAGAGGAAGAAAAAGACGAATGCGCGGAGGTGGATGAATGAAGGTTCTGGTATTGAACGGCAGCCCCAAGGCGGAGCGCTCGAATACGCTGAATATCACGAGAGCGTTTCTGGAGGGCTTTCCCGAGGGCACGGACGTTGAATATGTAAACCTGTACAAGCTGAACATAAAGCCGTGCGTGGGGTGCTTTTCCTGCTGGAGCAGGACGCAGGGCGAATGCGTTATACAAGACGATATGCAGGAGCTGTACGAGGAGATAGAGAGCGCGGATATTGTTATCGAGAGCTTTCCGCTGTACTTTTTCGGGATGCCGAGCCAGCTGAAGGCGATGACGGACAGGTGTCTGCCGTTTATGCTGCCGTATATGGGCAACCTCGTCGAGGACAAGAACGCGTCGTTCCACGAGCTGCGCGACGAGAGCATGCACGAAAAGCGGCTTGTCGTGATAACGACGTGCGGCTACGTCGACGCGAAGCCCATGTATCCCGCGCTGCTGAAGCAGCTCGACCTCATCTGCGGGGACGGGCATTACACGGCGATAATGTGTCCCGAGGGGGAGCTGTTTATTGCCGAGAAGGCGAAGCGCCAACGCGAGGGCTACCTTGCCGATATAAAAAAAGCGGGCGCGGAGTTCGCGGAAAAACGCGCGCTCTCTACCGAGACTATGGAAAGAATTTCCAAGCCGATACTTTCGCCCAAGGGCTTTGAGACGATAACGCTTGCGCACTGGGAAATGAAGTCAAAATAACAAAAACGCTCCTCGTTTTGTACGGGGAGCGTTTGGTTTTATTCCGCGCCGACGGAATACATCGGCTGCACCTGCTTGCCGTCAAGAGCCTCGAGAATGGTCTGCGGTATCTTTTTGAAATCCGCTATCATCGAAAAGGGTTTGCCGCGGCAGTCGTCCTGAAACATCGGCACGAAGTAGAAGTTCTTGTAGTTGCGGAGAGTTCCTATGTTCTTCGCCGAGGCGGACAGGGCGTCGTTTGTCGAGACCGCGATGACGACGGGGCGCTGGTTGCGGAGGTGGCTCTTTACCGCCATGCAGACGGGGCTGTCGGTTATACCGAGCGCCAGCTTGGCGAGGGTGTTGCCCGTGCAGGGCGCGACGACCAGAACGTCGAACATTTTTTTGGGTCCTATGGGCTCGGCGGCTGTGATGTCGTGGAGGACCGTCCTGCCCGTGATCTCGTAAAGCCGCGCGGCGTGCTGTTGGGCGGTGCCGAAGCGGGTGTCGAGCGTGTATGCGTTGTGGGACATTATCGGAGTGACCTCGCAGCCGAGGGAGACAAGCTCCTCGAGCTCCTCGAATGCCTTGGCGAACGTACAGAACGAACCGCAGACCGCAAATCCCACGCGCAGTCCCGAAAGCTTCTCTATATCGCTCATAATTTATCCTTTCACGGTTGTTTGTTGTTTTGGGCGCGCAAAAGCGCGGTGTATCAGCGGTACAGAGCCGTAAGCTTTTCGCGCACGGTTTCGGCGACTGCCTCTCCCGCGGCTTTCGGGGAGTGCTTCCCCGGGAGCCCGGGCGCGTAGATGTATTTTATTTTCCGAGCGTCGGCGAGGGCTTTCGAGGGCTGCCCGGGGAGCGTGGCGAGCTCGATGAACACGGCGCTGTTCTTTATCGCGGAAAAGTGCTCCGCCGTGAAAAGGGCGCTCGGAGCGGTGTTCGCGATGAAATCCATATCGCCGAGAACGCAGCCGATATTCGGGAGACCGACTGCCGAAAAGCCGTCGAGCTCCGCGGCGGTGCGCTGCTCCGTGCGGCGGGCGGCTATCGTGACGGACGAGCCGTTTGCCGCGAGCCTGTACGCCAGCATCCTGCCTATCCTGCCGTAGCCCGTTATCAGCGACCGCGAGCCAAGCAGCGCGCCCTCGGTGCTAAGCGAGAGCATAACGCAGGCGGCCTCGGCGGTGAGCGCGGCGTTTTTGAGGGTAAGCGCCTCCTCGGCGAAGTAGTTTACGAGCGTATAGCCGTTTTCGGCGCATATCTCCGAGAGCGCGGGACATTCCCCGCCCGCGAGGATAACGGCGTTATTCTCGGCGTATTGCGCGATGACGCCGAACGGCAGCGGACTGTCGGAAAGCGGCGCGAATATATCCGCGCCGTTTTTGGTGAGCGGCAGCGGCAGAACCACCGCCCCGAACCGTCCGCGCGTTTTTTCGTCAAAGCGCTCGACGTCGTATTCCGCGGACAATTTTTTTGCCGCGTATTCCGTTCGCTTGTCGCCGCCGATAAACAGTATCTTCATAAGCTCCCCTCCCGAATATCCGTGTTTGACACATTGTATGCGGCTTGGAGGGTTTTCGTGAATGAAAAAAAGGGCTCCCAAAGGAGCCTTAATAATTGACAGTGTACAGTTGATAGTTGACAGTTTCGGTGCGCGGCTTGCGCCGCGCGTTTTTTAAACCGCGCCGCGAAGCGGCGCACCATAACTGTCCACTATCCACTATCAACTGTCAACTTTATCTTTTATAGCCGCCGTCGCTTATCAGCTTGTAATAATCGCGGTAGCAGATGTTTAAATCGACGTCGCCGCGTATGCCCGAGACCTTGCCCTCGCTGGAGAACTGCCAGATGCCGAAATCGCCGCTGTAGGTCGGAGAGGTGCGCCACTCGGCGAGCCAGAGGTCGTATTCCGAGAGCTTGTCCATATCGAGCAGCGTCGTGAGCCAGTGCTTGTTCGCGTAAAGCATGGGGTAATACCCCGCGTTTTTCAGCTCGTCGAGGAACGCCTTTGCTATCGCGGTAAGGCGGGTCTTGCCCAAGTCCTCCTGCGAGGGATCCTCAAAGTCGAGTATCACGGGGAAATCCAGCTCATACGGCTCTATGATGCTTAGGAAGTACCTTGCCTCCTCGCGCGCCTCGAGCACCGTTTCGGCGTAGCAGTAGTGGTAAACGCCCACCATAACGCCCGCCTTCTGCGCTTCGACGATATTGTACTCGAAGGTCTTGTCCTTCTTTACGTAAAACGAGGAGCGGATTATCGCGAAATCTATGCCCGCGCTTTTTACGCGCTTCCAGTCGATTATGTCCTGCCAGCTCGAAACGTCGACGCCGCGCAGCTTGACGTTTTCGCCGAGAGCGGGCGGCTCGGGGCGTTCGGGCGCCGACGGGGAATATCTGTTGTCGGTGACGCGCCCGCTTTTCGTAAGCGCGAGCACGGCGCTTTGCGATTTGAGGTATTTTGAGCCGTAGTTCAGCGTTATGGTGCCGCTGTTGGTTATTCTGCTGTACAGGCAGAGGTCGCCCGACTGGACGAGCTTTCCGCTTAGGGTTATCGAAAGCTTTCCCTTTGCGTATAACTGACCGCTGTCGGCGGTCTGCCAGCTCCCTGTTATTTTTACGTCGGAATTTGACGAGAGCGTTGTTTTTCCGCTGCTCTTGTAAACGCCCGCGGCGTAAACGAGGACTTCTCCGCCGAAAACGGCGGTCGCCGAGTCCGTTGAGCCGAACAGGGAGGATATCCGCACAGTCGAGCTTTTTGTTGCCGAAAAGCTGCCGTTGTTTTCGAGGGAGCTGCCGACCGCGAGCGTAAGCGTCCCCGAGACTGTGAGCTTGGCTTTCGGCTGAATAACGGCGTCGCCGCGTATGACAAGCGTGCTGCCCGTGTAAATCTGCAACTCCGCGCCCTCGCGCAGCTCGAGCTTGCTGCCCGCGGGGAACGTTACCGAGGTCTCTTTTGATATTTTGACCGTGCCGTCTATGTAATAGTTTCCGTTAGCCGCGGGCTCCGTGCTGCCGTTCCAACGAACCGCCCGTCCGCTGCTTTGTACGGCGGCGCCTGCCGGCGACGACGGCGCGGCATATGCCGTGCAGCCGAACGCGACCGCTGCCGCAAGGAATACTCCCGCGAGTCTTTTCAAAAATTTTATTTGCACCACTTCCCCGTAAAAGCGTACCCGCTTTTTATCTTATATATATTGTCTCATATTTTTATTCATTTGTCAAATGTTTTTTCACAAAAATCCGTGGTAATTTGCGTAAAAGCTGTAAAAAAACGGGATATATGTAATGCCGCCCTTTTTCGGCGGCTTATGTGGTTTAAGTCGTTTTGTCGATAACGGACATCGGGTCGACCCATTCGCCGCCGCGCTTTACGCCGAGGTGGAGGTGCGGCTGCTGGAGTATCTCGGACTGGTTTGTCTCGCCCGTTTTTCCGATTATCTCGCCTTGGTTGACCTGCTGCCCCGCCTTGACGTTAAGCTCCTTGGCAAGACCGCAATAGTGCACCTCGAGACCGTTGCTCTGCTCGATGATGACGTACACGCCCCAGAGAGGGTCGTCCCTTATCTCCTTTACCGTGCCTTCGGACATGGACTTTACGTCCGTTCCGAGCTCGCAGAGGATGTCGCAGCCGTCATGGGTCTTCCAAACGCCGAGAGTCTCGGATTTGACGAGCTCGCCGCCGCTGAACGGGTGCGAGACCTCGCCCGTTACGGGGAGGATATTGCCTATCTCGACGGCGACTATCGGCTTGTTGACCTCCTCGGCGGGCTCGCTTGAGCTCGGCTTTTTCGCCGACGAGGACGAGCTGCCGATAGGAACGCCCGCGACGCTGTTCTGCACGGGAACGTCGCTTGAGCTGCTCGTGAACACATACGAGCTTTCGACCGTCCCCGTGGGAACGAGCTGCTTTACCGCAGAGCTGTACGCCGCGAAAATCGACGCCGCGACCACCGCTATTCCCGCCGCGGAGGCTATCGCGAGCCACTTTCCGTTCTTATTGTCATTCCTTTTTTTCATAGCATTTTCCTTTCAAATTCGTTTATGGAGCGCTCCCGTTTGCTTGGGAGATATTTGTATTTTTGACATCAAAAGGAAAATTATACATTTTATGGGAGCAATTTTAAATGCCGATATGAAGTCGGCGGAGGTTTTTCGACGATTTTGGAAATGTGGTAATTTTTATCATAAAAGGATATTTCAATTGTGCAATTTTAACAAAAAAATTGCTTTGATATTGAAAAGCTTTGCGGAAAATGTTATAATTTATACGGAAAGTAAATCTCTGTAAAGGAGTTTTGATATGGATATGAAGAAGCCGAACAGCCAAAAATCCTCGATACGGACGCAAATGATATTTATCGTGAGCATTGTGTTTACGTTGCTTATAATCGGAACGGTGACGGCGGGAATAATCTCGGGGTACGCGGGCATTGAAAACACCGTGGACGCCGACCTTGTGACTATCCGACAGTTTTCCGCGCAGACCTTTTCCGTCGCGCTGGAGCAGGTGTGCGACGAGGCGCTGAAGCCCGCCGCGGAGTTCGACAGAACTGCTGCGCTCGGCACGAACGCCGCCGTGAAGTACGCGGAAAAGATGCTGGAGGGAAGCATTTTCCTCGAATGCGGCGTGGTGACGCGGGAGGGCGAGCTGCGAACCAACTTCGAGCTCCTCGGCGAGAGCGTTACGCAGCTGGACTGCGTTAAAAGGGTGCTCGCGGGAGAGACGGAGGAGCCCGCTGTCTCGTCGACGGTCGATTTTAACGGGGAGATGCGGTTTATTGCCGCCGTGCCGTGCAAGTCGGGCGCTTTCGTGCTTACCTTCGACGGGTCGTATTTCAGCGACCTTATTGCCGACAAGAGGGTCGGAGAGACGGGGAATATCTTCCTTATCGACGGGCAGGGCAAGATGATAGCGAACGCCGACCAAGCCGTGGTATCGGCGCAGACGAACTATGTTCAAATGGCGGAGGAGGACGGCGCTCACCGCTCGACAGCGGAGCTGTTCCGAAAGATGATGAGCGGCGAAACGGGCGTTTCCAAGTTCGTTTACAACGGCGTGAAAAACATCTGCGCCTACGGGACTGTGGACGGTTCGGACGGCTGGGCTTACGGCGTTGCCGCGCCCGAAAGCGAGATGATGTCGTCGCTCGTTACGATGATAGCGGCGCTTGTCGTTTGCTCGCTGGTGTTCCTCGCGGGCGGCATAGTCATTATCGCGGTGTACGCCTCCAAGATGTCGCAGCCGATAATGAAGATGTCCAAGCGCATGGCGCTTATGGCGCGCGGCGATTTGTATACGCCCGTCGACAACGTAAACCGCACGGACGAGATAGGCGTGCTGGCGTATGAGTTCGGCGGGAGCATCGTTTCGCTGAAGTCCTATATCCGAGACCTTGACGAGGTGCTGCACGAGATGTCGCGCGGAAATATGCTCGCGCTGCCGCAGATAGAGTACGACGGCGATTTCAGCACTATCGAGAAATCGCTGAAGCAGATACAGAAATCGCTTAACCACACGTTCTGCGAGATAGACAAGGCTTCAAATCTCGTTTCGGACGAGGCAAAGCAGGTCTCGGCGAGCTCGCAGAGCCTCGCGGACGGCGCCGCGGAGCAATCCGAGGTCATTGCCGAGCTTATGAAGACGCTTGCGGGTATCTCCAAGGCGTCCTCCGAGAACTCGGCGACCACCAAGAACGCCGAGGAGCACGCCGTAAAGGCGGGGAAGCAGGTAAAGACCTGCAACGAGAGAATGCAGAGCGCTGCCGACGCGATGACCGAAATAAGCAACTCGGCGTTACAGATAGAGAAGATAATCGGCACTATCGAGGATATAGCTTATCAGACGAATATCCTCGCGCTCAACGCCGAGATAGAGGCTGCCGCCGCGGGTCCCGCGGGAAAGGGCTTCGCGGTCGTGGCGGACGAGGTGCGCAACCTCGCGAACAAGTCCGACGAGGCGGCGAAGGCCACGAAGCAGCTTATCGAAAATTCACTGGAGGCTGTCGAGAAGGGCTCGGACGTTGTGAAAAAGGTCTCGGGGCAGCTTAACGAGACAACGGATATCGTTCTGCAGGCGGTTGAGGATATGAAAACCGTCAACGCCGAGGTCCAGCGCGAGGAGGAGAGTATACGCGAGATATCCGAGAGCATTTCGCAGATAAACCGCGTCGTGCAGTCGAATACCGCCGCCTCCGCGCAAAGCGCCGAAACGAGCCGCGCGCTTTCCGTGCAGGCGGAGAACCTCAAGGCGCTTATGTCGAACTTTCAATGCAAGGAGACCTCGGAAGAATAATTGCTGCCGCCTTTTCCGTATTTGGGGAAAGGCGGCTTTTTATTTTGCCAACGGAGAAATTTCGTGTGGATTTTTGTGGATTTTGCACAAAAAATCGTTATTGCCCCAAAAGCCGATTAGTATCGCTTGAAAAAACCGTGAAAATATAGTATAATAAAATGTGTATAGACCGAAATGAGTTTGGCGGTGATTGAAAATGGCTTTTTTCCTTGACGATATAAGCTCCGACCTTTGGTGGTATCTGCGGCAGTGCGGCAAAAAGGTCGTCCTGTACGGCATGGGCGACGGCGCGGAGAAAATAAAAGCCGCGCTGGACGAGAGGGAGATCCCCGTCGCCGATATTATGGCGAGCGACGATTTTGTGCGCGGGCAGGACTTTCTGGGCTATCGGGTCAAAAGGCTCTCCGAGATAGAGGAGGAGCACGATGATTTTATCATTCTCGTATGCTTCGGCACGCAGCTGCCCGATATAATGGACAGGATATACGGCATTGCCGAAAAGCACGAGCTTTACGCGCCGAATGTTCCCGTTGTCGGAGAGGGGCTGTTTGACCTCGGATACGCGCGGGAGCACGAGAGCGAGCTTAAAAAGGTGTTTTCGCTGCTCGCGGACGAGCAGTCCAAGCGCGTTTTCGAGAACGTTATACGCTATAAGCTGAGCGGGGAGCTGAAGTACCTCCGCGGGGTCGAAACGCCCTCGGAGGAGAAGTTCGATTTGCTGAATATCGGCATTGAGGAGACCTATGTCGACCTTGGCGCGTACAACGGCGACACGCTGATCGAGTTCCTTAACGAGACGTCGATGCAGTTTAATAAGCTGTACGCTATGGAGCCCGACTCGAGAAACTACCGAAAGCTCAAGCGGCGGCTGTATATGATAGGCTCGGCGCTTTTGGAGGCGTACAACGTCGGCGCGTGGGACGAGGACACCGCGGCGGCGTTCAGTCTGCGGGCTGGCAGGAGCTCCCGAACGGCGCCGAAGGAGGGCAAAAGGGCAAACCGCTCCCGATACCGCGAGGTCAGGATGATGAAGGTCGACACCATGCTCCGAGGGGCGGCGGCAAGCTACATCAAGATAGACGTCGAGGGCTCGGAGGAGAACGCGCTGCGCGGAGCCGCGGAGACTATCGCGAATTTTCGCCCTAAGCTCAACGTCGCGCTGTATCACAGAAACGAGGATATGTTCAAGCTGCCGCTTATCGTGAACGGAATGAACAAGAAATACAGGCTGTATATGAGACATCACCCGTATATCCCCGATTGGGATACAAATCTTTACTGCGTTTAAACATAAGGAGTTATTATGAAAATTGTTATTGGAATAATTCTGGTGGCGATACTTATGGCGGCGCTGATAATTTATCTCGTGCTGGTAATGAATTCTCACGATCTGGCGTTCTGCGGCGATATTCCGCAGACGGACGGGACGAATATGTCCGTGACGAGGATTTATACCGCCGATTTTAACGCCAACGAAACGCTGTCCGAGATAGTGAACCGCATGAACGCCAACGAAAGCGGAAATATGTCCGCCGAGGAGCTTACCGAGATACTGGCTACATATCAGAGCATAGCTTACGCGCCCGTGTTTTTGTTCAATCTCTCGCAGGAGGACGACAATACCTTCGTGCTGACGGGGAGCGTGTACAACGGCAGAAACGGCGACGGAGAGCCCGAGACGACGGAATTTTCATACAGGAACCTTACGCTGACCGCGGGTGTGCCCGACGGGAAAATGCTGGCTGTGCAGAACGTGTATTCCGACGACTTCAACGAGGACGGGCAGCCGTCCTTTAAGGAGCGCAAAAAGGTCGTGGATCCCGTGCTTATGGACGGGGATCAGGCGGCGGCTTTCGCGTTCAGGGAGTGCGACAGCTTCCGTATAGTGTTTACGTCGATAGAGGGCATTCCCGCTTCCATTACGCTGGCGTTCACCTACGAGGTCGTGGCGCAGAACCCGCTCGATTTTACAAACTTCAGCGACGGCGCAATGGGCGTTACGATAACGGCAAACTACGACGACCGCGGCGAGCTCGTTCCCGAACTGGAAATGGAGCGCGTTTACGCTGTGGTGGAGGATTGACGGATTATAAAAAATAAAAGCGCCCCCGAAAGGGGCGCTTTTTAATGCACGGGCGTATTTGTGGCGAACGCCCGCGGTCGGAGGGTGCGCGATTAAAAAATCAGCTCTTTTTCTCGGAGCTTATCGCGTTTATCAGCGCGTCGGTCTGCGCCTCGGTAACGGCGCGGGTGTTGGTGTCGTTCATGCGCGTGCCTATCATGGCGTTTATGGCGTTTTCCGCCTGCTCCGCCTTGCTTTTCTCGAATATCAGGAAGAACAGCTCATAGCTCGTGCCCGAGGTCGTTCTTATGCTGAGCTCGGTCTGGAACGAGTTTATCACAGTGGACGCGCCGAGCAGCAAAAACAGCAGTCCGAGGAAAAACCAAGGACCGAACACGCAGGAGAGCCCAAATATCCCCTCGAAGGCGCCCAGTAAAAGGCGTCCGATCGCAAGCTTAAAGCTTGTGTCGACCTCCGCTATCTGGTTTATCGGGACGTTGTTCTGTTTTGCGCCGAGCGGTATGAACGCTAAAAGCGTGTTCGGCTTTTTCAGCCTGAGAAAATTCTGCTCCGCCTTTATCTCGCCCTTGAGGTAAAAGGTCAGCAGCGACGTCATAAACGTTATCGTTTCCATATAAGTACTCCTTTGCGGTCGAATTTTGATACCTATATTATTATAAACGAATAACGGCTCTTTGTCAATACCAAAATAGTACCAAATCAAAGCTAGATTTATTGTGCAATTTTATGTACTATTATGGTATGGAGGTGGTACGGAATGAGCATGGTTTTTTTTAATCTGCGGATAGACGAGGAGCTCAACGAGCGGCTGGTAAAAATTGCCGCCGAGGAGGGCAGAAGCAAAAACAAGCAGATCGAGTATATCCTTAAGGAGTACGTCAAGAAATACGAGCAGTCCAACGGCGCGATAAATATAACTCAATCGCACAACGAAAGCGCTACCGTTAATATCAAATAACAGATCCCCGTATTCGCAAGGAATACGGGGATTTGATTTTCAGCCGCCGAAGTGCGAGGATATCCCTCTTTGCCGCCACTCCTCTCGGAGGAGCTCAACAAGGTCGTCAAGGGCTATCTTCTGCACGTAGGTCGCGGGGTTCTGCGGGGTGCTGTACGCCGTTTCGATATTTATCTCCTCGGTATCGAACGGGAGGTCGCTTATCGGCTGCCGCGCCAAGCCCACGCCCCTGTAATAGAGCATGGTCTCCTCGTCGCCCTCGGTGAACGCCTGCTGCGGAACATCGTATCTTAACGCGTAGTCGCAGACCGTCATCACGAAATCGTACCCCTCGCAGGGCTTTGTCAGCGCGGCGACAAAGCGCTCTCCTTTCGCGTAGGTCGGGTCGCCCTTGGTCTGGATGCTCCCGCCCCTGCCCGCGGGTATCTTCAAATTTACCTCATAACCGAGCCCTTCGTTGCTTATTAAGTCCTTGACCAGCAGAACGCGGTATACTGTGGCTTTTTCGTCGTGCTCGTTCCACCCTTTCATTTTCGCGTACACGTCGCTTTGGTACACGCCCACTACCTCGACGAGATAGAACGAATCCACGTCGTATTCGGGATAGTCGGGGTTCGGAACGAGCGCGTTCATTACCTCTTCGCAGGTCGGGGGAGGACCGTAGGTGCTTGGATTTTCTTCGGCAAAGCCCTCAAATTCGACGGTATACTCCAAAAAATCCGCAAACGGGTCGGTCGGCACGTTGGGCGGGTCGCCGCTTGACGAGGGGGTCGAAATGCTCGTCGCGTAGCCGAGCCCGCTGTCCGACGGCTCGCCGCCTTGGCTGTCCGTCCAATAGGTGCCCGCAAAGACGCCGCTGCCTGCGTTGATGTCATCGGTGGTGTATTCGGAGCTGCCGCTTGTCACGGGAATGCCCCCGATATTCCGCGCCAGAACAGCCGCCGCGCCCCCGACGATGACGACAGCCGCGGCTGCCGCCGCCCAAGTCGCGAGGGAAATCCTGCGCGGCTTGTAGTCTATCGCCTCGCACACTAAATCATCGTCGATAAAGCCCGCGCCGTATATCAGTTTGTTTTCGTTCATATTTCGATGCCCTCCTTTTCAAGGTACTTTTTCAGCCGTTCGCGCGTGCGGAACAGCAGGGATTTCACCTTGCTTTGGCTGAATGAATAGCGTTTCGATATGTCTTCTATGGTTTCCAGAAACCAGTAGCGCCGCATAAACACGTTCCGCGCGTCCGCGGACTGCGTGCGGAGGAAGTCGCTCATCGCCCTGCCGAGCTCCTCTCCGTCGTCCTCGAAGAACGGCGCTTGGTCGGAAAGCGTGCCCTCGAGCTCCGAAAACGAGACAAGGCTTTCGGGAGTGCGCTTTTTGGCGGCGTAATATTTCACCCTCGTAAGTGAGAGATTGCGCGTTATTTTGCAGATAAACGCCCTGAAATTGTCGGGTCTTTTCGGCGGCACGGAGTTCCATACGTTAAGATACGCGTCGTTTACGCACTCCTCCGCGTCCTCGCGGCTTCCGAGAATGCGGTATGCTACCCCCTCGCAGAGCCGCCCGTACTTCGCCGCCGTTTCGGCAAGCGCCCGTTCGCTGCGCTCGAAATACAATTCCACTATCTGTGCGTCGTCCATATGATCACCTCTTGTTGTCGAATAAAACGCGTTTCACTTATATAGTAGGAAAAAAATGCCGCGGGGTTGCGGCTGCCGAAAAAAATTTTAAAAAAGTACTTGACAAATCCGCAAAAGCAGTATATACTGTATATATAACATATAAACAGTATGAACGGAGGTGAGCGAATGAAAATATTGCAGAACAGCGAGGTGCCGATTTATAAGCAGATAGCCGCGCAGTTCAAGGACGACATCATGAACGGCGTTATCGCCGAGGGCGAGTATCTGCCGTCGATACGCGGGCTGGCGAAGGACCTGAAGATAAGCGTTATCACGACGATGAAGGCGTATGAGCAGCTCTCCGAGGAGGGGCTTATATCCTCCGTGCAGGGCAAGGGATATATCGTCAACCCGCAGGACAGGGAGATGGTGCGCGAGCAGCATCTGCGGCTGCTGGAGCAGCATCTGCAGAACGCCATGGAGAGCGCGAAGCTCGCGGGCGTTTCCCGAGAGGAGCTTATCAAGATGATAACGGTTTTGTATGAAATTTAGTTGGTTAGAGAATAGTTGTTAGCAGTTAGTTATTGACGGGGCAGGCTCTTTTACACCCGATAACTAACAACTAATCGCTATTAAACCAACAACTATATGAGGAGGATATGAAAATGTTGATATATTCGCAGGACAGAAAGAGCGTCGTTTGGGCAAAAACGCTTCGGGTGGAGAGAAATATCGGCGGCGGCAAGGACGCGAAATATATGATACTCGCGTGCGCCGAGGGAATAGGCGGGCAGGTCATCGCCGCCACGTATCCCGAAGAAAAGCTCGCCATGGACGTTCTCGAAAAGGTGTACGCCGCGTTCGCGGACGGGGCGGCGGTTTACAAGTTCGATTGACAGCGGGGGTGTTCGTATGGAAACGATTCTTACGTCAAAGGGACTTACGAAGAAATTCGCCAAATTTACGCTCGGGGCGCTTGACTTCGAGCTGCCGAAGGGCTTCGCGACCGCGCTTATCGGCGCGAACGGCGCGGGCAAGACCACGCTTATAGACCTGCTGTGCGGCGTTATCCACGCGAACGGCGGCGAGGTCACATATTTCGGGGAATACAAGGACATAGACGACGCGGCGCTCCGCGAGAGGATAGGCTACTGCGCGGCGCAGGGCTTCTTCCCCGCGGGCTGGAAAGCAAAAGACATCGCCGAGGCAATGTCGCTGGCGTATGAGAAATTCGACAGGAAGCGCTTTAACGCGCTCTGCCGCGAGCTGGAGGTCGACGACGAGAACGCCAAAAAGTCTCTCCCCATGTACAAGCAGTCGGACGGAAACCGCATGAGAACGGCGCTTGCGGCTGTGTTCGCGAGGGAGACGGATCTGCTGATACTCGACGAGCCGGGCAGCTCCCTCGACCCGCTTATGCGCGACAGGCTCTGCGACAGAATGAGAGGCTATCTTGACGACGGCAACGGCGAGAAATCTATCCTGTTCTCCACGCACAATATTGCCGATATGGAGAATGCCGCCGACTACGCCGTTTTTATGGACAATGGGCAGATAATCGAGCAGGGCTTTGTCGAGGACCTCAAGGACAAGTATGTCATAGTCCGCGGAGACGCTGCCGATTATGAAAAATCAAAGGCGCTTATGCTCTCGCATAACGTGAACAAGACTGTGTTCGAGGGGCTGGCGCTCGCCGCGCACAAGAACCGCTTCGAGGCGGAGGGCGCGGTCTGCGAGCGTCCGACGCTCCAGCAGCTGAGCATCGGAATGTTGAAATACGCGGAGGAACGGCGATGAAATATTTCAATTCTTTCAAGATATTCAGCGGCAAAAATCAGGTTCGGACAAGCGTTATCATAGCGCTTATCGCGTTCGGGGCGCTGCTTATCGGGGGCTTGCTGCTGAACGTCGGCGTACCGCTGAACGACTTCTGGCTCGGGTTCGTAACGGGGCTTGCGCCGTTCCTGAGCGGCGTGCTGGTGCTGTCGGTGGGCTTCGGAATGCTGAACGGCGTATTTTCGGCAAATATGCGCACCGCCCACGGCTACAGATTTTTCCATTCGTTAGCGGACGGCGCGGCGCGTTTTCGGCAGGCGCTGCTCTTCGCGAACGTCGCCGCGTTCGTTTACGGGGCGGTCTACACGACGCTCGGGCTGCTGCTGTACCGCGTCGGCGCCATTGTCGCGATAGCGGCGGCGATATTCGTCACGCAGGGGCTGATGAACCTTACGGGGCATATGAAGTCCCCGTGGGTGAGGATAGGCGTAATGGCGGCGGTAGGCTTCGGCTTCGGGTTCTATTCGGGAGCGAACGGCGACGAAGGGCTGTCGTTCCCGCCCGACATATCCGCGATCATTCTCGCCGCGTCGCTGGGCTTTCTGCTTATATCGGCAGCCGTGGTGATGACGAGGGCGGAAAAGCTCTGGGGAAGGGAGGATTAGCATGAAGGGACTGAAATTCCTTTTCAACAGCTGGCGGAAAATGCCGTTCTTTTTCTGGTGCGGGGTAGGCGTGTCGGTGGTGTTCGCTGTGCTGCCGTTTTGGTTCCACGAGGCGCTCGGCAGCGAGGACTACCTTTTCCCGAAGATATTCCTGTTTTTCCCCGCCGTGTTTATGTCGGAGATAGGTATCATCTGCGGCTGCCGAGACATCGCCGCAAACAAGCTCGTGCGCTCGATGCCGATAGCCAGGGCGCTGTACACGAGAGCCGTGCCCGCGTTCGTGCTGATAGTGACGCTCGGCGTTTCGGCGGTCGTTATGTGCGCGTATTTCATCTTTCTGGGAATTATCGGCGCGGCGGCGGTTGAGTTCGCGGACACGCTGATTATCGGCGCTGTGGTAAATTTTCTGCTTATCGCAACGGCGGCGTTTGTGACGACGACGCCGGGCGGCGGCATCGTAATGGTGTATGCCGTTATAGCGCCGCTTACCGTGCTTTCGGTCGCGGGCGGGGATACCGTTATACGGAACGGCTTCGGCTTGCCGCTTTGGGCGGCGGCGCTGATATTCATAGCGGCTGTGAGCGCGGCGGCGGCAGTGCTTTACGCCGTTTCGGCGCGGCGTTACAGAACGGCGAACGTCAAAACGGCAAATCCCGCGCTGCAATACGAGAGCAAATGAGGTGTTTGATATGAAGCTGAACAAGAAAACGGTAGACCTCGGCTTTGCCGCAAGCCTGATGATCTCGGGCATAATCGGCATAACAATGGGCGTTACGGGCATTCTGGACGTCGAAATTCCGGACGCTCTGCGGATAATTATCGGCGTTATTTCGCTTATCGACGTTGCGGCGCTGGGGTTCTTTTCGGTGCTGAAGATAAAAAATGCAAAGGGCTCGTAATATGAAAAAACACATTATTTCTATCGTTTTGATATGCGTTATCGCGCTGTTTTCGGGCTGCGGAAAGCCCGAAAACGCGGTAACGCCGCCGTTTTTCAAGGTCACGGACGCGGAGACGGGCGGCGAGGTCTATATGCTCGGCACCATGCACGTCGGGCTTGACAATACCGCGTACCCCGAGGAGGTCTTTGCGGCGCTCGACGAGTGCGGCGCGCTGGCTGTGGAGCTCGACCTGTTCGCGTTGGAGACGAATATCTCCGAGCTTTCCGCGGCAATGCGCATAATGGAGCTCGACGGCATGACCGCCGAGGAATATATGGGCGAGGATTGCAAGGAGATACGAGATTTCTTGCAAAATAAGGGAATTTATTCGGCAAATCTGGAGCGCTATATCCCCGCCGTGTGGAGCAGTATGCTGTCGACAAAGCTCGCGGAGGACTGCGGCTACAGCTCCGATTTCGGCACGGACAGGGCGCTGCTGACCTACGCCAAAAAGAACGGCAAGCCGATATTCGAGCTTGAGAGCGCTGCCGAGCAATACCAAATCAACGCCAACGAGGGCAGGGAGCTGCAAATTTATATGCTGCTGGAGAGCGTCCGCGCCGACTACGAGCTCCAGAAGCGGCAGATGAACGAGCTGTATTCCGCGTGGGCGAGCGGCGACGTTGCCGCGCTGGAGAGCATGCTCGACGGGGATGAGCCCCCCGAGGAGCTTGCCGAGCAGTATGAGCAATTCTATTTCGAGATGTACGAGAACCGCCAGCGGAAAATGGCGGACTACATTCTCGGCGTGCTCGAGAGCGGCGAGACGGCGTTCGTTGCCGTCGGGGCGATGCATTTCGCCGCCGCGCCCGATATTATAGACTGTCTGGAGGAGGCGGGGTACGCCGTCGAGCGAATAAGCCTGTAAAAGCCGCGTTTTCGCGGTTTTTCGCGTTATTTTTCAACAAATTCCCGAGAATAATCTTTGTTTTTTTGTCAAATTTATATAAATAATTACCGCTTAAAAGTTTACAAAAAGTTAACTTTTCGATGATATAATTTGTAGTGTGTACAATTAGAAAAACATTATTCGTTTTTTCGGGATTCCAAAGGGCGGAGCCCTTTGGCGAGAGGCTGGGGGCAGCGCCCCCACACCCACCCTCCCCTCGGAGAGGGGGTTTGTACAGTTTAGTGCAACTTTGGACGTATACATTACAATATTTTTTAACAAGGCTTGGTGATGGAACATGAAAACGGGACTTATTCTTGAGGGCGGAGCAGTCAGGGGCATTTTTACCGCGGGAGTGCTCGACCGCCTTATGGAGAACGGAATTTACTTCCCATACGTTATCGGCGTATCGGCGGGCGGCGGAAACGCCATGAGCTACGTATCGCGGCAAAAGGGCAGGACCTGCCGAATGATAAACGTGCCGCGAAACGAATCCTATTACGGGTTCAAGCAGTTTCTCGGCTCGAAAAAGCTGATAAACCTCGACAAAATGGCGTTTGAGTATCCGTATAAGCAATTTCCGTTCGACTTCGATACATATTTTCACAGCGGCATAGAGACGGAATACGTTTGCACTTGCATGGAGACGGGGGAGGCGGAGTATTTCTCCGAGGAGGAGGACTGCGAGCGGCTGCTGACCATTTGCAAGGCGACTTGCTCCGTTCCGATGCTGTGCGAACCCGTGGAAATGGACGGGCGGCACTATCTGGACGGCTCCATTGCCGACAGCATACCGATCGAAAGGGCGCTGGATATGGGCTGCGACAAGCTGGTCATTATACTGACGAAGCCCGACAGCACGGTAGCTCCGACCGATTACGCGAGGTTCCGCAAGATAATCCGGGCGATGTACAAGGACTATCCCGCGTTTGCGGACGCTTGTTTGTCGCGCGTGGAGCGCTATTGGGAGACCGTGGAGCTTATGGAGGAGCTTGAGGAGCAGGGTCGGATATACGTGTTTCGACCGACGCTGCCGGCTATATCGAAGTTCGAGAAGGACGGCGCGAAGATAATGGAGTCCTATCGGGACGGCTACGCGCAGGCGGACGACCGCATTGCCGAGCTTACGCACTGGATGCATACCGTGGAGAGCAAGGTAAGCTGATACACATATGTGCATTATTTTGAAAATTTTGCAAGTTTTTGGCTGGAAACTTGCAGGACGGAATAAGAAAAGGGACAAATTCTTCGGATTTGTCCCTTTTCTTGCAGTCTTTTGCAGTTTGCGTGCAGCTATTTGCAGTCGATTTGCAGTTATTTGCGGATTTTTGCAGTTTTGGGCTGTAAATATTTGGAAATGTTGTAATTTTATGTTAAAATTTGGGAATAGATGTACTAACCGAATTGGGGCTGAAAAAGTTTGCAGTAATTTGCAGTTTTAACAGTGATATGCTTTTGGCATGGGGAAAAGCCCCGCGGGGGGCGGGGCTTGGGGAATTATTTGGTGAAGTTGTCGAGTATCTCGGCGAACTCGAACTGGTCGACGTTGTAGGCGGTTATCCTTACGTAGGAGTTCATGGGGATATACGCCGTGTAGTGGTCGACGTTGCTGCTGCTGTCGAGGACTGCCGTGACAAACGCGTCGTAGCCGTTTACCCTGTACAGCGGCAAGGGGAGGTCGGTGTCGGGGTTTGTGTCGGGGTTAGAGGGCGCCTCGGCGTTGGCGGTCGGGTCGTAGCCGCCTATCGACGCGCCTATGACGTTGCCGTCTTCGTCGTACTCGTAGTTCACCTCGGGCTCGTAAGCGGCTGCGGGCGCGTCGTTTTCGGGGTACGCGGGGAGGTCGCCGAACAGGGGCATATCAAATCGCCCGTACTGCGCGGAGACCTTGACGATACCGCCGCTCGGGGCGGTGTAGGTGATCGTGTTGAGAGTGCTTACCATTGTCATGGAGGAGATAAAGCCGTCGCTCTCCTCGTGACGGTAAAGGCCGAGCTTGTCGCAGGTGTACTGCCAGTCGGGGTATATCTCGGCAAGGCGGTTGAACCGCAGACCGTAAAAGCTGTCGAGCCCCTCGAGCGTGTACGGTGTGAAGTCCTCTTCGTTGAGGTCGGGAGCTATGGTCTGCAGCTCCTCGGCGGCTGTGATGTAGTGTATGGGCATTACATCGTCTGTGTCGCCCGAGTTGGGGTTGGTGTAGTCGGGGACATACGGCTCGACAGCGATGTCGATGGCGGGTACGTCGGCAACTTCGGCGGACGCGTCGACCGTGACGGCGTTCGCTATTTCCGCTGTGCTTGTGTTTTCCGCGTCGTTTGGCGGCGCGATGATCGGGACGTTGTTTCTGTAATTAGCGGCGACTGCCGAGCCTATGCCGACGACGCCGACGAGCACGGCTGCCGCGCAGGGCGCTCCGATAAGGAACGCGCGTCTGCGGCGCTTTATTTCCGCGTCTCTGCGTTTTAGGACGCTGCTTGCCATTTCTTCATAATTCTTCATATTCAAAGCCCTCCTTTTCAAGAGCGGTTTTCAGCGCGTTGCGCGCGGTGGATTGGGGTTTTCGGTGCTTTGGGCGATTTTTTTCATCGCGGCGGGGCGTTCGCGCGGGGTGGATTTGGGGTTCGGTGTTGGGAACGCTTTTTTCGTCGCGGCGGGGCGTTCGCGCGGGGATTGGGGTTTCGGTGTTGGGGACGCTTTTCTTCGTCGCGGCGGTGCGTTTCGCGCGTGGATTGGGTTGCGATGTTGGGGGCGATTTTACTCGTCGCGGCGGTCTCCTTGTTGGGAGCTCCTCGGAAGTTGGCGTTTCCGATTGTTCACAATTGCTCATATTCAAAGCCCTCTTTTTCAAGAGCGGTTTTCAGCGCGTTTCGCGCACGGTAGACCAAGGTTTCGATGTTGTGAACGCTTTTTCTCATTACGGCGGCGGTCTCTTTGTTGGACAATCCCTCGAAATAGGTGAGCCAGAGGACCTGTCGGTACTCGGACTTCAGCGTTTCCATGGCGCGGTGAACGGCGATTTTCCGCTCCTCGCGTATGTATGACTGCTCTAGGCTTTCCCTGTCGTCGCGGAGGGTCTCGGAGAGCTCCTCTATCGCGACGACGTTCCCGCGGTTTTTGCGCAGGTAGTCGAGCGCCGTGTTGCGCCCGACGGCGTACAGGAACGTCTTGAACGACGAGCCCTCGCGGAAATGCGGCTTGCGCACCGCGAGCTTTACGAAAGCGTCCTCGCAGAGCTCCTCGGCGACCGTGAGGTTGCGCACGAAGCTGTTGAGGTAGAGTATGAGCCCGTCCTTGTATTCGCGGACTATTTCGACGATACCGTTGTCGTCGCCCGAGAGAAAACGGCGGTAGCTACTTTCACCGTTCGGCATTTATATATTCCCCCCTTCACCCGTTAGACGAAATTTTTTCTAAAACCTCACACGGCGTGCCGCCGTTGGCAGTTCGTATCGAAAAAAATTCGGTGCCAAGCGTTTTCGCTCGACACCGAAATACCGTTATTAACAAAATGCGCCCCGAACGTTTTACAGCTCGTCCGTGTTCATTTCCTGCATCATTTTCTTACCCGCGGCGGAGTTGATGAACTTCTTGTAGTTTTCGGTCGCGACTCTGATGAACTCCTTGTCGTTCTGCTTCTCGGGTGGGATGTAGGGCTTGCCGGGCTCGCGGTTACGCAGGTTGAACTGTCCCATGGAAGCCTTGAGGACGTCGGCGTTCTTGGAAATTTCGAGGGTCATTGCGGCGGTCTCCTCGCTGGAGGCGGCGTTGCTGGAAACTATTCTGGATATTTCGTCGATGTCGTTGGCGATATTTTCCATATTTTCATGCTGCGTAGCGCCCGACTTCGCTATCTTGCCCGAGACCTCGATTATCTGCTGCAGAGACTCCATAATGGTCTCGAAGGTCGTGTAGGTCTCGTCGGAGAGCTGGCTGCCGCGCTTTGCCTTGGCGATGGTATCGTCGATAAGCGCCTTGGTCTGGGTTGCGGAAATGGCGCTCTTGTCGGCGAGGTCCTTGACGGAGGAAGCGACCACGGCGAAGCTCTTGCCCGCCTCGCCCGCTCTCTTTGCTTCGATAGTTGCGTTGATAGCGAGGAGGTTGGTCTGGTTTGCGAGGGACTCGATGTTGGCGATAACGCCCGAGACCTTCTGCGACGCGTCGTAGATAGCCTTCATTGCCACTACGAGCTCCTGCATCTTCTCTTGGCTGATGACTACCTCGTTGTGGATGGAATCGGAGAGCTCGCTTGCCTGAGCGGCGTTGTCGGCGTTTTCCTTGGTGAGGGCGTTTGTTTCCTTAATGTCCTCCTGCAGGTCGAGAATGGCGGTAGCCTGCTCGGTGCAGCTTTCGGCGAGGAGCTTTGCCGCGGAGGCGATGGAATCGGTGCCCATTGTTACGGAATCGGCTATCTGGGATATCTGCGCGAACATTATATCGTTGCTCTGAACCATTTTATAGAGGCTCTTGCCGAGGCTGTCCTCGCTGGAGCGTATTTTTACGTAGGCGGTCATATCGCCGTCGGCGACCTTGCGGACTACGTCGACGTTTTCCTTGACGCTGTCCGCCATTACCGTGAACGCCTTTATCATGCGCTCTATCTCGGTGAGGTGGACCTTGCCCTCGTTCATGCTTGTGTTGTCGAGGTTGGACGCGCCCCTTGAAAGCGCCTCAGCCCACTCGGCAACGGCAATGACGGGCTTTGCTATGGTGTTGCCCATTACGGAGGATATTTTGAGCGAATAGACGAGCATTAAGACGAGGAACACGCCGCCGCCTATCGTGCTGAACAGGATGGCGTCCGCGACGATAGTGCTGGCTTGCTCGCTCATGCTCGTGTATCCCGAGGCGAGGTCGTGGAGGCTGTCCATAAGGACGTTGAGCTTATCGCGGAACTCGCCCTCGATCATCGCTAACGCGGCTTCGTTATCCGTCGAGGCGGTCTCGAGTATCGCGGAGGCGATGGTCTTATACTCGTCGTAGAGCACCTTGGAGTTCTGGCTGAGGGTCTTTACCTTGCCCGTGTCGTTGTACGCTTCCTTGTAGAGCATATCGAACTCGGGGGTGCTGAGGTCGACGCTGCCCGGGTTTATCCCGTAGACGGAATCCTCGACCCTGCGGTAGAACTTGTTGGCTTCGATTATTACGTCGGAGCCCTTGGCGAGGAGCTCGCTGTAATGCACGGAAGCCTGTTGGCAGACGTTGATGAAGATCAAAGCTGCCGTAAAGAATATGGTCAGAAAAAGACCGCCCGCCAGTATCATCAGATTGCCCCGGCGTATACTGTTGCGTATCGATTTGGCTTTGTTCATTTTAAATTACCATTCCGTTTCATTTAAGATTTTGTATTTTATCGCTCCGCCGCGGCATTGCCGAAACGGAACGGATTTTGGGGTAGGTCATATGCTCGCCGAATAGTTGGGAGCCTCCTTGGTTATGTAGATGTCGTGCGGGTGGGACTCCTTGAGACCCGCGCCCGTTATCTTGACGAACTCGGCTCTTTCCTGAAGCTCGGGGATAGTCGGGCAGCCGCAGTAGCCCATGCCGCTGCGAATGCCGCCGACGAGCTGGAATATCGTGTCGGCGACGGAGCCTTTGTACGGCACGCGGCCCTCGACGCCCTCGGGGACGAGCTTTTTGTCCTTCTCCTGGAAATATCTGTCGGCGGAGCCCTGCTTCATTGCGGCGAGAGAGCCCATGCCGCGGTATACCTTGAACGAGCGGCCTTGGTAAATTTCGACGTCGCCCGGAGCCTCCTCGCAGCCCGCGAGCAGAGAGCCGAGCATTACGAGGTTCGCGCCCGCGGCGAGAGCCTTTACGATGTCGCCCGAGTACTTTATGCCACCGTCGGCGATAACGGGAACGCCGTACTTTGCTGCCGCGCACGCGCAGTCGTAGACCGCCGTTATCTGGGGAACGCCGATGCCCGCGACGACGCGCGTCGTGCAGATAGAGCCGGGACCTATGCCGACCTTTACCGCGTCCGCGCCCGCCTTGATGAGATCCTCGGCGGCGGCGGCCGTCGCGACGTTGCCGGCGATGACGGGCGTGTCGGGGTAGGCGTTCTTTACCTTGTCGAGCGTCGTCATGATGTTTTTGGAGTGACCGTGCGCGGAATCGAGCACGAGCACGTCCGCCTGCGCTTTAATGAGCGCGCCCGCGCGTTCGAGAACGTCGGGGGTGATGCCGATAGCCGCGCCGCAGAGCAGTCTGCCGCCCTTGTCGCGCGCGGTATGGGGATATTGCACGGACTTTTCGATGTCCTTTATGGTTATCAAGCCCTTTAAATAGCCGTCCTCGTCTACCAAGGGGAGCTTTTCTATCTTATGTCTGCGGAGTATCTCCTGCGCCTGCTCGAGATTTGTGCCGACGGGCGCTGTGATGAGGTTTTCTCTTGTCATGACCTCGCCGATATGCTGTTGGGGGTTCGAGATGAAGCGGAGGTCGCGGTTGGTAAAAATTCCCACGAGCTTGCCGTTTTCGACAATGGGCACGCCGCTTATCTTGTACTTGCCCATGAGCTTATCCGCGTCGGTCACGGTGTCGTTCGGGGAGAGGAAGAACGGGTTTACGATAACGCCGTTTTCGGAGCGCTTTACCTTATCGACCTCGTCGACCTGCATCGCTATCGGCATATTTTTGTGGATCACGCCGATGCCGCCCTCGCGGGCTATCGCTATCGCCATTTTCGACTCGGTGACGGTATCCATGGCGGCGGTCATAATGGGGGTGTTAAGCGTTATCGTTTTGGTGAGCTTTGTTTTTATGTCTATCATATTCGGCGTTACGTCGCTTTTCGCGGGTATCAGCAGAACGTCGTCGAACGTCAGCCCCTCCTTGACAAATTTCTCGTTGAAGTTGCAGTTTAACATATTCTTCCTCCCTGTTCTCATCTATAAATTATCAACCTTTAAATATTATTACTATTATACACCATTTCGGAATTATTTTCAAGTGCAACAAAGAAGAAAAATATACAAATATCTTTATTTTTTTTCGTCAGGTTTGGAACATTTTAACGCACTTGACAAAATTTCCGTGAAAAAACGGATTTACTTCTTGACTTGGAGACAAATTTATTATAGAATATATATGTATGGTGTAAAACGCGGACGGGGGAATGCCGTTTGGCGGAAAAAAGGACTGATAACGATAAAAGATACGATAGTTTCCGCTTCTCTGCTGGCTTGCGACATGACGAAAGCAGCGGAGGAGATACGCCGCTGCGAGAGTGCGGGCGTGGATTGGATACATTACGATGTTATGGACGGGCATTTTGTGGAGCAGATTTCCTATGGGACGCCTGTGCTGAAATGCGTGAGAAAATGCACAAAAATGCCCGTTGATGTGCATTTGATGGTGGAGCGCCCCGACAGGCAGGCGGAGTTTTTTGCCGAGGCGGGCGCGGATATCATAGATATTCACGTTGAGAGCCCGTGCGACATAGGCGCTTGTCTTAAGCGCATACGGGAGCTCGGGAAGTCGCCGGCGCTGGCGGTGAAGCCGGATACGCCGATAGAGGCGGCGTTTGAGTATCTGCCGCTGTGCGATATGGTGCTGGTGATGACGGTGGAGCCGGGCTACGGCGGGCAGGGCTTTTTGGCGGATATGCTGCCGAAGGTGAGGGCTCTGCGCGAATATGCCGACGGGAACGGGTTCCAAAATCTGGATATCCAAGTCGACGGGGGGATAAACGAAAAAACGGGCGCCGACGCGAGAAAAGCGGGCGCGAACGTGCTTGTCGCGGGCACGGGCTTGTTTAACGCAAGCGATATGAAAGCGGCGAACGCCGCGCTGAAAGGAACTCTTTAAAAAATGTTGAAATTTACTGCGCGGGAGCCCAACAAGGTCTATCTCGAGCGATTTGTTATTATGGCGACGCTGTTGGTGCCGTCGATATGCATGCAGGGCTTTCGGGCGCTTGCCGTCGGAGTTTTCGGCGTTTTGCTGTGCATGGCGGTGGATCTGATATGCTGCCTTATACGGAAGATACCCTACGACCCGAAGGACGCCGCCGTGCCGTTCTGGGGGCTTGCTATGGCGCTTATGCTGCCCGTTTCCGTGCCGTTCGCTTTGGAGGCTGCGGCGGCGGTCGTCTGCATAGCCGTGGGGAAGCACCTGTTCGGCGCTTCGGACAACATCGTGTTCTGTCCGCCCGCTATCGCGGCGGCGTTTCTGATAATCTGCTATCCCTCGGAGACGCTGTTTTTCCCGAAATACGGGGAAAAGATACCCGTATTTGAGGAATACGGGGGCGTGCTTACGCGCTCCGCGGAATACTCGATAAAGCTCGGGAACGTTCCCTCGGGCAGCGTATGGGATATCCTTATGGGATTTGTGCCGGGAGCCGTCGGAACGGTATATATACTGGTTATACTGGTGTGCGGGATATCTATGATATGCCACCGCTCGAACAGCGGCTGCGCGGTCATATCCTGTCTTATAACGGCGGGAGTGCTGGCGTTCTTTTTCCCGAGGATAAGCGTTTCGGGCTTTGAGTCGGTGTTTTACGAGCTCAGCTCGGGGTATTTGCTGTTCGGGACGGTGTTCCTTGCCGCGGAGCCCCACCGCACGCCCGAAAAGGCGGCGGGCAGGGTGATATACGGCATGGTGCTGGGATATATTACGATGATGTTCCGCTTTTTCGGGCAGACGGAGGGAAGCTTTCTGTTCGCGCTGCTGATAACGGGCGCGCTCGGAAGCAGCTTCGACAGAGTTGTCGAGAACGTGGTATACTGGAAGAGGACTTACGTTAACTCGTTTGAGAAGTCGAAAACGCAGGTGCAGCGCGGCGATATTAAGCTGACCGATACGCAGGAGATAGTATTGCCCGAGAAATACCGCTACAACACGCCGCCCATCGACGGCGAGGTGAAGAAAAAGCGCAGACGCCGCAGAGAGGATAAGGGGGACGACAATGAGAAAAAGTAAATTCTCCGTGAACCTCGACGGCTTGCTGAGGCAGAATATCGTGCTTATGAGCGGGCTTGTGACCGCGCCCGTTATCGTCGCGGCGACCACCGTGGAGCGCGCGGCGGTGCTGGCTGTGAGCTTCTTTCTGCTGTCGTATACGAGCATACTGCTGTGCAGGTTTATCCCGAGGAGGCTGGTTTATACGATAAGGATAATGCTGTACGCAGTGGTCGCGGCGGCGATGTATATACCGACCGTGATATGTCTGGAATATCTGTTCCCCGAGGTTTTGCCGAATGTTATGCTGTATGTGGAGCTGCTGGTCGTGAATTCGTTCCTGCTGGCGAAAACCGAGACGCGCTTTTATCTGAAGCCCTACGGGGAAATGGCGCTGGACGCGTTTATATTCGTGGTCGGATACGCGATAGTGGCGTTTATCGTGGGGGGGCTGCGGGAGATACTCGCCTACGGGACGGTGTGCGGCTTCCGCCTTTCGGAGCCGATAGTGCCCGCGGCGAAATCGCCGTTCTTCGGGTTTATACTTGTGGGCGTGTTGGCGGCGTTCTGCCGAGGCGTTTCGGGCAGACGCGCTCCCCGAAAGGAGCGTGACGCATGAGCGGGGTATTTGCGAAAATAGTGAGCCTTGCGATGGTATCCGTGTTTACGCAGAACGCTATCTTCGACAGGGCGTTCGGCGCGAACGTCGCGATCTACGCCTCGCGCAAGGACAGCCACGTCGTCGGATTTACGCTCGGGATAACCGCCATGACGACGCTTGCGAGCATAGTCTCGTATTTCTTTGACAAGCTTTTGCTGCCGCAGCCGAAGGGCTATCTGTATATGCCGCTTATATACGTCGGGATAATCGGCCTGCTGTATATGATAGGGCTGTTTGTGCTGTGGAAGTTTTTCCACGGGCTGTTCCGAAAGATAAAGCAGTACGCGAGCCTTTCCGTGTTCAACTGCACGGTCATAGGGGCGCTGTTTCTGAACTCGAACTACGGCAGCGACCTCGCGAGCTATATCGGCTACGGCTTCGGCACGGGCATAGGGTTCTTCCTTGCCTGCTTTATGCTGAACATTGCGCACGAGAGGCTGGATTCCGAGAAAATACCGCGCATTTTCCGAGGATATCCGATAATGCTGATATATATAGGTATTGTTTCGCTGGCGTTTAACGTATTGGTTGGATATACCGCAGAATTTTAGTTAAAATAATCCGAGGAAGGAGAATCGCAATGGCTCAGAAAAAGACCAACATCAAAATAAAACGCAAGAAATTCAACCTTTACAACAAGAAGAAAAGCAAGGCGCGGCAGGCGCTGACGATAATACTGACCATAGCGGCGGCCTGCGCGCTCGGCGTGGTGGGCTACGGCGTGGGAAAGCCCGTGCTCGACTATTTTCAGAACCGCGGGCAATACACCTCAGACGGCTCCTCCTCTTCGGAAAGCTCGGATATGAGCGCGGGCGTTTCGGGCGGCGCGGAGAGCTCCGAGCTGTCCGAAAGCTCCGAAAGCGCGGAGAGCTCGGGAAATTCGGCGGTTTCGGAAAGCGGCGGCGAGAGCGCGCAGGCTCCCGTGCCGGACGACGGGACCATGTACTTTCTCCCGGAGAACGCCGCGGCAAGCTCCGCTTCGCTTAACAGCGCCCTCGCGGCGGCGAAGAGCACGGGGCACACCACAGTTGTCGTGACGCTTAAGGACGCGAGCGGAAATTTCTACTACAAGACGAATATCGCGGCGGCGAAGACTGCCGAATCGATAAAGGGGACGCTCACCGCCGCGCAGATATACGACATAATCGCCAAGGCGGGATTTTCCCCGGCGGCGAGGATAAGCACCCTTATGGACAGCAGCAACCCGGGCGCGACGGGCGGCAGCTACGAGCTTGCGGGAGAGGCGGGCTACTGGCTTGACAACCGCAAGGAAAAGGGCGGGAAAACGTGGCTCTCGCCGTTTAAAAACGCGACGGCGACGTTTCTGAAGAGCGTTGTCGACGAGATAGCGGCGGCGGGCTTTAAAAATATCATCTGCGCGAACACGCGCTATCCCGTGTTCCATAACGTGGACATAACGACGTATCTTAAGGACCTGCCGCTGAACGACGCGGCTAAGCGCACGGCGGCGCTCTGGAGCGTTATCGACGCTGTGAACGCTTCCGCGGCGGGCAAGGGCGCGAGGCTGTGGATAGAGATAGGCGCGGAGGGTCTCCTTGCCGAAAGCGCAAGCTGCACGGACGCGGAGATATGCTCCGATAAGGCGAAAATGAGCGCCTCGAATATCATATTTAGCTACACGGCGAGCGGAAACGCTTCGGACGCTTACAAGAACGCCAAGGAGTTTGCCGTTAAGGCGAAAGCGGCTGCAAACGGCGCGGAGTTCGCCGTGCTGATAAAGGGCTTTTCGGGCTCGGCGCTCTCGGACGTGCAGAGGGCGTTCA
>JAMPFE010000119.1 GCA_023664705.1 Lachnospiraceae bacterium | reverse complement strand
GGCGAGCATAAATCCCGAAGTAATTCTGCGCACTGCTCTAATTCTTCGAGCATCTCTCTGCGCTGTTGTAAGTGCCGCCGACGGCGTAAAATCCTCACGGAAATTCTTTGCCGTATTCCGAAAAAATCCCGCAACCGCCGCTTTCGCCTTGATTGCTTTGCCCCTGATAAAATTCAAAAATCTCATAGAAAAATACCTCCCGTAAAAGTAAAATTTAAATGCTATCCAAATCGTCGAGATAGCTTTCCTCCGCAACTTCCGTGTACGGAGGTCGCAGGTGCGGTTCTGCCGTGACTACCGTGTCGGTATCGTCAAGGCTTGCCGCCACCGAGCCATTTTTCGGGTCTTTCGGAAATTGAACGGGCGCTGCTGTATGTACTCGCCCTCCGAGAATTTCTTCAATTGTGACCGACTGCTCAATTTCATCTTTGGGAACATCTTCACTTGAATTTTTCTCGTCCTCCACAGGCTCGGAATGTATATCTTCACCGCTTTCCGCTTCGGATTCATCATTGAATTTCACCGTTTCAATATCCTTGATGAGATAAGCGTTTTGACTGTCAAAGTCCTCTAACCGCTTGTAATTCGGATGTTTTTCAATAACGAATTTATTGCAGAAAAACGGATAAATACCGCGAACGAACAGAATACACTCGTTATCTTTCATAATTTTCAATTCGTCCACGGTCATCAGCTCGCGCCCCAAAATTCCGTCGTTTTCCGAGGTCAAGCCTTGTCTGCCGCGCGTCCTGTTGCGGGAGCGCGTGTCGATAGTTTCCTTTCCCAGCGTCTTGGAAACGTGTTCAAGCGTAGTCGGCTCTTGACCGCCTAAAAATAATAAGCTGTCACAATTACCTAAAACGTTTTCCCACGAATCCTTGTACATCTTTTTCAGCTGAGAAAGATTTTGAATAATCACGTTCGCGGAAATTTCCATTGAACGCATAGTTGCCAACAATTCCTCAAATCGAGGAATCGTACCGACGTTCGCGAACTCGTCCAACAAGCAGCGAACGTGAATAGGAAGCCGCCCGCCGTGCTTAAAATTCGCCCTATCGTAAAGCACGTCAAAAAGCTGCGTATACATCATCGCCGCCAAAAAATTAAACGTGTCGTCCGACGACGGAATTATGATGTACATCACGGTTTTCTCATCACCAAGCATTTCAAGGTGAATATTATCGCAGCACGTCAAGTCCATAACGTCGGGAATATTGAACGCTTGCAAGCGCACCGCCGTGGAAATGAGGATAGATTTTGCGGTATCTCCCGCCGCTTTCTTAAAGTCTTTATAGTATTTCAAACACATATATTGACTTGGAGATTTTGCGTTTTTCGCGAGGTCAATTAAGTTGAGATTTTTGAATTTCTCATCTTTTTGAGCCTCATCGGACTTGTATTTTTCGGGGTGTTCCAATGCGTCAAAGATAAGGTCGAGATCGGACTGAAATTCGTCCTTGCCCTCTTTGACTTCCGCTTTTTTGAGCAGCTTCATAACCTCCGAAAAATTTTGCATAGACTTATCCTCACACTCGACCAAGTAAAAACACAGCGCGGAAAGAAGCGCTTTTGTGCTGTCCGTCCAAAATTGATCGCCGCCGTCACCGCCCTCTTTTTGCGTGTTTTTCATCAGCACGTTTACCATTTTAATTACGGCGGTCGTGCTGTAATTTCCGTCCACATCGTAGATGTAATTGAACGGATTATAATTGTGAGAATGAGCCATATCTATAAGGTTGAACACCTTAATTTTGTAGCCATAACTCTCCAGCATTTTTCCCGTAGAGCGCAGCAATTCGCCTTTCGGATCGGTGCAGACGTAACTCGTGTTAGCCTGCATTAAATTCGGCTTCACATAGAAACGGGATTTGCCCGAACCCGAACCGCCTATAACCATAACGTTCAAATTTTTGCGCGTTAGCCGCGTATTCAAAGACATTTTTACATCGTTCGTTAAAATGATGTTGTTGTCTAAAACGAACTCTCCTTTCTTCGGCTTAGGCGGTTTTTTAGGTTTCGGTTTTCGCTTGAATAAATCGGCTAATTTTCTTTTCTGCTTCGGCGGCTTATCCAAAAGGGAATTGATCTCCTTCTTATTAGCCCACCGAGCGGAGCCGTGTTCTTCTCCTTTCCGATGAAATTTTTTCTTGCCCGTGATTTTCGTCAGCACATACAGTCCGATCCCGAACGCAGTGAAAATAGGAAACTGCATTGCCTTCCCGCCCTCGCCTATTTTTTCAAAGACGAGGTCGGTATTCATCAGCGTACTCTCCAAGCTGCTCGCCAGCAAGTCGAAATCCGCTTTTCCGTCCTCATCGAGTGACAGATCAAAGCAAGCGCCGAGCGCGGCAGAAAAGTAAATTACAAAAACCGCGAGAACCGCGTAAATGCAGATAGTCACAAAATCCGGTTTTTTCGGTACTCGGCTCATTTGCGGCTCCCCCTCTCGATTTTCTTGTGTCGAATGGTGTCCGCTGCGTCCTTGACCTTTTCGCGAGCCTTTTTCAGCAAATTGTCAGCGACCTTTTGCTTTTGCGCCTTGCCGATGATTTTTTCGGCTTTGCCCGCCGAAATCCCGAACGCTTCCGTAAGCTGTTTTTTCGCCGTCATTTTGTCGTTCAAATTGAGCCGAACGACGGTAGAGCCGCCGCGAACAGTAAACGAATTTTGCGTTTCACGTTCGATCTGAAATTCCTTGAACTGCACCTGTTTCGGCTGCTCCGCAAAACCGAGACGCTCGGATTTATCGAGAATAGCCTTAATTGTCTCGCTGTCATTGATTTTGAGGTATGCCCTCAACCGATCTTCGACATCCTCTCGGTCGAGATTTTTCGCGGACAACACCACGAAATTTCCCGACTTATCCGTCACGGTCAGCTTCGGCTCGTCCTCGCCGTCGAGCTTCAGCTTCGTGAACGAATAATTTTCGAGCAAGAGATTATTGTCGGGGAATTTGATGTCCTTTTCGTAAAAATCCATTTCCCCGATCTGCCGCGAATCGCTCAAATAATACTGCCGCTGCGAATCGGTCAGCTTATCCGCCAACGAATTAGCGACCTCGACCGCCTTGACCTCCGAATACCCCATACGCTCCCGCAGAACCCTTTCAAGTTTCGCTTTGGTACAGAAATTCATTGTGAGTTGCTTTCCTTGCTCGTTGTCCATTAACTTGAATTGAAATTTGCCTTTTGCATTTTTCTCAACCTCCATTCCTATTTGAGATAGCTCCGACTGAATATTCCGATAATTCTCGACCGCCATCTCCATTTGCTTCTCGTAAGACGAATTGAAAATACACTTTACCCCGCCGTTGGTTTCCAAGAAATTGACGGGAATATCGTGTTCGGAACAGTACATCTGAAAGCCCTCGACCTGCCCCTTTTCAATGGTGATCATCCGCTCGGACTGCTCGGGCTGATTGAGTTTCTCCCGAACGATGTCCTGCACGATAGAGTTCACCGCCTCCTTGTCCTTAACGTTGAAGAACAAGGAGAGGGTGTTCTCTTTGCCGTGTTCCTGCATTGCTGCCACGGGAATATCCATTGCTTTCGCCTTTTTGAGAAACGCCTTGTAATCCTCTTTTGCAAAGGAGGGAAGCATTGTTACTTCGCCGCCGTTTTTCAGCTTTTGGTACGTCACCTCGCCGCCCGACAGTACCTTTTCCGAATTAGCCTTGAAGCCTTTCTCGCCCCGCTCCTTTTCAATCGCGATCTTGATCATCTCCATAATGAGTTCCGTAGTTTTGGAAACGATCTGCGTCGATACCTCAACGCCCGCGCTCGCCACATCATCGCCGTGCATATATCTACCTCCCCTCGGAAAAATGTGAAAGAACATCAAGCAGAACTTTGCCTTTCATATATTCCGGTCAAAACAGGGGGTATTTTAAAACCCTATTCGGTAACATTTGTAGCAATTCACAAAAGAAAATCTTATTCGAGCTTGATTTTGTACAATTTTGCCATTGTTTTCTTGAACTTTGAAACGCTTTTAAAAACGGCGACCTCGGAAACGCCGTCCATTTCGGCAATTTCCTTAAGCGAATAATTTTGCAAAAAGTACAGCATACCGCGTTCATACACCTTATCTTCAAAGAACTGCCTGATATGCTCCAGATACATCTTGCTTTCGACCGCCTCATCGGGCGCATTGACTGTCAGCCCCAGCTTTGCGTCAAAATTCTCATCATTACCAAGATATATAAACTTATTGCCGTGTCTGCGCCTGCGCGACCGCTCACGTTCATACTCACGCTCCGGCTGCTGCAAAACCTCCAAAACATCATCATTGACGATGACATATTCACCCTCCGAGCAATTGTTATCGTAAACGCTCGACAGCTTAACGCGGTTGGCATTCTCGCCAAGCTTAACAAATTCTACCTTCTTATCTTCATAACGCATATCGGTTACCTCCAAAAAATGATTTAGTGATTGTTGTGTTCGTTCATTTTTTTGGAGGTCACGGATAGCGCGCCCAATACCACAGCATAATGCGTACTTCCTTTCCGAGAGTTCGGAAAAGCACACAAAAAAACAGGCTCCGCGCGAAGCAGAGCCTAAAAACGGGTATAAAAAAAGCCCCGTACCGCGAACCTTT
>JAMPFE010000118.1 GCA_023664705.1 Lachnospiraceae bacterium | reverse complement strand
TATCCGCTGTCCGTATATCCGCAAACTCCTTGTACATCGCCATAAGTTCGGGGAGATTGTTGAATTTCGCGAAACGCTTTTTGGTTCGATAACCGTTGCCTGATGAACGAATTTTATGCGATGTTTGAAAATGATGATAGTGGCAACCGATTATTCGACAAACAGCAATTCACTCCGCAAGTGGATTAAGAACAGAAAATCGCCCTCGAAACCATTTATGTTTCGGGGGCGATTTAGGTTGCCGTGATGTTCGGGTTTCGTGTTATGGCTGAACGATACGCGAATTTGACTAAAAATTTAATATTTTTTTAACAATTCTTTATTATTTTTTTAATATTCGTGTGTTATAATGCAATTGCAAGGTGAGATACACCTAAAAATTTACAGTATGGAGGTATTTAAAATGACCAAGAAGAATTTCGTTACAATGTTGCTGAGCGTGGTAGGAGGTATATTCTTCGCGCTGGGAATGTGTATGTGCTTACTGCCCGAATGGAATGCTTTTACTCCAGGCGTCATTTCGGCAGTCATCGGTGCGGTTATACTTATTATAATGTTTATCACGCGCCGCGTAATGAGCGGAAAACCCGCAGTCGTAAAACCAAGCGGGAAAACAGTAGGAGCAGTGCTGATAGGCATTGTCGGAGCTTTGGCACTTGGCGTGGGAATGTGTATGGTAATGGTATGGGATATGATGATACTCGGAATTGTTGTAGGCGTTGTTGGTATCGTCTTGTTGCTTTGCCTTATTCCGCTTATTAAAGGGTTAAAGGACTAAACGGGGGGAGATTGTGAAAAAATACCTATTCCTGCAATCATAGCAGGTTCCGTAGTTCTCGTCGGTGCCGCTGTTTTTACAATAGTTATCAGTTGCAAATCAAAATCATAGGCGAACTCAGAAAAGGTAGGGCTGAATACGCGCTGCCTTTTCTTAAAATTTTTCAAAAATATTTCAAAATTTGACATTTTTGTGCTATAATGAGCAAAGGGGGTGCTAATATGGTTAAAATATTGGTTGTTGAGGATGACCGCGAGCTTAACAATACGGTATGCTCATATCTTGCTCAAAACGGCTATGAAACCGAGGGCTGCTTGAATGCGAATGCAGCTTATGATGCAATGTTCGGCGGCTCGCTGTTTGATTTGATAATCTCGGACATAATGATGCCAGACATCGACGGCTTTGAGTTTGCGCATACCATACGCGAGCAAAACCGCGAAATACCGATCCTGTTTATGACAGCGCGTGACGATTTCGAAGCGAAGAAAAAAGGTTACAAAAGCGGTATTGACGATTATATGGTGAAACCCGTTGATCTCGATGAGCTGCTGCTCCATATAGAGGCTCTTCTGCGCCGTGCGAAGATTGCGACCTCGCACAAGCTGGAGCTTGGACAGCTTACGCTCGACGCTGACGAGCATACCGTTTACTATAATGGAGATGAGATTGCGCTGACCGTGCGGGAGTTCAACATCATCTATAAGCTGCTATCGTATCCCAAAAAGACGTTTACGCGGTCGCAGCTTATGGACGAGTTTTGGAGTGGTGACGCGTCGTCGGGTTTGCGCACGGTTGACGTTTATATGACTAAACTGCGGAACAAATTCGCCGATGTCGGCGAATTTGAGATTGTCACGGTTCACGGATTGGGATATAAGGCGGTGCCGAAGATATGAGAAAAATCGACGAAAAACAGCTTCGACGTGCTCTCCGCGCAATAACGGGTTTTTTGAGCTTTTTTCTGTTAATGAGCTTTGTAATTTCGTGTTGTATGGTATTGTTTTTGACGATAATGCAAAGTTCAATGAACATAGAATTGCAGCAGTCGGAAATTCAGCAAGCTGCAAAACTTACGTTCGCAAACGTGATATTGTTAAGTCTTCTCTGTGCTGTGATAGACGAGATCCGTCGCCATATTATGGTGGACAGACCCGTGAAGAAAATCGTTCACGCGTCGCAAAAGATTATGGGCGGCGACTTTTCGGTTCGTGTCGAAAAAATACGGAGCGTTGATCCAACCGATGGGTTCAACGTCATCATTGATTATTTCAACAAAATGGTGGAGGAGCTTTCGGGGCTTGAAACGCTGCGAACGGATTTTATCGCTAACGTCTCCCACGAGCTGAAAACGCCGCTCGCGGTGATACAAAACTATGTGACAATCTTACAGCAAACAGGTCTGTCGGACGAAAAGCGTATCGAAATAGCTAAGACGATTTCCGACTCGACGCGAAAATTGTCTGATTTGATAACAAATATTTTGAAATTAAATAAGCTGGAAAATCAGCAGATATTCCCCGAAAAACACGTTTTTAATCTTGGTGAACAACTTTGCGAATGTCTGCTCAATTTTGAAAATGTTTGGGAGCAGAAAAATATCGAAATCGAAACCGATATAGAGGAAAATGTTTTTGTAGAGACTGACAGCGAATTGTTGTCGCTCGTGTGGAACAATCTGTTTTCCAACGCTTTTAAGTTTACCGACACGGACGGTTGTGTTTCACTCTCGCTTAAATCGGACATTGAGTTCGCTATAGTGCGTGTTTCTGATACGGGTTGCGGCATTGACAAAGAAACGGGAACGCATATTTTTGAGAAATTTTATCAAGGAGACACTTCTCACTCCACACAAGGAAACGGTTTGGGACTTGCTCTCGTCAAGCGAATTGTTGACATTACCGAGGGAGATATTTCGGTAGAAAGTGAACTTGGAAATGGCAGTACGTTTACGATAAAACTCAGAAAGAGAGGCACGGACAATGACAAGGTTCGTATTGATCCTTAAAAAGATTTTTTTCCTTCCGCCGATTTCGACACTTTTTACGGCGGTTTTCGGGTTTTCTTTTTTGATAGTTGTCGCGGCAGTGCCGATAGAAATTGAGGCTGTCAAATACGCGGCATATCTCGCGTCGGCTTACGCACTTATTGTTTCGATAACGGGATTTTCTCACCTGATAAATTTCTTCAAGGATTTAAAAGCAAAGGCGCTCGAACATTCTGTGATACGCCGTTTCCTTGATACGAAAATCGGTATGCTGCTGTTCGGGAGCGTGCGCTCGCGCACGGAATTTTTCCTTTATCAAGGGCTTTTTATAAATATTTTGTATATTGTAATGAAGATGATTTCGGGGATTTATTACCGCTCGGTATGGTTTGTGGCACTCGCGTTTTATTATATTTTGTTGGCGGTAATGCGTGTTGTGCTGTTACACCGAAGAAAAAAACTGTCCAACAAACCGACTATGGAAAACGAACTTTTACGGTATCGTGCCTGCGGTATCTCACTGCTTTTGATGAACCAGGCTCTCGCGGGTATCGTGATTTTGGTGGTTCGGCAAAACAAAGGTTTCGCCTATCCGGGAATACTCATCTATTTAATGGCGGCGTATTCGTTTTATTCAATTATCACGGCGGTCATAAATCTTGTGAAATTCCGCAAACACGGCAGTCCTGTTTTGTCGGCGGCGAAAGTGATAAATTTAGTCGCGGCGATGGTGTCAATCTTATCGCTTGAAACAGCGATGATCCCGCAATTCGGCGGCGGCAGCGAATTTCGTTTGATAATGACGAGCATAACCGGCGGCGCGGTTTGCACTATCGTTATCGGGATAGCGGTGATTATGATCGTTAAGTCAACAATACAATTGAAGAAACTACGGGAGGTAAAGAGCAATGAGTGAGCAACAGGAAAAATTCACCTACAACTATTCGGCAAAGCAGCAGCAGGAGCTTGAGCGGATACGCGAAAAATACGCTCCAAAGGACAAAACAGAGGATAAAATGGAACAAATTCGCCGCCTTGATGAAAGCACAACAAAACCGGGAACAGTTATTTCAATCCTCGCGGGAGTAATCGGTACGCTTCTGCTTGGTATTGGAATGTGCTGCACTATGGTTTGGACGGATATGTTTGTTTTGGGGGTGGTCATCGGCATTGTAGGAATAGCGGTTGTAGCAATGGCATACCCGCTATATTCACATATTACGAAAAAACAGCGCGAAAAAATAGCTCCGACAATCCTTCAACTTACCGATGAACTTAGAAAATAACAGCGTCAACACGCAAGAAACAATTCCACATAAATCGACACCGCCCGTGAGCGTCACGCTCACGGGCGGATTTTTGTCTGTCACTCTTTCGTATCCTTATAGAGAACCTTAATCATCGCGTTCACCCCGTTCTTCAGAGCCGTGACCGCCTGATTGAGAACAAGCTGGTGGAGCGCGTTCTGTATCGCGCTTGAAATGCCCTCATCGCTGCTCGAAATATACTCTGCAAGGTAATCATCATACGTATTATAACGGCTCAAATAACGCACAACGGCATTTAAGATACTGCCGTAATAATTATCGGTATCATCATCAAGTTCGTAAACGATATCCATATCCCCCGCCGCTTGCTCCAAGAGAAAGTTTATCACTCGGAGCTGGTCGGGGGACGTTTCTTTCAAATCAGCGAGCAACTCAACCGACTTATCGGACAGCCCCGTGTAGTTGCATACTGCTTGCAATTTTGCCTTTTGTGTTTGCGCGTTCGTGCGTCCGAGTAGGTAGTCGGTAGTGACCCCGAAATAGTCTGCAAATCGCTCTAAAATCGAGATGTCGGGAGTTCGAC
>JAMPFE010000117.1 GCA_023664705.1 Lachnospiraceae bacterium | reverse complement strand
CTCTCGCCACAGCGTCAAGCTGATGAGGTTTGAGCGATATGGACGGTGACATTCCTGGGAACGTTTGGTGCGATCCGTCATATTTGCGCCCGACTATGCTGTTAAAGAGTTCGTTGTAGCGGGTAACGTACTTTTCGCGCCGTTCGGGTTCTTCCCACAGCCACCGCTTAAATGCGTCTTTCATCTTGCTTGCCTTGTCCTGCGCGAGTTCCGTTTCCTTTTTGTTGATTTCGTAATGCTCTCTGCCGTCGGGTTCGATTATTTTGTCCTTAACGACTACATCACGATTGTTGAGCAGATTTTCAAATATCTCAAGCGATGTCATTCGCTTTGTTCCGAAAATCTCCGTTGCCGCCTTTGAGGTATCGCGCCCCTTAAACGGTATCTTGTACTCTCCGTTGTAGGCGCGGCGCAAAGGTTCTCCAGGCACAAAAAATGCCTTTGCGTACTCTTGCAGAAATTTCTGATAGTCCTGCTCATCGACCCAATGAACGCCGATACGAGCCGTAATATCGCCCGCTTCTATTTTTTGCGGAATGACCGCCGCAAGCGCTTCAACGTTTCTCTGCATTTCGGGATTATCCTCGGCGGCGCGTTCTGCGGCGCGCAGCTTAATGCGGACTTGCCCCGAAAGATACTCGGACGCTTCTTCCCAACCCTCATACGGCTTTTCGGGGTTTGCCTTTATCGGGTTGAGGTAAATCAGATTATCCGCTTTCAGCGCGTCTATGACCTCATCGGGTTCTTTGCCGCACAGCTTCGCCATATACGGAATGTCCAACTTTCCGAGCGTATCCACCGACACGAAAAGAGCCTCCTGCGGGGTTTCAACGTGCGTTATTTCCGTGAACTGCTTTACCGTCCGCTTGCTGAAGAAATCGGATTTTGTGACCTTGTGCGTTTCCTCGTTGACAATTTCAAGGGCGCACAGCGAGTTGTAGTCATCGTCCTTGCCGAACACTTGATAATTCGCGTGGTCGTTGATGTAGCCGTATTTCTTCACAAACGCGTCGTACTGCGCGTTCAGTATCTTCTGATACGTCCGTAACTGCCCGTCGGAGCAGTTGTCCTCCTGTGCCGCGAGTATCGTGCGGAACGTTCGCCGCAGCTCGTTCAGCGCGCGTATCCTTTCGAGCGCCTTTCCCGTAAGCGCGTTTCCGTTCTTATCGGCGGCTTCGGTCATTATGTTGTTTTCGCGGTAGTACATCTTGCCGTTTACCTCGGCAAACGTGAAATTACGCACGTCTGTCGTGGCGGGGATTACTCCCGTTTCTGCTTTCCGCTGTTCCGTGTGCTTTCGGATAGCGTGGTTTGTTTTCAGATTTGCGACCGCCGCTTCAAGCTGTTCTTTCAAATCCGCGCCCTCGATAGGCACACAGGCGGTTTCGTTCGGGTTTCCGTACATCGAAAACTCCAAGCCCTGTTTCATTGTGCCGAGTACCATTTCGGGGTGGTCGATAAAATATTGATTGACGGGAACGCCGTTGTTATCCTTTGCGATGTAGCACCAATCGGGCAGTTCCACCGCCATTTTCTCGCGCTTTTGCAAGAACAGAATATCCGTTGTGACCTCCGTTCCCGCGTTTGCTTTAAAAGCCGTATTCGGCAGACGTATCGCGCCTATCAGATCCGCTCGTTTTGCCAAATACTCCCGCACCTTTGGATTTTCCTTGTCGAGAGTACCTTTCGTGGTTATCAGCGCGGCAACACCGCCGGGTGCGAGTTTGTCAAGCGTCTTTGCGAGAAAATAGTCGTGGATATAGAAATTCTCGCGGTTGTAACGCTTATCCGACACGGTGTAAGAGCCGAACGGCACGTTGCCGACCGCCGCGTCAAAGTAGTTGTCGGAAAAGTCGGTTTTCTCAAAGCCCTTGACTTGCACGTCAGCGTTTTGGTAAAGCTGTTGTGCGATACGACCCGTTATGCTGTCGAGTTCTACGCCGCTTAAATGACTGTTCTTACGTATCTCATCGGGCATAGCGCCGAAAAAGTTGCCAACGCCCATTGCGGGTTCGAGAATATTGCCGCCCTCAAAGCCGAGATTTTGCAAGCCCTTGTAAATCGCGCTTATGACCGTAGGCGTGGTATAGTGCGCGTTCAGCGTAGAGCCTTTCGCCGCCGCGTATTCCTCATCGGTGAGCAGCTCCTTTAACTGCCGATATTCCTTTTCCCAAGCCTTGTTGTTCGGGTCAAATGCCTGTGACAAGCCGCCCCAACCGACATAGCCCACGAGGATTTTCTGCTCATCGGGAGTTGCATTGTTCGCTTTGAACATATCTGCGGCAAGGTTGAGATTACGGCTTTCTATACGCTTCAGCGTTTCAATCGCCGCAATGTTTGCCGCAAATTTTTCCTTTACGCCGCCCTCTCCCAAATGCTCATCGGTAATCGTAAAGTCGATTTTTGTGTTCGACGCTCGTGCGATTTCGTTCAACTTATCGCTCATATTCCTGTTTTGCGGCTGTTCGGCGGTCTGCCGATTTTCCTCGCTCCGCTCTTGTGTGAGAATACGAGGTCTTACCTTGATTGAAAACAGTCTGTTTTCCTCGGTATGCTCCGTTCCTCTGCGGTACGCGGTACAAACGCCGTTCGCAAATTCCCAATCGGACGCTTTCTCCCACGACAAATGTGAACCGCGCCCTCTGTTCGCCAAAGTGGTTTTATCATCATCGGGCGCGTCGGGTCGAATACTGTAAATTGCCGTCGTGTCCGCGTCGTTTACTCGCCGCCATTGATTTTTAACGTCATCGCGAGTGTATGACGTAATTTCAAATTCCGCGCCAACGGTCAGAAAACGCTTTAACTGTGCGAGATTTTTTATATCAACGGACATTTCGCCGTTGTCGGTGCGGTCTTGCTTTTCCCCGTCCTCAAGGGGAGAGGATATAACTCTCTGCTCCTGTTCCTCCGCATATTTGGCGATGAATGTTCCCATTTGAGCGGTGAGAATTTCCACCGTTCTGTATTCTTCGGGAGATAACGCCGACATATCGACCTCGACAAAACTGTTGTCGTGCGCGGTTAATCGGATCGACGTACCGTTGGTTGTGCCATCCGTCACGAGCGATACATCATAGTCGGACTTAGCGTAATACAGACCAAACTCCGTTGCCGCCGCCAATCTATCTACAAGCGCGTCAGACCGTGTTATCGGTACTCTCGCTTCAAGCCCGCCTTTGTTTATGTTATGCACGATTTCCGTATTTCGGGTTTCGTACTTATCCCTTACAAGGCTTGTTTCGTCGATCAGCTTTGTGCCAACGGGTATTTCCGTCTGCTTCCGTTCTGCGTTTTGCATATCGCGCGCTTGCTCTAAAACGGGAACAATTTCGCTATATTTGGGAAAATGTCGCAAATAGTCAATTGCGCCGCCGTAACCGTCGCCAATATCTTGTCTTGCAATATGGGCTGTACCATCGGGCATATTTATGATATACGATACCTTATCATATCCCGCAAAATCAGCGACCGAGCGATAGTTTTCATCTCCCTGTCTTGCGTTTCGCATTGCTGTTTCCCAAGCGCGTTCAGACCCGTATTTTTTGATTTGTGCCTGTTTGCCCGCGACAAAATCATCGTCTGCCTGTTTCATAAGCGCGTCAAATTCCGCAACCGAGTATGTTTTGCCGATTTCAAAAACCCGACTTTCGCTAAATTCACAGGTTATGGTAGGGAACGCGGGGGCGTTATCCTGTTTGGGCGCGTCGTGCGCTTCCGTTTGTTCCCGTTCGTCGGGCTGTTCCTCCGTCAGCTCACGCTCGTTTGTTTCGGACGTGATACGCTTCGCTTCACGGGCAAACCGCGCCGCGTTGACGTTCTCCGTTACCGCAAAGGATACATCGCCCATTTTTTCCTCGTGGGAAATGACTATATCATCGGGATATAAGCCCTCATCGTCCGTGACCCTCACGACATTGCCGCGATACATAAAGCTGTCGCCCGCCTTGATTTCGTTCGACTGCTCCTGTTGAATATCCTCTGCTCCAATGGGCGTTTCCTCGACCGCCATTTCCGTCTGATTGTCGGGAACGTCAATTCCGTTAGCTTTGAGAACCTCCTCGGTGAAAATCGAACGAACATCAAATTCACCTACCGTATGCTCGATTTTCTTGGTTTCTATGTTGTATACCGCCGCGCCGTCGTGCTTGTAGAAATCGCCGTACATATTCTGCTTCGTGCCTTTCGCATAGCCGTTTGCCGCCTCGATAGCTTCCGAAAGAGAGCGATAATCAAACTTTTCATCAACTCCGACTGTTTCATCATAGGTTACTACTTGATGAACGCCCCATTCGTGAGTTTCAACGGCATTTTGCACCGCCGCGAAAGCCTTTATTTCATCGGCACGGCTCTCCCAAGTTTCTACCCTAATTCCGTACAAGCCGCTTTTCAGCGATTTTTCCGAAATGTCGCTCACGGTTGCGCCCGTCGAAAGTGCAAAGTCCTTTGTCGCGGAGTGATTTTCCTCATTGTCAAAGATAAAACTTTGTGTAACGGAGAAATTATCCTCGCCGCGCTCCGTGCGGTTATCGGTGATTTCGTCCTCATCGCTCATCAGCGTAACGGTCGGCTCTTTTTCGTCGCGGCTTTCCTCATCGGCGATTTCCTTTCGGACGTCACTTTCAACCGTCTGAAC
>JAMPFE010000116.1:3364-4688 GCA_023664705.1 Lachnospiraceae bacterium | reverse complement strand
AGATGCTCGAAGAATTAGAGCAGTGCGCAGAATTACTTCGGGATTTATGCTCGCCTCGATGATGATGTCGGTGATGGGCGGTTCTGCGTTCGCCGCCGAAGCTGCGGCAGCAGGCGGCAGCGAGGGCGTGGATACGTTTAACACGGTCGTTGAGTTTATTGTCGATTGGGTAGCGCGTATCGGTTTGGTTATCGGGTTCATCGGCGCGGTGCAGTTCGCTATGGGCTTCAAGGACGATTCGGCGGACGGCAAGACGAGAGGGCTTATGTGCCTCGCTTCGGGTTTCATCGTGTTCGCCGTGGCAAAGGCTTACGATATGTTCACCGTATAAGCTCCGAAAAAATGCAAAGGAGCTGATGTAAAATGATTGATTGGTCAACGGTTGAGCAGTGGGTTCGGGATTGGCTTGCCGTAATAAATTACACGTTTGATAACGCAATAGCGATCCTTGATATTTCGCCGTTTAACAGCAGTATTCGGGTGATCGACAAAGCGATGACGGCGGTCGAGGGTGTGGCTTTAGTCCTTGTTTCGATGTTCTTTGCAATTCAATTATGCAATGACGCAATGCTGCTGAAATTGCAAAGCTATGAGCAGGTTTTCAAGCTGTTTTTCAAGTTTATTTTAGCAAAGGTAATCGTTCAAAATGCCAAAGGAATTATGGGAATTTTGTTCAACGGATTTAATTCCATTGCGGCGAGTTTGGGCGACGCGAATTACGGATTTTTGTCGTCGTTCGGCGTGGACGCAATTATTCAGCAGCCTGCCGATGCGGGATTTTTGAATTTGAATTATCTGCTGAAATACCTTGAAACAATGCCAACTTTTCTTATTCTGTTGGGCGCTTGCTGGGTCATCAATTTAATTTTGATAGGGCGGCTTTTTGAAATTATTGTTTACACTGTAATTTCGCCTATACCTCTTGCGACGTTTGCGGGTGAGGGCTGGCACGACAGCGCGAAAGCGTTCATCAAGAGTTACGCGGCGGTTTGTCTGCAAGGTCTTGTTGTCATCGTGATGTTTTACGCGTTTTCGCAAGTGTCCGATCTGCTCGGCGGTTCGGATACCGTTGGAATTACAATTACGGCGCTTGCATTGGCATTGGGAGTAGCGAAAAGCGGACAATGGGCGCGGCAGGCGGTGGGAGCGTAGCGTATGAAAAATTTTTCGTTGGAAGATCTATACGCTTGGCTCTTAATTGGCGCGGGGATATGTTCGGCGGTCTACATAATTTTAAAAATAATCGAGTGGACAAGCTGAATATTTCCGCTTGAAATATACGAAAATCCCTGCGGCGATTTGTGCCGCAGGGCGGGAATGGAGG
>JAMPFE010000116.1:0-3264 GCA_023664705.1 Lachnospiraceae bacterium | reverse complement strand
TGCTGATCTGCGTTCCGCTGTACATTTTCGGCAATAAATTTTTGCCGCAGGAAGCGGTTTCGTGGGCGGTTATTCTGATCGCCGCGCCGCTGATGTTCGCGGGATTTTTCCGCTACAACGATATGCAGTTTGAGCAATTCGCGGTGGAATTTTTCTACCATTATTTCACGCCGCAGAAGCGCGTTTATTCCTATGAGCCTATTTTTATGGAGTTTCGGAACGCGTATTTAGCGGAAGAATTAACGGCGGAAATTGCCGAAAAACACGGCAGTTCGGCGGCGAAGAAATTTTTAAGAAAGGCAGGTTTGAGAAAATGACAAACGTTAATGTTAGCGAAAACGCTATACAGATAAATTCAATAACGGAGGTACATAACGATGAGCAAGCACAAGAGGAAATTTCCGCAGCGGAACAGTCCGAATATTCGGTCGATTCGGACGTTTCCGAAGAATACGAAGCCGCTGGAACCGAAGCAGCCGTTTCGGAAATTTCAGCGGAAACAAGCGTAATTTTGGACATTCCCGTAAAGCCGACCACTAAAGATATTCAGGCTTTTCTGCTGTTGGCGGGAGTGTTCGGCGCGGTCATTGCGGCGATGGTTCTCAAGCGCAAATTCCAAAAGGATAAGCGCAAGAAAACCGCAGATAAATCGCAGCTTACCGCGAAAGAACGCGATGAAATTCGGCTCGCCGAAAAGAAGCACAAAAAGGAAAAGAAAAAGGTCGTGAAGAAAAAGCGTTCCGTGCCGCGCACGACTCAGAAAACGCTTCCCTACAAGTGTATTTGCGACAATTTTCTGATGAAAGTTGACGACAATAAATACAGCAAAACTTATGTCTTTGAGGACGTGAATTATTCCATTGCGAAGCAAGAGGAGCAGGAAAGCATTTTCCTCGGTTATTGCTCGGTGCTTAATTCGTTCGATACTTCGGCGGATATTCAGATCACCGTCCACAACAACCGCGTCAACAAGGACGAGTTCAACAATATGGTTTTGCTCCGCTATAAAGGCAACGACTACGATCATTATATCGACGTGTACAACAAAATGCTCGCCGAGAAAATGGAAAAGGGGCAGAACGGAATTATCCGCAAGAAATATCTGACGGTAACGCTGCAAGCGCCCGATTTGGAAACTGCTCGCGGAAAATTCGGTTCAATTGATTTGGAATTGACGAACGCTTTTAAGAAGATCGGCTCGGCGATCACGCCGCTTACGTCCAACGACCGAGTGCGGTTGCTGAAAGATATTTTCAAAAGCGTTGACGAAAAAATTCCCGAATTATCCGAAAAGGATTTCAAGCGGCAAGCGGACAGAGCGTACTGTTGTCCCGACTACTTTGAATTTAAAAAAGATTACTTTATGTGGAACAACAAGTACGCGCGGACGATGTTTATAAAGGATATGCCGTCCTCGCTGAAAGACGATATGCTCACCGAGATCGCCAACACGAATTTGGACGTGATGATAACCGTGAATATTGCGCCCGTTGACCCGTACAAGGCACTGAAAATCGTCAATCATCAGCTTACCTCGATGAGAGCCAACAAGCTGCAAGCCGAGAAAAAGGCGATTCGTTCGGGTTACACGACCGACGTTATAAACGAGGATTTGAAGCACAGCCTTGTCGAAGCCGAGGAACTGCTGGACGATCTGAGAAGCAAGAACCAAAAAATGTTCCTCAACAATATAATCATAATGGTGACGGCGGACGATATTGACGAGCTGGAGAACAGCACGGAAGCTATTGAGGCGGTTATCCGCAAGCAATTATGCTCCGTTTCCACGCTGAAATTTCAGCAGGAAAAGGGATTGCAGTCGGTGCTGCCGTTGGGGAATTGCACTTTAAAAATTCGGCGCACGTTGACGACCGAAAGCACGGCGGTATTTCTGCCGTTCGCGGCAAAAGAGATTTCGCAGAAAAACGGGATGTATTACGGGCTGAACGCGATCTCCAACAATATGATAATTTTCAATCGGCTTATGCTGAAAAATCCGAACGGATTTATTCTCGGCTCGCCCGGTTCGGGAAAAAGTTTTTCGGCGAAAAGAGAAATGCTCAATGTTTTTCTTGCGACCGATGACGATATAATTATCATCGACCCCGAACGCGAGTACACGGAGCTTGTGGCAGCGCTGAACGGCGAAACGATAAACGTTTCCCCCGCAAGCACGAATTACATAAATCCGCTGGATATGTCTCGGGACTATTCGGATGAGCAATCGCCGCTTGTGATGAAGTCGGATTTTATCTTGTCGTTTTGTGAATGTCTTGTCGGAAAACAGGGCTTGACCGCAAAGGAAAAGGCAATTATCGACCGCTGTTTAACGAACGTTTATGCGGAATATTTGCAGAATTTCGACCGTGAAAAAATCCCGACGCTTATGGATTTTTACGAGAATATAAAAGCGCAGCCCGAAGATGAGGCGCAGGGATTGGCATTGTCGCTCGAATTGTATATCAAGGGAAACTTGAACGTGTTCGCGCATAAAACCAACGTCAACACGAGCAACCGCGTGGTGTCGTATGACATCAAGGATTTGGGCAAACAGCTTAAAACTATCGGTATGCTGATCGTGCTTGATTACGTTTGGAACAGAATTACCGTGAACCGCGCGCGCGGAAAGAGAACGTGGATATACCTCGATGAAATATATTTGCTTTTTGCAAATGAGCAGTCGGCGAATTTCCTCTATGAATTGTACAAACGCGCGAGGAAATGGGGCGGTGTGCCGACGGGAATTACGCAGAACGTCGAGGATTTGTTAAAGTCCGAAACGGCGCGTTCAATGCTTTCCAACACAGATTTTGTGATGATGTTAAATCAGGCAACGAGCGACAGAATTCAGCTCGCACGGCTGCTGAATATCTCGGATAATTTGCTCACGCACGTTACGAGTTCCGAGAGCGGAAGCGGGCTGATCTGCTGCGGCGGTTCAATAATTCCGTTCGTGGATAAATTTCCGCACAACGAGTTGTACGATTTAATGACCACCAAGCTTGAGGAAGTTACCGACGATAGCGGAGGTGTTGTTGATGAAAATTCAAACACGGGTTGATCGGGATAACAGACCGGATACCGTTGAACGCGACAGCTTTTCCTCGAAGATCGATGAGCGCGGCGTGGGAAATATTCGCGGCTTGAAAACAGCGGACAGAACGCAGCGGGTGAAAACAACCTCCGCAACTCGCGTCGGCGGCAAAGGTAACAAGCGGAAGCGCAAGAAAAGAGCCAAAGCCGCCGAAATGCGCGAGGTTCAGT
>JAMPFE010000115.1 GCA_023664705.1 Lachnospiraceae bacterium | reverse complement strand
GATTTACGGTATAGGCTTGGGAGAACCACAGGCACTACAGCTTGAATTGAATGACATACAAACACGGCTCAATAAACTGAAACAAGCAGCCGACCGTGAGCAAGACGAGGACGATCTTTCACGGATAAGAACCGCGATAAAGTATCATGAGCAAGCAATAGGGCAGATAAAGAGTAGAATAGAAAAGACTAATAAGGAACATATCGCCTAAAAGCGTTCTATGTTTTCGATTTAGAAATTTGAAAACACCCCTTAAAAAGCTGATTAAATCGCGCTTTTTGAGGGGTACTGTTTCAAAATTGATTTGCTTATAAAGGTGGGTATAGAATTATAAGTAAATATCGAACTTTGCAAATGTTTGAAGTTGTTGTCCAATAGAAATTAAAAGTACCCCTCAAAAACGCCGATTAAATCAATAGTTTTGAGGGGTACGATTTCAAATTTGATTTATTAAGATGGAGGGATATATAAATGTATTTTTGTAAGCAAATTATGAATGTGGAAAGGAGGGTGAGAATATGACGCTGCAAGAGAAAACGGCGGAGCTCCTCACTATAACGGGAATGCCGAAAACCAAATTTTGCCAAAAGGTCAACTTGACAACGCAAAGCCTTAACGCTTGGCTGCGCGGTACGCTGAATTTGAGCGAGAATACGCTCGGCAGAATTGAGAACTATTTGAGTAAATTTGATTCCATTTTGGAGAATGATTGATTTAGGAGGTACAACTATTATGTACAATTCATTAACTGAAAACAATTACTACTTGCTTGTGGGTTATTTTGACAAGGAGCAAGCCGACCGCAGCAGAGATCGATACGCCGGACTAATGAATAATAACGCAAGCAGCGATAAGTTAGCCGATAAATTACGAGATAAATTCTTTGCGGCGAACAAGAACGCGGACGGAGTAAAAGTGATAATCTACGACAACAAACTCTTATGCGACAGCTTCTGCTCATTAGCAAATGAATATCACATGGTTGATTTTAGCGGGTTTAAGGAACTCACCGGAAATGAATGGCAAACCATAAGTCATTATCACACACCAAGCGGCTGTGGAACTACAATTATATATGCGGATGGCTCTCGCTATGCTCTGGAAGGTGGTGTTGTATAATGACTGCGGAACGATTTATTGATATAACTAAGCAGCTTGGCGAATTGACCGAGTGTGCAACCGCTCCCGTTAACGGCAAGGGGAAAACAGAAAAACTCGCTAATGTCAACGAGCATATCAAGGACTTGTCGGCGGCAATTCTGCGGAGTTTCCTCGATGATTCAAACATAATTGTTTATAGGGAAAACGGGCGAGAACTCGTTGATATATGGTCGGATCGGGATAATATGTGGCTCGCTCTCCCATACTACGGCGGTTACAGTAATATTCCTTCGGAGCGTTTTTTGGAAAAATACAAAAACGCACTTAATTTCTCGCGGTACGAGCCAAATAAAAATCCCAACTTTTTGACATATCACGATGATTGACATTGAGTAACGGCGGGTATAATCAACCATATATCCGCTAGACATAGATATCATATATGATAACCCTTCTTTTCCGAAGAGCCGCCGACAAGCTGCAAGCGAACTCGGCGGCAAATCGGAAAACTAAAACTCGCAGCGGGGCGGGTTTACAAATCTCTACTTGATAACTACAGACAGGTCTGTCTGTTTGATATACAATGTAAATAAGCAAAAGAAAGGATGATTTGCATTTGAAAAGAAAAAATTATGTAAGAATAAACGACGACCCGACCGAAACGGTATTACAACAGCGTTTAGCTGTTTTACATAAAGTCAAGAAATTATTCTCGATGATCGACACTGAGTATATGTCAACAAGTCAACTTGCTGTGTTTTTTGGAGTGTCAGAGCGAACGATAACAATAAATTATGAGTTACACAAAGAGGCGTTCATTCTGGACGGTGTTTTTAACGTGCAAAATGCCGATTACATATTGGCAGAGGCTATTGCTCACGAAACCGGCGAGAAAATACTAAACGCCGACTTGCTCCCAGATCAAGATAGTGCCGTATATGATTTCAGGCAATTCCCTAAACGGGCAATTTTTAGGCTGGCAATGCTAATGACTGATAACCCTGTTGCCGCTGCGGTGCGCGATCAGCTACTCAACCTTACCGAGTGTGTGGAGTTCCAATGTACGACCGCCGCTCGAAAAGACATCAAGGTAACAAATGATCTGATTGTTGCTATGAACGGTGGTAATGAGAACGACACACAAAAAGCCCTGAAAAATTACAGAAAACGCCGAAATCGTTATCTGTTTATAATCGAGCCGTTTTTTCCAAGGGAGAACGCGTTGGCGGATATGTATGCTGCCTTTGGTGAGTTAGTGAATAATGTTAAATGGTCTGTGGCGGGTTTGATGACACCCAGCGATGATCATCCGAAAGGTTTGTCATACAGAAAGGCACTGAAACAAACGGCGCTAAATCTCGCGAAAAAATATTACAAGCGCAACAAGTTGACACAAGAAGAACTCGACATAGTGGAGAAGAAATAGCAGGGAGAATTTTCAAATTACAATGAGCCGCTCTTAGACCGTATTTCAGCAATTATGCGGTTTAAGGGCGGCTTTTTTTCATTTCGGAAAAGTACGGACTTAATCGGTGTTTTTCGTACATAAAAGTACAAAAGTGCAATAGTTTTATATTATAATTTTCAAAACAAGGGATTGACAATGCTAAATTCACATATACACACCTTTTTGTAAATTTGCGTGCCCTATCACAGATATGAAATATTCGCTTTGTACAGGGCTTATGCACAAACTAACCCCCATAACTGTTTGGATTAAAACCCTAATTTTAGATAGGATTAGTAAGCCTTGCAAAAATTCACTTGATTTTTGTCCATGAATGTGTTATAATGAGACTCAACGAAAGGATGGTGCAGACAATGCCACTTAACGCGATGAAAGACAAAAACGGCAAGCCAATCAAAGACAAGAGCGGACGGCAAAAGTACAGAGTTCGTGTCAATTACACGGATATGAACGGCAAACCACAGCAGATTGAACGAACGGTCTACGGCAAGGCAGAAGCGCAGATCGTTGAACAGCAACTTGTCAACGAGTTCAAGGAGAAAAAGGAGGTCTCCAAGTCCAGAATGACGATAAATCAGCTTGCCGACGAATATCTGGACTATCACAAAATCGAAGTGAAAAAATCCTCGATGGACGCTATTTCCCGCACTCTCCGCTTGCGCGTTCGCCCGTATATGGGAGATTGCAGACTTGACAAACTGACACAGCCGAAACTTGCCGAATGGAAGAAAACCATAGGGGGTCAAGATTTGTCGGACGTTACCAAGCAGAACGCATATTCAATATTTGTCGCAATGCTGAACTTTGCCGTCAAAATGCAATACATCCCAAAAAATCCCTTATCCGTATTGGGGAATTTCAAAAACAGCAGTGAGATTGACAAGCAACCTAAAAAGCTAAGATATTACACATCCGAGCAATTTCAGAAATATATTGCCGTTGCTAAAAAGCACTGTATTGATCCCAAAGATTGGGCGTTCTATGTGTTTTTCAATCTGGCTTTTTTCACAGGCGCAAGAAAAGGCGAAATCAACGCCTTGAAATGGTCTGATTTAGAGGGCAATGTAGTCCATATCACAAGAACAATCGGACAGAAGGTCAAGGGCGAGGACGATGAGACTACTCCCAAAACCGACACCAGCAACAGAGACATTCAACTCCCAAAGCAAATGGTGAAAATACTTGCAGACCACAAAGCACGACAACAAACGGTCTACCCGCAATTTACGGACGATTTCAGAGTATGCGGCGCTCTTAAACCGTTAAGAGACACCACCATAGATATGAAAAATCGGCAGTTCGCAAAGGAAGCAGAACTTCCAAGAATTACCATTCATGAATTTCGGCACCCGTATGTCAAGTACACGACAAAAAATAATTGTGATAATTTGATGAAAATTTTTGTCCGTGCATAGGACATCAAAAGAACGAACGCGAAAGGTATTCAATCTCAATCCTGTTATCGGGGAAAACGTAAACGCGCTTTATCAGCAAGTCCACAAGCGATTTTGTAAGACCGTCGGCAGCTTGCAGTTCATCGGCTATTTTCTTTTGCCGCAAACTTTCCTCGTATTCCTCGTGAGCCGATTTTGCTTGCTCCGCAGCCGCCGCAATAACGTTTTTCACATCGGCAATCAACGCGTCCGTTTCCGACTTACGAGCCTTGTAATCATCGGCGGTAATCTCGCCGAGAACAAAACTCTCGTAAAGCCCACGCTTGCGTTCTTGCAAGTCGTACAGCTTTTTCGTGTATTCCGCTTGATGTGTCGCAGATAATTCGGTCGCGCTCAAATCGCCACTACCGATGACGCAGCTTGCTTGTGCGTGGAGCGTATCGAACACGACCGCTTCCAATTCTTTAATCGGAACGGATAAACCGTGACAAGCTATTTCCGTAATTTTCGCGGAATATCTGCAAGTGTAGCTGGTATTTCCTTTGTCGAGCGCGTGGTCACAGCACCCGCAAAACACCTTACCTCGGAGAAGATAATCGCGCGGTTGCTTATTCGGTTGCTTGTATCTGCGTATCTTGTTTTTTGCCCTTTCAAACAACTCCTTGCTGATTATCGGCTCGTGGTGGTTGGAAATTTTGATCCACTCGCTCTCGTCATTCATACGAACGTGCGTACTGCCGATTTCG
>JAMPFE010000114.1 GCA_023664705.1 Lachnospiraceae bacterium | reverse complement strand
AACTATCAATCCCTGCACCAAATCCACAAAGGCTGTGCTGAAAATGCTGGCGCTGCTGCTCTTCGGCGGCGTGGGCACGGGAAAGACGTTCACCGCGGCGTGCATCGCAAACGCGCTTTTGGAGAAAAATTACTCGGCGGTCATGGTCTCGCTCGTTTCGCTCATCGACGGCGCGGACGAAATTATCCGCCGCATGGGCGATATAGATCTGCTCATTCTGGACGACCTCGGCGCGGAGCGCTCCACCGATTACGGGTTCGAGCGCATATACGCGGTCTGCGACGCGCGATACCGCTGCGGAAAGCCCGTTATTTACACGTCAAATCTTCCGCTGGAGACGTTCAAGGAGAGCGCGGATATTCGCTGCGCGAGAATTTACGACCGCGTTCTGGAGCGGTGCTATCCCGTGGAGTTCCGCGGGGTCAGCAGACGCAAACGCGAGGCTCGCCGCGGGTTCGAGGAAATGAATGAATTGTTGGGGGTGTGAATATGGAAGATAGGAACAAACCTGCATTAAAATGCAAAACATGCGGGTATTGCAGGGGCGGCGGCAGCGGGAGCGCACGCGGCAGATATTATTGCGGGCATCCCGACGCCGCGAAAGAAGCGTGCGCTTCGGCAAAGCCCATTTGTTATACGCCGCGCTGGTCGAACGAATTTACAATTAAGAGAACGCCGAAATGGTGTCCGCTGAAATTCGAGGTGCGTGAATGACAAATGAAGATTGGAAATACGCGGAGGAGGAGCTTTCAGGAATATTCGGCAAAGTCAATCTTATCATCGACGGTTATAATGTGACTGTTGCCTGCAGATTGGAAAAAACGCGCCATTTTGCGCTTATGGTATACATCGACGGGAAATTCGATTTAAAATGGGCAATGGAGGATTGCGATATCCGCCGCAGATTTTGCAGCCGTCATACGAGGTGTTCCCTTGATCAAAAGCAGAAAAATCGCTTAAAACGCGAGCGAAAGGCTATCCGCGATGAGGTCAAGAAAAGAATGACATATGAGTATTTTCTGCCTTATTGGAACAGCTTCAGAATGATGAAAGCGCACTTTATCAAGAATAACACATTAATTGAATTGGTGCGAAAGGGGGATTGAAAATGATACATTCGGTTAAATGCCACCCGGATTATTTCAAGGCGCTGAAGGACGGCACGAAAACGTTCGAGGTGCGGAAAAAGGATTGCTTATACGAGGTCGGGGATCATCTGGCGGTCAACGAGTTCGTCCCGGCAGAACAGGTAGACCCGTACAGCTTAAACGTCGGGCTTCGGCAGACAAGCGGCGGCTTTTACACCGGCGACGGCTTGCTGTTCAAGATAACCTACATTCTGGACAGCGCGGAGTATTGCAAGGACGGAACGGTCATTCTCGGACTTGTGCGGTGCGAAATATAATATTTGGGGAGTTTCTCCCCGCAACACGATGTTGCAAGGCGAACGCTCAAGCGCGACACGACGTCGCGCATAAAAGGCGTTCGCATTGTCTAATGCCACCAACGGCGGTCACAAGTCCGCGCATAAGGCAGAGTGGACATTTTAAATCATGTTACAGGAGGTTTTTAGTATGACCAAATTTAAAAAGCTGTCAAAGTCACGAGGCGTGACTATCCCGAAGGATATCGCGGCGCATCTGGATTTTGAAGCCGGCACGGCTGTCGACTTGACAGCGGCGGACGGAAATCTGATCATTTCCAAGCACGTCAACGCCTGCCGTTTCTGCGGCGGCACGGATAACGTCAAGCGGTTCGGCGACGTTTATACCTGTCCCGTATGCGCGGCGCGGCTGTACAAGGAGGTGTGCGGATAATGTCGGAGATCATTGAAAAGGTGCGGGAGCTGAGCGCGGTCAAGGCGCAGATCGCGAAGCTCACCGAGCGCAGAAAGGAGCTTGAGGCTTATTTTCTGGAGCGCGGCAGCGGGGACGTTGCGGATACCAAGTACAAATCCCGTACATATGCCGACGGAGAAAGCCAAGCGGCAGTGACGCACACCGAAGCGCAGGCGCTGAAGATAACCGCGCCGAATTACCTCGCGGAGGCGCTCGGCGAGAGCGTTTTCAAGGATATATTCACAGAGGCTGTCAAGCGCGAGATAAAGCCCAAAGACAAAGAGATCGAGCGAATGCTTATCGGGATATTTACAGGCGGATACATAAGGTCATCGCCCGACGACGTTATTTCGCAGCTCCCCTGCGACGACAAGGCAAGGGCGGCGCTCGCGAAAAAGCTCAAGGGCGCGAAATTCGAGACCGACCGCGACAATCTTATAAAGATAGGCGGCTTGTCCGAAGCCGACGCAAGCGATTTCGCGTATATGTACGCGGAGGCTGTGGTCTGGCAGACGTTCTGCCGCGTCGCGGAGATGTCCGGCGCGGATATGAACAGCGTCATAAAAAGCATAAATCTCGGAGTTCGCGTCGACGATTCCACGAAGCTGTCGGTGACGTAAATGGCAGCGGGAAAGCAAATACAGCGGATATACGCGCTGGGCGCGAAATGCGGGCTGCTCGACCGCGGGCGCGGCGCGGACGACGATCTGCATCTCCGGATAAAGCAGTGGACGCAAAAAGACCACATATCCGAGCTGACGGAAAAGCAGGCGGATTTCATCATCGCGCGGCTCATGGACTACAAGGAGAACGTATGCCCCGACAAGCCCGCCGAGATCGAGCATATAACGGGCGAGCAGCAGAGTCTGTGCTTTCGGCTGGCGTATAAGCTGGCGCGGCTCTCGCCGTCCGAGGCGGAAGTCCGCGAACATCTGCGCGGACTGACATGCAAGGTCACGGGGCGCGAAATACGACCAGACGGGGATATTTTTTATAAGGTGACCCGCAGCGAGGGCGCGAAGATCATCGAGATACTGAAACGTATGATCCGCGCAGAAGAGCGGAAAACGAAACGGGGGGATAAAAATGGGGCTGGAACGGCTGGTTCTGTTGAGCCACCTTAACGAGGAGCAGCAGGAAGTTGTCGATATAATCGGCATGGACAATTACAAGGCGCTTATAAGCATATACGGCGATTCATCGATCTGGATACCGAAAGCGAGGTCTCCGGTTCCGAATTCGGAAATTGTCGACTATATAAAAATGAGACTGCAAAAAGGCGATCTTCCCGGGCAGATAGCCCATGATCTGGAAATGCCCGTGTCGGAGGTTCGCAGACCGGGTAAATAATTGACGGCGCACTGCTTGACGGTGCGCCGTTTTTTTGCAATATCACAATGTGGATTTACGCCGCTGTAATTCCGTCAATCTGCTTTTGGTGCAGTGCTCCGATGTTCTGGCTTTCAGCGATTTGTTCGGTGAGTTTGGTTATTTCGCCATCGTAAAATTCCGTCTGCTGCTTCAAATCATCTAAAGAAGGATACATAAAGTATTCCATTATTCCGTAATAGTCCATACATTTTTCAAGTGTCACCGCTTGTTCGATCATGGGAAGATCATGCCATTCCGCAGCCGCTAGCACTTTTTTCAGCATTACAATTAGGGAATTGTTATCAGTAGGGTCATAGTAAAATCTCATAATTGACGCGCAATATTTCATAGTCAAACCAATGAATCTTGGTATAGATCTCACTTATGTTGTTTATAAAATGCATGCTATCAACCCCGCTCGGGTCTTTATCAAAATCAATTTTTCCGCAGTACACACTTGAAACACCGCAATACACATTAAAGCATTTGTATTTTACGCCGTGATCTCCTCTGCCGTCCGCTCTTTCGTTAGCGACTGAAACATAATGGATTATCTCATCACTTGCCACCCGCACGAAATAAGGATACTTACTCTTGATCAGCTTAAATCCAAGCGGTTCAAGGGCTTCGCCGAACACCTGCTTAAACGCCGCGTTGAGCGTCAGCTTTTTCTCCGCTGCTTTCTTAAAATAAAGCGCCGCGATATTTTTGTTTTCGTCTATAGTATTCAAAACCTCGTCATAATCCGCGTCTATGCGCAAGGTGTAATTCCAAAGATCGCCGCGAGAACCGCCAACGTATCCTCAACAAAAACATTTTTTTGCTCAATGATCTCGGCGAACTGCTCCCAAGTTTTGCCGTTCGCGATAAGCGGTTTCCAATTTTCGCGGTCTCCGCGTGAAGGATTTTTGATACCGTAACCCGAGCCGTCGCCGACGATCACGCGGTCTCCGTTGTCAAGAGTTAATGCCGCGAAATCGCTGTCGACGACCTCCACGGAAAACGCACTCGTTTTCAAAATCGCCGCCATTTCACGCGCGTCGTCATACACCATTTGAGGATTATTTTTGTAATTCCCGTTTAGCAGCGTTGTCCAATCCTCGCCGGAAGCAAACAGATACGACTGTGCTGCCTCGTCATCAGAGCAGGGCGCAAAGCCGCGCTTTCTCATCACATCGCAGAACGAATTTATAAATTTCATTTTATCGGCGGTATTTTTGATATGTACCGTTGTGGAAAATCTGCCCATATTATCTCCTTTGCGCATGTTCCGAACACAATTTAAATAAACTTTATCAATTATATTTTATCACAAAAAAGCCGGTTTGTCAAGCGTTTTGATAAAAATATCATTCAAACATATTAGTGACTTAGCGCCGGTTCAAGCCGCATTTATGACGCGCTGCAGGATTTCATAAAAACGCACAACCAAACGACGCCGCAAAACAACGCGTCATCGGCGTAAAAGTCCGTGACCTCCCACCCGTCCTCCACGGGCAGCCCGTAATATTCTTCAATTTTGGTTTTATCGGACGATAGGCTCTCGATAAACATTTTGGAGTATTCCTTTTTGTCA
>JAMPFE010000113.1 GCA_023664705.1 Lachnospiraceae bacterium | reverse complement strand
TCGGCGCTTGCTCCCGAACGAATTTCAAATTCTCGTCCGCGTCGATGATTTCCATAGCTTTCCGAGCGTTCTCGCGAATCTCATCGGGTCGTGCCATGTAGTTTGGGTCAACGTCTGGAGGCAACTCCCGATAATAAATATCTGGCAATCCGAACAGCGAGTTCTCCTGTTTTTCAAGCTGCTCCTTGTAATAGAGAATGTGGTTCTTCACCAATTCCAAACTCACGCCGTCAGACCAGAACGGGTCGGAGCCGCCCTTTGTGAACAGCTCATCCCAACGAGTATACTTCTTTTCAAGTTCCGCAGCGTAGTCGACTTGCTGATTTCGCTTGCTCATAACGACATACCCGGCGATTGCGATTCGTCTTGGGATTGAGCAAGTTGCAGTTCCCGCTTGTTGTAGCAGTACATATAGCAGTCGTAATTTCCGCGTTCGGGGCGACAACACGATGTTGTCGCAGCTGCAACAAAGTCGGCGGCAAGGATGCCGCCGACCAAAGGCAGCAGGCGACACCGAAGGAGGAAAAGGTGGTCATCGGTTTCCACCGAAAAGCCATAGCTGCCGTCCAGCGGAAGGCTTTTATTTTCACAGCATATTCGGTACATTTCGCTCCTGTTTTTCAGCAATCCGTCTTTGCGAAACGCGTTCACAACATCGTCCAGCTCGGCGCGAAAAGGCTCGGTATTCAAGTCGACGCGGTTGCCCCACCACGTCGTGTAGAATTCATTTCCGCTGCCGAAATCCATTCGCACATGACCCACGCAAGCGTTACGCAGAGCGGGTTCGCAGTTCGAATAGAACATAGATTTCTGTTCCGACTCGGCACATTTAATTTGGTATTTCATGACAACCCTCCCATTTTAAAATCGCATTCCTGCTCCTGTTAGGGAGCCTCAACCATTGTGTACAGACGACCGCCGCTGCTCGAAACCGCGCCGTATTCCGTGAGCGCGCCGCTCGTTTTATCGAGGATTTTCCTCGCCATGTCGGTCGCGTGGACGCTCTGCAGCAGCGTTCTGTCAAAGTCGGGCGGCAAATGCTTGACGAGATATTGCTCACCGAATTCCGCGTAGGAATTGACGGAATTATCGAACTCAAAGCTGTCAAGCAAATTCAAAACGCGCCACGCCTTTTCAAGTCCGAATTTGTTCTCGCGTTCAAGCACAGCTTTGAATTTCGCGGCATTTTCACGGGATAATTCCGAGTATTTTTGCGCAATATCGTTCAGCGTATTGATATTTTCCATGCTGTCCAAATGCTCGGCGGTTATCTGCGGAATTGCCGATTCGAATTTAAAATACACGCAGTCCTCGATGCGCTTTTCGCCGAGAGCCTCGGCAATATCCTGCATGAGATCCTCGTCGGCGGGGAGCATCAATGTTTCCGTTTTCATCTTGTAAACATCCTCGTCCTTTTCGGGAATGCCCGCGACCTCCAGCCTGAAAAGCCAGTCCTCGGGCGGCTCGGGGAGCTGCTCATCGTACACGAGAGCGGGGTCGTAAGAATCCGCGACCGCATAATATCCGTCGATAAAAACGCCGCCCTCACGCTCCGCCATAGCGCGTCCGACCTTTGCCGCGTCGAGCAGAGCGAACACCTCGTCGGGAATGTCGCGGAGCTCTTCGAGCAGATCGTTATCCAAAACAATCTCGCCGTACTCGGCGTAGCCTGTACACGGATAAACGGGAATCGTTTGCAGATTATATGTCCGATTGATTGCCTCGTTAACGGTTTCCATCGGCTTTTTCAAAAGCGCGCGGTAAGCGTATTTTTCGGAGGTGTCAGCGCTTATTTCCTCAAGCCTTTTCGCGAGGAAATTCAGCTCGTCGAGCGTAGGCGGTTCATCAAATTCAACGTCCAACAGTTCGGGAAAATCCCTGCACTCCGTGATGTGCGTGGACGTTCTGCCGAAGATGCGCTCCCTGTCCATCGCGTCGACTATCATGTTTTTGTTCGCCGGAAGCGTCACGTATGCGACGCGTTCATCGTCCGTATCGGCGTAAATTGCTATTTCAAACATTGTTTTCACGCTCCTTTCCGTCCGCGATCCACCGACCCGTATCGTCGTGGATACGCCCGCTGCCGTCTATCGTCAGCCTTTTGCCCTCGGAAAGAGCAAGGTGTATCATCTTGCAGCCCTCCGCGGTCGCGCCGACATACTTTTTGCTGTCGTAATCAAATTCAGCCATTAGTTCCTCCGTTCAAATAATTGTAAACCGTTTGAATGTAATACGCCGCGTTGCCCGTAATTTTGTACTGCGGAAACTTTTCCGAAACCGCTTGCAGAGCCGTTTCAAGCTGCTCGAAAGTCAGCCCGTCAAAGCACTCACAGAATTGCCCGTAATCGAATTCCTCATCGAGTTCGCCGCCGAAATTCAAACAATAAAACGCAGCCCTGACCATGTTTCCGTCAAGGTTGTGTTCCTCGTCGTTTTCTTTTTCGGCAATCACCTTGTCCAGCTCACCGAGCCACGAGCGCATATTTTCAATTATTTCCTGCTGCTCATCGGTAAAATCCGAGGGCATTTTCGCACTCGTGAAACTGTAATCGAACAGATCATTATTTGCGGATTCCACGCCCGAAACCATTCCCGCTATCATGAGTATCAGCAAGATAAGCGGCATAAAAATCGCCGTGATGCCGATCGCGACGGCTTTCCAAGTGCGTTTGTCGGTCGCCGCCGTGACGAGCAATTTTATGACCGTTGGAGATACCGCCATTATCGACCACCCGCCGTTCCGAACAGCGCCGCCTTGAAATCGGGCGCTTTCACGCATAAACAATAGCGCTCGTTGCCGCATTTATAGAGGCAAACGCCCTGCTGCGAGAACTGTATCAGCCCGTATTCCGAACTCTCGACCTGCAGCGTATCCATATAAATTCTCTTTTCAATCGTGCCGGGGTAGAACAGAAAATGGTGGGTCGGAATAGAGAACAGCGGCTTGGTGAGTTCGCGGACGTTCTCCACAAGGAAGTCCTCAATATTCTGGCTCGCGAGGATAACGGCGGATTCCTTTTTACGGACGCGTTTCATAAAATTCCGAATGTACTCAACCGCCGTGAGGTTGGTCAAAAACAAATAAAACTCATCGATGCTCGCGACCGTATTTCCGCGGCTCAAAAGCTGCTCGGACATGTACGACAGCACATTGAAGAGGAGCGCGTTACGGATATTTTTGCTCGCCTGAAGCAGCCCTTTCACGCCGAACGTGACAAAGCTACTGTCGGTAATGTTGGTATGTCCGTCGAAGAATTTACTCTCCGCGCCCTTGCAGAGCGAGTGCAGTCCGAGGCAGATATTCTGCAAATTTTCGGCGGTGTAAAGGTTTTTCTCTTTCGGATTGAAAGCCTTATATTCCGCTTCAATCAAGTCGTAAAAATCCGAGAGAATGGGGTAGTCTGTCGGTTTCATCGCGCTCCAATTCGTATCATCGGATATGTCGAATTTCTCGTACAGTTTGATGAGCAACAGTTCAATCGTATCAATTTCTCTGTCCGAAAAATCCTTGTAGCTCCTGAAAAAATCCCGCAGAAAGCTGATGTGCTGCGACAGCTTTGTCTTGGATTTAAACGCACGAGGAGCATCCTCATCGGCAGTTTCATCGCCCCACGATTTCGGTTCAAGCACATTGATGATGTACTCGCCCGACATAAGGTCGATAAAACAGCCGCCAAGGTTTTTGGTGAGGTCGACATACTCCATTTCGGGATCAAGGCAAATTATGCTCTTTCTGCTTTCGCGGAGATTGGTCAAAATCAGCTTGAGCAGATAGGATTTGCCCTGTCCCGAATTGCCGAGGATTAGCGTGTTCGCGTTGGTTTTATCGTTTGCGCGTTTGTCGAAATCTACGATGATGTTCGACCCGAATTTGTCGCGCCCGAGGTAAAACCCATGCTCGTCCGCCTTGCCCGAAAATGAAAAGGTATAAAGGTTCGCGGTGCTGCTCGCGGGGATCACTCGTTCAAACTGCTCCCGAAACATATTCCGACCGCTCGGCATTACGCTCATAAATCCATGCTGCTGGCGGAGCATTAGGCGGTCGACATTTAATTTCGAGCGAACGAGTTCGGTTTGAACCTCTGTTTGGAGAATTCTTAAATTATCCAAACTATCCGAGATCATTTCGAGAAAAACAGCCACATGGAGCAGCGGTTCACGATTTCTGTGCATATCCGCGGCGAGCAGCGCCACATCTTGGAGGTTGCTCTCGGCGGCAACGGTCTGCTGCAAATCGTTTGTGGAATTGCGCTGCATACGGTTCTTGTTCGCGGCGTTTGAAATAATTCGTTTTTCCTCGGCGGCAGTCACATGGCGCGTATAGATACGCAATGTCACGCCGTCCTTTTCTCCGAGATACCGCAAAATTGCTTGCTCCGAAGTGCTTGTGGGATACTCCCGCAGCGCCCAAACACATCGGAAAGTGTTGCCGCAAATAAAATAATCCGTGAAAAACTTGATCACGGACGGCGCTATCATGTCGAGGAAATTCTTCTGCGGCTTGGTCGCGAATTCCCGCTCTGTAGTGCTTATTTTCTTTTTCAAGATAATCCCCCCATTCCCTGATTTATCTCCTGTTCGGGGAACACCTCGGTTTCGGGCTTGAGGAAATAATCGTCGCTGTTCCAGAACGAAATATACACCTCGTCCTCGCCAAGCCTTACCCCGCGCTGCTCAAAGCCCTCTCCAAAGCCGTCCGCAAGCTGTCCGGTGAGGTCATCGACAAGATCTATCATCTCGGTTTTTCCGAGTTCACCATAGGATTTAACGGTAATTACGCCATACAATTCGCCGTTCCGAGTTTCCACTCTCGGTATCGCCGAAAGCACCTTTTGGTCGAGGTTCTCATCGTGGAAATACGCCGCCAGACCGCGCTTTATCGCGTCCTCATCGGTTTCGAGATCGTTCCGGATTGCCGCGTTAATTGCGTAATCGTAGTCGATGTAATTCGCAG
>JAMPFE010000112.1 GCA_023664705.1 Lachnospiraceae bacterium | reverse complement strand
AAAGCGTCCGCGTACATCGACAAGCTGACGTTCGGGCATGCCTCGGAGCACGCCGACGACGAGCGCGTGAAGCGCTGCTGCTGCGACCTCTGCGATACGCTTTCGGCAATTTCGGGCGGCGTAAAGCAGTCGGAGAGCGTCGGCTCGTGGAGCGTGACCTACGCGAGCTCCGAAAACACCTCCGAAATAAATTACGCCCGTGCCGCGTGCCGCGTCTGGCTGCCCGCCGAGTGGCTTTACAGAGGGGTGGCAAGAGAATAATGTTCAACGGCACCGTAACGGTCTACAACACCGTCGAGGAGGATTTCAAAAAGCGGCTGATACCGCGCCTGCTGAACGGCGTTCACGCCGAGAAAACGCGCGGCGCGGAAAAGGCTGCCGAGGGCGACAAAAACGCGGATGATCTGCTGGTTATGATCCCGTTTTCGGGGCATGAGAATTTATCTCTTGCTGTCGGAGATTTAATTGCAATTGGCGACATAGGAGAAGCGGACAGCTTTGCGGAGCTTACGACAAGAGCCGAAACGTTCCGCATAACGTCCGTGAAAACGTTCGATTTCGGCAGCTTAAAGCACTGGGAGGTCATCGCGAAATGATCGGGTTAAAATAAAATCTGCGATTTTATTTTAACGCTCAAATTTTTGTTTTGCCGACAGTCGTCGGCAATTTTGCTTCGCAAAACCACAAAAATTCGGGGGAGAAAATAAAATGATTGATCTGAACGCGCAGTTTCTGTGGAATAACCGCGACCGCATTTCGGGAAACATCAAGCGCGCGCAGAAATATCTCGACAGTCAAGTGCTCAAAGACACCGACAAATACGTCCCCATGCGCACGGGAATTCTCGCGAAATCGGGAATTATCGGCACGCGCATAGGCAGCGGCGAGCTCGAATATTCCGCTCCGTATGCGCGGAAGGTGTACTACGGCGTGAATATCAATTTCAGTAAATCGCGCCACCCGCTGGCGTGCGCGAAATTTTTTGAAGCGTCTAAGGCGGTCAACAAAAAATCGTGGCTCGCCGAGGTACGGAAAATCGCGGGAGGGAGATAATTTTGAATTTTACCGAAATAATTCTCCGCAAATTACAGAGCTGTCCGCTGCTGGAGGAACACGGCGCGGCGGTGCTCGGGTTTGCGGGAATGGACGCGAAAAAGCGCTCGATGAGCGTTCTGAACACAAAGGGCGAACGGGTCATCGAGGAATACTGCGACGGGAGCCGCGATATGCAGTTCCCGTTCGCGCTTATCTACCGTTCGCCCGAATTGGATACAGCCGGGAAGCTGGCGGCGCAGGAGCTTATCGACGGCGTCGCCGATTGGCTCACAGACGAGGAAAATCTTCCGATTGTCGACGGCGTGCGGGTGTGGAGAATTACACGCGCCGACACCTGCGCGCTCATTTCGGAGGACGAGGACGGCGCGACGTTTCAGGGGTCGTTCGCCCTTGAGTATTTTAAGGAGGAATAATTATGGCAGACATAGCAAAGGCAGCGGCGACCACGGTCGAAAACAAGGCTAAGCGCAGCGAATGGTACACGTTTCTGAACATAGGCGGCAGCTCCGAGAATTGGGTGCGCGAGGGTAAATTCGCGTCGGAAATGACCGCGCAGATGAACCCGCAGACCACCACGGCGCAGGACGTAACGCAGGACACCGCCGAGACGGATATCACGGGCTATCAGCCGTCTATCGCCGTATCGAAATCGGTGTCGAAATCCGACCCCGCGTTCGAGTTTATCAACGAGATCCGCGTCCACAGGAAAATACTTTCCGATGCATACGCGGACATTCTTATGGTTGACGTTTTCAACGGCAACAACGGCGGCTCGTACCCCGCGATAAAGCAGCCCGTTTCCGTTCAGATAGACAGTTTCGGCGGACCCGCGTCCGATCCGCTGACTATCGCGTACACGTACAACTACCGCGGCGACGCCGTTCGGGGCACGGCTGCGATCGGCAAGGACGGGAAGGTCACGTTTACCGCCGCGGCAAGCTCGGAGGGATAATGTATGGACAAAATACGCTTACAGCGCAATATAAAGCGCATTGAGGTCAACGACAGCGGCGAATGTATCACGCTGGATTTTGACGATTTGAATCTGCCGTATCGGTATTACGGCATGCTGAAAAAGCTGGAGAAAGACCGCGCGAAATTCGCGGCGGAGTTTGCCGAAAAGCTGAAAGGCAAGCCCGACGGAGATTGCACGGAGGAGCTTGTGAATGCCGAGCGCGAGCTGAATATCTACTTCCGCGACGCTGTGGACGAGGTGTTCGGCGAGGGCACCTGCCGAAAGGCTTACGGCGATATTTTGCCGTCGCTCGAAATGCATATGCGGTTTTTCGACGCGCTGCGTCCGTATTTCGAGGAGGAAGCCGAGCGCCGCCGAGGGCGCATGAACAAATACAACGCGGGGAGAATGGGCGATGTTAAACATAATTCTTGACGGGTTTCCCGACGAGTACGAGGGCTATCTTATCCGCACAGATTTCCGCATAGGAATGCAAATTTCCGAGGCGCTGAACGACGTCGATCTGGCGGAGCCCGAGAAAATGTCGACGGCGCTTCGGCTGCTTTTCGGCAGCGGAATTCCCGCGGACATTGAGACCGCGCAGTCGGGGCTGCACTGGTTTATGTCGGGCGGGAACGTCGACGAGGAGCACGTTCCCGACGGCAAGCCGCCGACGTTCGATTTCGAGCAGGACAACAGGCTGGTGTACTCGGCGTTCCGCGCGCGGTACGGTATCGACCTCACGCGCGAGCGCCTGCACTGGTTCGCGTTTCTGGCTATGCTCGGCGACCTCGGCGGCTGCTCGCTGTCGGATATTATCGGCATTCGCGGTACAGACCTCTCCAAGCTCGGCGGCGAGCAGCGGCGGCACTATGCCGAAATGCAGGCGAAATACCGCATAAAACCACAGCTCTCCGAGGCGGACAGAGCGCGCATAGCCGAGTTTGAGGCGATGCTCGAGCCTTGACTGCGTTCCGAAAATTTCGCACGAATATATTGACAAAATCGAACGAATGATGTATAATATAATCAACGAAATAATTCAGGGGGGATGGATATGTCAATCACTGCGACCGAGTTGAAAATGAATTTGGGAAAATATTTGTCTCTTTCCGAAACCGAGGATATTTATATCACCAAAAACGGAAAAATAGTGGCAAAGCTCACAAACCCGAACGCCGACCGTGTTGAAATGGCAAGATCGCTTTTTGGGATAATCCCGTCCGACGTTACGCTTGACATGGCAAAAGCGGAAAGAGCGGACAGAACATGAGGGCGATCATTGATACCTGCGTTATCGTTGACGCGCTCCAAAAAAGGGAACCGTTCTGCGGCGCGGCTATGGATATTTTTCTGGCGGCGTCAAACAGGCTTTTCACCGGAGTGATAACGGCTAAGGCGGCGACCGATATTTATTACATCGTCCGCCGTGAGCTGCACAGCGAGGTTGAAACGCGAAAAGTGCTGAATACATTGTTCGCGCTTTTCGAGGTCGCGGATACGTTTGCGCTTGACTGCAAAACGGCGGTATCGCTGCCGATAAACGACTACGAGGACGCGGTAATGGCACAGACCGCGGTGCGTATAAGCGCAGACTATGTAATAACGCGAAATCTTAAGGATTATAAAGCCTCGCCTGTTCCGGCAATATCACCGGTGGATTTTTTGGAGCTGTTGGCTCAAGGTGAATAACAAAAGCGCTCGAGCGATCGGGCGCTTTTGTTATACAAAAAAGGGGATGATGAAATGGCAGGGAGCTACGACGGCTCGATACGCATAAACACGGCGATAAACTCTGCGCCAATTGACAGCGGTCTGGCGCAGATCGAGAACAAGATAAAGAGCATGGCGGCGACTATCGGTCTGGCGTTCGGCGTTAAGGAACTGATAGATTTCGGCAAGCGCTCGATCGACGCGGCGTCCGACCTCGCCGAGGCGCAGAACGTTGTCGACACGGCATTCGGCGCTATGAGCTGGAAAATGGAGCAGTTCGCCGCGACGGCTCTCGAGACCTACGGCATTTCCGAGCTGACGGCGAAAAACATGGGCTCTACCTACATGGCAATGGCGAAAGGTATGGGCGTAGCGACCGACGCGGCGTCGGACATGGCGGTAACGCTCACGGGGCGGCTCTCCGACATCATGTCCTTTTACAACAAAACGCAGACCGAGGTCGACACGATAGGTCGCGCGCTCATCACGGGTGAGACCGAGCCGCTGAAGGCTATCGGCGTTGTCATGACGCAGACGAACCTGTCCGCGTACGCAATGGCGCAGGGCTTTTCCAAGACCTACGCCGAGATGAGCTCCAACGAGCAGCTGCTCGTGCGCTACAAATATTTTCTGGAGCAGACATCGCTCGCGCAGGGCGACTTCGCAAAAACCTCCGAGGGCTGGGCAAATCAGACGAGGCTGCTCTCCGAGCGCCTGAACGCGTTCATGACCAACCTCGGCAGCGTCATAATGAACGTTCTCACGCCCGCGGTGCAGTTCGCGAACGAGGCGGTGACGTTCCTGAACGAGCTGTTTTTCGGCGGCAAGACTGCCGAGGAGACCACCGCCGCCCAAAACGCCGCGGCGATAACCGACGAGGTCACTTCAATGGGCACTGCCGCCGAAAAGTCCGAGAAAAAGCTCAACAGCCTCATTTCGGGCTTCGACGAGCTGCATATCATCAGCGGCTCGGGCTCCGACGCCGAAGAGACCGCGGACGATGCGGGCATCGACGCCTCGAACCTGCTCGGCGTGAACCTCGACGCGGACACGTCGACCGCAAAGAAAGCCGCGCAGAAATACCGCGATATTATCAACGAGATATATCTCGCGTTCAAGCGCCACCCGCTCACGAAAGCCGTCGAGGATATCATCAAGGCTGTCGGGAAATTTTTCGGGTTTATCGAGGACAACGGAAATATCTCGCCAAAGGGCATTGTAAACGCGCTTATGGATATTCTCGG
>JAMPFE010000111.1 GCA_023664705.1 Lachnospiraceae bacterium | reverse complement strand
TCCATTTTCGCGCCGCAGTAAGGGCAGTATCTTGTTTTAATGCCATACGCCATCATCTCACACTTGCATTCCGAACAAAAATACTGATGCAACACCCCAAAATCCTTGCAAATCCATTCCCCATACCTTTCGGGGCGAACGTCGGCGGCTTCCATATTCTCAACATCGCCGATGATTTCCTCGACTGCGTTGCGCCAACCGTCCTTATACCCGTCCGTGTCGTACGGTTCTATCGGGTATAGCGCTTCGTGGACTTTCAGCATTTCTAACAGTGTTTCGCGCCCTATGTAATCAGCCATTATTTTCACCATTCCTTTCATGCTCTTTTAAAATGCTACCATTTGGAACCTTAAACCCCAGCTCGTACATCTTATCAATGATTTCAACCGCGCAGCCAATGCCTAAATTGCGGATATTAGGCAATTCGTCCCAGTTTTCTAAAATTCCCTTAACACTTTTTATGCCGTAACGAGCTAAGCAATTAAAAGTGCGCACAGAAAATCCGAGGTTTTCTATTCCCGTCCACAGGAAAACGCCCGAGCCGCCCTCTTTATTACAGCAAATTTGTAGGCAATCTATAATTTTAAACCTCTTTGATACCTCGGAAAGCGCGTCAACCTCGTGCTTCAACGCGATAACCGTTTCGTTCAAAAGCTTGTCGGCTGTTTTCCCGCAATTTTCGATGATCTCAAAATTTTCCATTGCCAAAAAATCACGTATTCTTCCGTCTTTCTGCAATCTGTTCAGCGCATTATGCTCGATTTGCTCTACGCATTGCCTTGAACAGTTCAGTATCTCGCTGCATTTTGCTAAAGTGAGACCAAACCTATATCGTAAAATAATTGCGCTTTGCTGCCTTACTGTTAAAATCCTTGTGAGCAGCAATTCCAAGCTCGCGCAGTCGTCTGCCGTTATGGTTCTGATGAGCCCGTTCCCGGAAAGCTCTGTCAATAAGTTGAGAGGGTAGCCCTCTGCAATTATCCGTTTTGATTTATGATCAGCCATTATTGACCCTCCTTGTATCTGTTTACGATTTTTTGCATTTCGTCGTTCATGTCGAAGCTGGAGCTGCTTGTCGGCTTTTTAACGCCGTCCTCTGCCAGCATTCCCGCTATCGTTTCGTAACGGTTCCCTCTTACGGTGCCGCCCTTTTTGGCTTTCCATTTGTCGAACCGCCGTTCATATTCCGAAACATTGACGACCCCGTATTGCTCAATCAGCATTTCCCGTGTAAAGCAAGGAGCAGCAGTCGGCGCAGCCGACTTACTTACTTTACTTTGCTTTACTTCACTTACTTTACTTGTGCTCTCGTTGCATACATTTCGCCCCGAATTGCATACATTTTCAGCCGAATTGCATACATCGTCCGAATTTTGGGCAGGAGAACCAATCACGTATTCGGGTTTATCAAAAATTACGGCGCGCCTTTTCGCGACGTCGGCGAACCTCTTTTGTATCCCGTGCGAGGTAAGCACGCCGTATTTCCGATATATTTCCTCATCGAATATGTGTTCTCTCAATGCCGAGGCGACGACCTCCTGAACAACGTTGGCACCCGCTCCGATCCTCTTCGCGAACAGCAACGCCACCCGGTATGACCATTCACAATAATAACCTTGCCCTCCGTATATCCTTTGGAAAAGCTTAACGATTATTGCAAACCCTTCAAGTCCAAACTCCGCCTCTATGTACTCAAATTTTTCGTCGAGATGACAATCCAGCTGCACGAATTTAATTCCGTCAGCCATTGTCTTTCCTCCTAGAACGGATAATCGTCGTCAGCCGCGCTCTGTGCGTCCGTGAGCGCGTTTTGAACGCTCGGCGGGTAATTTCCCGTCTGTGTGTTTCCGCGCGTTTCGGGCGCGTTTGAACGCGTTTGAGCGTCGTCCGCGCGTTTCTCGCCCGTGAAGTAAATATTTTCCGCGTTTATCTCGTACCACGTCGCGGGATTTCCGTTCTTGTCGGTGTACTTACGCGTCTGCATTTCGCCCTCGACGAGTATCATTCTGCCCTTGCCGAAATACCGCGTGACCGTTTCTGCTGTCTTTCCCCACGTCACGACGTTGAAAAAGTCCGTCACTTTCTCGCCGTCGGCGCTCTTGAATTTCCTGTCGACCGCTATGCTGAACGCGCACACGCTCTTTCCGTTCGGCGTGGCTTTCAGCTCCAAGTCGCGGGTAATTCTGCCCATCATCAAAACTTTGTTCATTGTCCTGTCTCCTTTCCGTCCATTCTCGCGCCGCAATTGGGGCAGTAATCCCACCCTGTTTGTGTAATTGGATTTCTCGTGTACCTGCAAACAGAGCACTTTGCGTAAGTGTGCTTGGGGGTATATGAGTATATCCATTTTCCGTGTCTCTCGGGTCTCACGTCCGCGGCGGGTAGAGTTTCGGGCAACTCGGCAAGGGCTTTTCCGAAACCCTTACTTTCGCCACCAAAGCTCACGTTGAATTTCTCGCACAAGTGCATAAGCGCGTAGTATAACGCGTCCGCGTCTATGTATCTAGCCATTATTTTACCTCCTCAATGATAATTTCCGTGTATCCGCCCTTATCGTACACCGCTTTCAACTGCAAATCAATGCAGGAAAAGCTGTCATCCCAGATAATTCCCGCGGCGGTGAGCCCGTCGAGGATCATCTTCCCCGAATAGTTGTCGGGGTCGCGCCGCCGCTTGTCCTTGAAATGATACAGCAGCGTTACCGTCGCGCGCGGCAGCGGCTCGGGCGGTTTCGGGCGGCAGCCGACCGCTATCAGCTGCGCCCATTGCCTTTTTATGTCCCGATATTCCCACCGATTTTCCCGCCCGATGAATTTGTTGTTGCTCGGCGGTATCTCGGGGAGCGTGTACCTGTACGTCATTCCGCGAACGGGTACTCGTCGGGCGCTCCGCTAGGCGCGCTGTCCGCTTGCCTGGGAACGGTATCGGAAACCTCCGCGGTAGTCTCGACCTCTTGAGCGGGAACGTCGTCGGGCAGAGGCGGCGCGGGCTCGGTCTCGGCGGCGAGCGCCTCGCCCATTTCGATTGACATCACGCCGTAATGCGAAAGCAGATTGCGCAGAACCGTTTTCGTCGCCATTTCGTGGAAATTGTCTTTCCATATTTTCGCGCCCGATTTGTACGATTTGCTGTAACGGTCGGCGTGCTTCCTCACTTCCTCGACAGTCCAATAAAACGCCTTTTTAAAGCCGTTCACGGTCTCGATGTACGCGAAATATCCGATGATTTTATCGGATATTTTTTCGCCCGAGAGGTCGACCTCGCCCGTGAGCTTGTCCACCGCGCGGAGCTCGCCCTCGTACACCGAGCCCGCGTTGATGTACTTGTACATTCCCGTGCGCATTGCAAGCTGCAAATAACCTTTGTAGCCTATCTGGAGCTGCGGGCGCGGCACTCCGTGATCCTTGAACGGGACTATGTACGCAAATCCGAGCTGCTTTTCGATAGGCAGCTTCAGCGCCGCGGCTTTGAGACCCTCGCCGAGAACCTCTTTCGGGTCGCACTGCTGCAGCAAATTATCGTCTCTGAAGAGGTTGGTGAGCGACGTTGCGAACGCGCCCGAATTTTCCTTTAAAGTGCTTTGCAGCTGCTTTTGTATCGCCGCGTTGGAGAGCAGGGCGTTCAGCGCCTGCGCGGGGGTTTTCTGCTTTGTCTGCGCGGGAGCCGCTTTCTCCGCAGCCGCCGCGATAATGCCGTTTGTGTTCGTAGTGTTCATATTACTTTCCTTTCCTTAATGCCGAAAACGTTGTAGCTCGATTCGGTCTTGACCTGCTCGTAAACCTCGGGGAATTGCGCCTTGAGCTTCTTGCCGTCCACGCCCGACCGCGACCGCGCGAGATATGAAATCTCGTAATTCACGGTAATGCCGCGCGTGTTCGTTTCAAGCGAGTTGACAAGCGTCTGCTGCAGCCTTTTTTTCTCCGCCTCATCGTCTTTTATCCGAGCATTGATCTCCGCGAGCTTCGCGGCGATCTCTTCCTGCTCGAAAATGGTTATCATATTCTCGACGCGCTCATGGAAAACCGCGTCGAGCGTTTCCTTTGCGCTCTCCGAACCGTCGGGCTCGGGGCGAACGTCGGGGATTATGTGATTGTACCAGAAATCAACTTCCATTTTCAGCAGCGCCTCGCCCTCAAATATACTATACGGTATCTCGAACCAATAAAACGCCTTGCCCATGACCAGAACCGCGAGATACATTTTGTCGAAACCCATGACGTTCATGTAATGCATGCACTGAACGTAGTAATAGCGCGGTATTTCGCCGTTTTCAAAATCCGAGCGGTTGAACGCGCTTGTGGTTTTGCACTCCAGCCCCGCGTTCTCGCCGACTATTTTGCGGTCGATGTTCGCGGTGATGAAATCATATTCGTCGTGTTGGAAAATCGCGTTGCGGCGCTCGACCCTCTTGCCCGTGACCTCGCAGAACCGCTGCGCGACGTATTCCTCGAGGTCGCGCCCCGTTCTCATCGCTTCGGTATCTTCCTTGTCGGGCAGCCGTCCCGTTTTGTCCGCCCAGAGCTCTATCAAGCTGCCGTACGGATTCAGCCCGCAAACCGTTGCCGCGTCGCTGCCGCCGATACCCGTGCGGCGGTATTTGAGCCATTCCTCGCGCGGCATATCCTTTGTTTTCGCCAGTATTCTCGCCATTGTCAATCCTCCCCGTAAGCCCGCGCGAGCAGCTTGTCCGCAAGCGCGTATTTGCGCCGCTCCAAATCGTTCCAGTATTCGGTCTCGCGGTCGTCTCCGCCGGTCGCAGCAAATTCGCGCTCGCGGTACTCGTCCGCGAGGTATTCGCCGCGCTCCTCTTCGCGTCGGAGCTCCTCGTCCGTGTCGATCTCGTCGACGGTGCCGTCGTCGTAATCGAAATTGTATCTTATCATCTTGACATTTCCTTTCAAATGTGATATAATATCACTGTAATCAGTAGTTTGTTTGCCGCTTCCGAGTTCGCTCGGGGCGGCGTTTTTTAT
>JAMPFE010000110.1 GCA_023664705.1 Lachnospiraceae bacterium | reverse complement strand
TGCAAGTTTCCAATTAAAAAATTTCAAATTTCGTAATTGCCGAATAATTTTTCACGGCAATATCTCACGAGCGTTTCACGCCGATTTTGTATACCGGAGCTTCCGTAGCCCACAACGACGCCGCGCCTCAATCGCAGACACAGAGCGCTTTCGCGGGCAGTCGGTTATCCCATAATATCCTCCTTTTCGCGGACAACCGATGTATTCGACTATCATCATTATACACCGATTGTCCAGAAATTTCAAGTAGTTTTTTGAATTTTTACGCCGTATCTCGTTTTATTTCCTTGTTTTCATCATCTTTCAATTTCTTTTCAGTCTGTGCCGTAAAAATTCTCTTAAATATCTCCGTCTGTTTCGATGTGCCGTTAAAGTGCGTTCCTTGTCAACGTTCTTTGCAATAAAGTCGCGGTTGCTGCGCTCTACAACTCCCTTGTACGCTCGCAACAAAATTGAAATCTGATTATCGTTTTTTTGCGTCCATAAAAAATGTCCTTTATCCTGCCGCAGACGTTTTTGCATTGCGGTGCAATTTGGTGCTGTTTTCGCCGTGCCAATTCCTATGCGTTGCTCGTAAGTGCTATACTTAATAGTGCTTTTGGACGGCTATGCCGACCAAAAGTACATTTCGCAAGGGGAACACCCTTTGAACCTTGCCACCCGTTTTTTGCTCCGAAGCAAAAAACGTCCTCAAAAATCCGAAACGGATTTTTTCGTCCGAGCGAAAATCGCTCGCAAATTCTAAAAGCATTTTTGTTCGGACGAGAGCTAAATGCTCCTTATCCGAAATTCCGTTATTATCAATCTCTTAACAAGTTGGCATTTCAGCTTTTTGCGTGTCGGGCTCATACGAAATTATGTCAAGCACATCGCAGTCCAGAATCTTGCACAGCTTATCCAAAGTCGCAGTTTAAAGCGGTTTGTTGTGTTTCATTCGGTTGAGCGTGTTATTGCTAATTCCGCGCTTAATAAGGTTGTAAGTCGTAAATTCCTCATCGCGACCTACATTCAGCCAAAACATATTATAAGAAATCATTGTCCGTTCCCCTTTCCCGTTTTGGATTTGGCAAAGCTGAAAAAGAAAAATGGGCGGCGCGGAGCGGAAAAGTTATCAAGAGGATTTTCGCAAATCTAAAGATTATGCTCGCGCTTCCGAACCCACTTTCTTTCAGCCTTGCAAATCAGCTTTCCGCTCTTGTTCGTAATGTAAAAACTTTTGAACCCTCTTGACAAAATCAACTGATTGTGATATAATATATAATAACGCAAACGGCTGTTGTTGTGATTATATTATACAACATCTGTTTCGGTTTGTCAAGCGTGTTAACAATATTGTACTTTTTGAATTTAAGGAGGCTATTTTTATGGAGGACACAAGGAGCATAGACCGCTTTGCACAGCGGCTTAAGACGCTCCGCAAGGAGCGCGGTATTACCCAACAGCAGCTTGCGGACGGGGTGGGTATCTCAAAGGGCGGTTTGTCGTATTATGAAAATTCGGGTCGAACTCCCGACATCTCGATTTTGGAACGCTTTGCGGATTATTTCGGGGTCACTACCGATTACCTACTCGGACGCACGAACGCGCAGACACAAAAGGCGAAACTGCAAGCGGTATGCAACTACACGGGGCTGTCCGATAAGTCGGTTGAGTTGCTCGCGGACTTGAAAGAGACGTCCCCCGCGCAGCTCCGAGTGATAAATTTTCTCTTGGAGCAAGCGTCGGGGGATATGGATATTGTTTATGAACTTGATGATGATACCGATAATTATTACGGCAGTATTTTAAACGCCGTCGTGCGTTATTTGAGCCGCTATGCCGCGTATGATGATTACCTCGCGGAGTATATTTCGAGCAGTGATGAGGGCATTTCAAGCGCGATACAGAACGCTCTCCACCAGCTTGTTCTCAATCAGGCAATAACGGCTTTGAAGAACGGAGTTGACGCGATGATTAAGGTTCTCTATGAGGATACGAAAGAGTGAGAGTGACGCTCCGCTAAATACAAATTACGTCCAGTACATATGCAATGCTTTTCGTTTTACGGATTAAAATGAACAGAAGAAAGTACTTGACATTTATGGAGATTTGTGATATAATGTAAGCACCACACAATTTCATATACTATCACAGGGATTCACTTGGCATTAAGTGCGTCTCTTTTACTCGTTCCTGTGATAGGTTGAGATTGTGTGGTAACAATGAGGGATTAGCACTTTTTGTAGTGCGTCTCGCATTGGGGCGCACTTTAATTTTGTATTTTTGTGCGTCTCCACCAATACAATGTTTTAAAATACAGGAGGAGTTCGCTATGTCTATGAGATGCGCAGGTTGTGGTTCTAATAAGGTAACTGAAACGACAAAAAAGGATAGTTTCAGTATGGGAAAGGCGGTTGCAGGTACGGTTTTATTCGGACCTGTCGGCGCGGTTATGGGAGTAAACGGCAAAGAAACCAAGTGGTATTATTGCCCTACTTGCGGAGCAACGCTCAATCGTCTTATGCCAGATTACATAGCAAGTTCAATTGATGCGTCCATTTTAACTGGAGGCACAGACTCTATGAGAGCATCGTATTGGGGAGCAGAGTGGAAGGATTCTACTGTGAATGTTCCAACATTCAGTTTTTTCTCCAGTGAAGACCAAGTGACATTGCTTATAAAAAATGAACTCGAAAGAGAGAGTATGTACAAAGATGACCTTGTCGACAGAGTGGGGGAGAAGTTGCTAGAGATGAATTATCGCGGACTGAACTTTTTGGATGACAGATATAAGCAGGTATTGACACTTTGTGAGGAGAAAGTGAAAAATTGTATCAAGGAAATGCACCTTGATGGGCGGTTGTTATGTGATAACGGTTTAAAAAACACTTATGATTTTAGCGATTGTATCCAATATAGCTTTTGTCGATTGACGTATATTTCTAATGACAACCAGGCTCGAAGAAATTCATTAATAATCAAAGGAATGAACCTTTATAAGGATAATTACAAAATCATTACTGCTGCCTTTAAAGAACTGTTAATGAGTTTCCCTGAAGACACTATATCAAAAGGCGAGTTCGAAAAGTGTGCTTATGAGTTAACAGCATCTCACGGTTGGGGTAACAACGATGTAACAGCACAAATCGTCTTTGAGTCATTCATTAACAATACTGTGTGGTGTGACTATGAAGGTGATATTGTGAAGATAAACCGTTTATTTATTACAGACGAAAAAGAAATGAAAATGGAAAAATTGAGACGAGCTGAAGCAAAACGGTTAGCTGAAAATGAGACTATTGCTAATTCCGTATCATCAATTTTAACTGATGGGAATAAATATACTTTAACAAGTATGCTAGAAAATTTGAATAAAATAGAAATATTCGAATCTATTGATATAAGTGAATATAGAATCGAATCTATTTTTCGTTCTATGAAACGAAATGGAGAAGTGGCAAGTAAAACAGTTAAAAAAACTACCTACTTTTACTCTCCAAAGGCTGTAGAGGAAAAACATATGCGTGAGGAGCAAGAAAAAACAAAACGCGAGGCTCGTGAACGCGCCGAGCGTGAAGAAAGGCTTCGTATTGAACGTGAGCGCCGCGAAAGAATAGATGCTCAAACAGTCCCAATAAAACAGCAAATGGCACAAAAACAGCAGGAACTTAATGAGCAGACGAGAATTTACAACGAAAACAAACGAAAAATTCTTGGCAAAGGCGCAAAGATAAAAAAGGATGCGCAAGACAAGATGAACGTCCTGCTCAATGAAATAAGTCAGTTGAAAAATGAAATAGCTCGTATTGAAGCGCAGTGATTTTGTGCAGTATGATTGACATTCTTATCAACCTCGCCGTGTATACTACAGCGGGGTTGAGTTATTATGGGTGCAAATTATTTGCAAAGATTATACGGTCATACTTTGATATTTGCTCTCATTTTCTGTAGGCGGGGTTTGACGCACTAAATCAAGAAACGCATTCATATCAGCGAAAAGCTTGTCTTTGCGTTCTATTACCTCGTTTATATCATTGCTGCTCAAATTGTGAACTATACAATGCCTTAACATTTTGCAGCTTTTAGAATACCTTAATGTATATTTGCCGGTTCCTCCAAAAACCGATTCAATAATAATATCGCTGTTATAACGCGTTAGATCCAATTGTTTAATCACTGCTTTAATTGATGAGATGTTAATACCATCTTTTTTTGCTTGTTTGTTTTGGGGTTTCTTGCACTCCTTCATAATGTTCCAATAAGTTGTTTCACATAATATGTACAAGGACAAAAATTCACAAATATCTTGCTTAACTTGTGATAATTCGTGCTCTTTTTCAATCAACCCTGTACTAATATTAGCTCTTACGGATTCTATGTTTATCTTGTTTTTTGCCCTGCCCACGACTATATTCCTCCAATAATCATATTTTTAATTACATTATACACCATTTTATTGTATAATGCAATAGGTTTTTTAAAAAAACGACAAAAATTTCACACAGCTTAAATCATTTTGATACATATATCAATCTACTAGGGAGGACAGATGTAGTTTTATTTCTGTTCGCTATAAAATTTGCATACAGTAAGAGCATAGGTGCTTAAAATTCGAGCACTATTTGTACTGAAAATACACTAAACGTTGCCGAAATCTCGTGTGTAGAACAATGTCGACAAACGGCTTTGCAATGTGGTTTTAATGACCGTTAGCCGAAAATTGCTGAAACCATACGGTTGATTTCAAATCCTCTTACAAAGCACCGACCCGCCTGTTTAAAGCGGGTCGGTGCTTGCCGAATTGTATCGGTTGTCAGTTAGTACCATTGAGTTAGCTCGACAGACGACGGGTATTCGGGAAAGAATTTTGAGCGTCCGAGTTTCAAACGTATGATAAGCGATATCGAGGACGGAAAAATCAACTGCGTCATCACCAAAGACCTGTCGCGGCTTGGGCGCAACCACATCGACACGAGTATCTATATGGAGATTTATTTCCCCGAACACGGAGTGCGTTACATCGCTCTTACGGACGGAGTAGATACGGACAACAACGCGACTATGGACATCACGCCGTTTAAGAACCTTCTGAATGATATGTACGTCCAAGATATTTCGCGCAAGGTAAAGTCGGCGATTTTGGCGCGGC
>JAMPFE010000010.1 GCA_023664705.1 Lachnospiraceae bacterium | reverse complement strand
CTGCAAACTTTTCCCCCGCCAAGAAAATTTCCAAATTTTAACATAAAATTACAGCTCTTCCAAATATTCCCACCCCAAAACCGCAAAAATCTGCATTTAACTGCAAAACGACTGCAAAAGACTGCACGCGAGCTGCAAAAAACTGCAAGAAAAGGGACAAATCCGCCCCGATTTGTCCCTTTTTAAAAAATTTTTGCAATTTCCCAGCCAAAAACTTGCAAAACCGCAAAGAAAAACCCCTCCTTTCGGAGAGGCTTTTCAAGGGAAAAAATTATATTATAATGAGGAATCATTATAATAAGCTAAAGGGAAATTACTTGTTGCCGCGTCTCTTAAGAACAGCAACGGTAACAGCCGCGCCCGCCAGCAGAACGGGAGTAATGCCGAGAGCCACGCCGGTAGCGGAGTTGGGCTCGCTTGCGCTGCCCGCCTTCTTGGTCACGAAAGCGTAGGTCGAGAACAGCTTGGACTTAACGGTGATGGTGTTCGGATCGTTGTCCAGATCCTCAAGGACAGCAACCTTACCGTCATGCTCGCGTGCAAGAGCAACGGTCTTGCCGCGAAGCGCCTCGGGAACAGGCAGAGTTATAGTAACATTGCCGTCGGAGCTTGTGATGTTCTTCTTGGCAGAGCCGAGAATTGCAACCAAATCTATCTCAACGAAATCGGAAACATCATATTCGCCCTTAACGGCGTTCGTGATAGTCTCCTTTGCGGTCTTAACGGCATCGGTGTCGGGCGCTGCGCTTACAACTACCTTAACGTCAACCTTCGCGTCGCCTGCTGCCTTTATCTCTTCCGCGGTAAATACCTTGGAAACGTCCCCGATAACGCCCGCAGCCTCAACGGAAACCTCCACGGGCTTGTCTGCCGCGGGGATAGCGCTTACGGAAGCCTCGGGAGCCTTAGTCTCGGTGGGCTTGCTCTCCGTGGGCTTGCTTTCGGTGGGCTTGCTTGTAGAGGGCGTGCTGGGCGCGGGATTGCTCGGCGCGGGGTTGCTCGGAGTATCGTTGGGCTTGCTCTCCTCGCCCTTGGGAGCGTCCTTAAATGTAACGGTAACAAATACAGCCTTTGCGCCTAAAGTGAACGCGCCGTCGGCTACTGTCACCGCGTCTCCGTCCTCGTCAACAGCGGTAATCTTATCAACAACCTTGCCTGTTTCGGGCTTGGTGGTTACGGTTATCTTGTCGCCCTGATATACGGTCGTGGGTGCGCTCGCTGTACCGCCATCGCCTGCGGTAACAACTACCTTGCCTGCGGTCTTAGCGGCATAAGTAACGTTGAACGTTTGATCAGCCACAACGGTTATCGTATACACGCCGTCCTCAGGAGTCACAGCACCGCCATAGCTTACACTCGACACGGTAAATCCGCCCTTAGGCTCGATTTTTATTTTTACCGTATTTCCTACCTGTCCTTGTACGCTGTAGTTCTCCGTCCCTGCGGTGGCACTTCCTTGCTTAACGGTCTGGTCGTATTCAACGCTCGACGCGTCAAAAGCAGGCGTACCGGCAAGCGTTATATCGCTCGTGCCTGCTGTAAATGTCCACTTATTCTTCGTATTAGCAACAGCCGCCCAGCCCGTCGCGTTTGTCGTGGTCGTCATGGTTCCGATGACGTAATTTTCGGTGGTAGGTGTAAATGTTACGGTATATTTCGTACCCTCGGTCGCCTTGCCGTCAACCAAAGCGGGGCTGAACGACAATGTACCGCCCGTTACGCCCGTCGTTGTAACGGTGGGGGTAGCAAGAGCTACGAATGTAGCCGTAACGGACACAGCCTTTGCGGGCATAGTGAACTTGCTGCTATTCCCAGTTTCCGTATCGCTCACCCCAGTGCCGTCCGCATCCTCTACATCGATAGCGGAAAGCTTGAAGCCCTTATTAGGTGTTGCGGTCACAGTGATCTCTTCACCTTCGACACCGGTAGCCGGCATAGAAATATACCCTTCCGCGGTACGCAGTGTGGTATCTGTAATAGCGGAAACCGCTTTCAAAGTAAGAGCGATCGTAGGTGCAGTTCCGCCATCTCCCACGTCAGCTGCCACACATGTATAAGTAACCGACTTCTTATCCGCCGCAACAGTACCTTTAGTCGAAGCACTTATTACCTTTTTAACGCCGTCCTTGATTGTAACGGTTATTATGTCGCCAACAGCAAGATCCCCACTTCCTTTTGAACATGTGACTGTAAAATCGGTATCCTTTGTACCTCCGGTTACAGATATGTCGTTAACCGTCGGAGCATCCGCGAACGCAACCATACTCATGCTATAAGGGGCTGCAACGGACGCCGTGCTTCCCAGAACAAGAGCGGCAGACAAAATGCCGCTAAAAATTTTTTTGTTCTTCATAAATTTTCCTCCATAATCTAAAAAAATTTTTTCGCGGTGGAATACCGCTTCATCTAGTATTTTATCACAATAGTTGATATTTGTCAATAACTATTGTTACTTTTTTTCTCACTTTAGTTGGTTTATACTATAACTAAAGAATATTTTGGCTCGAAATTGGTCAAAATTATCATATATTTTACTGAAAAGGAGAAAAAATCATGGACGAAAACAATATTTTGGTCGGCAAACGAGTTTTTGAATTGAGAAAAAGCAGGGGCTATTCCCGCGAAAAACTTGCAGAAATCGCCGATATTTCCACCACTTTTCTCTCGGATATCGAAAAAGGCAGAAAGTCCATGACAATTACCGTGCTTCGGAAGCTTTCGACTGCTTTGAGCGTTACTACCGATTATATAGTAAACGGCTCGAAAGTTGAGGTGGTGGAGGAGGCGAGCGAAGAGGAACGAATGATGGCGATGCTTGCATCGCTTTATCCTTTTCACCGACGACAAGCGGAGAAGCTGTTGGGGATTTTTGTTGAGACGATTTCTCAAGCGTCGTTTGAATAGCGAAAAAAATCAAAAAAAGTACTTGACAAACGGGTTTTCCTGTGATATAATATATAAGTCCGCTGGTGTAGCTCAGTTGGTAGAGCAGCTGATTTGTAATCAGCAGGTCAGGGGTTCGAGTCCGTTCACCAGCTCCAAATATTTTTATATTATATAGTATGGGCGTGTTCCCGAGTGGCCAAAGGGGGCAGACTGTAAATCTGTTGCGTTTCGCTTCGGTGGTCCGAATCCACCCGCGCCCACCATATAAAAACTCTCGCGTTATATGCGGGAGTTTTTTTCTGTGGCGCAGTTTTTGCCCGCCTATTATACGTTAAATATGTGAAAAATATTCCCGCCGGGGTCAAGGCTATTGACCGCGGCGGTTTTTTGTGTTATAATATATATAGGTATGTCAACAAATCAACGAAGGGAAGGCGCGGCAATGAGAACTGTTCGGCTGTTATCCGTATTAACGGCAATATTGTTATTTTTCACCATTCCGCAGACGGCAAGGGCGGCGGAGCTGTCCGACATCACGCAAACGGGCTATTCGGCGGTGCTGTACAACAATTCCAACGGTCTGCCGACCTCCGAGGCGAACGCGATAGCGCAGGCGGACAACGGCTTTATCTACATCGGCAGCTACAGCGGGCTTATCCGCTGCGACGGCGTAAACTTCACGCGGTTCGACTCCTCCACGGGGATAACCAGCGTCGTAAGCCTGTTCGTGGACAGCCGTTCGCGGCTCTGGGTGGGCACGAACGACAGCGGCATAGCGCTCTACGAAAACGGCGGGTTCACCTTTTTCGATAAATCCGCGGGCTTGACGTCGCTCTCCATCCGCTCGATAACCGAGGACGCCTCGGGCAACATCGTTTTCGGCACGACCGAGGGCTTGGCGTATATCGACGGCGAAAACACCCTCCGCACGCTGGACGACCCCGCCGTCGGAGGAAAGTACATAAAGCAGATGACGAGCGGCAGCGACGGCGTTATTTACGGCTGCACGCTCGACGGAACGCTCTTCCGTCTCGAGGATTTAAAAATCACTCATTCCTTTTCAAGCGGCGACCTCGGCATAGGGCTCGCGACATGCATCACTCCCGACCCCGACGACCCCGACACCGTGTGGATAGGCACCGACGAATCCACGGTCGTCCGCGGCAGCCTTTCGGAGAATATGAGCGGCTCCAAGTCGTTCTCCGTGCTGCCGAACGCCAACATCAACAACGTCTGCGCCGACGGCGGCGAGCTCTGGATATGCTCCGACAACGGCATAGGCGTTCTCGATAAAAGCGGCGGCTACACGCCCCTCGACAAGCTCCCGATGAACAACTCCGTCGAGAATATGATGACCGATTACGAGGGCAACCGCTGGTTCGTGTCCTCGCGTCTCGGCGTAATGAAGGTCGTCCGCAACGAGTTCGACGACGTAAGCATGGCGGCGGGCTTCGACAACCGCGTGGTAAACACCACCTGCCTCTACGGCGGCGATCTGTACATAGGCACGGACACGGGTCTGCTCGTCGTCGACGGCAATTACAACAAAAAGACCACCTACCTCACGGAGCTGCTCGACGGCGTGCGCATACGCTGCATAAAAGCCGACAGCAAAAACCGTCTCTGGCTCTGCACTTACAGCGAAAAAGGTCTGATATGCTGGTCGGGCGGCGAGGACTGCACTTATTATAATACGCACACGGGGCTGAAGTCCGACCGCGTCCGCGCGATGACCGAGCTCTCCGACGGCACGATAGCCGCAGCGACCAGCGCGGGCGTAGCGTTCATCAAGGACGGTGAGATCGCGCTCTTCGGCGAGGATAAGGGAATCGGCAACACCGAGATACTCACCGTCTGCGAGGGCGAAAACGGCGAGATATACCTCGGCAGCGACGGCGGCGGCATTTTCGTGGTCGACCGCAGCGGCGTGATAAACCATTTCGGTCTCGAGGAGGGCTTGCGCTCCGAGGTAATAATGCGCATCAAGAAAGACCCCTCGCGCGGGGGCTACTGGGTGATAACGGGTAACTCCCTCGCCTACATGGAAAACGATACCGTTCGCACCCTCAACAACTTCCCCTACTCCAACAACTTCGACCTCTTCTTCGACAACGCGGGCAGAGTATGGATACTCAGCAGCAGCGGCGTCTACGCCGTAAGCATCGAAAACCTCCTCGCGGGCGGCGAGCTGGAATATTCGTTCTACGACGTAAAATGCGGGCTTCCGAGCGTCGCGACCGCAAACTCGCGAAGCTGCCTTTCCGACGACGGCACGCTGTACATCGCGGGAATGACGGGCGTTTCAGCTATCAATATCAACAACGGGCAGAGCGACAGCGGCGATATGAAGCTTGCCGTGCCGTTCGTTGAAATAGACGACAAGACCGTAATGGTGAACGACGGCGAAACGGTGGTGATCCCCGCGGACTGCAAGCGCCTTACGATATACGGCTACGCGCTTACGTTCGGCTTGTCAAATCCGCGGCTGTCGTATATCCTCGAGGGCTTCGACGACGGGAAAATATCCGTCTCCCGACAGGAAATGCAGCCCGTGAGCTACACCAACCTCAACAGCGGCGAGTACACCTTCCGCCTTTCCGTTATCAACACAATGACGGGCAGGGAGACCACATCCATATCCGTAAAATTCGTCAAGGAAAAGGCGTTCTTCGAGGAGATATGGTTCTGGGGGCTTATGCTGCTCCTCGCGGTAGCCGCGGCGCTTACGGCGCTGCTGCTCTACACGCGCGTCAAAAACCGTCTCCTCCTCAAAAAGCAGGAGGAAAACCGCATCTTCGTCAACCAGATGATCCGCGCTTTCGCGAAGTGCATCGACTTCAAGGATAAATACACCAACGGTCATTCGTTCCGCGTCGCGAAATACGCCGCGCTGATCGCCGAGAGAATGGGCTACGCCGGGCAGCGCGTGACGGACATCTACAACATCGGGCTGCTGCACGACGTCGGCAAGATAGCCGTCCCCGACAATATCCTCGCAAAGCCGAGCGGGCTCACCAAGGAGGAGTTTGAGATAATCAGCAAGCACGCCGAGCACGGCTTCGAGATACTCAAGGAGATCGAGATACGCCCCGAGCTCGCGATAGGCGCGGGCTACCACCACGAGCACATAGACGGCACGGGCTACCCCTTCGGCAAAAAGGGCGACGAGATACCCGAGGTCGCGCAGATAATCGCGGTCGCGGATACGTTCGACGCGATGAACTCCACCCGCCCCTACCGCAAGCAGATGAAAATGGAGGACATTATCAACGAAATGCGCCGCATAGCGGGCACGCAGCTGAACGCGGAGATAGTCGACGTGTTCCTCGAGATAGTCTCCGAGGGGCATATCGACGACGATATAGCCCTCGCCGATATAGTCCTCCCCGACGAGGAGCCCGAGGAAACCGAAGAGCCCGGGGCTTCCGTCTCTCAATAATTTTCGAAATCGGCGCTTGACTTTTTTTGGAAACGGTGCTATAATTATACTATAAAATAAATTTAAAAGGGAGAGTGGTCGTTTTGGAGGAAGAAATTTTTGAGCCGCAGGTTTTCGAGTGGAAGGACGAATACGCGCTGGGCGTTGAAGAGCTCGACAGAGCGCACCGTCAGCTCTTTTCTGTCGTAAACCGCGTTATCAACAATTTCATGGATATGGACTTTGAGAAAAACAGAAAGACCTGCATAGAAGCGGTCAAGTTTCTGAAGGACCACACCATGAAGCATTTCGCCGAGGAGGAGGCTTATCAGGTCGCCAACCACTACGGCGGCTACGCCATACATAAGCGCATACACGATAATATGCGCGAGGTCATTCTCCCGAACCTCGAAAAGGAGCTCACGACGAAAAGCTATTCCAAGGAGGCGCTCCAGCATTTCATCGGCGTTTGCACGGGCTGGCTCGCGGGTCATATCCTCGTGGAGGATCAGGCGATAGTCGGCAAGCGCAAGAGCAAGTGGACGGAAAAGGTCGTCGCGCACGACAACAAGGACGAGCACCTCGACGGCGTCGTGAGAAAGAACATTAACGAGATATTCCACTTCAACGCGGAGCTCGCGAACGGAAAATACACGGGCTATAAGCTGACAAAGCCGTTCTGCTACGGCGATACGTACACAACCGAGGACGGCAGGATAGTCGCTATTATGACTGCCGTAGAGGAGGCGGCGCTGAAGAAAATGGCCGCCGACCTGTTCAACGAAAAGCTGTTTCAAATGAACGCCGTCATGTCGTCTATGCTCGGGGAAATGCTCACGCTGTTCAACACCAACGTCGTAATGGGCTTTCTCGGGGAGAGGGCGAAAAGCATTAAGAGCAAAATAATCTCCAATACGGAGTTTTATTATCAGTACGAGCACATTTACCCCGAATACACCATGATATGGCGGACGGGGCAGGGCTATATCGCTTGCTGTTTGACGGAGATAAGCGCGGAGCAGTTTGCGACGTTTAAGGATAAATAAAGCGATGCCGACCGAAAAAGGCGTGCCGCCTTTGGCAATTCGTTTCATAGAAAATCGGTGTCAAGCGTTTTCGCTCGACACCGAAATGTTTCTATACCGCACGCGCCTTAAGGTCGGCATTTTTACCGAAAAATTTCGTCGTTTTTCACAAATTGCCGAAAAACGCTTGACAATATATATATATATATATATATATAATGGTCTTTGGATTTTCCGAAAAAAGACGAAAGGTAAGAAAGACAATGAAAAAATTTTTATCGGCGGTTGTCTGCGCGGCGCTTGTTTTAAGCATGACCGCGTGCGCCGCGAATGAAAGCGAAAGCAAGGAAAGCTCCTCGACAAGCACAAGCAGCTCTTCGAGCACAAGCTCGTCGTCGAGCTCCTCGTCGAGCTCGAGCACAAGCAGCACGACGACAACGGAAAGCAGCTCATCGACGACCGAGAGCAGCTCTTCGGAGGAAAGCACAAGCTCCGAGGAAAGCAAGCCCGAAGAGCCCGAGACCCCCGAGATACCCACAAGCAGCGGCATAGACTGGGACAGCATACCCTACGCGGACGAGCTGGATTTTGAGTGGCATGATTTCACTGAAATAGATTTTACATTTAAAGACAACGAAGTACAGGCGGCTTGCGAGGGCGGCGTGGTGCTAACAAAATACACGGGCTCGGAAGAGTTTATAAAAGTCCCCGAAACTCTTGGCGGCAAGCCCGTGGTAGGTATGGATGGTGGTTTTGTTCATCTTTCCGGTGCCGTAAAACTGCCTGCAAGCCTTTATTTTTTAAGTCAAAATTCTTTTTACGGTTGCGACGACTTGACCGTGGAATTTTCCGACAACGGAGGGCATACGTTGGTTATTGCTAGAGAAAGTTTTTGGGATAGCGGCATTTTGCGTATATATATGGCGCCGCAGAGTGTTACAAGTATTAACAGAGGTGCCATTAGTTGCCTAGTAGCGGCAGAAATAGTATTGTCGGACAGCATTACTTATATATATGACGGCGAATATGATAGTGCCATATATGGTTCTAACGTTGGTGTCGTGTACAAAGGCAAGACTTATGATTGGGGTGGTGATGATCGGTATGTTCTTTTAGACCTTGTCAATCTGGGCGGCGCAAACGAGAAGATAGAGGACGGCGTGCTTACAAAGGTCGCGGCGTATGTCGAGGGCGAATATACTATTCCCGAGGGAGTTACGACTATCGGTTGTTATTTCAACGAGAAGATCACCAAAATCAATATTCCCGACAGCGTGACGACGATCAGCGGTTTTTCCGTTTTCGGAAGCGGCTTGACCGAGGTTATCCTCCCCGACAGCGTTACAAGCATAGACACAAACGCTTTCGGCAGCGATTTCACGGGCACAGTCACCTACAAGGGCACGACCTACAAGGCAAACCAGCTTTCGCACCTCTATAAAGCGATAAACGGCTAAAAACTTTCCGCGCTCTTCGGGGCGCGGATTTTTTTAAAAACCCCTTGACAAGGCGGGAAAAATATGCTATAATTATCAAGTTAATCGTTATTTTGACGATAACCCCTTTCCCGCGCGAAAAACCGCGGGATATATATCCATAAGGAGGTGCTTATAAATGGCAAAGCTCAGTGAAAAGTACGAGGCAGTCATCGTTTTCTCCCTCAAAAAGGACGAGGAGCAGATAAAGGCGCTGACGGAAAAGTTCTCGGAGCTCATCAAGGCGAACGGTACTCTTACCAACGTCGACGAGTGGGGCAAGAGAAAGCTTGCGTACGAAATAAACTACGAGAGCGAGGGCTACTACGTTCTCTACAATTTCGAGTCCAAGCCCGATTTTCCCGCAGAGCTCGAGCGCGTTATCAACATCACCGACGGCGTTATGCGCTCGGTGGTCGTTCTCGCGAAAGGTTGAACGGTTTGCAGGCAGAAAGTTTAAGATGAAGCGTAACGAATGGTTTGAACGGAGGTTTTTCAATGAACAGAGTTATTATGATGGGTCGCATTGTCAACGATTTGGAGCTTAAAACAACTCCCAACGGAACTACGGTTTGTTCTTTCCGTATAGCGGTTGACAGAAATTACCAGAAAAAGGGCGAGGAGAGAAAATCCGATTTCTTTAACGTTGTCGCATGGCGCGCAACGGCGGAGTTTATCAACCGCTTTTTCGGCAAGGGACGTATGATAATGATAGAGGGCGAAATGCAGACGCGGCAGTATACCGATAAAAACGGCAACCCCGCGACGTGGTATGAGATAATGGTCGACAACGCCTATTTCACGGGCGAAAAAGCCAACGGCGGCGGAAACGGCGGCTATGGCGGAGGCTATGCTCCTCCCCTGCCCGAGGAGCCCGCAGGCTACGGCGGAGGATATTCCGCTCCGCAGGCTCCCGCGGCGAGACCCGACAGCAGCGGCTCTTCGGGAAGCTCCGCGCCCTCGGATTTCTCGTCCGCCGACAGCGACGACTATCCGTTCTGACCGAGACAGCGGCATAAGCGCCGCAAAGAAATTCCCAAATTCAGAGGAGGTAAAGTATCATGGCCGATAGGATCGAAAGAACCGCTCATCCCGTTAAGCGCACGCGCAAAAAGGTTTGCCAGTTCTGCGCGGACAGGACGGAGTTTATCGATTATAAGGACATTGCCAAGCTCAAGAAGTATATGACCGAGCGCGCGAAAATTCTGCCCCGCAGAGTTACGGGCTGCTGCGCATATCACCAGAGGGAGCTCACAACGGCTATCAAGAGAGCAAGACAGCTCGCGCTGATACCCTATGTAGCCGATTAAGCAAAACAAGATCCGCGGTTCACCCGAGCCGCGGATTTTTTGTTTATTCGGCAAGCGCGCCGATCCCCCCGCCTATCACCTCCGCCCACATTTTCACGACAACGTCTATGTCGGCGGTCGTGATAAGCAGCGCGCGGTCGTCTTTTTTGCCCGTGACGGAGGAGAGCGCACTGACCGTCGGCACTCCCACAGCCGCTATCGGCAAGCCGAGCTGCCCGCGCGAAAGCTCCGTGCGTGCCGCGCCCGCGCCCCCTCCGGGGATAATGCCCGCGTCGCTTATCTGCACGGTTCTGCCGATATAGCGCGGGTCTCGGCAGGCGAGCGCGTCCACGGCGATAACGCAGTCCGCGCCAAGCCCGCGCGCCGCCGCCCTCACGAGCCGCGCCGTATCGAGCCCCGTCCTTGCGGCAACGTCCGTCTCAATTGCCGAAAGCGAGAACCGCCGCCCCTTCCCCGCCGTCATCGAGCGAACGGCGAGAGCGCCGAGACTGTCCTGCGTGATGTCGGGATTTCCGAGCCCTGCCGTGAAAATGCGCCCCCGCGGCGGCAGCACCTGAAGAAGCGCGCGGTGAAACAGCGCGGTCATGCCGCGAGCCGAGGGCTCTCCCTCCAAGGTGATATAGCGCCCTGCGCGTTTTCCCGTCCGCGCGGCGGCGCGCGCGTCCAGCCGCGCGTCCGTAATTTTCACGCCGCCTATCGTCCTCGTCACCGCCCGTATGCCGCTCTTTCGGGATACTATCTCGGCGGCCTCGAACGCCAATCCTCCGTTGTCCATGTCAGAAGCTCGCCATTTCGGAGACTATCAGCCACAGGCAGCGCCAGAAGTTCATCTTCGGTATTTCGCGCGTGGCTATTATATCGGAGCGGAACACCTCCGCGCCGTCCAGCGTAACCAGATACTCACCGAGGAACTGCCCCGTCTCTACGGGCGCCTTGCACTGCTCGACAAAGGTATACTCGTACTTCACGTCCGCGGAGCGCCCCTTTTTGATAACGCAGTCCTTGTCCTGCGTCTTGATGACGGGGGAAATTTCGCGCTCCGTGCCGTGCGTGACCTTTATCGGCTTGAGCTCGGAATAGTCTATCTCGGGCGTGAACCGCTCAAAGCCGCCGAACCCGTAATCCAGCAGCTCCTTTGCCGAGGAAAAGCGCTCGTCGTCGTTTTCGCAGCCGAGCGTTACCGCGATAAGCCGCATATCGCCGCGCTCCGCGCAGACCGTAAGACAGCAGCCCGCATTGTCGGTGGTGCCCGTCTTGCCGCCGAGAATGCCGTCGTATGTGCGGACGAGCTTGTTTGTGTTGACGAGCTGCGTTTCGCCGCCGCGCAGATAGTCCAGCCACGTGAGCATCCAGCCGCGGAACACGTCGTGCTTCATAAGCTCGGCAGTCACCGCGGCAACGTCGCGCGCCGTCGAATAATGAACGTCGTCGTCATACCCCACGCAGTTCGCGTATCGCGTATCGTTCATTTTGAGCTCCTTCGCGCGCTCGTTCATGCGCTTTACGAACGCCGCCTCGCTGCCCGAAATGTGCTCCGCGAGGGCAATGCAGGCGTCGTTTGCGGAGCTTACGATTACTGCTTCGAGGAGCTCCGCGGCGGTCATTTCCTCGCCCGCGTTCAGCCAGATGACCGAGCCCTCCGCGCCCGAAGCGTAGGAGCTTGCCTTTATTTTATCCTCGAGGGAGAGCGTGCCCGCTTCTATTTCCTCCGCGCAGATAAGCAGGGTCATGACCTTTGTTATCGAGGCTATGGGCAGCTTTTTGTCGGCGTTCTGGGAAAACAGCACCTGCCCCGTGCCCGCCTCGACGAGTATCTCGGCTTTTGACGAAGCGGCGTAAACGCGCGCCGACGGGACGAATAATGCCGAAAAAAATATTGCGAAACAGGATAAAACACACACAAGCTTTTTCATAATGGATCTCCTTTGGCGTTATTGAAAATTAGTGTTTCCAAAAAATATCAAAGCTATTCCATATGAAAAATTTGGCAGTTTCGGAACGCCGCAGAGCGGCGCACCTTAACTGTCAACTATCCACTGTACACTGTCAACTTTTATTATTCGCTTCCCTCAAGGAAGTAGCTCGCCTCCATGTCCGCGACGGACAGCGCAAACGCGAGCGGGAACATTTCAAGCGCCCTGCCGATCGTGTTTCTGTCCTTTTCGGCGCCGTCCGAAAAGCCCATGTGCCAGCGGATAGCCATTGCCTCGTCGCGCGTGAGGCGTATAAAGCCGCTTACCATATACACGCTTTTTTCGCCGTGCCCGTAGGGGAGCGCGTCGTTTATCGTGTAATACGGCACTTTTTCCCATTGTCCCGTCTGCTCGTTTTTGGAGTTGCGGTAGGAGACGGTGTAGAAGTTCACCTTGCACACGTCGTGGAGCAGGGCGACTATCGCGGCGGTCTCGTCCGAAACGCTGAGCTTGTATGTATCCCTTACGCGTTCGCGCGCGAGGTATTGCACAAGGCACTCGTAGACGTTGAGCGAGTGCCGCAGAAGCCCGCCCTCGTAAGCGCCGTGGTAGCGCGTTGAGGCGGGCGCGGTGAAGAAGTCGCTTTTCTCGAGGAAGTCGAGAAGCTTGTCCGCGCCCTCGCGGGTGATGTTGGTTTTGTAGATCTCGAGGAATTTTTCTTTGTCGGTCATAATGTTACTCCTTTGGTTATTGGCAAATAGTTGCCGATAGTTAGTTTTTAATCACCGCGCGGCGACTGAAAATGCTTTGTGCTAACGCAGAAATCGTCGGCTAAGCCGACGATCAGTTTGCCCTCAGCGCCTCGGCGGGACGCAGCTTGGCAGCCTTTGCGGCGGGATACGCGCCGAACGCCGCGCCTATCGCCGACGAGACGACGGCGGAAACCGCCAGCGACCCCGCGTTCACGGTAAACGGCACTCTCACGAGCAGGCATCCGACAAACGAGACCGCCAGCCCGAACGCGATACCCGCGGCGCTGCCTATCATGGTCAGAATAACGCTCTCGGTCAGAAACTCCAGACAGATGTCGCGGCTCTTGGCGCCGATGGCCTTCTTGATGCCTATCTCGCGGGTGCGCTCCCCGACGCTCATCATCATGGTGGTCGTCACGGATATCCCCGAGACCACCAGCGATATCCCCGCCACCAGCGAAAGCGCGGTAGTCACGATATCCAGAATATCGTCCAGCTGCCCCTTCTGCGAAAGCAGGTTGTTGCAGACGTATCCGTCCGTAAAGCCGTTTCTTAGGTTCAGCTCATCGGTAACGCGGCTCACGACAGCCGTATCGGAGCTCATATCGGTCAGCTTAACGGCGATTTTGTCGTAGGTGGTCCGCCCGCAAAGGCTCTGCATGGTCGTTATCGGGATATACATAAACCCGGGCATAATGTTCGTCAGCATTCCCTGCAGCCCCGACAGCCCCGACTGCGCCACCCCGATTATCTCAAAGGTGTGGTACTTCCCACCGAGGAACATCGAAAGCGTTTTCCCGACAACGTTGCTTCTCCCGTAGCTCGCCAGCGCGAACTGCTCGTCGATAACGCAGACCTTGGCGCGCGCGGCGGTGTCCGAGTTGTTTATCAGCCGCCCGTGCTCCGCCTCCAGCGAAATAAGCTTGTCCGCGGATTTGTCGACGCCCCATACGTAGCAGTCTAAGCGGCGGTTTATCATCTTCGCCTCGGTAACGCTCGCCATAAGCGGCATAACGTCGCTCACCCCGTCGATATTGCGGACGGCGGTCACGTCCCCGTCGGTGAGCGTCACGGAAACGGAGTTCTTCGCCGACTGAATGAGCAGCGTATCAACGCCCATTGTCACCAGCGTCTTGCTCACCTCGGAGGTGCCGACCGCGCCGACCGTCGAGATAAGCACCACGGAGAACACCCCGACCGCTATCCCCGCCATTGTAAGCAGCGAGCGCGTTTTGCTTCTGAAAATGTTTACAAGCAGTTTGGTTATCGTCATTCCGACCTCAATTCTCGGCGAGCCTTATATAGCTCCTGTCGGCGATGTCCTGCGGGTCGCCGAACACGACGTCGCCCGTCGAGACGCCGCTTTTTATCTCCGCGCCATCCGCGAACTCCGCGCCCGTGGCAATGCCGCGCCGCACCGCTCTGCCGTTTTCGTATACGTAAACATACTCGCCCGCGTCGTCCTGCGCGATCGCCGAATAGGGCAGTACGCAGATGCTGCGCGGCTCGGAAAGCTGTATCTCGACCTCCGCGGACAGCCCCGATTTAAGGCGCTCGTCGGGAACGTCGGGCGCTATCGTGACGTCGACTACCGTTTCAAGGACTGCGCCGTTGTACTGACTTCGGGCAGCCTGCGAGATATCCGAGACGGTTCCCGAGAACGTCTCGTCGGGGTATGCCGCGAGAGAAAAAAGCACGCGCTGCCCGAGCGCGACCTTCGCGATGTCGAGCTCGCTTACCGCCGCCGAGACCGCGAGCTCTTCGGTCTCGGCGACTGTCGCGACGCTGTAGCCGCTTTGCACCGCCTGACCGCTGTTCGCTGCCGATATGACCCGTCCCGAGCAGTCGGAGACGATTTTTTCGGGCAGCAGAGACACGGCGGTCGACAGGTCGGACGCGGATATCGCCAGCGCGGAGACCTGCCCGAGGCTTTCGATGAGCGCCGCGGAGGATTTTCTGTCGATGGTCGCGACGGTGTCGCCGACCTCTATGACGTCGCCCTCGCGCACGAGCAGCTTTTCGATGACCAACGGCAGCGACGAGGTTATCTCGTGCTGTCCGAGGTAGGTGAGCTCGCCCGTGCCCACTACATATTCGTTGTATTCCCGCGTGCTCGCTCTGAGCGTTTCGGCGACGGGCGCCGCGCTTTCGACCGCGCGCGGGACCGCCCATGCAGCTGCCGCCAAGGCTGCCGCGATCCCCAGCGCCGCGACTGCTTTTTTCATCTGTATCAACCTTTTCAACCCCTTCGTTTTTCGTAACAAATATATTGTTGCGGGTTTGAGGGAAAATATTCCGCGGGGGAGGGAAATTTTTTTGCAGCCGCCGAAGCCGTTAATTGTTTACGTTCCAGCCGAGGAAGACCGTTTCGCGCTTGTTCAGGCGCTTATTCTCCGCGTCGAAGATATACTCGAACTCCTCTACCATGAGCGACTTTCCCGAGGGCGTGTACACGCAGAGGCGCTGCACCATTCTGCCCTCGCCGCGCAGCTTCAGATACGTTCCGCGGGGGGCGGTCTCGGCGCCGTTTTCGTATACGGCGAGCTCCGAGAGCCTGCCGCCGAACACCGCGAAATACCTCCCGTATTGGGGTATCTCGGGGTCGCTTTCGTTGTAGAAATCAAGCTGTATGATGTCGGGGTAAGCGTCCGTTGAAAATTCCCGTTTATTGGAAATTACCGTGCAGCCGTAGGTCAGATTTTTGAGAACGCTCTCCATTATCAGGAATTTGTCGCCGTCCGCGACCTCGACGGAGAGGCTGTCGAGCCTTTCGCCGTCCTTTTCGAGGACAAGGCGGAAATTGCCGAAAAGCGTGCCGCTGAGCCTTTCGCCCTCGATGATGACGTTATAATACTCCCCCTCGGAGAAAACGTTCTCCGCCGTGAACGAGAGCTTGTTTTCGTCGGCGTGCTTGGGGCTTTCGGCGCGGCGCTTGGTCGGCAAAACGGCTGTCGGAGCGGCGGCGGGCTTATCCGGGAAGGCGCTCTCCGAGGGGCGGGGCTCGGGCGCGCGGCTTTCCTCGGCGCTGCCGCAGGAGCAGAGCGGTATGATGCAGACAACTAACGCTGCCGTTAATACGAGCTTGATAATATTTCTTTTCATAAAGACAGACCTCCGCAAATATTGTAACTGCAATTATAATCCAAATTTTTCCAATTTGCAATATGAGTTACAAATTTTGCTGCGAGGGCTGTCTTATTATGAAAAAAGCGCGCGGATCGCGGGTTTATTCGTCGGCGAAAGGTATGCCTTTGCCCGTAAAGCGGAGGTATCGGCTGTCGTCTGTCGGCAGAAACAGCGCGGAGCTGTTTTCGTCAAAGGTCAGCAGCGCGGGGACCGTGCCGAAGAGCTTTTGCGCGGTCTCGCGGAAGTCGGGGACGCCGCACGGGAACGCCTCGGGAGGGGCGAGGTCGAATTTTTCCGCCGCCCATGCCGTGACGTCGCGCGACGGTATGTCGACTATCGCGATAGGCTCGAGGAACGGGTCGAGCGAATCCTCAAGCGCCTCCGCGAGCTTCTCGGGAGCGGAAACGCTCCCGTCGTCGTGCATGATGAGGACTATTGGCGTGCGGTCGGCGAACTTTGCTTCCCGCACGGCGAGCTTGTACTCCTTGGCGATTTCGTCCGAACAGACGCTGCCGCTGATGCCGAGCGCCTTGGAGACGGCGCGGAGAACTTGTGTGAACTCGAGACGCATATAATCCGAGAAGTCGGCGTAAAAATCCCGAAACGCGCGGTCTATGTATCGGCTCATGGCTTGGCAGTATTTTTCGTCGAACGGCATGAACAGATACGCCTCGTCTTGGAACTCGGCGCTGTTGTATTTTTCTTTGCCGAAAAATTTTTCGGCGCAGTCGTCGACGTCGGCGGGGTAGAAATACGGCGCGCAGTCGCGGTCCCAATCGTAGTAGTCGTGGGCGAAGTTCGCGCCGAGGTAGTTCAGGTGGGCGTGCTGGAGTTCTCCGCCGAAAACGTCGAGCATAAACTCGCGTATTCCATTCAGGCGGCGCTTTTCGGCGAGCTCCGTCAGCTCGGGGAAGCTCCTGCGGAGCTGCGGCGAGATAAGGTCGTGCTCGATGCACCAGCGGAAAAATATCGCGATGTGATTGCAGCCGTTTTTCGGGTCAAGCGGGAGGCTTTTTTCGTATATCTTTGCACTGTGGTCGGCTGCGCTGTCGATCGGGGCGGGGCGCTTTTGCGAGCGGTAGCCGACGAACATATTCGGGCGGGTTATATCGACGACGTGACCGACGCCGTACATTTCCTCGAGGAGGGATTGGGTGTCGTGGTCGATTTTGAACTCCATTTCCTCGCGGTACAGGGGGATGATCTCGAAGAAGTTTACGGTATCGCCGTTCGGGAGAACGCACGCTTCCGCGCCGTCGTCGACGTTTTCGGGGGTGAGCAGAAGGGAGCCCTCGAACTTCGCGCTGTCCGAGAAGGGGTGTTGGTTGTCGACGGAATGCCCCCAGCCGAGCCATGTTTCGCAGGCGAGCGGCAGGCGCGCGAGGTTTTTCAGCAGGGAGATCGGCCAGAACCACTCCTCGCTGTTTTCGCCGACCTTCCAGTCGGGGGGAAGGCAGATGAGGAGCTCGGCTCGGCCGTGTTCCTCGGGGGAGAGGTCGGGCGGGATATCCATGACGTGCGCGCCCATGCCCATGGTGACGAGGGTGTAATAATCGCGCTTTTCGCTCGGGGGGACTATGCAGACGTCGCAGTGGATATCGGGGGAGGATATTTCGTGGAACACGGTCGGGAAATCGCCGAAGTATTCCTTGATATGCTCTTCTATCGCGTCGAGCTCCTCTTCTTCGTACAGCTCGAGCTCGTCGTCCTCGTCATCGTCCTCGTCATCGTCGTCGGCGCTTCTGCCGCTTAGCTCGTCGAGCTCGTCCTCGATGCGCTCCATGAAGCCGTCGGCGGTCTCGAGGGCGGATTCGGGCGGGTTCATATTCATGCCTCTCGCGAGGGCGACCTTGGCGCGCTCGAGGATATTGCGGCGCAGGCTGTCGTCGTCCTCGCACTCCTCGTCCTCGGAGGCGCGGTAGAGCGCGAGCCCCATGCGGAAATGCCACTTGTAATCGCTGTCGAGGCGCTCGCGCTGGCTTTCGAGAACGGCGATTGCCTTTTTATACTCGCCCGTATCTATATACGCCTCGGAGAGCCAGTTGAGCATTTCGTCGTCGAGGGCGCTGTCGGAGAGCGCGAGGACGGCCTGGACGATCTTTTCGTTTTCGCCCTCCTCGCGCCAGTCCTCAAACAATTCGATAAGTTCGCTTTTTTTCATGGGGCACCTGCCTATATTATAATATGTATATCATTCCGCGGGGGCGGGGTTGTGCTCCTTGCAGCAGAATTTGCCCGCCGTGAACTTCAGGATAGCGAAGCTGTTGAGCATTGTTTCGGGATATTTGCTTTCGGGAGTGCCGCCGAAATACTTTTTCATGAGCAGGTTGAGACCCGTTATTTTTTCGACGCCCGTGATGCTTTCGATGGTGCCCGTGCCCGTTATACTGTGATAATGGGCGGTGAAGCCGAGGGCGGGGTCGGTCTTTACGATGTCGTGGAGCTTGTCGATCTCGAAGGCGGCGTTTCCGTTTGCCTTGATGAGATCCATTTTCTTTCCCTTTTCCTCGCAGCGGAAGTATATTTCGAGCTTTCCGCCTGTGAGGTTATAGCCGAAGCAGAGCGGGATTATGTACGGATATTCCCCGTCGATGAGAGCTATGCGGCAGACCCGCGCCGAGCTCAGGATATTTTCTATTTCGTTTATGTCGGTTATTTCTCTTTCTATACCTGTCATAATCGTTTCCCCTTTCTTGTGCTGTGGTGTGCTGCGGTAAAAAACAGCCCGCAAACCTTGACGTCTGCGGGCGGATACCTTGCGGTCACGCGTTTGCTTTCTTGGCAAGCTGCGATTTCAGACGAGCGGCCTTGTTCTTGTGAATGAGACCCTTGCCCGCTGCCTTTGCAACGCTTACGCTTGCGGCCTTTATCGTCGCCGCGTCGGCGCCCTCTGCGCGAGCCTTCTTTATCGAAGTCCTGAGCGCGGACTTGGCGCTTTTGTTCGCCTCTGTCCTTGCCGCGGAAATGAGAACTCTCTTCTTGGCAGACTTTATATTCGGCATTTTTTTCACCTCCGTGCAGTTTTTTAATCGAAAAAAATGTATTTTTACGGAAATTTTCGGGCAACATTTATTTATATTTACCAAAAAGCTCCGCGCAAAAACACGTTTTATTGTAATTTCGATTTATTTTTTCTCATAGTACATTTAATTATAACACATACCCCGAAAAATTGCAAGGGGTTTTTGAAAATTTTTTCGTATTCGGGGGTGGGAGGGTCGTGTTGTGCAAAATTGCCAAAAAATCGGCTGAAATCGCTTAAAAATTCTCTGCGGAAAAGGAATAATATTTTGCTTTAGTGGTTGAAAATGACGGCGGTTTGTGGTAAAATAATTAGCGGTGGCTTGTAAAATCGAGCCGCAAAGGCGATGAAGTCGGAGGTTGCGCGGCAGCGCCGCGGTAATTTCGACGGAGCATGTCCGAATTAAATTCGGGCGAAAAGTTTTACGGGTCTGTTTCTGCGGCGCATTGTTAAAGTGTCCGAGCATTCGGATAACTAACAGCCGAGGGCGAGCATAAGACGCGCAAGGGGTCTTACCTCTTGCTTCTAAAATCTCACCTCTAAGAAACACACGGCTCGGTGGATTTTTCGGAAAGCCTTCGCCGGCAATTTGCTCCCTCGTTTGCGCAAAAGAGGGGCGAAACCGAAGGGCGGGCAGTTACTCGTCCGCCGAAAAACAACGAAGAAAGGTTGAAAAATCAATGGCATCTAATGAGAAGGTAAGAATCAAGGTCAAGGGTTACGAGCACAGCGTGGTCGACGCGGCCGCCGCGAAAATCGTTGACGCTGCAAAGCGCAGCGGCGCGAGAGTTGCGGGTCCCATTCCGCTGCCGACAGACAAGCAGATCGTGACCATTCTGAGAGCGGTTCACAAGTATAAGGATTCCCGCGAGCAGTTCGAGCTCAGAACTCACAAGCGCCTTATCGACGTTATCCGTCCGTCCCAGAAGACCATCGAGGCTCTCCAGTCGCTGGAGCTGCCCGCAGGCGTAGAGATTTCAATGGATATTTAATAGATTCGTTGGAGTTATGTTGGCGCGCGTCTTGCGAGCGCGTTAACCGCTAACCGATTAGAGTAAGAATTTTGAGAGGTAAGAGGTAAGAACGGGTACTCACGCGCCGCGCGTCTTACATTTTGCATCCGACCTCTTACATCTAAAAGGTCATGTTGAGGAAACTCAACCAATAACCATAAGGAGGAAAAGCCGAAATGAAAAAGGCAATCATCGGCAAGAAGATCGGCATGACGCAGGTCTTTGACGAGGCAGGCAAGGTCGTTCCCGTGACCGTTATCGAAGCGGGTCCCTGCGTGGTCGTTCAGAAGAAAACGACCGAAAACGACGGCTATGAGGCTGTTCAGCTGGGCTTTGGCGACGTATCGGCAAAGCACATTAACAAGCCCGAGCAGGGTCATTTCAAGAAGAATGACGTTGCTTTCAAGAAGACGCTTAAGGAGTTCCGTTTCGACGACATAAGCGGCTTCAATACGGGCGACGTTATCAAGGCGGACGTGTTCGCCGAGGGCGACGTTATTGACGTTGCGGGCGTGTCCAAGGGCAAGGGATACGCGGGCGCTATCAAGCGCCACAATCAGCACAGACTGAGAGAATCTCACGGTACGGGTCCCGTTGCTCGTGAGGCGGGCTCTATGGGAGCTTGCTCGAGCCCGTCGAGAATTTTCAAGGGCAAGAAGATGGCAGGTCACTTGGGCGCGGAGAACGTTACCGTGCAGAACCTTATCGTTGTTAAGGTGGACGTTGAGAACAACCTTATCGCGGTAAAGGGCGCGGTTCCCGGACCTAAGGGCGGCGTTGTGACTATCTGCGACGCAGTTAAGGCATAAGAGAGGGGAGGACGATACTATGTCAAAGATAAATGTAGTTGATATGGCGGGTAAAGTCGTTTCCGAGCTTGAGCTTAACGACGCGGTTTTCGGCATTGAGCCGAACAAGACCGCAATGCATTCCGCAGTTGTGAATTATCTTGCAAATCAGCGTCAGGGCACGCAGTCCACGCTTACCCGTACAGAGGTGAGGGGCGGCGGCAAGAAGCCTTGGCGGCAGAAGGGCACGGGTCACGCGAGACAGGGCTCGACACGCGCTCCGCAGTGGAGACACGGCGGCATCGCGCTGGGTCCCAAGCCCCGTTCTTACAGATTTTCGCTTAACAAGAAGCTCAGACAGCTGGCTATCAAGTCGGCGCTTTCGAGCAAGGTCCTCGAGAACGAGATGATAGTCGTTGACGCTATCACGACAGACGAGTTCAAGACCAAGAATATGGTCAATATGCTCAAGGCTATTGGGGCGGAGGACAAGACCCTTATCGTGCTGGACTGCGCGGATAAGAAGGTCATCAAGTCCGCGAACAATATCGACAAGGTAAAGACCACGCAGGTCAACACGCTGAACGTTTACGATATTCTCAACTGCGACAAGTTCGTTATCGTAAAGGGCGCTGTTGAGAAGCTTGAGGAGGTGTACGCGTAATGGAAAAGGTCGCTCAGGACATTATTATAAAGCCCATTATCACGGAACATTCCATGGATTGCCTCGCGCAGGGAAAGTACACCTTTAAGGTGGCGAAGGACGCTAACAAGATCGAGATCGCGAAGGCTGTCGAGCAGCTTTTCAAGGGCGTTAAGGTCGCGAAGGTGAACACTATCAGCGTTCGCGGAAGAAAGAAGAGAATGGGCAGAAACGAGGGCTATACCTCCGACTGGAAGAAGGCTATCGTTACCCTTAAAGAGGGCTCTAAGACCATTGAGTTCTTTGACGGAATGATTTAAGTAAGGAGTGAGTTTATATGGCTATTAAGGCATACAAGCCCGTCAATAACAGCCGCCGCGGCATGACCGTTACGGATTACAGCGGGTTATCGAAGGTAGCTCCCGAAAAAAGTCTTCTGGAGCCTATCAAAAAGACCGCGGGCCGAAACAGCTACGGGCGCATTACCGTTAGGCATATCGGCGGCGGAAACAGAAGAAAGTACCGCGTTATCGACTTCAAGAGAAACAAGAGGGGCATGAACGCTACCGTGAGCACTCTTGAGTACGATCCGAACAGAAGCGCGTTTATCGCGCTGGTTAAGTACGAGGACGGGGAGAAGAGATATATCATCGCTCCCGACGGGCTAAAGGTCGGCGATACCGTTCGCGCGGGCTCCGACGCGGATATCAAGCCCGGAAACGCGCTGCCGTTGGCGGATATACCCGTTGGTACCGTTATCCACAATATAGAGCTTTACCCCGGAAAGGGCGGACAGCTTGTTCGCTCGGCGGGAAATATGGCTCAGCTGATGGCTAAGGAGAACGGCTACGCGCTGCTCCGTCTGCCGAGCGGAGAGCTGAGAAACGTTTCCGTGAACTGCTATGCGTCTATCGGGACGGTCTCCAACCTCGACCACGAGAACGTGAACAGAGGCAAGGCAGGCAAGACGCGCCACCTCGGTATCAGACCTACCGTGCGCGGCTCCGTTATGAACCCGAACGACCACCCGCACGGCGGCGGCGAGGGAAAGTCCCCCGTAGGGCGTCCCGGGCCCGTTACCCCGTGGGGCAAGCCCGCGCTCGGCTACAAGACGCGCTCCAAGAAGAAGGCGTCCGATAAGTTCATCGTGAAGAGAAGAAACGGTAAATAGTAGTTAGAGAATAGTTGTTAGCAGTTAGTTATCCGAATTGAAACGAAGCTGCTGACTTCTGTTCGCGATTATAATTCGGTTGCTGTTAATAAGAGTGAAAGTGTGAGATAGGTTCAAAACTAATAACTAATCTCTATTAAACTGTTCACTAGTTAACTTGCAGCTCAACTGAAAGGAAATATTGCAATGGGAAGAAGCATTAAGAAGGGACCTTTCGTGCAGGAAGCTCTTATGAAAAGAGTTCTTGAAATGAACGAAAAGGGCGATAAGGAGAAGAAGGTTCTGAAAACTTGGAGCCGCGCTTCGACGATTTTCCCCGAGTTCGTGGGGCATACGTTTGCCGTTCATGACGGCAGAAAGCACGTTCCGGTATACGTTACCGAGGACATGGTAGGACACAAGCTCGGCGAGTTCGCTCCCACGAGAACGTTTAAGGGTCACGCGGGAAGCAAGACCACAGGCAAAAAGTAAGGAGGGAGACGAATGAGACGAATAGCAAAGCAAAAATTGCATGAAGAGAACGCGACTGTAGCGGAGCTCAAACAGGTTCGTATTTCTCCGAGAAAAGTCGGCATCGTGCTCGACCTCATCAGAAACAAGCCTGTGGAGGTCGCTATGGCGATACTCAACAATACCCCCAAGTCCGCGAGCGAGCCGCTTGCGAAGCTGCTGAAGAGCGCTGTCGCGAACGCGGAGAACAACGACAATTTGGATTCCTCCAGATTGTATGTTTATAAGGCTTACGTGGGACCGGGCATTACGCTTAAGCGTATAAGGGCGAAGGATCACGGGCGCGCTCACAGAATACTGAAGAGAACGTCCAACATCACGCTGGTTGTTAAAGAAGCTGAATAAGGAGGAGAATTACAATGGGACAAAAGGTTAATCCACATGGTCTCAGAGTGGGTGTAATCAAGGATTGGGATTCTCGCTGGTTCGCGGGCAAAGCAACCTTCGGTGATACACTTGTTGAGGACTATAAGATCCGCGATTACCTGATGAGCAAGAGAATGTTCAACAGGGCGAACGGAGAAAAGACCGCGCAGTCGCTTTCGAGGGCTGTCGGGATAGCTAAGGTCGAGATCGAGCGCACGGGCGCGGATAAGATCAAGGTTTATATCCACGCGGCAAAGCCCGGTATGCTTATCGGCGTTAAGGGCGCGGAGATTGAGAAGCTCCGCGGCGAGATAGAGAAGCTCGTCGGCGGAAAGAGCGTTTCGCTCGACATCGTTGAGATAAAAAATCCCGATACGAACGCGCAGCTTGTTGCCGACAATATCGCAATGCAGCTCGAGGGACGCGTTTCGTTCAGGCGCGCTATGAAGCAGGTCATCGGCAGAACGATGAAGAGCGGCGCAAAGGGCATTAAGACCATGGTGAGCGGCCGTCTGGGCGGCGCGGAGATCGCGCGCTCGGAGAGCTATCACGAGGGCACTATCCCGCTGCAGACGCTGCGCGCAGATATCGACTACGGCGTTGCGAGAGCGAATACCACCTACGGCGTTATCGGCGTTAAGGTATGGATATACAACGGCGAGGTGCTGAAGGGTGAAATTCCCGCGCAGAGAAACGAGCGCACCGACAGACGCCGCAATGACAGAGCGGGCGGCAGAGGCCGCGACGACCGCCGTCCCCGCAGACCCAGAGAGGGCAGAGAAACCAGAAAAACAGAAGGAGGTAACGAATAATGCTGCTTCCTAAGAGAGTAAAGTACAGGAGAGTGCAGAGAGGCCGCCGCAAGGGCGTTGCCACGAGAGGAAACACCGTTTCCAACGGGCAGTTCGGTCTTCAGGCGCTCGAGGCTGCATGGATAAAGTCCAACCAGATAGAGGCGGCTCGTATCGCCATGACGCGTTACATCAAGCGCGGCGGTCAGGTTTGGATCAAGATATTCCCCGATAAGCCCGTTACGACCAAGCCGCTGGGCACTCGTATGGGTTCGGGAAAGGGTTCGCCCGAGTATTGGGTGGCGGTCGTTAAGCCCGGACGCGTTATGTTTGAGATAGCGGGCGTTTCCGAGGAGACCGCAAGAGAGGCTATGCGTCTCGCGATGCATAAGCTGCCGATAAAGTGCAAATTTGTTAAGAGGGAAGACGGAGGTGAGCTTTAATGAAGGCTTCGGAAATCAAATATCTTTCGGAAACAGAGCTTGAAACGAAGCTCGCCGAACTCAAAGCAGAGCTCTTTAATCTTCGCTTCCAGCTTGCCGTAAATCAGCTTGACAATCCTACGAGGATAAAGGCTGTAAAGAAGGACATCGCGCGCATTAAGACCATTCAGCGCGAGCGCGAGCTTACGGCAGAGAATTAAGGAAGGAGGATAAGAACCAAACATGGAAAGAGCTTTAAGAAAGACAAGAGTCGGCAAGGTAGTCAGCAACAAGATGGACAAGACGATCGTCGTTGCCATCGAGGATAACGTTCGTCATCCTCTTTACAAGAAGATCGTAAAGCGCACCATTAAGCTCAAGGCTCACGATGAGCAGAACACCTGCAATATCGGCGACAGAGTTGAGATCATGGAGACTCGTCCGCTTTCCAAGGACAAGAGATGGCGCCTTGTAAACGTTATCGAGCGCGCTAAGTAACAGCGGACGGTATTTTGAATTTCACGAAAGGAGAAGTAATGCCATGATTCAGATGCAGACATTGCTTAAGGTCGCCGACAACACGGGTGCCAAGGAGCTTATGTGTATCAGAGTGCTGGGCGGTACCCGCAGAAGATACGCGAACATCGGCGACGTTATCGTTGCTTCCGTTAAAAAAGCTACACCCGGCGGCGTTGTTAAAAAGGGCGACGTTGTAAAGTGCGTCGTGGTGCGCTCGGCTAAGGGGCTCAGACGCGACGACGGCACATATATCCGCTTTGACGAAAACGCGGCGGTTATCATCAAGGAGGATAAAAATCCCAGAGGGACCCGTATTTTCGGGCCCGTTGCCAGAGAGCTGAGAGACAAGGACTTTATGAAGATACTGTCGCTCGCTCCCGAAGTGCTGTAAGGAGGCGCCGTTATGAATAAGATGCATGTAAAAACAGGCGATACCGTTATGCTTATGGTCGGCGACAAGAAGGGCGACAGAGGCAAGACGGGAAAGGTTCTCGACGTTTCCCCGAAGGAGGGCAAGGTCATCGTTGAGGGTATCAACATGGTGACAAAGCACGTTAAGCCCCGTCAGCAGGGGCAGCTCGGCGGCAGAGTTCAGGCGGAGAGCCCGATTTATGCCTGCAAGGTGATGCCCGTCTGCCCGAAGTGCGACAAGCCCACAAGGGTCGGTCACAAGATAGAGGACGGCAAGAAGATCAGAGTTTGCAAGCACTGCGGAGCAGAGCTTAAATACTGACAGACCAACGACTTGTCGGATACAAGAAGCGCGGAACGATAACGGCGGACGCTTCCGCAGGTTCTTCCGCTGCTAAAATCCGGCAGATAGGAGAATTTAACAATGGCCAGAATGAAAGATTTCTACAAGGAAACCGTGGCTCCCGCACTGTTCAAGAAGTTCGGCTACAAGTCCGTGATGCAGACGCCGAAGCTTGACAAGATAGTCGTTAACGTCGGCTGCGGAGAGGCTAAGGAAAACGCGAAGATCATTGAGAACGTGACGGCGGAGCTCGCGGCTATCACGGGTCAGAAGCCCGTTGCCTGCCGCTCGAAGAAGTCCGTTGCGAACTTCAAGCTCAGAGAGGGTCAGATAATCGGCGTTAAGGTGACGCTGCGCGGCGACATTATGTACGAGTTCCTCGACAGACTGTTTAACGTGGCGCTGCCGCGTGTACGCGACTTCAGAGGCATAAACCCCAACTCCTTCGACGGACGCGGCAACTACTCGTTCGGTCTTAAGGAGCAGCTGATTTTCCCCGAGATCGAGTACGACAAGATCGACGCGGTTCGCGGTATGGATATAAACTTTATCACCACCGCTAAGACCGACGAAGAAGCAAGAGAGCTGCTCACGCTTATGGGCGCTCCCTTTGAGAAGTGATTTGGAGGATTACAATGGCAAAAACGTCTTTAAAGCAGAAGCAGATGAGAACGCCTAAGTTCTCCACGCGCGCTTACAACAGATGCAAGATCTGCGGCAGACCTCACGCTTACCTGCGTAAGTTCGGCATTTGCAGAATTTGTTTCAGAGAGCTTGCTTACAAGGGGCAGATACCCGGCGTTAAGAAGGCAAGCTGGTAAATAGTTGTCAGAAAATAGTTGCTAGTTGATAGTTTCTATTGCTGCACTGTAAAGTTACCTCATCGGATAATCGAGTATCTAAATCCGATAAATGAGGATATCAAGTGAGTACGACGGACAAAATTGCGTTCGTAACGGCTTACGTTTAGGAGGTAAATGAATGCAGATCACAGATACGATCGCGGATATGCTGACGAGAATTCGCAACGCTAACTCCGCAAAGCACCCCACTGTTGACATTCCCGCTTCTAACCTCAAAAAGCAGATCGCGCAGATTTTGCTTGACGAGGGCTACATCAAGGCTTTTAAGGTCATTGACGACAGCAAGCAGGGCGTTATCAGGGTCACACTGAAGTATACCGACAGCAGAGCTCAGGTCATTACGGGGCTCCGCCGCGTATCGAAGCCGGGTCTTAGAATTTACTCGAACTGCAAGGACATGCCGAAGGTCATGAGAGGTCTCGGAATTGCGATTGTTTCCACTTCCAAGGGCATTATGACCGACAAGAAGGCGCGCGAGATGAACGTCGGCGGCGAAGTTCTTGCGTTTGTATGGTAAGAGGAGGAATAGTAATATGTCAAGAATCGGTAAAATGCCTGTTACTGTTCCTGCGGGCGTCGATGTGAAGATCGACGGACCTGTCGTAACAGTAAAGGGTCCTAAGGGAACTCTTACCAAGGAGTTCAATCACCTGATGAAGATCTCGCAGGAGGGCACGGAGATAATCGTTTCCCGCCCCGATGACGAGAACCTTTCCAAGTCCCTCCACGGGCTTACGAGAACGCTTATCCATAATATGGTGGTGGGCGTTACCGAGGGCTTCAAGAAGGAGCTGGAGATAAACGGCGTCGGCTTCAGATGCGAAAAGCAGGGCAAGAAGGTCGTTATGAGCCTCGGATTCTCGCACAAGGTGGAGGTTTCGGACACCGACGACATAAAGCTGGAGGTTCCCGCGCCCAACAAGATCGTTGTGACGGGAATCGATAAGCAGAAGGTCGGTCAGATGGCTTCCGAGATAAGAGGCAAGCGTCCCCCCGAGCCTTACAAGGGCAAGGGCATCAAGTACGCCGACGAGGTCATCCGCCGCAAGGAAGGCAAAGCAGGCAAGGGCAAGAAGTAAGGAAAGGACTGAAGAGAAATGGTTAAGGCTATTGATAAAAACAAGAGCAGACTTCGCCGTCATAAGCGCGTCCGCTCTAAGATCACGGGCACTCCCGAGTGTCCAAGGCTCAATGTTTTCCGTTCTTCCATGCACATTTACGCGCAGATCATTGACGACGTGAATGGCAAGACCCTCGCTTCCGCGTCTTCCACGGTAAAGGGCTTCGGACAGTACGGCGGAAACGTTGAGGCGGCTAAGAAGGTCGGTCTGGCTATCGCGGAGGCGGCAAAGGCTGCGGGTATAACGGACGTCGTTTTCGACAGAGGCGGCTATGTGTACCACGGCAGAGTTGCGGCTCTCGCGGAGGGCGCAAGAGAAGGCGGACTTAATTTCTGATAAGGAGGGAAACAACTTGGCTAATTTTGAGAATACGGAAAACGAGCTTGCCGAAAAGGTCGTTGCTATAAACCGCGTTTCAAAGACCGTAAAGGGCGGACGCATCATGAAGTTCTCCGCGCTGGTGGTCGTTGGCGACGGAAACGGCACGGTGGGCTTCGGTATGGGCAAATCCAACGAGGTTCCCGACGCTATCCGCAAGGGAATTGACGACGCGAAGAAAAATCTTCACAAGATCGCTCTTAAGGGCTCGACGATACCTCACGAGATCACGGGTAAATTCGGCGCGGGCGCTGTGCTTATGCGTCCCGCTCCCGAGGGTACGGGCGTTATCGCGGGCGGTCCCGTGCGCGCCGTTATCGAGATGGCGGGCATCAAGAATATCCGTACAAAGTCGCTGCGCTCAAACAATCCCTGCAATGTCGTAAGAGCTACGATGCAGGGTCTGACTAGTTTGAGAACGGCGGAGGAGGTCGCCGCGCTCAGAGGAAAGAGCGTTAAGGACCTTTGATCGCGTAGATAGGAGAATAAGAAATGGCATTGAAAATCACACTTGTACGCTCTTTGAACAGCTGCAAGAAAAACCAGATCGCCACTGCGTATTCTTTGGGACTGCGCAAGGTGAATTCCGTTACAACTCAGCCCGACAACGAGGCTACTAAAGGTAAAATCAAGACTATCGCTCACCTGGTAAAGGTCGAAGAGGTTTGATTATACAACATTCTATTTTTACTAGGGGGTGCAAAGCTATATGAAGCTTCACGAATTACAGCCCGCGGCAGGTTCGGTCAAGGACGTAAAGCGCATTGGCCGCGGTCACGGCTCGGGACAGGGCAAGACGGCGGGCAAGGGTCATAAGGGTCAGAAGGCTCGTTCGGGCGGCTCTATCAGACCCGGCTTCGAGGGCGGTCAGATGCCGCTTCAGAGAAGAATGCCGAAGAGGGGCTTTAACAACATTTTCGCAAAGGAATTTGCGGCCGTAAACGTCTCCGAGCTTGAGAAGAGATTCGAAAGCGGCGCTGTGGTTGACGCGGACGCTCTTATTGCGTGCGGCGCTATCAAGGACGCTAAGGACGGCGTGAAGATCCTCGGCAACGGCGAGCTCACAAAGAGCCTGACCGTGAAGGCGGTAAAGTTTACCGCTGCCGCTCAGGAAAAAATTGAAAAGGCAGGCGGAAAGGCAGAGGTGATGTAATTGAACGGAATGCTTACAGTCTTTCGTAACGCGTGGGTGGACGCTCAACTGCGTAAGAAGATCTTGTATACGCTGTTTATACTCCTCTTGTTCCGCTTGGGTTCATGTATTTTCGTTCCGTTCCTCGACAACGCCGCGATCACGGAGATGATCTCGGGGGCGTCGCTGCTCAATTACCTCGACGTAATGACGGGCGGCGCGCTCGGACGCGGCACGCTGCTTGCGATGTCCATCACTCCGTATATCAACGCGTCGATCATTATTCAGCTTCTGACTGTCGCCATTCCTCCGCTTGAGAGGCTCTCGAAAGAGGGCGAGGAGGGCAGGAAGAAGATAAATACGATCACTAAGTTCACGGCGCTCGGTATAGCGATATTCCAAGCGACGGCGTTCTATTTCTCGCTGAGAAAGGGTCTCAACACGGATACCTCGCACACGGCGATACTGAAATACGGCGATGTTCTGGACACGACGAGCGATACGTTCTCCGTGGTGCTCGCGGCAATAACTATAATCGCGTGCTTCGTCGCGGGAGCGTCGGTCATCATATGGCTCGGCGACAGAATTAACGAAAAGGGCATCGGAAACGGAATTTCCATGATACTGTTTGCGGGTATCGTGGCGAGACTTCCCGAGACTATCGGGAACTTTATCGGCATTATACAGTCCGACCCCGACAACATCGGCGTGAACGTCGTGTTTATCATCGCGACTGTGATAATCTTTGTGGCGATGATATGGTTCGTTATTTTTATGACGAACGCGGAGAGACGCATTCCCGTTCAATACGCAAAGCGCGTTGTCGGACGGAAGATGTACGGCGGGCAGTCGACGCATATCCCGATAAAGGTCGCGATGAGCGGCGTTATGCCTATCATCTTCGCGATGTCGCTGATGTCGCTGCCGCAGACGATATGCTACTTCTTCGGGATAGACGGAACGGGCGACTCGTTCTGGGACGGCTTCGTGAAATTTTTCTCGCAGGGCTCGGCGCTTTACGCGGTCATCTATTTCGTGCTGATAATCGCGTTCAACTACTTCTATGTGGCTATCACGTACAATCCCGTTGAGATAGCGAACAATCTGAAAAAGAACAACGGCGCGATACCGGGCTATCGTCCGGGAAAGCCGACGTCCGATTTCATTTACAATTCGCTCAACAAGATAACGCTTATCGGCGCGATATTCCTCGGAGTTATCGCGATTTTCCCGATAGTTCTCTCGTGGATTAACCCGAGCTTCTCCGCTGTATCGCTTGGCGGTACGACGATGCTTATCATTGTCGGAGTCGCGCTCGAAACGGTTCGTACTCTCGAGAGCCAGATAATGATGCGTCATCACCCGGGCTTTTTGGACTAAAGGTTATGCAAGAGGAGCTTGATTATGAATATGATTTTTTTGGGCGCTCCCGGCGCCGGCAAAGGCACACAGGCGGAGGTAGTCTGCAAGGAGCTGAATATTCCCGCTGTTTCGACGGGGAATATGCTGCGCGAGGCTGTTAAAAACGGCACCGAGGCGGGACTGAACGCCAAGAAGTTTATGGACGCGGGCGAGCTGGTTCCCGATGAGGTCGTTATCGGTATTCTGAAGGACAGGATCGCTCAGGACGACGCCAAGAACGGCTTTATCCTCGACGGCTTCCCCAGAACGGTGGCTCAGGCGGAGGCTCTCGAGAGCATGGGCGTGCAGATCGACAAGGTTGTCGAGATAGACGTTCCCGATGAGGCTATAGCGGCGAGAATGAGTGGCAGACGCGTTTGCGAGGGCTGCGGAAATTCTTACCATATCGAGTACAAGCCCACAAAGGTCGAGGGCATTTGCGACGCTTGCGGCGCGAAGGTCGTTCAGAGAATCGACGACAAGCCCGAGACGGTTCAGGCGCGTCTGAAAACTTATCATGAGAAAACGGCTCCTCTTAAGGACTTCTATCAGTCCAGAGGAAAGCTCGTTTCGATTCAGGGACAGAACGAGATCGCGGAGACCTCCAAGCTGGTTCTCGCGGCGATAAGAGGCTGAGCCCTTTAGAAAGCGTACAGACAAATGATCCAAATCAAAAATCCAACCGAGCTTAAGGCTATGATGAAGGCGGGGGAGCTTGCTGCGCAGGCGCTCGCGCTCGCGGGGAAGCATGCCGTTCCGGGGATATCGACGTGGGAGCTCGACAAGATCGTCGACGACTACATCCGCTCCAAGGGCGGGCACTCCCCGTGCAAGGGCTTCGAGGGCTTTCCGGGGCATAACTGCTACTCGATAAACGAGGAGCTTATCCACGCGATACCGTCCAAAAGACGGGTGCTGAGGGAAGGCGACATCGTGTCCTGCGACATCGTGGCGGAGCTCAACGGCTATATGGGCGACAATACCAGGACCTTTAAGGTCGGCAAGGTGTCCGAGGAAGCGGAACGGCTGATGAAATTCACCGAGGAGGCTCTGTACAAGGGCATCGCGCAGGCTGTCGCGGGCAACCGCATAGGCGACATTTCCCATGCTATCCAAACTCACGTGGAGAGCGGCGGGTATGCCTGCGCCGAAAAGTTTATAGGTCACGGGATAGGCACTCAGATGCACGAGGACCCCGAGGTGCCGAACGAGGGCAAGGCGGGGCACGGTCCGAGGCTTATGCCGGGTATGACGATCGCTATCGAGCCGATGGTAAATTCCCACTCGCGGCGGGTAAAGATATTGGGCGACAAGTGGACGGTGGTTACTACCGACGGAAGTCTTTCCTGCCACTTTGAGCACACTATCGCCGTTACGAACGGCGAACCCGTTATTCTGACGCTGGAGAGTCACTGATGGATATTACGGTCGGAAGAGTGGTCATAAGCTCCGCGGGGCACGACAGCGGAAGATACATGGTCGTGACAGGAGCTGATGGCATGTTTTGTTACGTTGCCGACGGAAAAGAGCGGAAGCTCGATTCCCCGAAAAAGAAGAATGTTAAGCACGTCCGCGCGACCTCGGGCTTTCTGGAGCTCGAGGGTATGACGGACAAAAGGCTGCGGCGGACGCTGAGAGCGTTGAGCCCCGATTGCACGTTACAGGAGAGTGAATAGCTTGTCTAAGGAAGACGTATTGGAAGTAGAAGGAACGATACTCGAGGCGCTGCCGAACGCGCAGTTCAAGGTGGAGCTTTCGAACGGTCACCAGATATTGGCGCACATCAGCGGCAAGCTGCGGATGAATTATATCCGCATACTGCCGGGCGACAAGGTGACTGTTGAAATGTCGCCCTACGACCTTACCAAAGGCAGAATCACATGGCGTGCCAAGTGAACTCACCGCGTGAGGCTGCCGCAAAAGTGAACCTTTAAGGAGGGTATTACGATGAAAGTTAGACCTTCGGTAAAACCCATGTGCGATAAATGCAAGGTCATAAAGCGCAAGGGTAAAGTTATGGTTATTTGTGTTGAACCCAAGCACAAACAGAGACAGGGATAAGGAGGAAATTGTATGGCAAGAATTGCCGGTGTGGACCTGCCTAAGGAAAAGCGCGTAGAGATAGGCTTAACCTACGTTTACGGCATTGGCAGAAAGTCCGCTAACGATATTCTGGCAAAGGCGGGAGTTAATCCCGATACCCGCGTTAAGGATCTCTCCGACGCAGAGGAGGCGAAGATCCGCGAGGTCATCGACAAGGACGGCTACGTTGTGGAGGGCGACCTGAGAAGAATGGTGGCTCTCAACATCAAGCGTCTCGTTGAGATAAACTGCTACCGCGGTCAGCGTCACCGCAAGGGTCTGCCCGTTCGCGGTCAGCGCACAAAGACCAACGCCAGAACACGCAAGGGTCCGAAGAAGACCATTGCAAACAAGAAGAAGTAATAGGAAAGGCGGTAAATAAATGGCACAGGCTAAAAAACAGGTTATCCGCAGACGCCGCGAGCGCAAGAACATCGAAAACGGCGCGGCTCATATTCAGTCGTCCTTTAACAACACGATAGTGACTATCACCGACCTTCAGGGAAACGCTCTTTCGTGGGCTTCCGCGGGCGGCTTGGGCTTCCGCGGCTCGAGAAAGTCCACTCCGTTTGCGGCGCAGACCGCTGCCGACGTTGCGGCTAAGGCTGCTATGGAGCACGGGCTTAAGACCGTCGAGGTTTTCGTAAAGGGTCCCGGTCAGGGCCGTGAGGCGGCTATTCGCGCGCTTCAGGCGGCGGGGCTTGAGGTAAAGCTCATCAAGGACGTAACACCTATCCCCCACAACGGATGCCGTCCCCCGAAGAGAAGACGCGTCTGATGGGAAGAAGCAAGAGATAAGAGACCAAGCGCAACGTTTGCTTGGCGTCGGTTGAGAAAACCGATATGTTTTAGATTAACGGAGGATTTTTATTATGGCAGTAAATCGCGACCCGATTTTGAAAAAGTGCAGAAGTCTCGACATCAGCCCCGCTGTGCTGGGCTATTCCGAGAACAAGAAGTCCAAGAGGTTCCAGAAGGACGGCGCACGCCGCAAGAAGGTTTCCGAGTACGGACAGCAGCTTAAGGAAAAGCAGAAGCTGAAATTCGTTTACGGTGTCCTCGAAAAGCAGTTCTATCACTACTACGAGCTCGCTACCAAGGAAGAGGGCATTGCGGGCGAAAACCTCATCAGACTGCTTGAGAGCAGACTTGATAACATCGTTTTCAGAATGGGTATGGCAACAACGCGCCGCGAGGCTCGTCAGCTTGTAACTCACGGTCATTTCTGTGTGAACGGCAAGAGAGTTGATATTCCCTCTTACAGAGTTAAGGTGGGCGACACCGTTTCCCTGCGCGAGAAGAGCAAGAAGAGCAAGAAGTTTGAGCAGATCGCGGAGGTCGCGGGCGGCAGACTTACTCCTATGTGGCTCGACGTAGACAAGGAAAAGCAGGCGGCTAAGGTAACACGTTCTTTCCAGCGCGAGGATCTCGACTTTGAGATCGCAGAGCACTTAATTATCGAGCTGTATTCTAAATAATTGCAGTTTTGCATACAGATATTTAGTGCAGTTATTTTTAATTCACGCACGGCGCGGTGTTTGCGCCGCGTGATTTACGTCAATACTTTGTTGTATAAGGCGCAGAGCGTGATTTAAAATTAACAGTGAATACGGCATGACCCTGCGTTTGCGCGGGTCGGACGCACAGGATAATTAACTTAAGGCGGCGCATAGCGTGCCGCTGACGGAAAAGCTGGTGGGAGGGTTACCAAATGCTTGAAAAAATCGAAAAGCTCAACATAGAGACCTTCAAGTTAAGGTCGGACGGAACTTATGGAATGTTCGTTCTGGAGCCTCTTCAGAGCGGATATGGAAACACATTGGGCAACAGCCTGAGACGTGTGTTACTCTCCTCATTGCCGGGAGTTGCCGCGACGTCCGTTAAAATTGACGGCGTTCAGCACGAGTTTTCGACCATTCCCGGCGTTAAAGAAGACGTTACGGAAATAATACTCAACATCAAGGGGCTGAGAGCCAAGATGTACGGCGAGGCTCCCAAGACCATTTACATCGAGGCCGAGGGCGAGTGCGAGGTCACGGCGGGCGATATCAAGACCGATTCCGAGGTCGAGATACTCGACCCCGGTATGCACATCGCGACGCTCAGCACGGGCGCAAAGCTGTATATGGACATCACGCTCGACAGAGGCAGAGGCTATGTCGCGGCGGAGCAGAACAAGGCGCAGCTCCAGCCCGTGATAGGCGTTATCCCGATCGACAGCATTTATACCCCCGTTCTGAAGTGCAACTACACCGTTGAAAATACGCGTGTGGGACAAAGGACGGACTACGAAAAGCTCATCATAGAAATATGGACGGACGGCACGATCTCCGCTAAGGAAGCCGTTTCCTATGCGGCGAAGATTCTTATCGAGAGGCTTCAGCTTTTTGCGGAGCTCTCCGACGAGACAAACCCGCAGGAGCTTATGGAGACAAAGGAGGAAAGCCGCAAGGACAAGGTCCTCGAGATGACTATCGAGGAGCTCGAGTTGTCTGTGCGTTCCTTCAACTGCTTGAAGAGAGCGGGTATAAACACCGTTGAGGATCTCGTAAACAAGTCGCCCGAGGATATGATGAAGGTCAGAAACCTCGGCAAGAAGTCCTTTGACGAGGTCAAGGCGAAGCTGCAATCGCTCGGCTGCGACCTTATGAGCTCCGAGGAAAACAATTGATAAATTCTACCGAAAGGAGAAAATAAAATGCCAGGTTCAAGAAAGCTGGGTAGAGCCAGCGACCACAGAAAAGCAATGCTCAGAGGCATGGTCACTTTTCTGTTTGAAAACGGGAAGATCGAAACTACCGTGACCCGCGCTAAGGAAGTTCGCGCGGAGGCGGAGAAAATGATTACCCTAAGCAAGGTTAACACGCTTCACACAAAGCGTCAGGTTTATTCGTACATCACCAAGGAGGACGTTGCGAAGAAGCTGTTTGACGATACCGCGGAGGGCAAGTACGACTCCCGCAACAGCGGTTATACCAGAATTTACAAGCTCGGTCCGCGCCGCGGCGACGCTGCGGAAATGGCAATCATAGAGCTTATCCGCGATTGATAATATTTATCCCTCCCGTTTAGGGAGTGTGTGATGTAGAAGTTTATCGGTGTCGAGCGAAAACGTTTGACACCGATTTTTTATGAAACGAAATGCCAAAGGCAGAAGCTGCCGCCACGGCGGCACGCCTTGGGAGGGATTTTTCTCGCTTTTTTTCAAAAAACACTTGACAAATCGAAGTATGTGCGGTACAATAACTACATAGGAAGAATGACTGTTATTGCTTTGTGGAGAGGAGAAAAATTATGAAAAAATTCAAAAAGACTTTGGCAGCCGTATTAAGCGCGGCAACATTGCTTACAGTCGGAGCAAGCACAACGATCGCGTTTGCGTCCGGTGACGACAAATCGGCGGCGGAGTATGGTTTAGTGTTGATGGAGGATATCCCAAGCTTTGATGAAATGGTGCTCGTAGGTGAGGGCGAGTCGGTAAAGGACGGCTTGAGATATGTCGTAGAGGTCTATTCGCCCGAGGCGGTGATGCTGTCGTCAACGGGGAATCATGTAGATTATTTTGCGGTAATGAGAGTTTACAACGATTCAACACAAGACAGCGTTGCCTTGATGCAAATGAAGTTGGGCGGTGCGTTCTCATGGAATGAAAACGAGAACACCGTAAGCGTTGACACATACTATCAACCGGCCGCTACATCTCTTACCTATCAAAAATATCCGATAATAACACCGAAGGGGCTTGAGAGCAAAAACAATTACGGCGGCGCGTTTTTTGGTGATAAATATGCTTATATAAAATATACGGTTGATATGGAAAAAAGCAGCGGCAACCACATAACGTGCACATTGGAGCTTGATGTTAATGTCAAAGGTGAAAAAACCGTAAAGTGCAGTCCGGCGAATATAGCATTTAAGGAAAACTAACAACGAAAAATCCCTCCCGTTTAGGGAGCGTGTGATACAGAAGTTTATCGGTGTCGAGCGAAAACGTTTGACACCGATTTTTTATGAAACGAAATGCCAAAGTCGGCACGCTTTGGGAGGGATTTTTCCTTTTTTTAAAAAACCCCTTGACAAACAGCGGAGAATGTGGTATAATTGTAACGTTGAAAGTTTTGGCATATGTTTTTTGGAAAGTGAGGAGAAGCGGTTATGGGTATTGATTGGGAAGACCTTTTGGGTGCGGAAGGCGATGATTTGGCAGACGCTTACGAGGATGCGATTGACGATTGGGATAAGCAGTGGGACGACACGTAATATCTTAAATGGATTTCTATCTCCCGAGTTACAAGATTGGGAGAAAATTTGGGGGTATAGCTCAGCTGGGAGAGCGCTTGCTTCGCATGTAAGAGGTCAGGGGTTCGAATCCCCTTATCTCCACCAAATAAAAAGGCTCTTGCATTGCAAGAGCTTTTTTATTTAACGGACGTTCCGAAAAGGAGGAAAAATGAAACGAATAGCAAAATTTGAAAAGGTCTCGCTCGGGCAGTTTAAGGCGGGCTGCGCGCGAGCCGACGCGGAGAGTGTCTACGACGGCATTGCGCTGCCGAAAAGGGCGACCTCGGGCTCGGCGGGATATGACTTCTTCGCGCCGTTCGATATCGAGCTCAAGGCGGGCGAGACGGTAAAGGTGCCGACGGGCGTGCGCGTGAAGATAGCGGAGGGCTGGCTTTTGTCGCTTTATCCGCGCAGCGGGCTGGGCTTTAAGTTTCGCTTGCAGCTCGATAATACTGTCGGGATAATCGACAGCGATTATTACAATTCGGATAACGAGGGGCATATTCTCGCCAAGATAACGAACGACAGCAAAGAGGGCAAAACCGTCACTATCGCGGCGGGGACGGGCTTTATGCAGGGCATCTTCACCGAATACGGGATAACCGAGGACGACGAAGCGGACGGCGTCCGCAACGGCGGCTTCGGGAGCACGAGCAAATAAAAATAATTCCCGTTTTGCTTGGAAAACGGGAATTATTTTTTGCTTTTGAACTCCGCGCATACGCCCGACAGGGCACATTCCGCGCATTTCGGCGCTCTCGCGGAGCAAACTCCCCTGCCGTGCCAGACAAGGCGGTGGCAGAAATACAGCCCCTCCTCGGGGGGAACTACCGCGCGGAGCTGCTTTTCGACCTGCGCCGCGTCTTTCCCCTGCGACAGCCCGAGCCTGTTCGTGAGGCGTATTACGTGCGTATCGCAGACCATAGCGGGCTTTCCGTACAGGTCGCCGACGATGAGATTTGCGGTCTTTCTGCCGACTCCGGGAAGCTTTACAAGCTCCTCAATGCTGTCGGGAACGCTGCCGCCGTAAACGCCCTTCAGCACGCGGCACATCTCCACGATGTCCTGCGCCTTGGTGTGGTACAGCCCGCAGGACTTTATGTACTCCTCCACCTCGGAGACCTCCGCCTCCGCGAACGCGTCAACGCTCGGGAAGCGCCCGAACAGCGCGGGCGTGACAAGGTTCACACGCTTGTCGGTGCACTGCGCCGAGAGCCTTGTCGCGATAAGCAGCTCGTGCGGCTTTTCGTAGACAAGCGCGCACTTCACGTCGGGGTATTCCTTTTTCAGCAGCTCGATAACTTGGGCTGCCTTTTGTTTTTTAGTCATTCGTTTTCGTCCTCTGTCGGCTCGGGCAGCTTTGTTGCCCGTATTTTCAGTATATTTCTGTCCTCGACCTGCACGACGGCAAGCATAACGCCCTCATATTCCACGGTAGGCGGCACCAAGTCGGTGCCCTCGGGGATATACCCGAGCTTATCCGTGACAAAGCCCGAAATGGTCTCGTATTCGTGGTCCTCGGGCAGCTCGACGCCGAACAACCCGAAAACCTCCTCGGGGTCCGCCTCGCCCGCGGCGTCGTAGGTGTTCTCGTCGATTTTCGTGATGAGCTGCTTTTCGTCGTCGTATTCGTCCCGTATATCGCCCATGACCGCCTCTATCAGGTCCTCGAGCGTAACGATGCCCGCCGTCCCACCGTATTCGTCAACGACCACCGCCATGCCCGACTTCATCTCTGTGAGGGTCTTGAAAACGTCGGGGCAGGAGCAGGACTCGGGAACGTAGCTCACGTCGCGCAGAAAATCCGCGACATTGAAATCGGAAAGGTCGGTTTTCCCGATAAGGCAGAGCAGATCCTTGACGATGATTATGCCGACTATCTTGTCGATGCTCTCCTCATACGCGGGGATCCGCGAAAAGCCCAAGTCCAGCGCCAGATATATCAGGTCGTCCAGCGTAATGGAATTTACGTCCACGCCCACGATATTCGTGCGGTGGGTCATAACATCGGCGGCTGTGCGGTTGTCGAACTCGAAGATGTTGTTTATCATCTGCGCCGAGTTTTCCTCGATGCCGTCCTCGTCGTCGTCGCTCGCGAGAGCGTCCACAAGGTCGCGCACCTGATCCTCCGTAACGTCCGCGTAGTTCGCCCCCAGCGCCGACCTCAGCAGCGCCGTAAGCCCCTTGTTCAGCCAGATAAGCGGCGCCAAAAGCACCTTTCCAGCCTTATGCTCGTTTTCCTGTTTATCGCCAATACTTCGACTGCCGTCAGTATCCATAACTCCTCCGTTAATTTACAAATTTAATCCCATATTCTCCTCGGAAAATTCAAACCCGAGAGCTTTGTAAAGCCGCGCGCCGTCCTCCGTCGCATCGAGCGAGACGTAAGTAACGCCGCGCTCCCCAGCCTCGCCGAGCAGCATATTCATCATCCGCCGCGCGACGCCCTGCCGCCGATGCTCGGCGTTGACGTACACGTTCATAATGTGAGCGCGTTTCCCCGACGGGCAGTCGAGGGTCGGCATAAGCATGATATAGCATATCGTCGCGCAGCCGACAGCCCTCCCGCCGTCGAACGCGAGCACGGTGGTCTGGTCGCCGTGCGCGAAAAACTCCTCGGAGAGCCGCGTGAACTCTCCCCCGAACTCGCTTTCGTCTTTCCCGAAAACGCATGCGCAGCATTCGCGGCGCATTTTCAGCACGGTTTGGAGCTGTTCGGGGCATGCCTTTTCATACGTTATCATTTGAAGAACAACCTCTCCCCGTTCTCCCGCGCGACGTCTATCATCTCCTCGGTCGAAACGCCCTTTATCTCCGCCATTTTCGCCGCGGTGAACGCTATCATCGAGCTGTCGCAGCGCTCTCCCCTGTGCGGCACGGGCGCCATATACGGGCAGTCCGTCTCCAGCAGCAGCCTGTCAATGGGGACAGCCTCGCAGGCGGCGCATGCCTTCTTGGAGTTCTTGAACGTCAGCACGCCCGTAAACCCGATGTACATACCGAGCCTTACGACCTCGCGGGCGGTCTCGGCGCTGCCCGAAAAGCAGTGCAGCACTCCGCGCGGCTTGTATTGCCGCAGAATGTCCATAGTGTCCGCGCAGGCGTCGCGCGAGTGGATAATAACGGGCATATCGAGCCGCTTCGCCATTTCGAGCTGCCGTACAAAAACCCCGCGCTGAACGCCGCGCGGCGGCTCGGGGTAGTGATAGTCCAGGCCTATCTCCCCGAGCGCGACGACCTTTTCGCGCGCCAGCAGCCCCTCGAGCTCCCTTTCCCAGCCCTCGGGAGCGTCGGCGGCATATTCGGGGTGGATTCCCGCCGCCGCGTAAATATAGCCGTAACGCTCCGCGAGAGCCGCCTCCTCCGTGCTCGACGGGATATCGCAACCCACCGCGAGAACACGCGCGACATTTTTGCTCGGCAATTCGGCGAGGAGCTTATCCAGGTCCTCACCGAAATCGCTTTTCATGTAGTGCGCGTGAGTGTCGAAAATACCGCCCATTACGCCGCTCCGTTGAAATACGCCTCGAGGACCAGCTGCTTTGTCTCATAGCTCTCTAGCGGCAGCCGTCCGCGCCCTCCGAAAAGCTTCTCCGTGTCGCCGAACGCCGACAGGAACGAGCGCTCCAGCAGACCCGCCTTGTCCTCGCCCTCGACGCTCACGCAGTCGAAGAACATAAGCAGGCGCGCGGCGGTCTCGTCGGGCTGCCAATATTCCTCGGTATTTTCCTCCGCGGCGGAGTTCCCGTAAAGCTGCCGCAGCTGCGCGAGCAGCTCCTCGGCGTACATCTTCGCCCCCACGCTCGGGACGTTCCCCGAAAGCACCTCGCCCTGCTTTACGAACATTGCGCGTATAATGTGGCTCACGCCCTTTGTCATGCGCTCCTCGACGGTAGCGGGTTTTCCCTGCTCGTCGACCTTCGCCACCATATCCTCTGTGTTCTCCTTATGCGTAAGGTTGTTGTCGGCAGTCTGCTTTTGCGCCGACTTTTTGGTATAGGCGGGCGTAAAAGCCGCCTCGGACTTGACAAAGCTGTCCGTATGCTCCGTCGCGAGCGTAGTCGTCTTGGTCTCCGTGCGCTGCGTCGAAGCCTTTGTCAGCGTTGTCTGATTGACCGAGCCTATATCCGCTATCCTTGAAATATCCATACTTCTTTCCCCCTTCCATGGGTTATCGCAAATGAGTTATTTTAATATATTGTCTATATCCACGTGGTCGTGATCCCCGCCGCAGATATCGTCGTCGTGCTCGTGCGGCTGAAACCCGACTATATCCCTGCCGCGAGTGTTGTACTTATCGCGCTGCGCGTCGACGTATTTCTCGAGTATCTCCGTAAATTCCCTCGGCTTTTTTATCGACTTTATCTCCTTTACGGGAGTGTCGACGTCCTTGCAGTTGATTATCACCGTGCCGCAGCCGACAAGCCTTTGCCCGAGCGGCAGCTTCAGACTTTTATCGAGGATACGGTAAAGCTCCACCTCGTCCTCGGTTATGTTCAGAAAGCCCTTGCGGGTTATCAGCTTCTTTTCTGTGAGTATATAGCGCGTAAACGACCACGGCAGACCGAGAAACGTCCGCTTCTTGTCCGTCCACACCTGTCCGGGAATAGGCTTAGCCATAGCTGTCATTCCTTTCTTATCTGATAGTGGAGCCGTTCGGCACGTCCCCGTCGAGGAACAGCACCCGAACATCGTCCTCCCCCGCGTCGCACGCGAGTATCATGCCCTCGGAGAGCTCTCCGCAGAGCTTCGCGGGCGCGAGATTCGCCACGAACACTATCTTCTTCCCGACGAGCTCCTCGGGCTTATACCACTTCGCGATGCCCGAAACTATCTGTCTGCCGTTCCGCCCGTCGTCGACGGTCAGCTTCAGCAGCTTCTTCGCCTTGGGTATCTTCTCGCAGGCGGTCACTTCGCCGCTGCGGAGCTTTATCTCGGCGAATTGCTCTATATTGATAACGTTCGCCTTGTCCAAGTCCTCGTCCTCGCGGACGGTCTTGGCGGGCTTGAGCATCGCGTTCAGCTCGTCTATCTCCTTGTCGACGTCGATACGGGGGAACAGCACGCCGCCCTTGTGCACGGTGACGTTTTCGGGCAGCTTCCCGAACTCCCCCAGAGCATCATATGCGACAAGGCTCTCGTCCGCGCCTATCTGCTCCCAAACCATGGGCATGGTGCGCGGCATAAACGCCGCCAGCAGTCCCGAGCAGATTCTGATAGTTTCCAGCAGATTGTACAGAACGCTCGCCAGACGCGCCTTTTTTTCCTCGCTCTTCCCGAGAACCCACGGCTCCGTTTCGTCGATATACTTGTTGGCGCGGGAAACGACCTTGAATATCTCCTCCAGCGCCTTTGAGAGCTGCGCCTCCTCGACGAGCGGCGCGACGGTCTCCCGCAGAGCCCCCGCCATGCCGATAAGCTCCCCGTCGAGCGGCTCCGCCTGCCTGTCCGAGGGCAGCGTGCCGCCGAAATACTTGTCCGCCATTGCCACGGTGCGCGAAACGAGGTTGCCCAGGTCGTTCGCGAGGTCGGAGTTTATGCGGCTTATCATTATCTCGTTGGAGAAGTTGCTGTCCGAGCCGTAGGGCATATCGCGCAGTATCTGATAGCGCACAGCGTCCGAGCCGTAGCGCTCCGCTAGGATAAACGGGTCGATGACGTTGCCGACGGATTTCGACATCTTCTGCCCGTTGAAGTTTATCCAGCCGTGCCCGTAAAGCTTTTTCGGCAGCGGCTGCTCCAGCATCATCAGAATGATAGGCCATATTATCGAATGGAACCGCACTATCTCCTTTGCGGTCATATGCATATCGGCGGGCCAGTACTTTTCGTAGTCGCTATACGCGTCGTTCTCGTAGCCGAGCGCGCTGATATAGTTCGTCAGCGCGTCCACCCAGACGTATACCACGTGCCCCGGGTCGAAATCCACGGGAATGCCCCACGTAAAGGACGTTCTCGAAACGCACAGATCCTCGAGCCCCGGCTTTATGAAGTTGTTGACCATTTCGTTTACGCGGCTTTTCGGCGAGAGATAGTCCGTTTCCGTGAGGAATTTCTCTATCTTATCGGCAAATTCCGACACCTTAAGGAAATAAGCCTCCTCGTGAGCGTCTATGACGTCACGCCCGCAGTCGGGGCATTTGCCGTCCTTGAGCTGGCTCTCCGTCCAGAAGCTCTCGCAGGGTGTGCAGTATTTGCCCTCGTACTGCCCCTTGTAGATATATCCCTTGTCGTACAGCTTGCGGAACACCGACTGCACGGTCTTTACGTGATAGTCGTCCGTGGTGCGGATATAGCGCGTGTAGCTGATGTCCATGGTCTCCCAGAGCCTCTTGAAGTTCGCAACGATGGGGTCGACATACTCTTTGGGCGTAACGCCCTTTTCCTTTGCCTTCAGCTCTATCTTCTGCCCGTGCTCGTCCGTCCCCGTAAGGAACATCACGTCAAAGCCCTGCATCCTCTTGAAGCGGGCGATCGTATCGCACGCCACGGTGGTGTAGCAGTGCCCTATATGCGGCTCCCCCGAGGGATAATAAATCGGGGTGGTTATATAATATTTTTTGTTCATCGGTATCTTCCCCTTTTCCGAATTTTGTAAGATTTGTAAATATTGCCCTAAAAAGCATATACTTATATAATTATATTATAGTACATTTTCACGCAATTTTCAAGTATTGTCAAAAAAAACAAGAAATTTTTACATATTACATAAAAAAGACTTGATTTTTTTTGCATTTTTTAGTACAATAGAGATAGGCACAAATTTCGAGGGCTCGGACTGTGTATTTTTTACAAACTCGGGGGAATGTTCCGCGCCCAAGGACATCGGGATATGCAAAAAATCGGAAAGAGGTACACAAATGTCAAACAGGCTATTTCAGGGAATCGTCCATCAGATGAAGGACACGGTCAACAGAGTTATCGGGGTTATCGACGAAAACGGAACGATCGTTGCGTGCAGCGACCTCACCAGAGTCGGCGGAGGGAACGATTTCTTCTCTATCGAGCTCGGAGATTCGCACGAGGTGTTTATCCGCGACGGATATACCTACAAGCCGTTCGGCATTCACATCAAGCCCGATTACGCTGTGTTCGTGGAGGGTACGGACGAATCCGCGTCCAAGTACGCGGGGATTATCGCTATCTCTCTTTCCAGCATTAAGCAGTACTACGATGAAAAATACGACAGGAACAACTTCGTCAAGAATATCATTCTCGATAACGTGCTTCCGGGCGATATAAGCCTTAAGGCGCGCGAGCTGCACTTTAACGGCGACATAAGCCGCGTGGTGTTCCTGATAAGCGTTATAGCGTCCAACGACGTTTCGGCTTACGACGTTATCCAGAACCTGTTCCCCGACAAGAACAAGGATTTCGTTTTCAACATCACCGAAACGGACATCGTCCTTGTCAAGGAGGTCAAGAACAACATCGACGTAAAAGACCTCGAAAAGCTCGCGAGGAGCATTTCGGACACGCTGTCCAGCGAGTTCTTCACAAAGGTGAACGTCGGCATAGGCACGCCCGTGCTCGGCGTAAAGGAGCTCGCGCGCTCGTTTAAGGAGGCGCAGACGGCTCTCGAGGTCGGAAAGGTTTTCGATACCGACAAGAACATCGTTTCCTACGACAACCTCGGCATCGCGAGGCTTATCTACCACCTGCCCACGACGCTCTGCGACACGTTCCTCAAGGAGGTATTCAAGAAGAACTCGATAGAGAGCCTCGACCACGAGACGCTGTTCACTATACAGAAGTTCTTTGAGAACAGCCTGAACGTCTCCGAGACGTCCCGCAAGCTGTTCGTTCACAGAAACACGCTCGTGTACCGTCTGGACAAGATAAAGAAGCTGACGGGTCTCGACCTGCGCGAGTTCGACCACGCCATAATCTTCAAGATCGCCCTTATGGTCAAGAAGTACCTCGCCGCAAATCCGACAAAGTTCTGATAAAACCGATACGTTACGGCTGTTCTTTGGCTGTTTTCAGCCAACGGGCAGCCATATGGTTTGTTTAGAACGTTTTGCGCAGCAAAACGTTAGCGTTGAATTTCGCTTGCGAAATTCAATGCGGACAGCCTTGTGGTTTGTTATAGGGACAGAGATAATAGACAGAAAACAATAATTAGGGAAATTAGCGTTGCTTATTCTTACAAAACGGGGGAGTTTGTTTTTATGGTTGAAATGAAGAACGTCAACGTCCACTACTCCAGCGGCGTTGACGCTTTGGTAGACGTAAATCTCCGCATAAACGACGGGGAATTTGTGTTTATAGTGGGCGGAAACGGCGCGGGCAAGTCCACGCTGTTAAAGCTTATGATGAGAGAGCTCGTGCCCAGCTCGGGGCGCGTTTTCGTAAACGGCTATAATCTGTCCAAGATCAAGGGCAATAGGATAGCGAAATTCCGCCGCTCTATCGGGGTGGTCTTTCAGGAGTTCCGCCTTATTCAGGATTTCACAGCCTATGAAAACGTTGCCTTCGTGCTCAGGATAGCCGACGCATCAAACAAGACTATACGCACCAGAGTGCCGTATGTGCTCAACCTCGTCGAGCTCGGGCATAAGGCGAAAAGCAAGACGCGGGAGCTCTCGGGCGGCGAGCAGCAGCGCGTCGCGATAGCCCGCGCCCTCGCGAACGACCCCGGACTGCTCATCGTCGACGAGCCCACGGGAAATCTCGACCCCAAGCGCTCCTACGAGCTTGTGGGGCTTCTGAAAGAGATAAACCGCTGCGGCACGACCGTCGTTATGATAACCCACGAGCACGAGCTCGTGCGCTATTACGGCGGCAGGATAATCAATATCGACAAGGGCTCGATAACCTTTGACGAGACGATCGGAGGCAACGATGAGGACCAGTAATGTTACTTACCTTGTTAAAAAGGGCATAACCTCCGTCTGGAAAAACTTCGTAATGTCCTTCGCGAGCTTTTCGATACTCCTCGTCAGCCTGCTCCAGATAAGCATTTCCGTGCTCGTTATGGCGAACGTCAATATCATTATGGGCAATATCGAGGACACCAACCAGATAGCCATTTTCATCAAGGAGAACGCGACCGACGCGGATATCGCGCATATCAGACAGGCTCTCGACGGAAACCCCGACCTCACAGACGTGAAGTACATCTCCCCCGACGAGGGCATAGAGTCGTTCAGAGACGACCTCGGCGAGTACGCCGAGCTTCTCGAGTACCTCGAGGAAAACCCCGTGCCGCATTCGTTCTTCGCGAGAGTGACCGATCTTGCGCGGATACGCCCCGTCGTTACGGCGGTGTCCAGCATTTCGGGCGTCGAGGAGGTAAGAGCGCCGTATGATTTCGCAAGCGCGCTCCAGAATATCCGCAGCACGTTCTCGATAATAGTTGTCGGCATACTGGTAACGCTCGTTATCGTCAGCATAGTCATAATCTCCAACACGATACGCTCCAGCGTGTTCGCGCGCCGCAACGAGATAACCATTATGAAATACGTCGGCGCGACGAACGGCTTTATCAAGCTTCCGTTTTTCGTGGAGGGCATGTTCGTCGGCGTCCTCGCGGGCGCGGCGGCATGGGGCTTGACGTGGTTCATCTACGATTCCATTTTCTCGCTGTTTACCGACAATTTCACGCTGTGGGAGATGTTCGGCTTCTTCAACCTTATCCCGTTCGACAGCGTCTGCTGGACGGTCCTCGCGGTGAACTGCGGGGCGGGCGCGCTCCTCGGAGCGGTCGGCACGATAATCAGCATGGGCAAGTACCTGAAGGTGTAAATGCAAATCAATGCAAAGGAGACAAAAGTGAACAAAAGAATATCACTCGGCATCGCGATAAGTCTTGTCGCGATAGGCTGCGCGATAACGTTCGTGCTTACGTGGACGGTGTCGCTGAGTATATATAACCGTAAGATATCGAGCTCGGAGAAATACGAGGGCGTATATCAGAAGCTGCAGGAAATGGACGTTACCGTGCGCAACAACTACACGGGCACGATAGTCGACGAGACCTTGGAGGCTTCCGTCATAAACGGCTACGTTTCGGGCATCGGCGATAAATACGCGACGTATATGCCCGCACAGACCTATTACGAGCTTCGGCAGACCAGCAGCGGCGTCGTAAACGGCGCGGGCTTCGAGGCGGAGGCGGACGGCAGCGGCTATCTGCGGATAACCAACGTCTACAAGGGCGGCTCCGCGGAGAACAACGGCGTCATCGTCGGCGACATCATAACCGAGATAGACGGCAGAAGCCTGCTCGGCATGGGCGAGGACGTCGCGCTCGACAGAATATCGGGCGGCGATATAGGCACAAAGCTCACGCTGAGGCTCGTGCGCAGCGGCGAGGAGCTCACCGTAAACCTCATTCGCCAGCAGATAGACATTTCGTCGGTAACGGACGAAATGCTCGACGATAATATAGGCTATATCCGCATTACGTCGTTCAACGCCAAGACCCCAGAGCAGTTCTCGAACTCGCTCAATTCGCTCTCCGCGGACGGCGCAAAAGCGCTGATAATCGACCTGCGGCAGAACGGCGGCGGCGTCATTTCGGCGCTGAAGCCCATGCTGAACAGGATTTTGCCCGCGGCGGTCATCGCCACGGCGGAGTACGCGGGCGGCGTAAAGAAAACGCTTATCGAAACGGATTCCGAGGAGCAAATGGACCTGCCGATAGCCGTGCTTGTGGACGGCGGCACCGCCTCGGCGGCGGAGCTGTTCGCGGTGGCGCTGCGCGACGAGCACGGCGCTATGCTGATAGGCACGCAGACCTACGGGAAAGCCGTAATGCAGAGCACCTACGAGTTTCAGGACGGCAGCGCGCTGAGCCTTACAACGGCGACTATCCTGCCGTCGAAGTCCCAGCCCTACGACGGCGTGGGACTAAAGCCCGATTATGTAACGGAGCTGCCCTCGGGCGCGTCGATAGAGTATCTGCCGCACGAAACGGACAGCCAGCTGCAAAAGGCTGTCGAGATACTCGCGCCGCAGGCAAATCCGCAGCAATAAAAATTTGATTTTAAGCCGCACAAAGGCTTTTTCAAGCAAGGAGGATAATATGAACAAACCCAGTACCGTATTGACCCGAAAGGGCGAACAGAAGCTCAAGGAGGAGCTTAACGAGCTGAGATCCGTCCGCCGCCCCGAGATAGCGGAGAAGATCAGGGTCGCGATGTCTTTCGGCGACTTGTCCGAGAACAGCGAATATGACGAGGCGAAAAACGAGCAGGGCAAGATAGAGTCGAGGATCGCCGAGATAGAGCATACCCTCGCTCACGCTCAGATAGTTGAGGACGAGGATATTTCCACGGAAAAGGTCGGCATAGGCACGACCGTAAAAATATTCGACGTGGAAATGGACGAGGAAATGGAGTTTAAAATGGTCGGCACAAAGGAAGCCGATATAAACAGCGGAAAAATGTCCGACGAATCGCCTATCGGAGCGGCGATAATGGGTCACGAGGTCGGCGAGGAGGTCGATGTGGAGACCCCGTCGGGAATATTGAAGATTAAGATACTCGAAATAAGAAAGGACGACGAATAAGGAAATGGCGGATATAAACGAAGAAACAGCGGAGATGACCGCGGAGGAGCTTGACGAGCAGCACCGCGTCCGCCTTGAAAAGCTGCAAGGGCTGAAGTCCGAGGGCAAGGATCCCTACACTATCACGAAGTTCCCCGTGGACGTCTATAACAGCGACATCCGCGCGCGCTTCGAGGAGCTTGAAAACAAGGACGTTGCCATTGCGGGGCGAATGATGTCGCGCAGGATAATGGGCAAGGCGAGCTTCTTCGACGTTCGCGACAGCTCGGACAGAATGCAGGTCTACGTGCGCATTGACGGCGTGGGCGAGGAAAAATTCGCCGAGTTCAAAAAGTGGGACTTGGGGGACATAATCGGCGTCAAGGGCTACGTTTTCAAGACGAAAACGGGCGAAATTTCCGTCCACGCGAAAGAGATAACGCTGCTGTCGAAGTCGCTGCTGCCGCTGCCCGAAAAATGGCACGGCTTGAAGGACAAGGAGGAGCGTTACAGAAAGCGCTATCTCGACCTCATCGCCAACCCCGAGGTCAAGGACGTTTTCGTAAAGCGCTCGCGCATTTTGTCGGAGATACGCAAATTCCTCGACGGTCACGGCTACGTCGAGGTCGACACCCCCGTGCTGCTGCCGCTGGAGATAGGCGCGGCGGCAAGACCGTTCAAAACGCACCACAACGCGCTGGATATAGATATGTATCTCCGCATAGAAACGGAGCTGTACTTAAAGCGCCTCATAGTCGGCGGCTTCGACAAGGTCTACGAGGTCGGGCGCATTTTCCGCAACGAGGGCATGGACTCCACCCACAACCCCGAGTTCACGACTATCGAGATGTATCAGGCGTATATCAACTATTTCGATATGATGGACCTTATCGAGGACCTGTACAGGACGGTAACGCTCAACGTCTGCGGCACCGATACCGTGACCTATCAGGGCAAGGAGATCGCCGTCGGCAAGCCTTGGGAGCGCCTCACCATGATAGAGGCTGTCAAGAAATACGCCGGCGCGGACTACAACGATTGGGCGACCGACGAGGACGCGCGCGCCTGCGCAAAGGCAAAGGGCGTCGGCGACGATATAAACGCGAGCTCCACAAAGGGCGACGTACTCATCGCGCTCTTCGAGGCGTTCGTCGAGGATAAGCTTATTCAGCCGACGGTCATTTACGATTACCCCGTGGAAAACTCCCCTCTCGCGAAGAGAAAGCCCGAGTTCCCCGCGTTCACGGAGCGCTTCGAGTATTTCATCAACGGCATGGAGTTCGGCAACGCGTTCTCCGAGCTCAACGACCCGCTCGACCAAAAAGAGCGCTTCGTAAAGCAGGTAGCCGCAAAGCGCGCTCAGGGCGGAAACGACGCGCAGGTCGACGAGGATTTCATCACCGCGCTGGAGTACGGGCTTCCCCCCACGGGCGGTCTCGGCTTCGGCTTTGACAGGCTCGTGATGCTGCTCACCGATTCGGCGAGCATTCGCGACGTGCTGCTGTTCCCGACGATGAGACCCAACTTTTAAACGCGAAATTCCCCGCTGTAATATCGGCGGGGAATATACAATGGAGTAAATTTATGTCAAAGAAGGACGACGAAAGGCAGCGCAAGGCTCACGAGGAGTATATCGAGCTGCTGAAAATGAAGCAGGGTCTCATCGAGGAAAGCGAGCTTATCCCCGAAACGGGCTACGTCGAAATGCCCAAGCTGAACGCGTGGGGGAAGTTCAAAAACTTCGTATACCACAATAAGGTGTTCATTCTGCTGTGGGGATTTCTCGGCGCTCTTGCGGTATTTCTCACGGTTCAGCTCGTCACCCGCAAGATATACGACGTGTACGTGCTTGTAATTTCCACCACCGCGGAGTCGGAGCTCGGCTGGCGCTACGGAGATTTGGAAGAGGCTCTTACGCAATATTGCCCCGATTTCGACGGCAACGGCTACGTCAAGGTCGGCGTAAACTACATCGATCTGTCGTCCGTGGAAACGATGACCGAATACAGCGCCGCGCAGTCGATGAAGTTCTCCTCGGAGATGTATACGGGAGACAGCCAGCTGTATATCGCGGACGAGGGTCTCTGGGAATACCTTTACGGCGCGGACGGCATCGAGCTTGAGCTCTTCGAGGATATGACGGAATACTTCCCCGAGGACGAGCTTTACAACGGCGTCGGACTGCATTTAAACGCAACGGGTCTGCAAAAAGCCGCGCGCTGGGACACCTGCCCCGACATGATAAACGTCTTTCTGCGCCGCGAATATCCCTACGCCACGGGCAACCAAAAGGACGCCGAGGAGCAGCGCGAGCGCGCTCAGACGCTCCTCCGCAACATTCTGGAGGGCAACGTCGTCAACCCTCCCGAGGAGGAATAAGCGGATTTTTCTCGCCGCAGCTCACGGGCGAATGTGCGCTTTTCCCTTTCCCCGCGCGGATATCGCAGGGGATAAATTCGGGCAGCGGGCGTTTCATAGATACCTCTTCAGGCTCTCGCAGAAGTCCTGCTCGCGGTCGAGGAGCCGTTCCGCGCTTTCGCGTATGCGGCTTTCCGCGGCATGAGAGCGGTTCACCGCGTGCTGCATATCGATAATGCCCATAGTGGTGCCGCGCATCATTATCCGCGCGAGATTTGCGCTGCTGCGGTTTGCCGCCGTTTTCATTGCAATGCCCATTTTCGCCATTGTTTTCGCATACGGAGCGACTTCGCGCGCGGGCTCGCCGCGTTTCGCGAGCTCCTGCCGCGCCTGTCCCGCGACGTTTTTGTAGCGCGACACCTGCGCGGAAATCTCCTGCCGCAGAGCGTTGTTTTTGCAGTGCTTGAGAACGTCCGAGCCCGCCTCGTATGCCATTTGAGCGTTTCGGTAAACGCTGTTCAGTATCTCCGCGCTCTGCTTGTTTTTAAAGTTAGCCATATACATTCCTCGCTTTCATAATATAAATTATCCTTTTTGGGATTCCAAAGGGCGGAGCCCTTTGGCGGGGGGGTTATACGAACCGATATTATATTGTTTACGAAACGCGCGAAAATATTACTCAAAAGAGGTGAGACCCGTGAAAAGAGAACGCTTTTGGATATTAACGCTCAAAGGCATAGGCTTTGTGGTTCTCGGCAACATACTTTGCCTGATAATGACCGTCGCGATATTCGTTTTCGGCAGCAATACGTTTATAAAAGCGCTCGCGATAGCGTTTTCGGCAGCGATATTCTTTTCGCTTGTTTTCACGGTCGCGTGGAAGAACGGCGTAAAGGAGCGCAGCCTCGTAAAGCTCGGGCGCGCGGAAAAGGCGCCGAAATACCGCTGGATAGCGATAGGGCTTATAATGTTCGCGGTCGCGGCGGCTCCGACGGTCTTTCTGCTGATAAACAAGCTGTTTTTCCCCGAGCGTGACAATCTGCTGATATACCAGTTCATATCGGGGAGCGCCTATCCCATGGTGCTTACGTTCACCCCGCAGCCCGACGCGCTCGTTACGCAGTCCAGCCGCGTAGAGAGCATGAGCGTGCTGTTCCCCGTGCTGATGACGGTCTACTACGCGCTTATCCCCGTGTTCACGCAGCTCGGCTATTATCTCGGTCTCAACGACAAGCTCAGCTCGGACAAAATAATGTACAAATAAAACAGCGCCCCGTTCTCACGGGGCGCTCGGTATATTCGATTGTAAAAATTCAATATTACATCGGAATGTACTCCTTATTAAAATTTGATCACACAACAAATTTTACAGGACATCGGACTCATTCCTTTCAGTGCAGCAAAGCTAATATTTTCCTGACCTCAAACCTAAAGCGCACATCGCAATCACCACTTTCGATACGGCTTATCTATGTAAACGCTTAACGCGGTAGAAAATATCTGCGGATTGCCGAAAACCTCCGCGGTTTTCAAATAGGCTAGACGCCTTGTTTTGGCGGATTTTGCGTTTTCGAGCTCAGGCTCGCGCAAATCGTCGCCGAAAAATTCACCTCAGCGGCACGGCGGGTCGCGATTCCGCAGACAGTTTGTTAAAAGATTCCGTAATTTCCATGGGACTCGCTTCCTTTCTGCTCAAAGCCGAATTTTTTTGCCGTTGCAAGTTCAACAAGCCATTGGAGTAACTCCTTTCAAAGCAACGCTAGACTCTACCAAGCCTTCACTCTCCGCCTCAAACTCGGTTTTCCATTGGACTGAACTCCTTTCGGTATATTTGAAGGAGACCCCGTACCGACCTCTCGGCTTGACATCGGGTTCTCTCTTTCTGTAATTAAATAATAACATATTTTTTAGTAAAAGTCAATAGAAATTTTTAATTTTTTCATTGACATTTTGTATATATTTTCATTTCCCGTTTTGTTGAAAGTAATGATTATTCCGTGAAAATCGTGAAACAGCGCCGTTTCCCGAAATTTCCTATTGACAACGGCGCGGAGATGTTGTAAAATATAAACAAGCGTGAGCCTTTTCGGAACAGTCGGAAAAGAATTTTTTCACGCGCGGAAAGGCGGCATGATATGGCTGAAAACGAAGAGGCTTTCCTCGACGAAGAAGAGGGCATAATCGAGCTCGAGGACGAAGAGGGAAACGTAACGCGGTTCGAGTTTGTCGACCGCGCGGAGATAAACGGCACGGTCTACTACGCGCTTATCCCCGCCGATTACGACGAGGAAGAGGGCGCGTCGGAATTCGTCGTGCTGAAGGAAGCGATGATAGACGGCGAGGCGATGCTCTCGACTGTCGACGACGACGAGGAGTACAACTCCGTTGGCGAGGTTTTCCTGCAGCGCTTTTCGGAGCTCCCCGAGCTTGACATCGAGGACTTGGAAAAGCTCGACGGCGCGGACGAATAATCGCCCCGCCAAGGGAAAGAATAATAACGGAAAAACTACTGCCTTACTCGCGAATGTGTGCTATTATGATCCAACACATTGTAAAAGGGATTTCGGCTCCGACGGCGGATTGCAGACCTCTCGTAAGCTTCAGCTTACGGCTGGCGGGAGCGTGAAAACGTTGGGCGATCTTACCCACCCTGCCATCAGCGGGTTTTATATTGCATCTTACGGCAAGGCGGTAACTTTTTGGCTTAACGGTACGCCCCCGATATTTCGGGGGTGTATTTCCGTAAGGATATTTTATAAGGAGGAGCCGCCATGAAAGAGCCCTGCCGCTGCGGCTGGGCGGGGAACGACCCCGTCTACATAGCGTATCACGACGCCGAATGGGGCAGACCCGAGCACGACGACCGCAAGCTCTTCGAGATGCTGATTTTAGAGGGCATGCAGGCGGGCTTGTCGTGGATAACGATACTCAGAAAGCGCGAAAATTTCCGAAAGGCTTTCGACAACTTCGACCCGAACAAGGTCGCCGAGTACGGCGAAGAGAAAATCGCCGCGCTGCTCGCCGACTCGGGCATAGTCCGCAACCGCCTGAAGATAAACGCCGCCGTCGCCAACGCCAAGGCGTTCCTCGAGGTACAGCGCGAGTTCGGTAGCTTCGATAAGTTCATCCGGGGCTACGTCAACGATACGCCGATAATCAACCGCCCGAAAACTCTCGGCGACGTTCCCGCGAGCACGCCGCTCTCCGACAGGATAAGCAGGGACCTTAAAAAGCGCGGCTTCAAGTTCGTCGGCACGACGATAATCTATTCGTTTATGCAGGCTGTCGGCATCGTCGACGACCACCTCGTTTCCTGCTTCTGCCATTCGGACAACAGAAAATTGCACAAAAAGCCGCGGTGATTTGCGGCTTTTTTTGTGGATTTGTCACTTGATTTTTTCCTCAAATGGTGTATAATATAATTAGCACTCTACATACGAGAGTGCTAATTATATTATACAAAACCCATAAAAATCGAAAAATATAACGGGAGGTATAAATTATGAGTGAAACAAAGGAATTTAAAGCCGAATCCAAGCGCCTGCTGGAGATGATGATCAACTCGATTTACACGCACAAGGAAATTTTCCTGCGCGAGCTTATCTCCAACGCCTCGGACGCAATGGATAAGCTGTACTTCAAATCGATGCAGGACGGCTCCGCGGAAGCCGTCACGCGCTCGGATATGGAGATAAAGCTGGAGCTCGACAAGGACGCGCGCAAGCTCACTATCTCCGACAACGGCATCGGAATGACTGCCGAGGAGCTTGAAAACAACCTCGGCACTATCGCGCAGAGCGGCTCGTTCGCGTTCAAAAAGGACAACGAAAAAGCCGAGGACGTGGACATCATCGGGCAGTTCGGCGTGGGCTTTTACTCGGCGTTTATGGTCGCCAAGCGCGTTACCGTCGTCTCCAAGGCATTCGGCTCGGACAGCGCGTTTATGTGGGAGAGCGAGGGCGTGGACGGCTACACGGTATCCGAAGCCGAAAAGGACGGTCACGGAACGGTCATCACGCTTGAAATAAAGGACAACACCGAGGACGAAAGCTACGACGAGTTCCTTACACCTTATAAAATAAGGGAGCTCGTCAAGAAGTACTCCGACTATATCCGCTACCCCATTAAAATGGACGCGGAGCACGAAAAGCTCCGCGAGGGCACGGGCGTTGACGGCAAGGAGCCCGAGTACGACAAGGAGATAGTTACCGAGACGCTCAACTCGCAGATACCCATATGGAAGAAAGCCAAGTCGGAGCTCAAGGACGAGGACTACAATCAATTCTACAAGGACAAGTTCTACGACTACACAGACCCGCTGCTGCATATCCACTCCAAGACCGAGGGCACGGCGACCTATTCCGCGCTGCTGTATATCCCCGAAAAAGCGCCCTACGACTACTACTCCAAGAGCTTTGAAAAGGGCTTGCAGCTCTATTCGAGCGGCGTTATGATAATGGAGAAGTGCGCCGACCTGCTGCCCGACTATTTCAGCTTTGTGCGCGGCTTGGTAGACAGCGAGGACCTGTCGCTGAACATCTCGCGCGAGATGCTCCAGCACGACAGACAGCTCAAAATCATCGCGAAATCCATTGAAAAATCCATTAAAAACGAGCTGAAGAAGCTGCAAAAGAACGACCGCGAAAAGTATGAGAAGTTCTTCGAGGCGTTCGCCACGCAGATAAAGTACGGCATTTACGAGAGCTATGGCATGAACAAGGCGGAGCTCCAAGATTTGCTGATGTTCAAGACCTCGAACGGCGGCGTGACGACGCTTGAGGAGTACGTTTCGCGCATGAAGGAGGAGCAGAAGTTCATCTACTTTGCGAGCGGCTCTTCCGTTTCCCGCATTGAGAGCCTGCCGCAGACCGAGCTTGTCCGCGACAAGGGCTTTGAGATACTCTACCTGACCGACCATGTGGACGAATTCTGCCTGCAGATGATGCACGACCTCGACGGAAAAGAGTACAAGTCCGTTTCCGCGGACGACCTCGGGCTGGAGACCGAGGAGGAGAAAGAGGAGATCAAGAAGGAGCAGGAGGACAACAAGGCGCTGTTCGAGTTCCTGAGCGAGAAGCTCAGCGGCAAGGTGAAAGCCGTTAAGCTCTCTCAGCGGCTCAAGAACCACCCCGTTTGTATTACGAGCGAGGGGGCGCTTTCCGTGGAAATGGAGAAAGTGCTCTCCGCTATGCCGAACGGCGAGGGCGCGAAAGCCGAAAAGATACTCGAGATAAACCCGAGCCACGCTATCTTCGGGAAGCTGAAGGCGCTCTACGAAAGCGATAAGGAGACTGCGGGCGAGTACGCGGAGCTGCTGTATTCGCAGGCGCTGCTTATCGAGGGGATGCCCATCGAGAACCCCGTGGAGTTCTCGAACAGGGTTTGTGAGATAATGGCGAAGTGAAAAACGCCCTCCCGCATTTTTGGGGAGGGCATTTTTTGCAAGTTTTTGACTGGGAAATTGCAAAAATTTTTTGAAAAGGGACAAATCGGGGTGGAGTTGTCCCTTTTCTTGCAGTGTTTTGCAGTTGGCGTGCAGGGATTTGCAGCCGATTTGCAGTTAAATGCAGATTTTTGCGGTTTTGGGGTGGGAATATTTGGAAATTATGTAATTTTATGTTAAAATCTGGAATTTGTTGTGCTAACTAATTCGAGGGTTGAAAAGTTTGCAGTTTTTTGCAGGCTTGGGGGTGATATACTGTTTTTCGTTGGGTGAATTTCTTGGTCGGATTAAGCGGCACTTCCCGAAGTGCAGACCTCGTGCAAGAGGACACCCTTCGGGAGAGGGGGGAACAACAAAATCCGACAAAAATGCGGAGTTCCCCCCTCTCCCTACGGGTTTCCTCTTCCGATCTTCTTCCCCTCTCCCTCTCCCCCTTTTCCGCATTTTTCGGTTGACGAGAACCGAAAGGTTTTTTTCAACGTTAAAGGTGCAATCAACGTGGTTTGCCGCACTGCTCAAAATGCGGACTTAGATGCCCTGTCGACGCTCGCTTGGGTTTCCAAAGGGTGGAGTCATTGGGGGGATACGCTGCCGTAAATCCCGAGTTGCTTCGGCAAAGACCGCATTGACAAAATTTTGTTAATTTTTCACAAACCTCTTGAAAAGAATATCAATTTGTTGTATAATATATTATGTGGGAGTATATCCGCTTAAAAAATTGAAAGGAATGTTCTCTGATGCTTAACGAGAAGATAACCATTACCGTTTGCGGAAAAAATTACAGGCTTGTTACGGATAATTCGGAGCTGCTTACGGAGGCGGCCCGGGACGTGGAACGGCGTATTACCGAATACTGCCAGAGCGGTCCGGATTGGGGAAAGGACGACGCCGCCGTTTTCGCCGCGCTGGACTGCACGAACGAGATAGCCGAGCTTAAGGCGCAGGTGAGGGCGCTCTCTTCCGAGGTCGACAGGCTGAAGATCGGCGAGGCGGCTGCGGAATCCGCGCGCGCCGAGAACAAGACGCTCAAGGAGGAAAATCTGTCGCTGAGAAAGGCTAAGGACGACCTGGAAAAGCTCTCGAAGCGCTTTTCGGAGCTGGAGGGGAAGAACGAGCAGCTTGCCGAGACGCTCAAGGACGCCAACGCAAAGGCGGGCGAGTGCGCGGCGCTGAAAAAGGAGCTTGAGAGCGCGAAAAAGAGCTCCGAGGAGCTCGCAAAGAAAAATTCGCAGCTGTCCGAGGCGGCTAAGGCGCATAACGAAAAGCTCGACGCGCAGAAAAAGCTCGTCGCCGAGCGCGATAAGCGCATTGCCGAGCTTGAAAAGGAGCAGGCTAAGGCGGTCAATATAGGTGAGGAAAACAAGCGGCTCTCGGAGAAGCTGTCCAAGGCGGAGAACTTTGAGGAGGCTTACCGCCGAGAGCAGAAGCGCGCGGAGGACGCCGAGAAGGAGCGAAATACGCTGAAAGCCGTAAACGAGCATCTTAACAAGAACATTTCCGAATATAAAACGCAGATAGGGCAGCTCAGCGAATCCAAGCAGCAGACGAGCGATACCGAGGACAGGCTGCGGGCGGAGCTCAAGAAGGTCACCGATGAAATGGAGAAGCTCGCGAAGGACTATGAGGAGCTCACCGAGGCGTATGACGAGCTTGACAGCGAGGGCGAGGAGCTCAAAGTGAAATATTCCCAGATGGAGAGCGAGAACAACGCGCTGAAGCAAGCCGAGGGCGGCTGCGAGGAGCTGCGGCAGCAGCTTGACGAGATGAAAACGCAGCTCGAAGAGTTGAACATCCAAAACGCCGAGTTGGTCAAGGACAACAAGGAGCTTAAGAAAACCAACGCTTCGCTTGACAAGCAGATAAAGGAAATTCTCGAGGACGGACAGTTGACTTTATGAGCAGAGGTTTGGCTTCGCGTAGGGGTGTGAGAGCTTTGCGGCGGCAGCTTGAAGAGCTGACCCTCCGGAACGCCGAGTTGGTTAAGGACAACAAGGAGCTTAAGAAAACCAACGCTTCACTTGACAAGCAGATAAAGGAAATTCTTGAGGACGGGCAGCTGACTCTATGAGCGGAGGGGTGGCTTCGTGTGGGGGTGTGAGAGCTTTGCGGCGTGCTGCGGCAATGCGGTTTTCGGCGCGGAGGAGTGCCGAGGGAAATTTTCGAGGACAGGCAGCTGACTTTATGAGCGGAGGTTTGGCTTCGCGTGGGGGATATGAGAACTTTGCGGTGTGCTGCGGCAATGCGGTTTTCGGCGCGGAGGAGTGCCGAGGGAAATTTTCGAGGACAGGCAGCTGACTTTATGAGCGGAGGTTTGGCTTCGCGTGGGGGATATGAGAACTTTGCGGTGTGCTGCGGCAATGCGGTTTTCGGCGCGGAGGAGTGCCGAGGAAAATTTTCGAGGACGGGCAGCTGACTTTATGAGCGGCGGGGTGGCTTCGCGTGGGGTGTAAGAGCTTTGCGGCGGTAATGCGGCTTTCGGTGCGGAGGAGTGCCGAGGGAAATTTTCGAGGACGGACAGCTGACTTTATGAGCAGAGGTTTGGCTTCGTGTGGGGGTGTGAGAGCTTTGCGGCGGTAATGCGGCTTTCGGCGCGGAGGAGTGCCGAGGGAAATTCTCGAGGACGGGCAGCTGACTCTATGAGCGGAGGATTGGCTTCGCGTGGGGGTGTGGGAGCCTTGCGGTATGTTGTAGCAATGCGGCTTTCGGCGCGGAGGAGTGCCGAGGAAAATTTCGACGGGAGTTGGATTTATGAGCGAGATATTAGCGCCGTGCGGGGGATATGAAAGCCTTGCGGCGGCGCTGAACGCGGGTGCGGACGCGGTGTATGTCGGAATGAAGCGCTTTTCGGCGCGCGGCAATGCCGAGAATTTTTCCGACGAGGAGCTGAAAACGGCGGTCTGCGAGTGCCACAGGCGCGGCGTTAAGCTGTATGTCACGCTCAATACTTTAGTGTACGACAGCGAGCTCCCCGAGCTTTGCGAGTGCATTAAAACGGCGGCGGAATGCGGCGTTGACGGGCTTATTTTACAGGATTTGGGAGCGGCGGCGCTTGCCGAAAGGATATGCCCCGAGCTGCCGAGACATGCCTCCACGCAGATGACGCTGAACAGCGTGAGCGGCGTTAGGGCTGCCGAAAGGCTGGGGTTTTCGCGCGTGGTTCTCGGCAGGGAGCTGTCGAAAGAGGAGATCGCCGGGATAGCCGAGAACACCGACGCGGAGCTTGAGATTTTCGTGCACGGGGCGCTTTGCGTTTCCGTGAGCGGGCAGTGCTATATGAGCAGCGTTTTCGGCTGCCGAAGCGGCAACCGCGGACTTTGCGCGCAGCCCTGCCGATTGGATTTTTCGGTCGACGGGCAGCATAACGTGCTCTCGCTGAAGGACGGGTCGATAGTCGGGCATTTGCGCGAGCTGCCGTTTATCTCTTCTTTCAAGATAGAGGGCAGAATGAAGCGCCCGGAGTATGTCGCGTGCGCGGCGGACGCCTGCCGAAAAGCGCTTGACGGCGTGGAATACGACGCGGAGCGCCTTGCGGATATTTTTTCGCGCGGGGGCTTGACCGAGAGCTATTTCGACGGCACCATGAGCGGTATGCAAGGCGTTCGCGGCAGGGAGGACGTGGAGAACTCCGCGAACGCGCTGAAGGGCATAAAAGAGCTGTACAAAGCAGAATATCCGCGCACTAAGCTGAGCATACACTTGACCGTAAAGCGCGGCGAGCCGATAACGTTCGGCGGCTCGTATGCTGCCGAGGACGGCGCTTCGACGCTGTTCGGGCGCAGCGAGATCGTTCCCGAGGAGGCTAAGGGCGCTCCGCTCACATCGGAAGCTGTTTGCGAGCGTATGAGCAAGTTGGGCGGCACACAGTTTTATGCGGGAGAGATGACTGCCGAGGTCGAGGACGGATTGTTCGTGTCGGCGGCGGCTTTGAACGGGCTGCGGCGCGATATTGTCGAGGCGTGCGAGAAGTTTTTATTGCAGCGCCTTACGCACGATTATAAGCCGTCCGAGAGGAATTTGAGCGACTTTCTGCCGAGGAAAGCCGCGCCGCGTGCCGAAAGCGGCGTTCGCTACCGCGCGGAGGTGCATACCGCCGAACAGCTTAAACAGGCGCTGGAGCTGGATTTCGACTTGATTTACGCGCCTATGGGCTTGCTTGACGAAAGCACTCCCGACAAGCGGAAAATCGCCGTGATACCGCCGCTTATCCTTTCGGACTGCGAGGAGGAGACGGAGGCGAGGCTGCGGGAGCTGCGCGAAATGGGCTTCAACAAGGGCTTGGCGCACACGCTCGGGCACGCGGAGCTGCTGAAAAAGTGCGAATACAATATCCTCGGGGGCTATCGTATGAACGTGCTGAACTCGCTTGCGGCGCGGGCTTGCTCGGACTTCGGTTTTTGGGACATTACGCTGTCGTTCGAGGGCACTGCGGCGGCTCTTGCCGAGATAAATTCCCCGAGACCTACGGGAATAGTAGGCTACGGGAGGCTGCCGCTTATGCTGACAAGGCGCTGTCCGATAGCGGACGGGAAGCCGTGCGGTCGGAAAACGCCGTTCGGAGAGGGCGAGAGCTGCCGAAAGCGCATAACCGACAGGCAGGGAAACGAGCTGCCCGTGCTGTGCGGCGGGAACTGCACGGAGATCTTAAATCCCGATGTGCTGATTTTGAGCGACAAGCGGAGCGTTCTGGAAAAATTTGACTTTGTGGTGCTGAAATTTACCGTGGAGGACGACATCAAGCCCGTTTACGATATGTATAAAAGGGGCGGAAAACCCGAAGGAAAATTAACGCGCGGGCTGTATTTCAGAGGAGCGGAGTAAATAACGGCGGGAGGTAACTATGAGCGCATATACCGACACATTCAACAAAAAGGCGGAGCTGCTGTTTGAGAGGCTTAACGGAGCGGATCACGGGGAGTTTTCCGCGCTTTGCGGGCGGTTCGCCGCGTTTATTTCGGTGAGCGATATTCATCAGCAGGCTTACGTTTTCAGAGCCTCGGGAGCTTCCGTGCGCGAGGCCTGGGATAAGGCGAGAGCTGCCGCAGAGGAGTTTATCGGCGCCGAGGAGCTCAGCCCGATGTGGGTGAAGGGCGACGTTACCGTAAAGGGCGAACGCGCGCCGCTCGAGGACGTTATCAAGCGGCTCTCGGGGGGGTATCGGTTCTTTTTCAGGCGGGGGATAGCGTTTGACGAGAGCCTCGATACGGCGTTTATCGAAGCGGAGCTCAACATGTTCTCGCTGATATCGTACAGGAAAAAGACCATCGAGCTCGCAAAGCTGAACAGATACCTTGCGAACTGCGAGCTGAAAACGCTTGCGCGGCTGCCCGAGAACGTTATTCTGTTCGACTGCAGAAGCGCGTTCTGCGACGAGAAGAGCGAGGTCTATGACCTGTACTCCGAGGGGAACGACTGCGGACGGCGTATTATAAAGCGCTTTGACAAGGAAACGGCGCTGAGGGTCGTTTCGACCTCGGCGGAGTATCTTTCCATGCAGGCGGGGCTGGACGGGAAATTCGACTACGGCGTTTATCCCGCGCTCGGGAAGGTCATCCCGGGGTATAACATGCTGCGGCACGCGACCTCTATCTGGAGCCTGCTGTGCGCTTATCGGCTGACAGGCGACAAATTCCTGCTCTGCCAAGCAGAGAGCGCTGTCGGGTATATGATAAGCAATACCGTTTACAAGTACCCGCAAAGAGAGGGAAAGGAGAACGTCACATATCTTGTCGACAAGACGCACGACGAGGTCAAGATAGGCGGAAACGCCGTGGCGATCATTGTCCTTACCGAATATATGAATTTAACGGGCACGGACAAGTACAGGAGGACGGCTGTCGAGCTCGGGAACGGTATTCTGGAGCTGTTTGACGAGCGCGACGGGAGCTTTTTCCACGTGCTGAAATATCCGTCGCTGGCGCCGCGAGACAAGTTCAGGACGGTCTACTACGACGGGGAGACGGTTTTCGCGCTGTGCAGGCTGTACGGGCTGACCACCAAGCGGCGCTTTCTGGAGACGGCAGCGGCAGCCGCGGACAGGTTCATCAAGGAGGACTATACGCAGTATACCGACCACTGGGTCGCGTATGCGATGAACGAGCTTATAAAGCATCTTCCCAAGGAGAAGTACCTGAAATTCGCGCTGAAGAACGTAAATGTCAATATGGAAAAAATTTACAGACAGCCCACCACCTATCATACCTATCTGGAACTGCTGTGCGTGGCGTTTGAGACTTACTCGCGCATAAAGGAGCGCGGGCTGAAGTGCGCTTACGCAAAGGAGATAGACGAAAAAGAGCTGGCGAAAACGATTTTTCACCGCGCGGAATATATGCTGAACGGGTACGGCTATCCCGAGTACGTTATGTACTTTACGAGACCGTCCGAGATGCTGGGGGCGTTCTTTATAAGGCACGATGATTACAGAACGCGCATTGACGACGTGCAGCATTTTTGCAGCGCCTATTATTCGCTTTACCGCAATTACGAAAAGCTTGACGCGCTTCGGGAGGAAAAGGCGGAATAACGCCGAAAGGAGATAGTTTTTTATGCCTAATATTCTTAGCGTTCCCGAGAATTTCAGAGTTACGCCGAGGGACGGCTCCGTGCTTGCGGAGTGGGACGCTGTCGAGGGGGCGGACGGCTACAGGCTGTTCTACTATATTGCCGAAGAGCCCGATAAGTGCATAAAAACGCGCTATGCGCAGGAGCCGCGAAAGACCGTTCTGGGCTTTGAGAACGGCAGGGAATATCTGGTACGGGTATGCGCTGTGAGATATAACGGAAATCTCGAGGAAAAGGGCGGCATGACGGAGAAAGCACCGTTCGTGCCGTTCAGCGAGAGGCTTAAGGCGCAGTCCGTGCTGTGTCTGAAAAAGGGCGAAAAGGCTCAGCTTATATGCGAGCGCCGCGGAGAAACGCCGCGCGTGAGCTATCAATCCGAAAACAGCGACATTGCCTCCGTGAACGCCTCGGGGCAGGTGACGGCAAACGCCGCCGGGACGGCGTATATAAAGATGACCGCCGCCGACGGGCAGACGTTCCGCACGAAGGTCGCCGTGGAGCGCTCGCTGGGCTTTTCGGAGAACCGAGCCGTGATTTTGCTGGCGGGGGACATTATGTGCGCCGTCGGGCATCAGAGGGCTGCCGAAAAGCTGTCCTACGACTTCAACGACACGTTCGGCGCTGTGAGAGAGCTCCTTTCGGGCGCGGATTACAGTGTGGGCGTGCTGGAGACCTCGTGCTTTGACGGGGCGCCGTTCGAGCACGAGCAGCTGCGCCTTGCGCACGGCTCTCCGAACTGCAACTCTCCGTCGACGTTCATTTCGGCTGTCGCGAACGCGGGCTTCGACGGGCTCGTTACCGCGAACAACCACAACTGCGATACGGGGAGAGAGGGGCTGGAGGCGACCGCTGCCGAAATAAAAAAGAACGGCATGGCGAACATCGGCGCGCTGGGGGACAATCCCGTGATAGTCGACGTAAAGGGCATAAGAGTGGGCATTATCGCCTGCTGTATGGTGTCGAACGGGCTGGAGAGCGACGTTTCCGAGGACGAGCTTTCTTTTTTGAACATTATAGGGAAATACGACCGCGAATATTTCGTCGAGCTCGTCAACAGAGCCGCGGGAATGGGCGCGGAATATATCATAGCGTATCAGCATTGGGGCGGCATGAACGCGCTTAAAATCAGAAAGGCGCAGCTCGACGAGGCGAAATTTATGGCGGGGGCGGGCGCGAGCTTGATAGTCGGTTCTCATCCCCATGTCGTTCAGCAGTTTCAATATATCAAGACTGCCGACGGGCGGGTCGTTCCGTGCGCGTATTCGCTCGGGAACTTCGTGACGTCGATGTCGGAGCTGCGCGAGAACCGCGACAGCGCTCTGCTGCGCGTGGAGCTGACAAAAATCGACGGAAAGGTCAAGGCGGGCGTTTCGTATATACCGTGCTATTGCGAGAACAGCGAGAGCGGCGTTGCGGTCGTTAGGGCGTTCCCGCCGCACAGCGACGAGTGTTTAAATTCGTATTACCGTACCAAGGCGGCGCTCGGGAAGTCGATCAACCATTTTGAGTACAGACCGCTTGTGGCGCTTATGGGCTCCGCGGTGCTGGGCGATATTTTCAAGGCGGGCAGGGGCTTCCGCACGGACAATACGCCGATGTACCTTTCGCAGCTCGCGCTCGGCTCGGAAAGCGGCTTTGAGCCGCCCGAGGGCGACGACAAGAGGCTGGCTCTCGAGATAAGCAAGGATATTGCGGGCTATATCGGGAAAACCGCGCCCGACTATGTTGCCGTGGATTTTTACACAGCGGCGGCGGTCTCGATACATCGGCTCGGAGATCCGCTCTCCGACGAGCCGCGCTATTTTACGAACATCAGGCGTTTCAGGAACTCGGACTTCTTCAAGGAGCACAGGGAGGAGCTGGTTCGCGTGCGCCCGCCGTTCGGAGAGAGCATCTGGAAGCCGCTCGTAAAGCGGTTCGCGGAGAGGCTGCTGGGGGCTGTGCCGCACGACAGGATAATGCTGTTCCGCTTTAATATCAACGGGAAAAAGGCGAAGGACACGGAGCTGAGGATATCCGCGCCGCCCGAGAGACAAAACAAGCTCGTCCGCGCTATGGAGGACTATTTTATAAGCATCGTCAATCCGTGCGTCGTCGACCTTTCGGACAAATACTTTACGCTGATAACAAAGGACGTTACGTTCGAGAACGATTACTATATCGACGCCTTCCGCGCCGCAAGGGAGATAGCGTCCAAAAAGGGCAGGAGCTGCATAAGCGTGCCCGATACGGAGATTTGGTTCGGGCGCGTTATGAAATATTACGACAATATGACCGCGAGGGCTTATCAGAGCTGGCTGCTCGATATGACCAACGCCGCAGATATAATTATCGCGCAGACCTCGAAGGAATTTGCCGCGCGGAACAGCAGCCGCATTATAAGGCTGAAAAAGGCGGGCAGAACGGAGCTGACCTCGGTAAAGGATTTCTTTACGGGCGACTCGGGCGCGGAGGAGATGATACGCGCCGCGGAGATAATAAACGCGCTTGACAAGGGGAATATCGACAAGCCGTATGATTTCTTCGCTCCCGCGTTTAACGGGAATTACAATATTCTGAAGAAAATGGTAAGGCTGCTGTCCAAGGAGACGGGCGCGGCGGTAAATCAGAGCAGCGCCGAGATAGTGTTTCTGCTGCGCGGAAAGGCTCAGATGAAGCGCTATATCTCCTCGCTGAACGATATGACGATAGACATATGGGGGAGCTGCGTTTCGAGGGAGGCTATAAACCGCTGCAAGGACGCGTTCGTCGGCAGGTATATCTTCAAGCAGGCGCAGATACTCGCGTACGAGGAGCCGATAGCCATCGAGTTCCCGGAGGGAGCGGAGGCGTTCTGCGGGAACCTCTGGCGCAAGAGAACGATGCGCGACGCGTTCGACAGAAACGGCTTTGACGTGCTGAACGAATCGGAGGCGCGCTGGATAACGGTCGATTTCTACGACCTGATATGCACCATGGTCGAGTACAAGGGCGGGCTGTTCGAGACGGACGATTTCATCTGCCGAACCGACTTCTACAACGGCATAAAAAACGAATGCTCGGACTGCTATCTGTTCAACAAGCGGGATATGAAGTACTGCTTTGAGAATATAACGAACTTCGCGAACGATATTTCCGAGATGTACGGAGACAATGTCATTCTCATAAAGACGGAGCCCAAGAGCAAGTATATCACCACCGACTATTACCTTGACGACCTCAAGGACGACGGGATGCTGGAGATAAAGAAGAAGTTCATCTCGCTCTGCGAGGAGCGCTTTGCGAGCGTTACGGGCTGCTATGTGATAGATATTTCCAAGCATTTTTATTCCTCGGACAGATTTCCGCTCGGAGGAGCGCATATCGTTCACTATGAGGAGGAATTTTACCGTCAGGCTGCCGAGTATATCTCGGAGATACTGAGGGGGACGGACAAGAAGATCTTCAACGCGGCGGACGACAACTATCTGCTGCTGAGGACGCTTAAGCTGAACCGCGATAAGATGTAGGCTTTTCCCGAAAGGATAATCATATGAACTTCAAACAATCCGGAAAAGTTCCGGATAAACTAAGGCTGCTTGCGGCGGCGCTGGCTTTGGCGGCAGCACTTTGCGGCTGTCAGCCGCAGACAAGCAGCAGCAGCGGCGATCCGCCGCCCTCGGACAGCTCCGTTTTTTCATCGGAGCCGCCGCCCGACACCTCGGAGAGCTCGGAGACCTCGCAGGTCTCGCAGGTCTCAACGGAGGATAATACTCACGCTCCCGAGACGTCGGAGCCGCCGCTCACTTCGGATAATTCGGGCGACGCCGAGAGCTTCGAGAGCGATCCGCCCGAGAGCTCCGAGCCGATTTCGGAGACATCGGAGGAGAGCAGCTCTTCGAGCGAAGAGACGAGCACGGCGAGTTCGTCGGAGGAGCCGCCCGTTTCAAGCTCGGAGCAGTCATCATCGAGCAGCGCTGCCGAGCCCGACCCGCCGCCGGAGATAATAATCCCCGACGTAAAGTCGCCGACCTCTCCGGGAACGCAGCTCATTACGGGCGCAAACGGCGCTGTCGACTACTCAAACGCCTCGCAGGGGTATATCTCCGCGAGATATACGGGGAGCAGCTCGAAGCTGAAGCTGCGCATTTCCGCGAACGGGGGAGAATACAATCACGACCTCGACCCGAACGGCTCTACGGAATATTATCCGCTGGAGTACGGAAGCGGCACGTATACCGTGACGATGTTCGAGCAGCTGCCGAACTCGACGCGCTACGGCGAGGTGGCGCAGGGGAGCTTCGACGTGCAGCTTGACAGCGCGCTGTCTCCGTTCCTTTACGCGAACAGATACGTCAATTTCGGTCAAGGCTCGGACGTTGTGTACAAGAGCGCGGAGCTTTGCGCGGGAAAGACCTCGACCATTGAAAAGATAGCCGCCGTGTTTACGTGGGTGTCGGAGAACGTTTCCTACGACTACGACCTTGCGGCGACGGTGAAGTCGGGATATATCCCCGACCCCGACAGGACGCTGTCGAGGCGGACGGGCATCTGCTTTGACTACGCCTCGCTTATCGCGGCGATGCTGCGCTCGCAGTCGATACCGACGAGGCTGGTCATCGGCAACGCCGCCCCCGATATTTACCACGCGTGGAACGAGGTCTATACCGAGGAAACGGGCTGGATAACTCCCGAGCTGCTGCTGAAGAACGCGGGCTATAATCTCGTCGACGCGACGTTTTACTCGAGCTCGTCAAACAAGCAACAGATAGCGGACTATATTTCAAACGGAGCGAATTATTCCGCTTTGTATTATCGTTAAATAAAAGAAAGTGAAGATGCTTATGATACATAAACTGAACCCCGATGAGACCTCGTATTTCTGCGAGCAGCTCGCGCTTATGCTCAACGCGGGAATGCAGCTCGGAGACGGGCTTGATATACTTTGCGAGGACCTGGACGACAAAAGGATAAGGGCGGTCTGCGATTCGCTGCTGGACGACCTGAACAACAACGAGACGCTGGCGCAGGCTATGAAGAGCAGCGGCGTTTTTCCCGATTACGCCGTGAAAATGGTGAAGATAGGCGAGATGACGGGGCGGCTGGAGAACGTTCTGACGGGGCTTGCCGAATATTACGAGGACCGCGCGGAGCTTAACCGCACTGTGCGCTCGGCGGTGCTGCATCCGCTTATGCTGCTGGTGATGATGACGGCGGTCATCGTGGTGCTGATAGTGCTGGTAATCCCGATGTTCGGCGAGATCTTCTCGCAGTTCGACAGCTCGGTTTCGGACACGGTGCAGAATACCGTAGAGCTGGCTTACGGCGTGGGAACGGCGCTGCTTATCGTGCTGCTGGCGATAATCGTTATCTCGGCGGCGGTGGCGCTGCTGTCGAGGATACCCTCGGTAAAGAGCGCGCTGGCGAACTTTGTCGCCGTGTTTCCGCCGACAAGGAGAATGTCGAGAAAATTCTCGCTCTCCAAAATATCCGACGCCATAAGCATGATGGTGTCGTCGGGCATCGCTCCCGACGAGGCTCTGGAGAACGCGGCGGCGCTTATCGACGACAAGGCGCTGGCGAAAAAGCTGCTGGACTGCCGCGAAAAGGTGCTGGCTGGGGAGTACTTCGCGGACGTTATCTCGTCGGCGGACATTTTCCCGGCGGTGCATGCGCGCTCGCTGAAGATAGCGTACAATTCGGGCTCGTTCGACAAGGCTTGGAAAAAGCTCGCGGAACGCTGCGGCGACGCGGCGATGGACGCTGCCTCGGGGATAGTGGCGTTTATAGAGCCGGCTATCGTTATCGTGCTGACGACGGTAATAGGCGCGATTTTGATGACGGTAATGATACCGCTTATGAACATTATGTCCGTGCTCGGCTGACTGGGGGAGGCTTATGAAACGATTTGACATACGCAGGGCGCTTGCGTATCTTATCCCGACAGCGGTCTTTTCCGCGATGCTGGTGTGGTTTATCATTGCCGTCGGCAACGCGGACAGCTCGGCGGGGGAGAGGGAGCTCGCGGCGGTGAAGTCCACCATAGAGAACGGCGTTACGATGTGCTACGCTATCGAGGGGGCGTATCCCGAAAGCGTGGAGTACCTTGCCGAAAACTACGGGCTGATATACGACGGAGACAAGTACATAGTGTATTACGACCGCTTTGCGGACAACGTGCGTCCGACCGTAAGCGTTCTGGAAAGGAAGACCGCGCAATGAAGAAATATCGCGACAAAACGCTCAGCGACACCGTGGGCACGATAGGCAGCATGCTGCTGTTTCTGATGTTCGCAGGGTGTTTGCTGATGATGATAGCCGTGGCGGCGGGAACCTACAGCCGCATAAGCTCGAATTTCGACAGGACGTTCGGCTCGTCCGCGTCGCTGCGGTACGTCTCCAACAAGCTGAAAAGCTGCGACAGCGCGGAGATAGTCGGGCAGGGGAGCGGCATCGTACTGAAAACGGACGGCATTTCGGACGTTATTTATTTCAACGGCGGCGGCTTGTATGAAAAGACCGTTATGTCCGACGGGGACGTCGGGCTTTCGGGCGGCGACAGAATTTTTGAGCTGAACGGAATGACGATAGCCGAGCAGGGGGAGCTTTACAAAATAACCGTCTCGTTTGAGGACGGCGAGAGCTCGGCGTTTATAAGAAAGGGGTGAGCGCACTGAAGACATTCGGCGGCGGCAAAAGGCGGCCTATAAACCTGTTTTTTGCCGAGATAATCATAGCGCTGCTGTTTTTCAGCATTTCGGGGGCGGTCATCGTTAAGGTGTTCGCGTCCGCGGAGCTCAGGTCGCAGCGGAGCGCGCGGCTGGAGCGGGTGATGCTCACGGCGCAGTCCCTCGCGGAGGCTTATTCGCAGAGCGGGGATATAGAAAGCGCGGCGCGGCTGGTGCTGGGCGCGGACGGATACCGAGCGGAAAGCGGCGCGGACTGCTTTTACATCGAGGGCGGCAGCGTAACGGTGCGGACTGCCGAAGAGCGTATCCGTACGGGCGCGGGCGAGCTGAAGGAGCTTACGATGACGTTTGCCGAAGATGACGGGGAGATTTTTTCGCTGACTTGCTCGGCGTATACTCATGACGGGGGTGAGCGTGTTGAATAAAAGGAACGGTATAAACGGCGCGGGGCTCGGCGTGGGGTATGTTTCGGTAATGATAATCTTCGCGGTCATTTGTTTGACGATATTCGCTGTGCTGAGCTTCAGCGCGGCGAGCTCGAGCGGCGGCTTCAACGAGCGCAGCGGGGAGTTCCTGAAAGAATACTATGCCGCCGACAGCGCCGCGAAGCTGAAGCTGGCGCTGCTGGACGGGCTGGCGAAGGACGCGGCGGAGACGGGCTTCTTCGAGGACGAGTTTGAATATCTGCTGGACGAGGCTAAGTCGTCGGGAACGGCGGACTTCGGCGCGGAGCTTTTCGGCGGGATAACGCTGAAACGCATAGGCGGCGGCTTTGCGGCGGTCTGGACGGAGAAGATAAACGACAGGCAGGAGCTTGCCGCGGAGGTGAGCTTCACGAGCGGCGGGTATGAAATAACGCGCTGGCAGAGCAGAACGATTTCCGCGGACGCCTCGGACGAGCATCTCGGGGTCTGGGACGGCAGCTTTTAGGAGGTAAAAAATGGAATTGCTTGAAATTCTGCAGACGGCGGTGGACAACTCCGCCTCGGACATATTTATAATCTCGGGCGCGGCGGTGAGCTACAAGGCGAACGGGAGGGTGTACAGGATAAACGACGAGCCCATGCCGCCCGCGGAGACAAGGCGGCTGGTGCACGACATCTACAAAATGGCGGACTTCGGCTTTGCCGAGGACGAAATGCCCGACAAGGAAATGGATTTTTCCGTTTCGGTAAAGGGAATGGGACGCTTCAGGGCGAATATCTACAAGCAGCGCGGCTCTTTTGCGGCGGTGCTGAGATACGTGCCGTTCGTGCTGCCCGACGCGGAGACGCTGGGCATTCCCGAGGCGGTAATGAAGCTCTCGAAGGGGAAGAGCGGCATAGTGCTCGTTACGGGTCCCGCGGGCATAGGAAAATCGACCACGCTTTCGTGCATTATCGACAAAATCAACAATGAGCGCTCGGGGCATATAATTACAATAGAGGACCCTATCGAGTTCCTGCACAAGCACGGGAAATGCATTATCAGCCAGCGCGAGATAAACATCGACACGGAGAGCTACATCGACGCGCTTCGAGCCGCGCTGCGGCAGTCGCCCGACGTTATTCTGCTCGGCGAGATGCGCGACTACGAGACTATCAGCGTCGCGATGACGGCGGCGGAAACGGGGCAGCTGGTGCTGTCGACGCTGCATACGCTCGGCGCGGCGAACACCATTGACAGAATTATCGACGTTTTTCCGATAAATCAGCAGCACCAGATACGCATACAGCTTTCAATGGTGCTGAGCGCGGTCGTTTCGCAGCAGCTGCTGCCGACGGCGGACGGACGGCTGGTCCCCGCGTTTGAGATAATGACGATGAACAGCGCCATACGCACGCTTATCCGCGACGAGAAAACGCACCAGATAGATACGATACTGCAGTCCGCGCCCGGGATGCAGACCATGGACAACTGCATACTTAAGATGTACAAGGACGGTGTTATCACCGCGGAGACAGCCGTAAACTTCGCGTATAATCCCGAAATGATGCAGAAGCGCATCGGTTGAAAGCTGTTGAAAATTTTCTCCGTTTTTGACAAAATTTTTTAAAAATTTTTTACATTTTGTTTGAAAACCGCTTGACATTCCGAAAAAGGTGTGTTATAATAACAATAAGAACATGGGGTGCTGTATCCATATCTCTGCGTTGGTGCAGTTTCCCTTTTCGATTTACTATGGGGGTGGCTTTTTATGGCAGAGAATAACGATAAAAGGAAGAAGAAACCGAATAAAGGCAAGACCGCCTTTATGTTCGCTTTTGCGGTCACCGTTTTAAGCTCGCGCGCCGCGTCTCTCGCGGCATCGGCTACTACGGTTCCCACAGATGATTTTGACGATCGGACTACCGACAGCACGCAAAAGGAGACGGGTACGGGCTCCGCGTATCAGAAGGTCGGCGGCAACGTTTTTGTTGCGACAGAACATGCGCACACCGCTCACAACTTTACAAAAGAGCTGCACGAGGTGCGTAACTACGGCGTATTTACAAAAACGTTGAACAGCCCCCATACGGAGGCTAATGTTGCCGCAGACTCGACGGGCAGTCTTGACGTGTTCAACAGCAATATGGCGTCGAAGGGAACGAACGGCAACGGCGTCTATACCTGTTATCTGGGCAGCGTTCCCACGGATACGACGACTATAAAGCTGACTATCGCCGAAGATACCGAATACGAGTTGGTTCTCGGCTTTGATTTTACTCCCGATTATACGCTTGACAACGGTCACAAGATGGGCTTCTGGCACGGCGGCGTTCTGTACGAGGTCGAATGCGGCGGCAAGACCGACAAGGTAAAGCTGACCAGATCCGACAGCTCCGGTACATATATCACCGACGTCCGCGACAGCATCGCAAGTGCGGGTCAGGATCTGATCGATGACAAGGATCTTGCTATAACGGAGGATAACTTCTCCGCGCTTTATAACGCTAAAGAAGCTATCGCCCGCGGCGAGGTTCAGTCCGGTCAGACAATGGTCGTAAATGTAAGGGCCGATGAGCTTACATCCGATACCGAAAATCTTAACGATCTGCTTGTTGGTAATGACGGCGTGAAGATTATCATTAACGTTGTTACGGACGAGAATACCGAGTCTGTGGATTTCGGTCAGGTGACGCATGAGGATTGGCTGAAGTCGGGCGCGAATGTGACCTTTAACTTTGGTTCCTACACGGGCACCATTACAACGAATATGAACGCGGGCAACTTTGTTGCTCCGTATGCTACGTTTACCGTCGGCGGCGATTTGAGCGGCTCTATTGTTGCGGAGAATGTAACGCTCAACAACGAGGTGCATCAGGTCACCTCCGCTGACAGCGACGCCGATAACGTTGAAGAAAAGGACGACGAGGAAGAGAAGAACGATGAAAACGGGGATGTCGAGGAAAATCCCGAGACACCCGATGTTCCCGATACGGGAGATGAGTTCGAGGGAGACACCGATACCGACAGCGACGCCGATGTGGGCAGCGACGGTGATTCCGAGTCCGATACGGATACCGACACCGATACGGACAGCGATTCGGACGAGTCCGATAATGGAGGCGAGCCCGACGAGACGGCTAAGGATACGGACGGCGATGAAGGCGACGATCCGTTCGTTCCCGGAGACGACGATGAGCCTGAGGGCGACACCGATTCCGATAGCGGTGATGATAATAGCGATGATGATGACAACGACGGCGACGATGATACCGATCCCGTAGTGCCGCCTGTTGTTGATGAGGATGGCGATGACGGCGACGAGCCGGATGAGCCCGATGAGCCGGAGACTCCCGATGTTCCCGATGAGCCGGAAACACCCGATGTACCCGAAGAGCCGGAAACTCCCGACGTTCCCGATGAGCCGGAAACACCCGACGTTCCCGACGAGCCTGAGACGCCCGATGTACCCGACGAGCCGGAAACTCCAGATGTTCCCGATGAGCCGGAGACTCCAGATGTTCCCGACGAGCCTGAGACGCCCGATGTACCCGAAGAGCCGGAAACGCCTGATGTTCCCGACGAGCCGGAAACGCCCGACGTTCCAGATGAGCCGGAGACTCCCGATGTACCCGATGAGCCGGAGACTCCCGACGTTCCCGATGAGCCTGAGACTCCCGATGTTCCCGATGAGCCGGAGACGCCCGATGTACCCGATGAGCCGGATACACCCGATGTTCCCGAAGAGCCGGAAACGCCTGATGTTCCCGACGAACCGGAAACTCCCGATGTACCCGATGAGCCGGATACACCCGACGTTCCCGAAGAACCGGAGACACCAGATGTTCCCGAAGAGCCTGAGACGCCCGACGTTCCCGATGAGCCGGAAACTCCCGATGTACCCGATGAGCCGGAAACGCCCGATGTTCCCGACGAGCCGGAAACTCCCGATGTTCCCGATGAGCCGGAGACACCCGACGTTCCCGACGAGCCGGAGACACCCGACGTTCCCGATGAGCCGGAGACTGTGCCCGGTGATGATTTGGTCATAGAGGATTTCGAGATGATTCCCGATGACGATGTGCCTTTGGGTGCTGCTCCCGTTGATGACGGCGGTGTTGATATTGGCGGTGTTGAGATACCCGACGATGATGTTCCGCTTGGGGCTAACCCCTATACGGGCGTTGTCGACCACACCGCGGGTCTCACGTTAGGTGCGGCAGGAGCTGCGATTGCGCTCGGTCTGTCGGCTAAACGTCGCGGCAAGAAGGATGACGAATAACAGCTGATTAAATTTCAGCCCCCGGTTCGCCGGGGGCTGTTTTATGGAGTGAGAATGAGAACGTTTCCAAAAATTTACATCACGCCGAAGGGCGAGAAGGCTCTGCGCGGCGGGCACCCGTGGGTATATTCCGACGAGGTGACCGACGGCAATGCGGAAAACGGCGGTCTTGTCGACGTGTACAGCGCCAAGAGCCGCTTTCTCGGCACGGGGTTTTACAACGACAACTCGAAGATACGCGTCCGCGTTATTTCGCGAAATGCCAACGACAGGTTCGACAGGGCGTTCTGGGGACGGCGCGTTCGTTATGCGCTGGATTACCGAAGAACGGTTATGGCGGAGGATTTCGAGTGCTGCCGGCTGATTTTCGGCGAGGCTGACAGCTTCCCGGGGTTCACCGTTGACCGTTTCGGCGACGTTCTTGTAACGCAGGTGCTCTCACTGGGCATTGAGAAAATCAAGGATATGTTGTACGAGCTTCTTGTCGAGGCGCTCGCGGAAATGGGCGAGCATATTTCGGCAATTTACGAGCGCAGCGACGTGAAAATACGCGAGCTGGAGGGAATGGAGCAGTACAAGGGCTTCTGGGGCGGTCTGCGGACGGACTTGTCGGGCACTGCCGAGATAACCGAGAACGGCATAAAGTATGTTGTCGACTATGTTAACGGGCAGAAAACGGGCTTTTTCCTTGACCAGAAGTACAATCGTCGGGCTGTTCGGCGGATAGCGCGCGGGAGAACCGTGCTGGACTGCTTTACGCATACGGGCGCGTTCGCGCTCAATGCCGCGGCGGCGGGCGCTAAGCTCGTCAATGCCGTGGATATAAGCGAGGACGCCATTGCGTTGACGAGGAAAAACGCCGAGCTGAACGGTTTCGCGAATATGCAATTCACAGCCGCGAACGTTTTCGACCTGCTGACCGAGCTGTACAGGGCGGGGAACAGCCCGTATGATTTTATAATCCTCGACCCGCCCGCGTTCACGAAGAGCAGCGGCACCGTGAAAAACGCGATACGCGGCTACAAGGAGATAAACCTCAAGGCGATGCGCCTGCTGCCGCGCGGCGGATACCTCGCGACGTGCTCCTGCTCGCATTTTATGACCGAGCCGCTGTTTCGGCAAATGCTGCGTGACGCGGCGGCGGACGCGGACGTTTCGCTGCGGCAGATAGAGGCGCGGCAGCAATCGCCCGACCACCCGATTTTGTGGAACGTTCCCGAGACGGACTATCTGAAATTCTTCATTTTTCAGGTCGTATAACAAAAAGCGCGATGTTGCCGCAAAACAACATCGCGCTTTTGAATTATTTAACAACGCCGACGGGCTCGTATCTTATGCGAAGCTCGGGCATTTTCGTCATCTCGGCGAAGTAGTTGAGCGGGTCGCTGCCGTTCACGCCGTCCGCGGGAGTGGCGAATATCTTTAAACTCAGCTCGCGCGCGCCGTCCAAGGGGCTCTCGTAAAACGCGGGCATAAGGTCGAGCGTTTTTGTCTCGGGAGCCTTGAAGAACCAGCGCCCGTTGAGCTCCAGCATAAGGCAAAGCGGCTCGTCGAACGTGACCTCGCAGAACACAGGGTTCTTCTCGAACGGTATCTTTATTGCAATGCCGTCGGCGTCCTCGGAGCCGCCCCAGCGCAGCCTGCAGGGGAGAGAAAGCTCCCCGCCGACATCGGTTTTCGGCATAAAATACGGGTCGTTCAGCACCTTTTTGTATTCCTTTATAATGGGCTGCGGTATGCCGATTTGGGAGTTGTTCGGGTCTTCGATCTCCAGACCGAGCCTGCCCCTGTCGCGGAACTGGTAGAACGATACCGCCTTGAACCAGTCCGCCTTTTCGTCGCGTATTTTCTCGTAGAAGCGGCGAACGGACTCGCCTTGAGCCACCGCGCCCGAAACATCGCCGTCGGTGTCTATCTCGGCGGTTATCATGGGCTTGGGAACGCCGTTGTTGAGCCAAGTAAGGCGCTCGCAGGTCTTTTTGAAGAGATTGAAGTTGTCGTCGACGCAGCCGCAGGTGTAACCCTCGCCGCCCTTTTCGGCAACGCCGTACGGCCACGCGAAGTGCAGCGCCAGATAAGCGTCCGCGCTCCATTCGTCGGCTATGCGGTAAGCCTCGGCGAACTCCTTTTCTTTCTCGACGGAGCCGTCCTCGTTGCGAGCCATGCCCGCGCAGAATATCGTGGTGATGTTCGGCGCTTCCTCTTTGATGATGCCCGCGAAGCGCACGAAGAATTTGCCGACCTCCTCGTATGAATAGCGCTGATTGTGCATAAACCACGTGCCCGAGCACTCGTGATTGATGCGCAGACGGAGCCGTCCGTAGGGCTTGAGCTCCCGTGCGATTTTTCTCAATTCCCCGTCGTCGAGAGAGCAATCGAGGGTGAGCGTGAGGAAAACGTCCTGTCCGTGGCGGCGGATATCCCTCATCTGCTCGAACGGCTGTCCCTTTTGCCGATACGGGAAATAGTCGTCGTAGGGGTAATCCCACTGGAAATTTATTTCCATATCCTTGCAGGTGACGGAGACCTTATTCTCGCTCCATTCCTTGTCCTTGGGGTAGTAGGTGTACATCAGCCCTATGGAGCGGTGGGGTCTGCCGAGGACGTTTAAAATGTAGTCCTGACAAACGTACTCGCCGCGCTCGCTGCCGTCGCCCAAGTCCATTGCGCAGTCGGCGGGGGAGAGCGATACTTTGTATAACTTATTATCCATAAAAACTCCTTAAACGCTCAGAGATACCGAGGTGCTGCCCGCCTGTACGGAGACGCTTTCGCCGCCCGCGAGCTTTACGGCGAAGGGCTTGTCGGTCTTGTTGAACGTTACCTCGACGGTATTGCCGCGGCGAACCGCTTTGAGCGTAAACACCTTTTCGGCGTCGGTGTTGAAGACGTCGCAGACGATCTCCTTGCCCTCCTCGGGCTGATAGATGACGAACTCGGCGTTTTCGAGGTAGTCGTACTCGAAGCCGCGCTTGAAGTCGCCGTAAGCTATGATAGAATTAGGCTTGGCGAGGCAGGGAAGTCCGAAGTAGTCGTACTTCTCGCGGTAGAAGCGCCCGCCCTCGTAGACCTTGCCGTTAAGAATATCCGTCCATTTGCCCTCGGGGAGGTAGAACTCGCCGTCGCCGCGCTCGTTGCAGATGGGCGCTACCAAGAGGTTGTCGCCGAACATATACTGCTTGTCGAGCGTAAGGCACGCGGGGTCGTTGTTGTAGTCGATGACCATTGCCCTCATCATCGGAACGCCCGTTGTGTGGGTCTTTATCGCCTGCGCCCAGAGGTAGGGCATCAGCCTGCCTTTCAGCTTGGTAAAGTGACGGAGAACGTCGACAGCCTCGTCGTCGAACAGCCACGGAACGCGGTAGGAGTTGTTTCCGTGCAGTCTGGAGTGCGAGGAGAGCAGCCCGAACGCCGCCCAGCGCTTGTAGATGTCGGGGGTCGCGGTCGCCTCGAAGCCCGAGATGTCGTGGCTGAAATAGCCGAAGCCGCTTATGCAGAGCGATAAGCCGCCGCGGATTGTCTCCGCCATCGAGGTGTACTCCGCGGAGCAGTCGCCGCCCCAATGCACGGGGAACTTCTGACCGCCGACCGTTGCCGAACGCGCGAAAAGGCACGCCTTGTTCTCGCCGTAGTATTCCTTGAGGACGTTGAACACGGTCTTGTTGTATATATAGGTGTAGTAATTGTGCATTGCAATGGGGTCAGCGCCGTTGAAGTATTTCACGTTCGTCGGGATACGCTCGCCGAAGTCGGTCTTGAACGCGTCAATGCCCATTTCGCAGAGCCTACGGAGCTTGGAGGCGTACCATTCGCAGGCGGCGGGGTTGGTGAAATCGACTATCGCGAGCCCGGGCTGCCACATATCGCACTGGAAAATGCTGCCGTCGGGGTTTTTCAGCAGAAAGCCGCCCTTTACGCCCTCGTCGAACAGGGGAGAGCGCTGACCGATATAGGGGTTGAGCCATACGCAGGTCTTTAAGCCCTTTGCTTTCAGGCGCGAAAGCATTGCTGGCGGGTCGGGGAACTGCCGCTTGTCCCACTCGAGGTCGCACCACTGGAACTCCTTCATCCAGAAGCTGTCGAAATGGAATACCTCAAGGGGGATATCACGCTCTGCCATGCCGTCGATGAACGAGGTGACGGTCTCCTCGTCGTAGTTGGTGGTGAACGAGGTCGTCAGCCATAGACCGAACGTAAACGCGGGCGGCAGCGCGGGCTTGCCCGTAAGGTCGGTGTAGTTTTGGAGAACCTCGGCAACGTTTTCGCCGCCGATGACAAAATATTCCAGTCTCTCGCCCGCGACCGTGAACGACACCTTGGAAACGGTGTCGGAGCAAACCTCGAACGATACCTTGTCGGAGCTGTTGACGAGAACGCCGTAGCCCTCGCTCGACACGTAGAACGGTATGCATTTGTACGACTGGTCGGAGCAGGTGCCGCCGTCGGAATTCCATGTCTCGACGGTCTGACCGTTTTTGACGAACGGCGTGAACTTCTCGCCGAAGCCGTAAAAATACTCGCCGACGTTCATGGAGAGCTGGTCGCGGATATAGGTCGACTTCTCGTAGCGCGGATAATCCCAGAAGGTGCTGTCGCGCGTTGCGTCAAGACGCGCTGCCTTGAGGAACTCGCTCTCGTTGACGATAGTGGCGCTTCTCCACGCGCCGCCCGTCAGGCGCTTATCCTTATAATAATACTGCGCGCTCCAGGAGTTCTTGCCGAGAACGAGCTTGGTGTCGCCCGAGATAAGCTCCCAGCAGTCGTCCTTTTCAACGACCTCGGGCTTGAAGCCTTGATCCTCGTTCAGTTCGAACTTGGGCATATTGTCGAGACCGCCCTTGTAGTGGACTATCGACACCTTGATAACGTTCCTCTGCGTTGAGGTGAACGTGATGTCGAGGCAGGGTCCGCCGAGGGTCTGCCCTCTGTTTTGGATATACTGCGTGGGAACGTATACGTTGAGCCCGTTCTCAACGGGAGTTATCTCGTATGCCTGCGCCGCGTAGTTTACCTCGTAGCCGCGCTTGTTGAGCCAAAAACCGTCTGCAAATTTCATTAAAATGTCCTCCGTTATTCATAGGGAAATATTCCCTTGTAATCGTTTCAATGATATGATACTACAATAAAACCGCCGTGTCTTGTATGAAAATACGCAATACCGATACTATTATACTTTTTTTCGGTATTCGTTGGGAGTGCAGCCCATAAGCCGCCTGAACTGCCTGTTAAAATTCGACAGGTTGCGGAAGCCGCACTCGAAGCTTATCTCCGAGACCGTTTTGGAGCTTTCGGTCAGCGCGGAGCAGGCGGCGCGTATGCGGTACTGCGTGACGTACTCGACGGCGCTTACGCCCGCAGCCGCCCGAAAGCGGCTCATAAAGTAGCTTTTGCTGAGGTGGACGGTCTCGGCGAGCTTTTCTATCGTAATGCTCTCGCCGTAATTTTCGGCGATATACTCAAGCGCGGGGCGTATCACCTCGCTTTTGTTGACCTCGCTCGTCATGCGCAGGCTTATGTCGCCGCAGTTTTCGAGCAGCCAGAACAGCCGCAGCAGCTCGCTTTTCATCAGCATATCGAGCTTTGCCGTGTTCCCGACGGCGCAGGAGACGATATTGTCGGCGGTCATTTTAAGCTCGTCGTAATATGTATGCCCGGGAGTGATGTGTATCCCGCGGAAGCCGTTCGCTATCGGGCGTATGCACTCCGCTGCGGAGCGGTCGTTGTCGGAGGCTCCGAGCATATCGGGGCTGAACACCACGGTATCGTACCGCTGAGCCTCGCCGCCGCGCGGATAGACGGCGTGCAGGACGTTCGGCGCGACCACGACGATATCCCCCTCGCGGACGGCGTACTTTTCGTCGCCGCAGATGTATTCCATAGCGCCGCCGCGTATCACGCTAAGCTCGAACTCGCCGTGCCAGTGCAGCGGTACGACGGAGAAATAATCGGGCATTTTGCCCATATAAAAGCTGAACGGTACCAGCCGCGAGCTGTGCCGCTTTTTTTCCTCGGTGCTTATATCCCGCTCGTTATCGCGCATTTCTTCACCTCCAGACGCAGCGTGCCGCCGCTTACAAAGAAAAAAGACAAGAAAAAATCTTGTCTTTTACTTATTAGCATAAACTGCCGAAATCAAGCGAGAACGTTCAGAAGCTGACCTCTGCCGTCGGGCGAGGGCATTTCCGCCATCATATCGGTGAGCATTTCCATGCTCTGCTCGGACGACTCCATGGTCTTTTTGAGCATACCGATAGACAAAGCGTCCTGCATATTCGACATAGCCATCTGCATAGACATAGACGCAATAGCCATTTCCACAGCGCAACCCACCTTTCCTTTTCTTTATTCTACCATATACGGCGGCTTTTGTCAAGGGCTTTTGAACAAATATTTTGAAAAATAACGAAAAAATATATAAAATCCCTTGATTTTTTGGAAATAATGTTGTATAATATAAATGTTGAATAGTGGCTTGTGCGATAAAAGCGGTCATTATGCGTAATCTATAAGTAAGGAGCTTTTTTAATATGGAAAACAATATTCTCCTTGAAAGCGGCACCAACGAGCTGGAGGTGCTGGAGTTTATGGTGGGCAAGCAGAGCTTTGGCATAAATATCGCCAAGGTAAACGAAATTATGAACTATCAGCCCATGATACCCGTTCCCGATTCGCCCCCCGAGTTCGAGGGCGTGTTTACGCCGCGCGATAAGGTCATTTCCGTTATCGACCTGCATAAGGTGCTGAACAAGGAAAGCGACGACCCGGGACACGATTTGCTGATAATCTGCAACTTCAACCAGATGGACGTGGGCTTCCATGTTTCCTCGGTAAAGGGTATTCAGCGCATTTCGTGGGAGGATATCGAAAAGCCCCCGCGCATTTCGGGCGACGGCGTAAACAACATCGCTACGGGCATCGCAAAGCTCTCGGACAGGATTATCCTTATCCTCGACTTCGAGAAGATAGTTTCCGATATCAACCGTTCGGCTGTTATCGACGCTTCGGGCGCGACCATGGCCGACGAAACAAAGGCGAACAAGCATATCGTTATCGCGGAGGATTCGCCGTTCCTTAACACGCTTATCCAGAACACGCTCGGCGACGCGGGCTATAAGAATATCGTCTCCTTTGACAACGGCAAGGACGCTTGGGACTACATAAGCGGACACAAGAACCTCGCGGGGGATATCCTCGAGCACGTTTCCTGCCTTATCAGCGACATCGAAATGCCGCAGATGGACGGTCATCACCTTACAAAGCTCATCAAGGACGACGCGGTGCTTTCGCGTATACCCGTGTTCCTGTTCTCCTCGCTCATAAATGAGCAGATGAGGATAAAGGGCGAGAGCGTCGGCGCGGACGCGCAGTTCTCCAAGCCGCAGATAGGCGCGCTTATCAATTACATTAACGAGCATATTTGAGTTTTTTCGGGCGTCGAGGAGGGTTGTAGTATGCCTAACAACGGTGAAATTATCGAAAAACTGGCAAGGCAGCTTGAGCAGCAGAAAATACTGAACGACCTTCAGGACTGCGAAACACTCGAGGATTTCAAAAAGCTGACCGAAAAGTATGAGGCTATTTGCAAAAATCAGTCTTGAGCCGCACATAACCGAATAATAAAACGGACGGTTTTTATCGTCCGTTTTTTTCGCACAATATCTTGACTAATCCGAAAGATTGTGGTACAATATAAGTTGGAGCATTGCGCTTAAACCAAAGAAAAGGAGATAAAACCATGACAAAAATAGATGTTTTTTCGGGATTTCTGGGAGCGGGCAAGACCACGCTCATCAAAAAGCTGCTTAAGGAGGGCTACGAGGGAGAAAAGCTCGTGCTTATCGAGAACGAGTTCGGCGAGATAGGCATTGACGGCGGCTTTATGAAGGACGCGGGCATTGAGGTCACGGAGATGAACCAAGGCTGCATATGCTGCTCGTTGGTCGGGGACTTCGGCGAGGCGCTGAAAAAGGTGCTCGACGAGTTCGCGCCCGACAGGATACTCATCGAGCCGTCGGGCGTCGGAAAGCTCTCCGACGTTATCAAAGCGGTCATGAACGTCGGCAGCGATAGGCTCGCGCTCAACAGCTACACTACGGTCGCGGACGCTTCCAAAATCAAGATGTATATGAAAAATTTCGGCGAATTCTACAAAAATCAGGTGGAAACGGCGAAAACAATTGTGCTTTCGCGCAGTCAAAAGCTCTCCGAGGAGAAGCTCTCCGAGGCTGTCAAGATGATACGCGAGCTGAACGAGCACGCCACTATCGTAACCACGCCTTGGGACGACATCAGCGGAAAGCAGATACTCGCGGCTATGGAGACGGAAAACAAGTTCGCCGAGGAGCTGCTTAAGGACGTTTGCCCCGTCTGCGGTCATCATCATGATGACGAGGATGAATGCTGTCATCATCACCATGACCACGACGAGCATGAGCACGAACATCACCACCACGACCATGATGACGAGCATGAACATCATCATCACGAGCACGAGCACGGAGAAGAATGCTGCCACGGACATCACCACGACCACGAGCACGGGCATCATCACCACCACGACGCCGACGAGGTGTTCACATCCGTGGGCATCGAGAGCGCCAAGAAGTTCACGAAAGAGGAGCTTGAGAACGCGCTGTCCAAGCTCTCGGGCGAGGAGTTCGGCGTTGTGCTGAGGGCAAAGGGTATAGTTCCCGGAGACGGCGTGTGGTACCATTTCGACTTCGTTCCCGAAGAGTACGAGGTGAGAACGGGCGCGGCGGACGTTACGGGCAGAATGTGCGTTATCGGCTCGCAGCTTGCCGAGGACAAGATAAAGAATTTGTTTGGGGTGTAAACTATGACCGAAATTCCCGTTTACCTTATGACAGGCTTTCTGGAAAGCGGAAAGACTTCATTTATCCTCGAAACGCTGAACGATAAGCAGTTCAGCCGCGGCGAAAAAACGCTCGTTATCGCGTGCGAGCAGGGCGAGGTGGAATTCGACGAGCGCATTATAAAGGCTTCCAAGTCGGTCGTGGAGTTCATCGAGGAGGAGGACGACTTCAACCCCGAGAACCTCACAGCGCTCGTCGAAAAGCACAAGCCCACGCGCGTTATGCTGGAGTACAACGGAATGTGGAGCCTGCGCGATATGGCGCTTAAGGCTCCCAAAAACTGGATTTTCTACCAGATATTTATGTTCGTCGACCATTCAACATTCGATATGTATATGAACAATATGCGGCAGCTCATCTCGGACGACATTTCCGTGTCGGATATCGTGATATTCAACCGCTGCGAGCAGGGCAAGGTCGACAAGAAACGGCTCCGCAGAGCCATTAAGGCGCTCAATCCGCGTATCGATATGATGTTCGAGTATATTGACGGGGAAGTCGAGCAGGGCTTTCAGGGCGACGACGAAATGCCGTTCGATGTGAACGCCGACCCCATCGACGTGGTTCACGACGACTTCGGGCTGTGGTATATAGATATAATGAGCAACGCGCCGCGCTACAAAGGCAAAAACGTCCGCGTGCGCGGAATGGTGTTCAGGGCAAGCAATATCCCGAAGGGCTATTTCGTCATCTCGCGGCGCGCCATGACCTGCTGCGCGGACGATATTCAGGTCGTCGGCATTCTTGTGAAATCTCCCGACGAGGCAAAATGGACCGACGGCGCTTGGGTCGAGGTCACGGGGAACGTCACTGCCGAAAAGCAGCAGTGCTACAAGGGCACGGGTCCCGTTATCCTCTCGGACAGCATTGCCGAGACCGAGCCTGCCGAGACGGAGCTTGTTTACTTTAATTAACAAAAGAGGTGTACTATGACATATACGGTAAACGACGCTCTTCGCGTTACGGAAGATGTATCGCTTGACGGTGATTTTCAAGGTTGGCTGCGCGAGGTGTGGAATGGTGACATTGATATGGGCAAGTTCGGAATTGTTAAAAAAGCAATTGACACGGCGGACTCCTATGGCTTATTGGGGATTAACGCGCCGTCGGACGAATACGATTTCGAATCGGTGGAAATTGCGGATAAAATTTCCGAAAATTCATCTGCGGAGGAAATCGGCGAAATAGCAGCCGAAGTCTTTTCACGCAGATTCAATGCTGTTTTTACAGCTGATAAATTTACCGAAGCCGCAAAAGAAATTCGGCGGGAATTTGACACACGGGAAAGGAAAATCTTATGAAGCTTCGATTTTACAATGCGAAAATTCTCACAATGGAGAGCGAAAATATCATCGAGGGCGAGCTTTGCACAGACGGCGGCGGCATTTCATACGTCGGAGCGGAGCGCGCTTCGAGCGGCTATGACCGCGAGATAGACCTCGGCGGAAATCTGATTATTCCAGGCTTCAAGAACGCTCACACGCACTCGGCGATGACGTTCCTGCGCTCGCTCGCGGACGATTTGACGCTCAACGATTGGCTCTACAAGCAGGTTTTCCCACGCGAGGCTAAGCTCACCGAGGAGGCTGTCTACGTGTACACGCAGCTCGCCAATATGGAGTATCTCACGAGCGGCATAACTTCATCGTTCGACATGTATATGAAGCTGCCCGCCTACGTCAAGGCTTGCAGGGATATGGGCTACAGAACCGTGCTGTGCGGCTCTATCAACGACTTCGGCGGCACGGTCGAGGGCATTGAAGAGGAGTTCAACACCTACAACAACAGCGGCGAGCTTATCTCCTATCAGCTCGGCTTCCACGCGGAATACACCACCAAGCGCGAGACGCTGGAGGGGCTTGCCGAGCTCTCGCGGAAGCTGAAAGCGCCGCTCTACGCGCACAACAGCGAGACAAGAGCCGAAGTCGAGGGCTGCCGCGAGCGTTACGGAATGTCGCCGACACAGCTTTTCGACAGGCTGGGAATGTTCGAGTACGGCGGCGGCGGCTTTCACTGCGTGTGGTTTGATGAACGCGATATGGAGATTTTCGCCGAAAAGGGCTTGTGGGCGGTCACGAACCCCGCGTCAAATCTCAAGCTCGCGAGCGGCATTGCTCCGATATGCGAAATGCGCCGCCACGGAATGACGAACTTCGCTATCGGCACGGACGGCGCGGCTTCCAACAACTGCCTCGATATGTTCCGCGAGATGTTCTTGGTCGCGGGCTTGCAAAAGTTCCGCGAGGAGAACGCCGCCGCTTGTCCCGCGTTCGAGGTGCTGGAAATGGCAACAAAGGGCGGCGCTCTGGCAATGGGGCTGACCGACTGCGACGTGCTGAAAGAGGGCAAGCGCGCCGACTTCGCCGTTATCGACCTTAAGCAGCCGAATATGCGCCCGCTCAACAACATAGCCAAAAATCTCGTCTACTCGGGCAGCAAGCAGAACGTGACAATGACCGTCGTCAACGGGCAAATTCTCTACGAGAACGGCAAATTCCCGACCGTTGACAGTGAAAGGATATACGCCGAAGCCGAAAGGCTGACCTCGCTCTTTGTTCTGTGACCATTCTATCACTTGATAAACCGCAAATTTTTATAAATAAGGGGAGAGGGGCGGCGCAGACGCCGACTTCTTCCTTTCTTTATGGTGTGTTTGTTATTTCATTTCGGAAAATTTGCGGTTATGCGAATGATAAGATTAAACAAAAGGGGGCGTTAAAATGCCGTTTTTACCGATAAGCCGCACGGATATGAAAGAGCGCGGCATAGAGCAGCTCGATTTCATCTGCGTGACTGGCGACGCTTACATCGACCACCCGACCTTCGGCATCGCGATAATCTCGCGGATGATAGAGGCGGCGGGGTTCTCGGTGGGGATAATCGCGCAGCCCGTCTCCGACGAGGATTTCACCAAGCTCGGCAAGCCGCGGCACTGCTTTATGGTGACAGGCGGAAACATCGACAGCATGGTGTCGAACTACACCGTAGCGCTCAAAAAGCGCAACGACGACGCGTATTCGGCGGGCGGGCGCGGCGGCAGACGTCCCGACCGTGCCGTGACGGTGTACTGCAGAGCGCTGAAGCGGCTGTTCCCCGACGTGGAAATCGAGATAGGCGGTCTGGAAGCGAGCCTAAGGCGGTTCGCGCACTACGACTACTGGAGCGACAGCGTTATGCCGTCGATACTCGTCGACAGCGGCGCGGATTTCCTCATGTACGGCATGGGCGAGGTCACGCTCAGCGAAATGCTCAATCGGTTCAAGCAAGGGCAGAGGCTTGCCGATATGCACGACCTGCGCGGCATATGCTACCTCACAAAGCCCGAAAACACGCCGCTCGGGGCAGTGCAGTGCGACAGCTTCGAGATAGTCCGCGACAACAAAAAGGCATACGCCAAGGCTTGCCGAAAGCAGTACGACGAGCAGGACGAGGTTTACGGGCGCACGATAGTTCAGCGGCATGGCAATATGATGCTCGTGCAGAACCCGCCGCAGCGCTCGGTCACGCAGGCGGAGTTCGACTACGCCTACGAGCTGCCGTATATGAGAGCCTATCACCCGATGTACGAGAAAGACGGCGGCGTTCCCGCCATTCGGGAGGTCGAGTTCTCGATAACGCACAACCGCGGCTGCTTCGGCTTCTGCAACTTCTGTTCGATAGCGCTCCACCAAGGGCGCAAGGTCGTCACCAGAAGCGAGGATTCGGTTTACGAGGAGGCGGTAATGCTCTCCGAGAAGCCGAATTTCAAGGGCTACATTCACGACGTCGGCGGTCCGACAGCGAACTTCCGTCACCCGTCCTGCGAAAAGCAGGAGGAGCACGGGCTCTGCAAGGGCAGGAAGTGCCTTGCGCCCGCTCCCTGTAAAAACATCAACGCCGACCATTCCGATTATATTCGTCTGCTTAGGCGGCTGCGGTCGATAAAGCGCGTGAAGAAGGTGTTTATCCGCTCGGGAATACGGTTCGATTATATGCTGCTGGAGAAGAACGGCGCGTTTCTGGACGAGCTTGTGGAGTTCCACGTCAGCGGACAGCTCAAGGTCGCTCCCGAGCACGCCAGCAACAAGGTCCTAGACCTTATGGGCAAGCCGCATATCGAGGTCTACGAGGAGTTTGAGCGGCGGTTCTACGCGTCAACGAAGCGCTGCGGCAAGGAGCAGTATCTCGTGCCGTATCTGATGAGCTCGCACCCGGGCTGCACGCTCGCGGACGCCATAGAGCTCGCGGTTTTCGAGAAGCGGCACAACATACGCCCCGAGCAGGTGCAGGATTTCTATCCGACCCCCGGCACCATTTCCACGGCAATGTTCTTTACGGGTCTCGACCCGTACACCATGGAGCCCGTGTTCGTTCCCAAGACCGCCGAGGAAAAGGCTATGCAGAGGGCTTTGCTGCAATACTTCAAGCCGCAGAACCGCGAGCTGGTCGAAAAGGCGCTGCGCATTGCCAAGCGCGCCGACCTGATAGGTCACGGAAAGGACTGCCTGATACCGCCGAGGGCGCAGAAGCCGCAGGTCAAGAAGCAGAGAGGCAAAAGAAGATGAGGGTTTTGGTAACGGGCGGCACCGTGTTCGCGAGCCGTTTTGCCGCAGAGTATTTCGCGCGGAGAGGTCACAGCGTGTACGTTCTCAATCGCGGCAGCCGTCCGCAGAGCGGGGGCGTTACGCTCATAAAAGCGGACAGGCACGCGTTAGGCGGCGCTCTGAAAGGCGTTGGCTTTGACGCGGTTCTGGACGTGTGCGCGTACAACGAAGCCGATATCCGCGATTTATTGGACGGCTTGGAAGATTTTGGCAGCTATATAATGGTAAGCTCCTCGGCAGTCTACCCCGAGACGCTGCCGCAGCCGTTCCGCGAGGATATGCCCGTCGGCGCAAACTCGGTCTGGGGGAAGTACGGCGCGGACAAGATCGCCGCAGAGAAGCTCCTCACGGAGCGCGTTCCCGAGGCGTACATCATTCGCCCGCCGTATCTGTATGGCAGGATGAACAATTTGTACCGCGAAGCGTTCGCGTTCGAGTGCGCGGAGAGGGATTTGCCGTTCTGCCTGCCGAAAAGCGGGGAAATGCCGCTGCAATTCTTCGACGTCGAGGATTTGTGCCGCTTTACGGAGATACTGCTCGAAAAGCGCCCCAAGCGGCGTATTTTCAACGTCGGGAACCCCGGGAGCGTTTCCGTGAGGGATTGGGCGGCGCTCTGCTACGGCGTTCTCGGGAAGCGCCCCGAGTTCGTAAGCGTAAGCGGCGACGTTCCGCAGCGCAGCTACTTTCCGTTCCACGATTACGGCTACGAGCTTGACGTTGCCGAAATGCTGCGGCTTATACCCGAGGTAAAGCCGCTTGCAGAGGGCTTGCGGCAGTCGTATGAGTGGTTCTCCGAGAACAGAGAAAAGGTCGCGCGCAAGCCGCTGTCGGAGTTCATCGAGCAAAACGAGTTGTGCAAAATCCACAAAATCCAACCGCAAAATTCTACATATAACAATTAAAAACACGTTTTTTCGCGATATGTATTGTAGTATCGCGGAAAAAGTTGTATAATGAGGGTTGGCAAAACAGCCGCAGAACAAAAGAAAGTGTGACAAAATGAAAAGAGAAGATTTAAGGAACATTGCGATAATAGCCCACGTCGACCACGGCAAAACGACGCTCGTCGACGAAATGCTCAAGCAGGGCGGCGCTTTCCGCGAAAATCAGGCGGTCGCGGAGCGCGTCATGGACAACAACGACCTCGAGCGCGAGCGCGGCATTACGATACTCGCGAAGAATACCTCGTGCATGTACAACGGTGTAAAAATAAACATCGTTGATACGCCAGGGCACGCCGATTTCTCGGGCGAGGTCGAGCGCATACTGAAAATGGTGAACGGCGTGCTGCTGCTGGTGGACAGCTTCGAGGGCACCATGCCGCAGACGCGCTTCGTGCTGCAAAAGGCTCTGGAGCTCGGGCACAAGATAATCGTCGTCGTGAACAAGACCGACCGCCCCGACGCGCGCAATCACGAGGTCGTCGACGAGGTTCTGGAGCTGCTGCTGGACCTGGACGCGACCGAGGAGCAGCTCGACAGCCCCGTGGTGTTCTGCTCGGGCAGGCTCGGCTGCTCGTCCTACGACCCCGACAATATGGGCACCGATTTCAAGCCGCTGTTCGACAAGATATTGCAGCACATCGACCCTCCCGAGGGCGACGGCGAGGGCGATTTACAATTATTGGTGTCGTCGATAGACTACAACGATTACGTCGGCAGGATAGCCGTCGGGCGCATTGAGCGCGGCACGATAAAGCAGAACCAAGAGGTCATGGTGTGCGATTACCACGAGCGCACTGCGCCGTTTAAAGCGAAGGTCGTGTCGCTGTACACGTTCGAGGGGCTCAACAAGACTCCCTGCGAGAGCGCTTCCGTGGGCGACATCGTGTGCATTTCGGGCATCGAGGGCATTACCATAGGGCAGACGATAACCGCAGTAAACAATCCCGAGCCGCTGCCGTTCGTGAAGATAACCGAGCCGACCGTCGAAATGACGTTCTCGGTCAATTCCTCGCCGTTCGCGGGGCGCGAGGGCAAGTTCGTCACCTCTCGGCAAATTCGCGAGCGCCTTATCAAGGAAACGCTCAAGGACGTTTCGCTGCGCGTTTCCGACAGCGAGACGACCGACGCCATGAACGTCGCGGGGCGCGGCGAAATGCACCTGTCGATACTCATCGAGACAATGCGCCGCGAGGGCTACGAGCTGTCCGTCTCCACGCCGAGAGTGCTCTGCAAGGAGATAGACGGCGTTAAGTGCGAGCCCGTGGAGCGCCTTGTCATCGACGTTCCCGAGAGCGCCGTGGGCTCCGTTATGGAGAAAATGGGGCAGCGCAAGGGCGAGATGACGGGTATGCACCCCGTCGGCAGCCGCACGCGGCTGGAGTATCTGATACCGTCGCGCGGGCTGTTCGGCTATCGGAGCGAGTTTCTGACCGACACCAAGGGCGAGGGCGTTATGAACGCCGTTTTCGACAGCTACAAGCCGTATTTCGGCGACATTCCGCGCCGCACGGTGGGCTCTCTGGTGGCTTGGGAGACGGGCACGGCGGTAACGTACGGGCTGTTCAACGCGCAGGAGCGCGGCACGCTGTTCATCGACGCGGGCGTTCCCGTGTACGAGGGAATGGTCGTCGGCGTGTCTCCGAAAGCGGGCGACATCGTGGTGAACGTCTGCAAGAAGAAGCACCTCACAAACACGCGCGCAAGCGGCTCGGACGACGCTTTGAAACTCATTCCGTACAAGCAGATGAGCCTAGAGGAGAGCCTCGAGTTCATTCAGGACGACGAGCTTGTCGAGGTCACGCCGAAGAATATCCGCATCAGAAAGACCATTCTCGAGCGCGACCTGCGGCTGAAGGCAGAGGCTAAGCTGAAGAAATAAACAACGGAGGGAACTTTATGAGCGGCGAACAATTTACCGTTTGCGGTCAGGCTTGCGATATTTCCGAAACGACGGAGCTGAACTGCCACAGCTATGTATCGAAAGAGGATATAGACAACATATCAAAGCTTTCCAATCTGACCAAGCTGTATTTTTACGGACACGATATCGGCGACATAACGCCGTTTTTGGGGCTTAAAAAGCTGACCGAACTGGAGTTGGGGAGCAATAAGATAAGCGATATATCGCCGATTTCGGAGTTTACAAGCCTTATCGGATTGAGCCTGGCGAAAAACGAGATAAGCGATATATCGCCGCTTTCAAAGCTGAAAAACCTGAAACGGCTGGAGTTGTTTAAAAATAAAATCAGCGACCTGACCCCGCTTTCGGAGCTTTCGGGCTTGACGAGGCTGTCGTTGTACGAAAACGAGATAAGCAACATATCGCCGCTTTCGGGACTGACGAACCTGGACTTTCTGGCTTTGGCGAGAAATCCGCTCCGCGATTTATATCCGCTCTCGGGACTGACAAACCTGACCGAGGTAAATCTGGATATAAATCAAGACCTCGACCTGTCGCCGCTCTTCGGTCTGAAAAAACTGGAATACCTGACGTTGTGCTTTCCCTCGTCGGCGGATATTGACGTGAAAGGCATTGAGAAAAAGCTCGCGGCGGAGCTGCCTAACTGCGAAATCGAATTCGAGGCTATATATCGTCCGTGAGCGCTTTTACGACAAAAAAATATTTTAAAGTGATAGTATGGTAAAGGACATGACAAAGGGCGCAGTAGCGCCCATATTGCTGAAATTCTCGCTGCCGCTGCTGGTGAGCGTCGTTTTTCAGCAGATGTACAACATCGCCGACAGCATGATAGCGGGGCGCTGCATCAACAACGACGCACTCTCGGCGATAGGCTCGTCCTACCCGATAACGATGATATTTCTCGCGATAGGCACGGGAATGAACATCGGCTGCTCGGTGATGATATCGACGTTTTTCGGCGCAAAGGACTTCAAGCAGATGAAGACCGCCGTCTATACCTCGCTTATCTCGACGGGCGTGCTTGCCGTGATATTGACGGTCGTCGGATATTTCACAAGCGGGCTGTTTTTGAGAATTTTAGGCACGGACGAAAGCATTTTTCCCGATTCGCAGACATATCTGAACATTTATGTTTTCGGGCTGCTGTTTCTGTTCATCTACAACATCTGCACGGGAATTTTCACGGCTCTCGGCGACAGCAACACGCCGCTGTTTTTCCTCATCGGCTCGTCGCTCGGCAACATCGGCATGGACTTGCTGTTCGTGGCTGTGTTCAAAATGGGCGTCGCGGGCGCGGCCTGGGCTACGTTCATCTGCCAAGGCGTTTGCTCTGTGCTGGCGTTTATCGTGCTGATACGCCGCGTTTCGCGTATGCAAAGCGGGAAATTCAGCTTGTTTGAGTGGCGTATGCTCGGCAAGATAGCCACGCTGTCCGTTCCCAGTATTTTACAGCAGAGCTTTGTCTCGGTCGGGCAGCTGTTCATACAGAGCCTTGTCAACGACTGCGGCACGGACGTTGTCGCGGGCTACGCCTCGGCGATAAAGCTGAACACTTTCGCCGTGACCTGCTTTTCCACGGTCGGCAACTCCGTTTCGAGCTTTACCGCGCAAAATATCGGCGCCAAGGAATACGGCAGGGTGAAAAAGGGCTTTCAGATCGGCGCGGCAGCCGCGGTTATTATCGCGGCGGTGTTCGCTGTGAGCTATGTCGCGCTTTCGAGAAGCCTCATCTACCTGTTTATGGACAGCTCCAACGCCGACACGGCGGTCGCCGCCGAGGCGGGTCGGGAGTTCCTCGCGACGGTCGCACCGTTCTACTTTACGGTAACGCTGAAGCTGACGGCGGACGGCGTTCTGCGCGGCGGCAGGCAAATGACGGCGTTTATGGTGACTACTTTCAGCGACCTGATACTGCGCGTGGCGTTCGCGTTTATCCTGAAGCCCATGTTCGGCGCAAAGGGGATATGGCTGTCGTGGCCCGTGGGCTGGAGCACGGCGGCGGTCATCTCGCTTACGTTGTATTTCGTTTACATACGGAAGATTTCCCCCAAACAAGCAAAAGAGTGAGCAAATGACAGAAATCACCGTACAAATGCCGTTTTTGTACAAGGAGGATATCGATGAGCAGAAGCTACAAAAGGACGAGCGTCGTTAAGGATTCGGGAAGCAAATTCAGCAAACGCATGGCGAGCAAGTCTGTTCGGCGCGCAAGCGATATCCCGAAAGGGTGCGGTTACAGAAAGCTTTTTTGCAGTTGGAACATTTGCGATTGGCGTTTTTTTGAAACGTTTTACTCCACGAAGGAGTTCCGCCGCAGGTGGTTCGACAAGTCGGACGAGGAGTTTGACGCGTGGCGGAGGTTTCGCAATTGGAAAGAGGCGTACAGATATTGGCTGCGCGGACATAGGATGAAATGAGTGCAAGATGACCGAACTGACAATACAAAAAAACGACGCTGGACAGCGTGCCGACCGCTTTCTCGCAAAGGCGTTCCCGAGGCTGAAAAGCTCTCTGGTGTGCAAGCTCATGCGTAAAAAGCGCATAAAGCTGAACGGCGCGAGGGTCGAGCCGAACGCGATACTCAAAGAGGGCGACGTGCTGCGGTTTTATCTGAGCGAGGAGCTGCTGTCGAAAGAGCCGATAAGGGAAACGGCGGATTTCCGCGGTATTTCCGCGGAAATAAGCGTTGTCTACGAGGATGAAAATGTTCTGCTCGTCGATAAGCCCGTCGGTCTGGTAGTCCACGAGGACAGCGACAACACCGCCGACACGCTGATAAACCGCATTCTGAGCTATCTTTATCAAAAGGGCGAGTATGACCCCGAGCGCGAAAACAGCTTCGCGCCCGCGCTCGTCAACCGCATTGACCGCAACACGAGCGGCATCGTCATCGCCGCCAAGAACGCCGAGAGTCTGCGCGTGCTCAACCAAAAGGTGCGCGACAGGGAGATAAAAAAGCTGTATCTGTGCGCGGTTTTCGGCACTCCCGAGCCGCGCTCGGCGACGCTCACGGCGTATCTGAAAAAGCTCCCCGAGGAAAACAGGGTGCTCGTTTCGGACAAGCCGCGCCCCGAGCACCTCACGATAAAGACGAAATACCGCGTTCTGGAGAGCGGGGGAGAGCTGTCGCTGCTCGAGGTCGACCTGCTGACGGGGCGCACACATCAGATACGCGCCCATTTCGCACATATCGGGCATCCGCTGCTCGGCGACGGCAAATATGGCGAAAACGCGCTCAACAAGCGGTACGGCGCGAAATTTCAGGCGCTCTGCGCGTACAAGCTGAAATTCGCGTTCACAACCGACGCGGGCTGCCTTGAATACCTCAACGGCAGGGAATTTTCGGTCGGCGGCGCCGACGGGCTTTGGTTCGTCAAACTGTTCAAATGACAAAATGTTGTATGTAAAAAATGCATACCGCCATATATAAAGCGGCATAGCAGCCGCTTTTTTGTTAATAGTGCACAAAATCAACAATTGAAAATTTACATGCTTTTTTTGGGAAATTCGGCAAAATCACTTGATAAAATTGCTAAAATTTAGTATAATATTACTTGATAGATAATATCACGCGGTTCGGAAACAAGTTCCGACCGCAAAAATTCAATAACTTTCAGGAGGATGATTCCAATGGCAGTTAAAGTTGCAATCAATGGTTTCGGAAGAATAGGACGCCTTGCGTTCAGACAGATGTTCGGTGCGGACGGCTACGAGGTAGTGGCTATCAACGATTTGACAGCGCCCTCTATGCTGGCTAATCTTTTGAAGTATGATACCGCGCAGAAGGGTTACTGCGGCGTTATCGGCGAGAACCTTCACACGGTTTCGGCGGACGACGAGGCTAACACTATCACGGTAGACGGCAAGACCCTTAAAATCTACAAGGAGAAGGACGCTAAGGATTGTCCTTGGGGCGCCCTCGGCGTTGATGTGGTTCTCGAGTGCACGGGCTTCTACTGCTCTAAGGACAAGAGCATGGCTCATATCAATGCGGGCGCTAAGAAGGTCGTTATTTCCGCTCCTGCGGGCAACGACCTCAAGACTATCGTATTCTCCGTAAACGAAAAGACCCTTACAAAGGACGACCAGATTATTTCCGCTGCGTCCTGCACGACAAACTGCCTCGCTCCCATGGCTAAGGCTCTTAATGATTACGCTCCTATCCAGAGCGGCATCATGAGCACTATCCACGCTTACACGGGCGACCAGATGATACTCGACGGTCCCCACAGAAAGGGCGACCTCAGACGCGCGAGAGCGGGTGCTGCGAACATAGTTCCCAACTCCACGGGCGCGGCTAAGGCTATCGGTCTCGTTATCCCCGAGCTGAACGGCAAGCTCATCGGTTCCGCGCAGCGCGTTCCCGTTACCACGGGCTCGACCACCATTCTTACCGCTGTCGTTAAGAAGGCTGACGTTACCAAGGAGGGCATCAACGCCGCAATGAAGGCTGCCGCCTCCGAGAGCTTCGGCTACAACGAGGATCAGATCGTTTCCTCCGATGTTATCGGTATGAGATACGGCTCGCTGTTCGACGCTACACAGACCATGGTTTCCAAGGTCGCGGACGACCTCTACGAGGTTCAGGTCGTTTCTTGGTACGACAACGAGAACTCCTACACCTCTCAGATGGTAAGAACTATCAAGTACTTCGCTGAGCTGTAATCGCAAAGCAAATAACGTTCCTGCGGCGTCGGATAAATTTCCGGCGCCGCTTTTTTTGGACAATTATCTCTTTTTTTGTGAAAGATTTGTTGCCCCTCTTGACTTTTCGGCAATAATATGTTATAATCCTACTAAACATATATGAATTATAGAGCAGGTGATGAAAATGAACACGATATATGTCGACAACGCCGCGACGACCAAAATGAGCAGGGCGGCTGTTGCGGCGATGCTGCCGTATCTGGAGGAGAGTTACGGGAACCCGTCCTCGCTGCATACCTTAGGGCAGCTCGCCGCGGAGGCGCTTTTCAACGCGCGGCAGAGCATTGCCGAGAGCCTCGGCGCGGACGTTAAGGAGATATACTTCACCTCGGGCGGCAGCGAATCCGACAATCAGGCGCTGCTCTCCGCGGCGGAATGGGGCGCCCGAAAAGGGAAAAGGCACATCATTTCCCAGAAAACCGAGCACCACGCCATACTCCACACGCTGAAAAAGCTGGAAAAACAGGGCTTTGAGGTGGAGCTGCTGTCGGTCGACGGCTGCGGGAACGTCACTGCCGAGCAAATTCGCGCGGCTGTCCGCGAGGATACCGCGCTGGTGACGATCATGGCGGCAAACAATGAAATAGGCACGATAATGCCCGTCAAGGAGATAGCGGCTGTCTGTAGGGAGCGGGGCGTGCTGTTCCACACGGACGCGGTTCAGGCGGTCGGGCATATCCCGCTTGACGTACACGACGTTGGCTGCGATATGCTGTCGCTTTCGGCGCATAAATTCCACGGACCAAAGGGCGTCGGAGCGCTGTACGTTCGCAAGGGGCTTATGCCGTCCTGCCTTATCGAGGGCGGCGCTCAGGAGCGCGGCAGACGCGCGGGCACGGAGAATATCGCGGGTATATGCTCAATGGCAGCGGCTCTGAAGGAGGCTGTCGGGAATATTCCCGAAAACACGCCGAAGCTCATCGCCATGCGCGACAGGCTTATCGAGGGGCTGTCCGAGATACCACACTCGATACTCAACGGCGCAAGGGAAAACCGCCTCCCGAGCAACGTGAATATGTGTTTCGAGGGCATTGAGGGCGAGAGCCTGCTGCTGTTGCTCGACGCCAAGGGAATATGCGCGTCGTCGGGCTCCGCTTGTACGTCGGGGTCGCTCGACCCGAGCCATGTGCTGCTCGCTATCGGCAGACCGCACGAGGTCGCGCACGGGTCGCTGCGGCTGACGCTCTCGGAGGAAAATACTCCCGAGGAAATGGAATTTATTGTAAAATCGGTGAAAGAGGTCGTGGAATATCTGCGCAATATGTCGCCTATATGGCAGGATTTACGGGAGGGCAAGAGAAAATATGTTATACAGTGAAAAGGTTATGGATCATTTTACCAATCCGCGCAACGTCGGCACAATGGAGAACGCCGACGGGGTAGGGGAGGTCGGCAACGCCAAATGCGGCGATATTATGAAGATTTTCCTGAAAATCGACAACGATGTGATAACCGACGTGAAATTCAGCACGTTCGGCTGCGGCTCGGCAATAGCAAGCTCCTCGATGGCGACCGAGATGATAAAGGGCAAGCCGCTTTCGCGGGCGCTGGAGCTTACCAACCAAGCGGTCGTCGAGGCGCTTGACGGTCTGCCCGCGCATAAGCTGCACTGCTCGGTGCTCGCCGAGGAGGCGGTCAAGGCGGCTGTCAAGGACTATTACGACAAAAACGACATCGAATACGACAAGGAAAATTTCGCGCAGACGCACAACTGCGAGCACTGCGGAGAATAAAAGCTTTATAATAACATTTTTAGGCGGGAAGAAATTCCCGCCTTTTGTTATATTTGCAT
>JAMPFE010000109.1 GCA_023664705.1 Lachnospiraceae bacterium | reverse complement strand
GAAAAAATTTTAAAATTTTTTCAAAAATCTACTTGACTTTTCTTAGCAGGTCTTTTATGAAACCGTGTTGGAATGATAAAATCCACTTGTAAATAAATCGTTGAAACCCAACATTAAACTAAAATAAACCTATACGGGAAGACTTACTTATGTTTAACGAATACAGCAATATAGTAACGGTCGACGAGCTTTGCGAGATGCTGCGCATCGGACGGAACAAGGCTTACGATTTGCTGAGGAACGGGGAAGTCAAGGCATTCCGTTCGGGGAGACTTTGGATTATCTCAAAATCATCGGTGGAGGAGTTTGTAAAAAAAGGCAACAATTAACATTTAAGGAAAACAATCAGATCGAGTTAAAAAGGGGGCGCGGTTTGCCGTAAACTCTTTGGGTTTGGACAGAGCGTATTATGCGTATCGGACGAGGGAGCTTTGCGGGATTGCCGTAAAATGGTGCGGGAATAATCATATCGAATATCTGTTTAAAAAAAATACCTGCCGATGAAAATATTATTGACTTTGCGGAGCTTTTGTGGTATAATTTATATAATGAAGCGAGGTGTTGACAATGGGAATATATCTTAATCCCGATAATATGGGGTTTCAGGAGTCATTGAATTCGGAAATTTACGTTGATAAAACAGGTCTTATTGAGCTTACAAACGGCATTATTTTCACACGTCAGAAATATGTCTGCATAAGCCGTCCGCGCAGGTTCGGCAAATCTATGGCTGCGGATATGTTGGCAGCTTATTACTGTCGCGGCGAGAATTCCCGTGAGATGTTCTCAAACTTGAAGATATCCAAAGAGGAGAGTTTTGAAAAGCACTTGAACAAATATAACGTCATTCGGCTCAATATGGCGGAATTTTCGTCTTTTCGGGATATGAACGCCAAGGTCTGTGAGATAGAGAAAGTTATTCTGTTTGATATTACCGAGGAATTTTCGGATATAAATTTCTTCGATAAAACACAGCTTATACGTACTTTAAAAGACGTTTACGCAAAAACTAAAATTCCGTTCATCTTCATTATTGACGAGTGGGACTGCGTATTCCGCGAGCAGCAGAACGACACCGAAGCGCATAGGATATATCTTGATTTTCTGCGAAATCTGCTGAAAGACCAGACATATGTTGCATTGGCATATATGACGGGAATATTGCCGATAAAGAAATACGGCGTTCATTCGGCATTGAATATGTTCACAGAAATCTCGATGACAAATCCCGAAAAATATGCGGAATTTACCGGGTTCACCGAAAGCGAGGTCAAGGAACTATGCGAGCGGTATAATATGCCTTTTGATGAAACGCGGCGCTGGTATAACGGTTATAACTTGGCAGGACTGTCGATTTATAATCCGCGTTCCGTGGTTATGTCGATGCTTGGCGGACGTTTTTACAATTATTGGACATCAACGGAGTCTTTTGAGGCTCTTACAATTTATATTAAAATGAACTTTGACGGTCTGCGAGCAGATATAATAAAGCTTGTTTCGGGGGAGTGCGTTCGCGTTGATACTACAACTTTTGCCAATGACATGGTCACTTTCAACTCAAAGGATGACGTTATGACGCTTCTTATCCATCTTGGCTATTTGACTTATAATATTGACAGTAAAACGGTTTCCATACCTGATTATGAGATTGCAGAGCAGTTTGCCAGCACTATACGGCAGCTTGATTGGGGTGAAGTAGCAAAGTCGCTCAAGGTATCGGACGAACTTTTAAAGGCAACATTAGCAGGGAGATCAGACAAGGTGGCTGCATTTATCCAACAGGCACATATGGAAAATACATCCATTCTAAAGTACAACGACGAGAATTCTCTTGCCTGCGTTATCTCGTTAGCGTACTATTCCGCTAGAGAAAAATATGAGATGTGGCGCGAGCTGCCGACAGGGGAGGGCTTTGCCGATCTGGTTTTCCTGCCTAGAAAGAACGTCGATTTGCCCGCTTTGGTTGTCGAACTGAAAGTGAATAAGTCCGCCGACACGGCTATCGAGCAAATAAAGCGCCGGCAATATACCGAAAAAATTATGGGCTATTCGGGAGACGTGCTGCTTGTCGGGATAAGCTATGACGCTAAAGAAAAAACGCATGGCTGTGTTATTGAGAAGATCAGTAAATAAACGGGGGCTGTGCAGAACGCGCAGCCCTTATTTTGCATTCTTTTTGTTATCTGTTGTTAATTAAAATATTTTTAACGGCTAATACTACATTCAGCATTACAAGCAAAGCTACCGTCTTGTTCCCATATTGCAAAAAATAAATTATACTTTTTGTCTTACTTTATTGAGGTTTAGTATAAAATAAAGAGGTTATATAAAAATTATGTGTCAGCAAGCATTTTTATAGAGTTAAAAAAGACCTTGTGGCTTGTATGGGATGCTGCCGAGACCACCCTCTGCGGCACGTCGAACACGACCGTCTCCGCTATAAGCCATTTAAAACTCAAAGGAAATTCGTAATAAATTTATAAAAATCGTTATAAAATTGCTGGAAATTGATGAAATTTGTTAAAATTATCGGAACAGATTATAAAATAAAAGCCTATCCAAAGAATTGAACAGGCTCAATATACTTGTACGGTGTTGCTTAAATCGGCTCAACAAACGCCCTTATCTGCTCGTAATACTTGTTCTGCTCCTCTTTGAGAAAATCGGCAAGGCTTTCCTCGTTCGCGGCTTGCAGAGCGTGATAATAACGTGCCTTGTCCTCGTCGCGGATTATCGCGGGAACTATCCCGCTGTCAAGGCACTGTTTGAGGATTATCGCGCGCCCCGTCCGACCGTTGCCGTCCTGAAACGGGTGAATACGCTCGTATTCCAGATGAAACCGTGCTATGTCGCCCAACCTTTTCTCTCCCGCGTTATACTCGTCAATCAACTCATCTATACGGCTCGGAACGTTTTGCGGCAGTTCGGTTATGAGATTGCCCACCGCGTTCGCCCTGTTTTTAAACTCGCCCACGGGGTATCCGTTCGCGTAGTCCTCGAACACGCCTGTTTTCAGATGAAAGTGAAACGACTTTATCATTTCGGCGGTAAGCGGCTTGTCAAGGCTTTTCAAGACCTCGTTGAACATCTTGAAATGCCCCGTCATTTCCTCAACGTCTTTCGTCCTGTAAACGAACTCGCCGTCCGTGACTATCGTTCCCGTATCAAACAACGAGGCGGTCTGCTCGCTTGTGAGCGTGCTGCCCTCAATTTTGTTTGAGTTATATGCCATTATTTTTTGTGTAAAGCCGTACACGCCGCGCCTGTCCTGCCGTCCGAATTCGTCAAGCATTTGCTCCTTCAGACGTTTTACAAAATCTTCCATAGTTATTACACCCGCTCTCTGCTTGCTATATTATAAATTATAACATACTCAAATGCCGTTGTCAATATTTTTGTTTTTTTCAAAATCTACTTGACAATTTATTCATAAAGTGATACAATATATAATGTATACACTAACGCAGCGTTCACTAATTAACATTAGGAGGAAACAAAAATGAAATTCGCAAAGATTATCGCGGGTCTGCTCGCGGCTGTTATGCTCACGCTCTCTACTATGTCGGAGCTGAGCTTTGGTGACATAGTTATCTTGGAACAAAATTCCGATTCGGATGATAATGACGATTCCGAATCTGGCAACCCCGCCACAGGCGGTTTTCTTCAACAGCACGACCCTGCGAAAGAGTTTGTTTATGGCGATTTTAAATTTGCGCCCACCGATGACGATGGTTTATTTCTTTCAGGAATAGCAAATTTTGATATTGTAGACGCGGAAATTCCCGCCGAAGTAAATGGTAAAAAAGTCACACATATTGACGGAGCAGCCTTCCGAGATGTTGATAACAACACAATGGATTTCATTTTTTGTGAAAAACTGAAATCCGTTACAATTCCAAGCGGTGTTATCTCTATTGGCATGGGCGCTTTTGCCAACTGTACCTCGCTCGAAAATATAACAATTCCCGACACCGTAAAAGAGATTAAAGTCGGAGCATTTTGGGATTGTTCCTCTCTAAAATCAATAACCATACCAAAGAGCGTAACGACATTGGAAATACCCAGCGGCGGTCTTTTCAGCGGGTGCACAAGTCTTACGGACGTTTATTTTGAAGGCACCAAAGAACAATTTGAAACGATTATGTTGAACGGATCATGGGACAACAATACGATTTGGGACGGAACCGTCTACGATCGGGAAACCGATACAACAATACAAGTAACGATACATTACAGTGACAATTCCTCTGCAGACAAGGTGATCAACGGCGTAAAATACACCCTGCTCGAAGACGGTACATACTCGGTAGGCAGCGCAAACTCCGATGTACGCCCGAGCGGCTTGGTTATCCGTTCGGAAATAAACGATAAACCCGTCACGACGATCGAGGAGGGCGCTTTCAAAAACTGGCACGACCTTAACGGAGTAACAATACCTAACACCATTTCCCAAATATCCAAATCGGCGTTCGAGGATTGCGGTACGTTAAGAGCACTTACTCTCCCGTCAAGCATAACTCTCATCGATGAAAACGCATTTAAAAGTACATATCTTGCATACGTTCGCTTTGAAGGCTCTAGGGAACAGTGGGATAATATCGAAATAAAAGACGGAAACTCTACATTAACAGACGCGTTGGAAAAAGGACGCATTGTTTTCGGTGAAACAATTTCTCCCGATAAAGTGATCAACGGCGTAAAGTACACACTGCTTGAAAACGGTACATATTCCGTAAGCTGCGACGACCCCGACAAACTGCCCGAAAACTTAACTATTCCCTCGGAAATAAATGATAAGCGAGTAACCGTCATCGAAGAGGGCGCTTTCAGCGGTTGTGAAGAAATCGATACCGTGACCCTCCCGAGCAGTATCTCTCAAATACCCAAATCGGCATTTGAGTACTCGCGGCTCAGTGTGCTTTATCTTCCGTCAAGCATAACGCTTATAGACGAAAACGCTTTCAACGGCACATATCTCGAAGTCATCTATTTCGAGGGCTCCGAAGAACAATGGGAGGCTATCGAAATAAAAGAAGGCAACTCTGCGTTAAGCAAAGACCTTGTAGTCTTTAACGCCACAACTCCCGTCGATCCCGAGCCCGACGATCCCAACAAAGACGCCATATCCGCGCCTCAAAACGTAAGGAAATACGGAGATTACGGAGCAATTGCTTGGGATCCCGTAG
>JAMPFE010000108.1 GCA_023664705.1 Lachnospiraceae bacterium | reverse complement strand
TCCTGACGATTTCCGGCAGAGTGAACAAAACTTATTTTATGGAGCGGGTCTACGCGCCCGCGGAAAGGAAGGACTAAATGGCAATTTACAAGGATAGCAACGGCACTTGGCGCGCGGTTTACCGTTACACGGATTGGACTGGAGAGCGCAAGCAGACCCAAAAGCGCGGATTTGCAACAAAGCGCGATGCGCAGGCTTGGGAAAGGGAGCAACTTAACAAGCTTACTTCAGACCTCGATATGACGTTCGGGAGTTTCGTGGACGTGTACACCGAGGACACCAAAAAGCGGCTCAAGGAGAACACTTGGCATACCAAGGAGCATATTATCCGCACAAAAATACTCCCCTATTTCAAAGACCGCAAAATTAGCGACATTCAAGCCAAGGACATAATCGCTTGGCAGAATGAGATAATGGGGCAGACCGACAAGAACGGAAAACCGTATTCGCCCGTGTATTTGAAAACGGTGCATAATCAGATGAGCGCTATCTTCAATCACGCGGTGAGGTTTTACGGATTGTCGGCAAATCCCGCCGCCAAAGCGGGGAATATGGGCAAGGAGAAGTCGCGCGAAATGCTTTTCTGGACGCAGGACGAGTACCAAAAATTTGCCGAAGCGGTAATGGATATCGCCTGCGCTATCTGCTGAATTTGCCGCGAAAATTCCGAAAGATCCACACCCGAAAGCGACTGCGATATCTGCGGCAGTTTTTTCAGCGCATTCATCAGACTGTTGATACTGCCGGCGCTTATCGTCTCTAACGGCTTCAGCGCATCGACTAACTGCTGAAATCTCGCTGCGTCCACAGTCGGCATTTGGCTTATCGCCGTAAGCGCCTGCGGCAGTTTGTTCAGATTGCGTATAAACGGCGAAATGTCGCCTATGCTGTTCAGCTGGTCGAGCTTTTTTAGGCTGTCGACCGTCTGTCCTATCTTCTCGAACCCCGTAAGCCCCGAGAGCTTCTGCGACACCGCGCCGAGCTTGTCAAGCTGCTTGGCGACCTTCTCCAAGCCCTTATTCGACGTGAGCGGAGTGACTGCGCTCTCCAGTCGCTCGAGCTGCTGCGCCAGCTTTTCGAGGTTATCACCCGCCGAAGCGCTCGTCGTGCTTATCTCTATTTGGAGCCCGTCTATCGTTGCTTCCGCCATTATTTCACCTCCTTGTTCTTGAACGCCCTCACAAAGTTATCCAGATTGACAAGCATACGCAGCCGCGCCTGTTCCTGTTCGTCGGGAGCGGGCTCCTCCTTTTCGGTCGCGAGCTCGATAGGCTTGTCGAAGTACTCCAGCGGCTGAGCGCCCTTTTTCGAGAACGCGTTCCCGAGGACGACCGAATACGCTTTGGCGGCATAAAGCCCGTTCAGCCACGCGGAAAAATTGGTCTGCTCGCGCTCGCGTTCCTGCTTCAATTGAAACGCCCCGCGGTAAAATTTCGGGAGAGCGGCGTCGCCCTCCCAAAAGTCATCGTAAGACATTCCAATGGACATATAGAGAGGGCAAAGCTCGTTGAATATGTCCGAAAGGCTCTTTGTTTCCGGCGGAGTTACTCCTCGAACTCCACCGCCGCCGAGTTTCCCTCGTCATCCCCGCCGTTCTCATCGCCCATAAGGCTCGTGTAGGTGTCGGTGTACATATCGACAAGCGCGGTCATAACGCTGCTCTTGGATTTCGCGGAAAGCTCGTCCCAGACCTCCTCGGTCTTGCTCTGCTTAATAGACGGGTGAGCTGCCTTAAACGCGCACCAGATAAACACCGGCACGGCAACCAGCGGTCTTTCCCGAAGGTCTTTCGCCGTATAGCCCATATCATTGTATACCGCCGCCGTTTTCCTGTTGAACATAAGCGTATACCTTTTGCCGTCGTTTGCCGTAATAGTTACTTTCTTCATAAGTTATCCTCCTGTCGTTTCCTCGCTCTGCGGATATTCGATCGTTATGCTGCTGTCTAACCACTGCGGCTCGCCCGCTACGGTGATGCTCAAATTGATAGCGTTTTTACTGTTGATCTCTTTTCCGGGAACTCCCAGCGCTCCAGGCTCACCGGGAAAAGCTACCGTCGGCAGATTGGGAGTCACGATATAGAACCACGTCTGTAAACCGTTTTTCTTAGCGGTCTCGTAAGCCGACATAAGCTTTTTCCATTCCTTGTAAAGGAGCATTGTGAGGTTCGCGCCGTAGGAGCTCGCTCCCGAAAGGTCGATAAGCCCCTGAATGAATTTCTTGTATTTCTTGCACGAAAGGTCGGTCACGTCGATATTCTCGGGCGACGCGTTCATATCGGGCATCGAGGTGACGTCGGGAATAAAATGCGCCGCGGTTGGTACTACACCCGCCGAGGTTTCGACCGCCCAAGCCAGCTCTGTGCCCGCAGTCGAAAGCGGTATACCCGATTTTACATTTGCCATAAAATTTCCTCCTAACTTGTATAAACTATCCCGTCCGCGCCGACTATCCCCATATACCGCAGCGTGTAGCGGCTTATCGAAGTGTCGGCGGGATTGAGTATCGGCTGTCCGAAAATCCGGATAAAGCCCATTCTCGTCATCTCCCTGTCTATCACGGCGGCAATCTGTCGGCATTGCCTTTTTCCGCCGCTCGTGAGGTTCGAGAAGATATTGCCCTGAAACATCAGCTCGGTGTGGTTCTCGCGTGAATGTGCCGTCTGCGTCGCCGCGACGGGAACGTTTGATTGTTCCCAGAAGCACACCGCGGGGAATTTTGACGGCGCGTCCGTGTCGGTCGACACCACGAATATCCCGTCGAACTCCGCGCGGAGCGCCTTTGCCACCTTATCGACAATGTAATCCTCAACATCCGTCATGATATCAGCCCCCTCGCCGTCGGAATGACCAGCCGCCTAAGCTCCCGAGCCGTGTTGTACATGAACGGGCGCGACGGCATTCCCTTTGTCCACGCGTACATCTTGCCGTCCTTGCCCTTGCGCTTGTAGGGATTAGGGTCGGTCTCCGTTGTAGGATACCACCAGCCGAGTTCGCCGTGACTGTTCACGTCATAGCTCCAGCCGACTATCGAGATATCGGGGTGCTTTTTGGCTTTTCCGACAACTCCCGTGCCGAATTCAACATAAACGGCGTAGCCGCACTTGCACTTGACAAAGCCGAAATTGCCGTTAAATTCGCTCACAATAGACGATAACAGCGTGCCGGTCATTCGTATATTACCCGCTTCTACAAGCGCGATTTGAGCACCCTGGGCGGCTAATTCGGCGGTAAGTTCGGCGGCTAGCTTTTCTATGCGAGCCTTGTAGGCTCTAACTTCCGCCGCCGCTTTCCTAAGGCTCTCCGCCGAGAGCTTGACCGTTATTTTCATTGATATCGACCCTCTTTATTGCATACTGCGTTACATTCAGAGAACGTGCCACAGCCTTAACGACGTATGTTTTCCCGTCGATAGTCAGCCGCGAGTGCTCGTCTATCGGGCAGTTCGGGTCGCTGATGAGCATTACGCGGTCGTAGTCGAGAACGCCGCCGAACATCTGCTCGGAATACGCGCCCTTATTCGCCGAAACGGACATGAGGAGCGTTTGTTCCTCACCGAAAACAGGCTCGTACTCCGCCGTGGAATTGCCCCACTTGTCAACGATTTCCTTGCTTTCAAGATATTGCCGATAAGTCACCGCGACTTGATTCCGTCGTAGATCTCTCATAAAATCCCCGCTTTCGGAGTGATCTCGGAGAGGAGCTCCTCGGATATCCATGCCGCAGAATAGCCGCGCGAGATACCGTTCTCGGAATGAGAGGTCTCGCCCTCCGCGCCCTGCTTGTTGAACAGTTCCACCGCTATGCGTATCTGTAGGTTTTCGTAGCGTTTCTCCAGCTCGTCGGGGACGTCCCCGAACGGATAACGCCGCGCGTTAATTGCGCTTTTTGCCGTTTCCAGAAGCAGTAGCAGCTCCTGTTCCTCCGCCGTCGGGAGATGGAGCTTCAGGAGTTCCTGTTGAGTCATCGGGTTCGCCGCCTTTCTCTGTACGGTAGCCGAGCTTTTCAAGAATTTTCGCCGTCTCCTCGGAAACGTCGGCGGTCTCGCCGTTGAACTTAACGAGCGTTCGAGCGCCGCTTATCACCGCAGCGGGCATTTTATCTTTGTATACTGTCATTCGGTAAACACCAGCTTTCCGTGTAAATATTCCGCGCCGTAATCCAGACCTATCTGACCGAATATCTCGCCCTTGAATGCCGCGCCCTCGCCCGCGGATTTATCCATGTAATAGAAATTACCGTAGCCGGGGGTCGTCTGCTCGACGGGGTGACAAGCTTGCGTCTTTACGCAAAGCAGAGTGTTCTGCGGAACGGTTCGCGCGAGAATGATATTCACCGTGCCGAAATCCGTCATAAGCCCTCTGATCGCCGCGCCCGCCGAGGTCGTGCCGTTCGGGTAAAGCTGCATTTTGTCCGTGTAAGCCGCCGTGATAGCCGCCGCTATCATGGAGTTCACGAAAACGGTATTCCCGTCGGGCGAAGCGCCGTTGTCGAACATCGTTTTGAAGAACGTGTTCAGTGTGGAGCGGAGCGTGGACGCGTCCACCGCGCCCGCGTTCATTACGGCGTTGGTCGTGATAGCCTCGATAATGCCGCGCGTCTTGTTAGCCTCGCTGTCCGAGGTCGCCTTGTTGAATTTGCCGTTGATGAACGTGTACTCGATATCGTTGGCGATCTTCTTCATCTTAGCCGCTTTCTGGAACTGCAGCTCGTCAATGGGATTGGGCTGCTGACCCGCAATATTTATTCCCGAGAGCGTGCCCATGTTCGCGAGCTTTGCGTGCGTTACCGAGACCGCCTCGCGGAATATCTGCGTGACGTTGGTCTCCTGCTTGCGCGTGATGAACGACGCTGCCGCGGGCTTGGCGCTGTCCGCCTCGGAAATCGAGGGCTGGCTCGGCTCCTCAAGCGAGTAATCCTGCGAGGTCACGAACTCAACGGTATTGGAATGGAGCGCACCGCCTATCGCGTTTAAAAACGGCGTTTCGACGTTGCTTTTGGTGTACAGCGTACCCGAATAATTCGGGCAGCTGAAACTCATTGCAATTGTATTGTCGGGCATAATTTTCCTCCTTATTTAAAAGTCAAAAGCTCGCACCGGGCACGCTTCGCGTGCCCTAGCCAAGCAGCGCTCCCTACGCTTCGCTTCGGTCGCGCTGCTTGCTTGCGACTTTTGACGCTGCGACTTTTTAATGTTGCTGTTAAATTTTAGTACCCTGTGCCGCCGTCATGCTGTCCGCCGCCTTTATCATAGACAGCATATCGTTGGCTTGGGCGGCGTTGTTGAACTGCTCCGAGAAATTAGTCTCGGGGGCTG
>JAMPFE010000107.1 GCA_023664705.1 Lachnospiraceae bacterium | reverse complement strand
CGTAATACGTTTGCTTTGCGATGAGCGCGGAGTAGATAATCGCCTCGTTCGTGCCAAGCGCGTGAGCCAGCGGGCGGTTGATCATCACGGTATTGTCGGGATTCAGCAGCTTAAATATCTTGTCCATAATTACTCCTTTCTGCCGCTGAAATACGCAAGCAATGCGGCTTTGGGTATGAGTATCTTGCCCCTCTTACCCTGTCCGCAACGTACAAAAGGCAAAGCCTCACGCGCTACCAATTGCCTAACTGTGTACTCATTCAGCCCTTTTACAACCTCGCAGCAGTCCTTGACCGTGAGCATTTCCACCGTATCGGGGACGGCGGTCGGTGTTTCTACTTTCGGCGGTTCGCCCTCAACAAGCTGTTCAAGCAAACTGCTCATCGTCGCAATAATTTCTTCTCTTTTGGTGTTCGTCATAAAATTACCTCCGTGATTTTGAAATTTTCCGAAACTTTTCGGCTAACATCATTTTACAATAATCCCTTGACAAATTCAAGATTTTGTGGTATTATATACAAGGATACAATTATTGAAATTTTGAATTTTCGCAAATAACAAAGCGTTTAATAAAGCGGCTTGATGAGATGTTTATGCCTTATCCTTGTAGACTTGCATATTTATTTGCAAGTGGCTTTATCAGTGCATTATTTCAATTAAAAATTCTCGCAAATTAGCGTTAAAATGGATAGTTGCAAGTATTTTATCCTTGTAAACATTTTGACAAGAAAGGAACGGATTATGGATAAAATTCGCAGGTTCGACATGAAATACGATTACTCGATAATTATACTCTTTTGGGCATTAGGAACCCTTGACAATTCAGCAGGCAAGCTCTTTTGGAAGAGTACATTGATTAAAGATTTGAAATTGTAATGGTATTGACTTTTCGATTTATTTGTGTTATAATTATATTGTTAAAATGGCTCGATAAATTTTTTTATTTGCTAAAAGATGAGCATAAGTATCTTTGGGATATGATGTTCATTTTGCGGTCAAGGCGGTAAACAATATATCAAATGTCAAGAAGGAGTGCAAACGTTATGACAATTATAGCTAACGGAGTATGCGGCGATTACCCGCAGGCGTTTTGGAGGGTCGATGACGAGGGAAACCTTGTGATATACGGCGAGGGAAAACCGCACATCAGCTTTAAAATGCCGTGGGACGAATACGCGCAGACCGTAAAGACGTTCACGGTCGAGCGAGGCATTACGAGCATCAGCGTTGAACTGAAAAATTATACAAATCTTCGGCGTGTGGAATTTTCGGATACGGTGAGATATAATTTCTGCACTTTCAAGGGCTGTGTAAACCTTTCCGAGATCGTCGTCTCCGATACATTGGAACATTTTTATGACGGATCTATAGAAGATACCGCGTGGTACGGATCGCAGCCCGACGGACCCGTTTATATCGGTAAGATATTCTACGGCTTTAAGGGCGAGTACTGCGGCGATCCGGTGTTTACCGTAAGGGACGGCACAAAAGGTATCACGCGAGGTTCGTTTAAGGTAAAAGGAATAATGCGTGTAAATCTGCCGAAAAGCATCGTTGACGTTGCGCAGTCCGATTTTACCTTTGACGATGATATTATGAATATGAATATTAAAAGCGGCAGATCCGCATACAGGACTTGGAATTGGAGTTTTTCGGACGGGATACTGCAGCTCCCTCAAGGCGGAGTTAAAGATTTTTATCAGCCCGGCGAACAGCCGTGGAGCAGCTTTCGGGATAATATAAAAGCCGTCAGAGTATTTATTGTCGCGGATAAATCGGGGTATATCGGTATGAACGCCTTTGCGGAATGCAAGTCGCTTCGCGAAGTTTCGCTTGAAAACAGGGTGAGCGTTATAAACACCGGTGCGTTCAAAAACTGCACTTCGCTAAGATCGGTCACGCAGACCGACAATACGGAACGTATTGAAAAAGGAGCTTTTTCGGGCTGCAAAAATCTTACGGAGATATCGCTCCCGCATCTCACGGCAATGAGCGGCAGAGAGCTTGTGAAATTCAACGAACACAATCCCGTTAAATATACCGTTAAATCCAAGGAACTTGCCGTGCAGAAAAGAAAGGGCTGCCTTGTGGGCGGGTTCGGGAAGAATTTCAGCTGGACGCTTGATAAGAGCGGCACAATGACGTTTTTCGGCGAGGGCGAAATGCCGTATGATGAGAAATTCTTCAGCGAACAAGGGGAATTTGACAGATCCGCAGTAAAAAAGCTGATACTCGATGACCGCATAACCGTTATCGGTTCCGGCGCGTTCAAGAATTTTTCCGGGCTTACCGAGATCGTATTCCCGAAAGGATTAAATGGAATATTACGCGGTGCGTTTCAAGGTTGCTGCGCTTTAAAAGAGATAATTATTCCCGATACCGTCAAATCCATTATGGAGCTGGCGTTTGAGTCATGCCGAGGACTTCGGCGGGTCGTTTTGCCCGAGGGCTTGAAATATATCGGAAACGGTTCATTTCTTTCCTGCGAAAGCCTTGAAAGGATACATCTGCCGAAAAGTCTGCGTTATATAGGACACGGCGCTTTTGGGCGGTGCGAAAAGCTTGCGGAGATAAATATACCCGAAAACGCGACCGTTAACGGTAACATATTGTACGGGACCTTATTGGAACAAAACAGTCCCGATGAAATATTTTATCACGATGGTTGGGTCTTGGGCTACGCGCGCGATCCGTCCGAAAAGATCCTGCGCTTTAAAAAGGGAACCAAAAAGATAGTGGAAGAGGCTTTCGGAAACGGCGAGGGATATGACAGCCCGTACAATATTACCGAGGTGATATTGTACGGCGATATTTGCGAAATAGGAGCTAACGCGTTTGCGTGTGTGACCACTCTGGAAAAAGTCACCGCGGATTGTACGTTCAAGCGCTTGGGGACCAACGTTTTCAGCGGAACGCCGTGGCTTGATGATCAGCCGGATGGGCTTGTCATACTCGCGAACGCCGTTCTCAAATACAAAGGAGCGGTTCCAGAAAAACTCACGATCCCCTCCGAATACAACGGCAGGAAAATAACGCTTATTGCCCCCTATTGCAATGATGCTTATGACAAACTTCGGGAATTGGAGATAGGGGAAAATGTTGAATTGGTCTGCACGAACGCGTTTTCCTATTCCCCAAAACTCGAAAAGGTGACTATTCCCGCATCGGTAAAACGCATAGAAGGTCACGCCTTTTTTAACTGCCCTATGCTGAAAAGCGTTTTTATTCCGCCTTCGGTCGAAAAAATAGAGAATGGGGCTTTCGGATATAGCTCTAACCCCGAGTATAAATGGAACGATCCGATTTCATCTCAATATCTCCTCACGGCGGATTTCACGATAATTTGCGAGCGCGGCTCTGCTGCCGAAAAATACGCCGCCGATAACGGAATAAACATAGATTATGTTTGAGAAATAAACGCCCTGATTATCAGCAGCTTAATACGGGTAAACAGAATAGAAAACGATGGCTTTTATTAAAGAGCCGTTGTTTTTTTGTTGTTAATGTCAACGTTTAATTTCTATATTGCCTTGCTGTAAATAAATCACTGCTATATGCGATTACCTCATCGTAAACTCAAACAGAATTAATGAGTTTTGGGGATTTTGCCCGCACATTCGTTGCAAGTCCGTTTTGAGTTTGGCGAATTTTGCACGTTGACGCGCACCGATCTCAAAAAATTTCGTGCATCCGATTTTACGGGTTATGTCAATCTCGCTATACTCAATAGCGAGATTGACAAGCGGGGCTTATCGATCTCGCCTTGAGTTAGGGTAAATCCCCTAAGACCCCTTTGACCACGATTTGAAAAATTGTTGCAAAATCTCAAGTTCCGAAACGGACATTAAGATGAAAATCGGTGCAAAATTTTTTGAGCCGTTTTAATTTATCCTTGCAGTTCACACCAAGACCGAAAAGAGAATTCTAAATTTTGCCCTCATTTTTGCGATGAGCGCGCGCTGAACTCGGCACGGATTTGCTCAATTCAAACATTTTAGCTATACTCAATAGCCAAAATGTTTAGCGTTGCTAATCACTTTGGCATTGAGCAACGGGAAATCATATCCCCCTATTGCTAGGATTTTCAAAAAATCCTAGCAAAATCTCAAATTCCGAAACGAACTTTGAGATGAACTGCTGACTTAAACCGAATTACTCTCTTGATTTAGCGCGCAAAAAAGCGGAGGGGTTTTCCTCCGCTTGATTGTTCTATTCGCGGTAAACCAACACCACGTCCTCCATTATCGCGCAGTCGATCATCATTCCGAGAGTATTCTCCCATTTTACAAGTTCGCCGAACTCAGTGGGTCGCGGGTGTTTTGCGGCATACTGCTTGCGGAGCAGTTCCCGATATTCCCACGCCTCTTTGTCAACTTGTCGGGGTATCAGTTCCCATTTCAGCCGCCCCTCAAGCGAGGGTATCACCTCAGGGTGGTTCTCTCTCATAAATTGCCGCCATTTCTCCCCGTACTGCCCTATGTCCTCGTTCATCAGTTCCTGTTCCTCGTCCGTCAGACCGAGTTCCATTTGTTCCGGATACACGAACGTTTTCGGGTCGAGCTTGTACGTCCTGCCGTTCTCAGTCTTGGTTTCGGGGTAGAAGACGCCGTCCTCCTCGCACCAAATTTGATTGATCTTTTCCATTGCGATCACTCCTTTCACTTATAGTTTACCACTTTAAATTGTAAATGTCAAGTAGGTTTTTGAAATTTCTTGTTGTGCGTAAAAATGAACCGCCGAACGGTCGGCAGCTCTTGCAATAATTTCGACTATCTTGCTGTTTTGTGGACAACTTTTGGTCAACTATTTTACGAAAAGTAGCTGAAATTGACCAAAAGATACTTAAACCTTTTTGCTTGAATTTGGCTTGAAATGAGGGATTACGCGGAATTGTTAAAGATACCGAAAAGCGGTTTGCTTTAGAACAAATAAAGAACACGGGTTTAATATAAATGGTGTATCTCTGCTAAAATTTTTCTCGTAATGGAGGATACATCAATGAACATTTTAGAAGGCTTATTTTTCGGCAGTCAAGTGCCGTTCGATGAAGTAGACGTAAATTGCTCTGAATACTACAGAGCAGGCGATAAGGTGGACGAGGTTAAGGCAAAAATCCTTGAGCGTTATCCCGAATTGGCACAGCTTATGGAAGAATACCACAACGCTCAGATGGAGCAGATAAGTCTCGGTGCGTATCACCATTTTTCGGTCGGTTTTCGCGCGGGCGCACAGCTTATGCTTGAAATGCTGAAAGAGCTTTGATAAAAGGTAGCCGATCTCATGAGAGATCGGCTCTGATTATTCTTGCCAGTAGGCTGATGTGCATTTTCAAAAAAGCACTTGACTATTCGTTTTAAATATGGTATAATGTCTTTAGACGAGCGAGGGGGTGACTGTGTGGCGGACAAGAAGAAG
>JAMPFE010000106.1 GCA_023664705.1 Lachnospiraceae bacterium | reverse complement strand
TACGGAGCAGTCTTGCGAGGCGGCTCCCGCATTTTCAATGTAATTTTTGGAGGTACATTTATGAGAAACTTTTTTAAGAATGCAAAGGCAAAGATTCAGGCTAAGGCAGTTCGTGCGGCGGCACTTATTCAGGCGAACCGCGCAGAGAATTTCGTTGACAGCGGCATCAAGATACTTATCGCGGTTGTGATCGGTGCGCTTCTGCTCGGCGGCTTGTATGCGCTGTTCGGCGAAACCATTATGCCGACTGTCACGAAGAAAGTACAGGATATGTTCGATTTCAAGGGATGATCGAATTACTCCAATTTCTTACGGTCGCAATCATACTTGGCGTCGGTTCGGTGATAGACATTAAAACACGCGAAATTCCGAATTGGATAAGCGTTGCCGTGCTTTTTGCGGCGATCCCGAATTTTTATTTTGAAAAACTTTGGGGAGTGACCGTTGCCATAATATTTTTCTCCGTAGCACTCGCAACGGAGAAAATAGGCGGCGGTGATGTCAAGCTGGTAGCGGCTTTGAGCATTGTTTGCGGACTTTGGGGCAGCTTCGCGCTACTCCTTTTCGCACAAATTGCAATGCTCATTTTTTATGGAGTTTCGGTGATCGTACAGAAACTCCGCGGCAAAACGGCAAGTAAATCCTTGCCGTTTGTGCCGTTTTTATTCATCGGATATTTGGCATCAAATCTCATTTTTTGAAAGGAATACGGCAATGAAATTTTTGAAAAACAGAACTGTTTTGGGTGTGATCTGCATCGCGCTTTCGCTCGTCATTTGCTTTGCGATCACGCCGCTTTTTAACGCAACTAAGAGCAGCACAACGAAGATCGTGCGCGTGAAAAGCGACTTGAAACTCGGTCAGCAGATCACGTCCAAAGACGTGGAATTCGTCGAGGTCGGCGCGTACAATCTGCCCAATGAGGTCGTGAAAAATTACGATGATGTTGTCGGAAAATACGCCACCTCGGAAATGCTCAAGGGCGAGTACGTTCTCGCGGCAAAGATCAGCGATACGCCCGCATCGGAAAACGCATATCTGTACGGCTTGACGGGTGAGAAACGCGCCATTTCAATTACAATTCCCTCGTTCGCCGGCGGCTTGTCCGGCAAGTTAATTTCGGGAGATATCGTGTCCGTGATCGCCGTGGATTACAAGGAGCAGGGCGAAACTCTCGTTCCCGATGAACTGCAATTTGTTGAGGTAATAGCCGTGACGGACAGCAAGGGCAACGATGATGAAACCGTTACCGTAAAGCCCGACGGCGAGGAAGAAACGGAATTGCCCGAAACCGTTACTCTTTTGGTAACGCCGGTTCAAGCGAATATCCTCGCCGAACTTGAGGCGCAGGGCGAGATTCACATTTCGCTCGTGTTCCGCGGAACTGCGGAGAACGCGAAGAAATTTATAGACGCGCAGGAAGAAATCCTTGCGGAACTTGCAGCGGAGAACGATGATGAAAAAGAAAACAACAGCGAACCCGAAAAGCCGGAGAACTCCTCGCCGAGCAAGACTCCCGAGGAAAACAATTCGGATAACAATTCCGATGTCGACAATGAAAATAATTCCGAATATAATTCCAACAACGGCGATGAATCGGAGGTGAATTCCAATGGCGAATCTGTTTAAAAGCCTTATCTCGCGCGGCGATGACGATGAGGAACTCGATCTCGAATTCGACATCGCTTCACCCGAAAGCAATTGTTTTGAACTGCCGCCCGACAGACGGGATAATCAGGTGTTGGCGGTTTGGGGTTCGCCGTCTTCGGGAAAGACGATTATGAGCGTAAAGCTGGCTAGATACATCGCTTCCCAAAAGAAAAACGTTATTTTGGTTTTAGCGGATATGTCCGCGCCGCCTCTGCCCTACGTTTGTCCGCAGTCCGATCTTGAAGCGGAAACCTCGCTCGGAAATATTCTCGGCGCAGCTCACGTTGACGGAAATCTCATCAAGCAGAACGCGATCTTGCACAAGCGCAACGAATTCCTCACAATGTTCGCAATGCTCAAGGGAGAAAATGCGTTTAGCTACGCGCCGTACACGGAAACGCAAGCGCACGAGCTGATTGCCGAACTGCGCAAAATGTGCGAATATATAATAATCGACTGCACAAGCAACATCACCAACGACGCGCTGTCGGCAGTCTCGCTGATTGAATCGGACGCGGTTCTGCGGCTCGTTTCTTGCGATTTGAAATCCATATCATATTTAAACTCGCAGCTTCCTCTGCTCCTCGACAATAAGTTCAACGCAAATAAGCAGTACAAGGCGGCGAGCAATGTGGACGCTTTCCAAGCGGACGAAAATATAGAGCAAGTGGTCGGCGGCGTTAATTTCAAAATACCGCACAGCAGCGAGGTTTACAAGCAATTTCTTTCGGGAAATTTGTTCGCCGGACTTACCGAAAAAGACAGCAAAGATTTTCGGAAAGCCGTGTCGAAAATAGCAAACGAGGTTTTTGAATTATGAGTTTGACAACTAATTCCACAACACAAAATCTCTTTTTTAAGGCAACGGAAAAGAGAAAATTCGCCGACGTTCTGCCGGAGGTTCAAGCGTTTATTTCCGGCAAATATGCGGAACTGATGACCGACGCTTCTAGCAGCGTAAGTTTCGAAAACAACGAAAACAAGCAGCAAATAAAATGCTACATCGGCAAGTACCTTCTGGACAACCGTATCGCTGTCGAAGGCTTCTCCCAAGCGGAATTGGTGGACGAACTGTACGCGGAAATGGCTGAGTTTTCGTTCCTCACAAAATACATTTTCGGCACGGGGATCGAGGAAATAAATATCAATTCTTGGGATGACATTGAGGTGCAGTATTCCAACGGAACGAACGTAAAGCTTGCAGAGAAATTCGATTCGCCCGAACACGCGATCAATATAGTTCGGCGAATGCTTCACGTTTCGGGAATGGTTCTCGACAATACCTCGCCGGCGATCCTCGGTCACCTCTCGAAAAATATCCGCATCGCCGTGCTGAAAACCCCGCTTGTCGATGAAGATGTAGGAGTGGCAGCATCGATCAGAATCGTCAACGCGCAGAAACTGAAGAAAGAGGATTTCATTAAGTCGGGAACGGCAACGGACGAGATGATGGAACTGCTTTCCGCGCTCGTCCGCTACGGCGTTTCGATGACGGTAGCAGGAGCAACCTCTTCGGGCAAGACAACGCTCACGGGTTGGATTCTCACCACAATCCCTTACGATAAGCGAATACTCACAATTGAAAGCGGCTCGCGCGAATTGGATCTGGTGGTGCGCGATTCGCAGGGGAACGTTTTGAATAAAGTAGTCCATACAATTACCCGCGAATCGGAGGACGACCGCAAAACGATCTCGCAGGACGATCTTTTGGATATGGCTTTGAGATTCCATCCCGATTACATTGTAGTCGGCGAGATGAGAAGCAGCGAGGCTGACTCGGCTCAGGAAGCGGCTCGAACGGGTCACACGGTGATTACGACGATCCACTCCAATTCGTGCGAATCCACTTGGCGCAGAATGGTGACGCTCTGCAAGCGAAAATATCCGAATGTTGACGATAACGTCATCCTCAACCTCGTGACGGAAGCGTTTCCCATTGTGGTTTACGCCAAGCAGCTTGAAAATAAGCAGCGGCGAATAATGGAAATTATGGAGTGCGAGATCAAGCCCGACGGCAGCCGCGCTTACCACTCGCTCTACAGATATAAAATCTCGGAAAACCGCATGGAAAACGGGAAATTTATCGTCAAAGGCGCACACGAAAAATGCGAACAGATCTCCGAATCGCTCCAAAGGCGGCTCCTCGAAAATGGTATGCCGCAGAACGAGTTGGATAAGATTTTGAAAGGGGGAACGTCGGAATGAACGGAATTTTGACAACGGCTTTCATAGGCTTGGTGGTCGGATTTTTCTTGCTGTTCGGAATTTCTCCGATGGAATTTACCGAGGGGATTTTTACGCGGATTCTCGCGAAACCGAACAGTATAAAATCGCAAATTAACGAAGCTACCAAGCGCAAGAAGCCGAATGTGTTTCGGCGAGAAATATCCGAAGCGCAGGAGATTTTGCAGCTTACCAATCGCTCGCATATGTTTGGGATTTTATGCGCTTGCTCTCTCGGCTTGGCGGCTGTAGGTATCTGCGTCGCGGTCGCTATAGGGAACGCTTTTCTTGCGCCCGTTATGACTGTGGGATTGATGTTCGTGCCGTTTTGGTATGTCAAGACCACCGCGACCAACTACAAGAAAGCAATATCCTCGGAACTCGAAACGGCGCTCTCCATAATTACAACTGCGTATTTGAGAAATGAGGACATCATCACGTCAATCGAGGAAAACGTGCATTACTTGAACGCGCCCGTCAAGGCGGTTTTCGAGAATTTCATCAGCAGGATCAAGCTGTCGAATCCGGATATAACGGCGGCGATCCTCGACATGAAAACCAAGATCGACAACGAGGTATTCGCCGAATGGTGCGACAGCCTTATCCTCTGCCAAACCGACCGCAGCTTGAAATCCACGCTTACGCCGATTGTAAACAAATTGTCGGATATGCGGGTGGTCAACGCAGATCTGGAGTACATGATAACGGGTCCGCGCAAGGAATTTATTTCAATGGCGTTTCTCGTGATCGGCAACATTCCGCTGCTGTATATGCTGAATAAGGCTTGGTTCAACAGCCTTATGCACACGGTGGTCGGGCAGATCGTGCTCGCGGTCTCGGCGGTCGGGATATTTGTCTCGACTGCTATTGTCATCAAGCTGACCAAGCTGATCGAGTACAAGAGATAGGGGGCGAATATATGCAGTTTTTAATTGTAATATTCGGAATTTCATTCGCTATCGGGCTGTTTATGCTGCTCGCCAACGCGCTGAAAATCCCCTACTTGAAAACCTCGAAAGCCGTGATGAACACAAGCCGTGAGGATAAGAAATTATCCAAGAATATCGAGGCAATTATGCTTGGGATTGCGGCGAAGATTGGGAAAATAGTGCCGATGGATCGGTACAAAAAAGCACGGCTCGAAAGCACCTTGAAATCCGCCGGAATCGGTATGACTCCCGAAACATTTACGGCATTATCGCTCGTGAAAGCATTATCCATTGCTCTGTTAGCGATCCCGTGCGCGTTTTTTATGCCGCTGTTGATCCCGTTCTTCATAATTCTTGCGGTGGCAATTTACTTTCGCGAAAACGGAAAAGCGGATGAGAAAATGTGCGAAAAACGCGACGCTATAGAGCAAGAATTACCGAGATTTGTGGCTGCCGTCGAGCAAGAACTCAAAACGAGCCGCGACGTGCTTTCCATTATGGAGAACTTTAAAAAGCACGCGGGAGTGCATTTCGCTTACGAACTCGATGTAACGTGCGCAGATATGCGCTCATCAAGCTATGAGGCTGCGCTCACAAGATTTGAGGCTCGTATCGGTTCGGCGCAGCTCTCCGATGTTGTTCACGGCTTGGTTT
>JAMPFE010000105.1 GCA_023664705.1 Lachnospiraceae bacterium | reverse complement strand
ACGTGCTATACTAGAGTCGCAAAAATCAAACAGCGCGAAAGGAGTGATATTTATGAGAACAATTAGTCTACCGCGAATGGATAGCATAGCCAACGCCGCAAAAGCGACCAATATCTCAAAGCCGTTTTTAAAAGAACTAATTAAAAGCGGCAAAGTGGTTTGTGTTATGGCGGGAAATAAGCACCTTGTTAATTTGAACAGCCTTGCCGACTATCTCAACGGCGGCATCGGAAAGGAGCAGGACAATGATAACGCTACAGACGGATAACGCCGAGCGCGAAGCTGCAATGTGGGAAATGCGACGGCAATGGCTTGCAGTCCTTGATGAATTCCAAAGGCGCGGCGCAAAGTGTCATATCCGATGAAGAAATTGAAGCGTTTAGAAATCGGGTACACGCGCTTTTTAACGCCAACTAAAAAAGAAAGCGGACAGCCGCGCTAACGACTGCCCACCTTCTATGAATGAAAATGAATTGTACAGGGCGAGAGAACTATTCACAACTCACAACCCCTTGACAGTTATATTATAGCATAATTATAACGAATTGTCAAGGGGTTTTTGAAAAAAGGAGAAACCCAAATGACTAATTTGACAATATACCGCAAGGACAAGAAATCAAATTATACTAAGATTGCCAATGACATTTTTCACGATAAGCGGCTCAGTTACAAAGCACAAGGCATTTTAAATCAAATATTGTCGTTGCCCCCGACTGGGATTTATCTTTAAGCGGTTTGGCGAGTCTCAAAAACGACGGCATTGAGAGCGTGAAAAGCGGTTTGAAAGAGCTCGAAAAATACGGTTATTTAACACACGCCCAAAGCCGCAAAGACAATAAATTTTCGGGGAATGCTTATGTCGTTTATGAGTCTCCCGAATTGAACCCGAATTACAAACCTAATACGGAAAACACGTTAGCGGAAAATACGTTGACGGGAAATACGTTGACGGGAAATACGTTGACGGGAAATACGCCACAATTAAATACATACTCTAATAAAGAATCTAATATTATTAAAGATCTATCCTATCCATCAGCGGATATGATTGATGAGACGGATAAAGCAATTAAGGTTTGCTCTCTTAAAGAACGGGACGAGTATCGTCAACTTATCCGAGATAACATCGAATATGAGGACATTTCAGTTTCCGAGAGAAGAGACGTGGACGAGATTGTGGAATTGATGTTAGATGTGATATGCTCAACAAGCGAAACCGTTCGCACGAATAGCGGAGGTATGCCACACGAGGCTGTTAAACAGCGTTTTCTCGAGCTAAACGGCAACCACATCGACTATGTTCTCACCGCGCTTAAAAAGAATAGCACCGATGTACACAATATTCGCGCATATCTCATCACCGCGCTTTATAACGCGCCTACAACATATAACAGCTATTACACCGCTTGGGTTAATCACGATTTGTATGGCTAAACGCGGCGCGTATAGCCGTTGCAAAGGCATACCCATTGCCGCACTTTAAATTGCATTTCATTGAGGTGTATTTAATCATTTTGCAACATTTCAAAAATTCAAATAGGCTTATGTGAAAGGGGGATTTAAAAATGGCTAATATTTTGTATGTGCGTGTGTCGACCAAAGAGCAAGAAACAGCACGCCAGGAGGAACTTACAGGACGGTATGACATCGACAAGGTTTTCACAGATAAACTCTCGGGCAAAAACACCGACAGACCCGAGTTTAAAGCTATGATGAATTACGTTCGCGAGGGCGATACACTTTTTGTCGAAAGTATTTCTCGGCTCTCTCGTTCTATCCGTGATTTGTTGAAAACCATTGACGAATTACAAGCGAAGAAAGTCAAGTTTGTTTCCGTCAAAGAGTGCATTGATACATCGACACCGCAAGGGCGTTTTATGCTCTCGGTCTTTGCCGCTTTAAGTGAACTTGAAAGGGAGCAAATGCTCCAGAGACAAGCCGAGGGAATTGCGATAGCAAAAGCGGCAGGAAAGTACAAGGGCAGGGGGCGCGTTACAGTTGACGAAATCAAATTTCGGAGAGTGTGCGCGGAGTGGCGCGAGGGGAAGATAACGGCGGCACAGGCTCAAAGGAAACTGTTGTTGAAACCGAACACTTTTTATCGCAGAGTAAGGGAGTTTGGGGTATGATAAGGGCGGCTCTATTTTCGTCTATGACGAAAATAGCCCCTTACCACTTTTGACATTCGCGCTTCGCGTTCTATCAAAAGTGACGGGGCTCTCCGAGGGGCAAAGGGGCGAGCCCCTCTGCACTCCCCTCGCGCCTATCGGCGCATAGATAGGACGGAAAGGAATTTGAACAATGGCAGGTAGACACATTTCTTTTGCGCGTGGTAATAGAGCCAGTTTGCGCCACAACAACCGCGACTTTCTAACCCGAAACGTCGACAAGGACAGAATAGGCGACAACATAATCTACAAACAACAGACCATTGCCGAAGCTTATGAGTGCCTTTTTGGTGACGCTCAACGCGAATATAACGCCAAGCAGAAACGCAAAGACAGACAAATCGATGATTATTTCAAAAAACTCTTTGGACGTGAGCCGACCGATGAAATAGTTAAGGGCGGCGTAAACGGTAAGCAGTTTTCGTTCTATGAATACGTAATCGGCTTGGGCGATAAGGACGATACAGGCTTTGACACAAACCCCGAAGCGGCGGCGTTGTCTATCCAATGTCAAAAAGACTTTATGGAAGGTAACAAAGAACTCGGTATTCCGAGTTTTCAAGAGCGTAATCCAAACCTTTATTTAGCAAACGCAATAACGCATTGCGACGAAAAGACTCCGCACACTCACTTTGATGTTATTCCTTTTTCCGATGGATATAAGCGAGGAATGAGCAGACAGCAAGGAATAGACAAAGCATTAGAGACAATGGGTTATGGCTCAAACGGCGCGGAGGCTATAGCGGCGTGGACGAGGCACGAGCGCGATATATTTAGGCAGATTTGCGAGTTTCACGGCTTTGAAATTGCGCAAGAGGAAAAAGGGCGCGGCTTTAGTTTTACCGTTCAAGAGTACAAACAGCACAAGGAACTTGAGCGCAAAATCAGCGAGGAAGAAAATGAACTCGCAGACCTCAAAACGGAGACCGAAGCGGCAAAAGCGGAGCGCGATGTTGCCAAAGCTGAAACCGAGGATTATGTGCGCTCGCTGAACCCCGAGCCGACCAAGACAAGCAAGACCATTTTCGGGAAAGAAAGGGTTGTCGAAAAATCCGAGGAAGAACAACAGCGCGACCGCGATGTAGCCGCCGCACAGGCAGTCTTAAAAGACAAGGACGATGTAGCCGCCGAGAAAAAGCGCAACGCCCAAGAGCGCGAACAAATTCAGCAAGACCGTGCGAACATTGCGGAGTATGTTCAAACACTCGACAACGAGAAAAATCGTGCGCTTGATGAACAGCGCAAGACGTTCGAGGGCGAGATACAACAGCTTAAAGCCGAGAATCAAACTCTTAAACAACGGCTTAATGAATTTATCGCAGAACGCGCACAGCAAGCAAGGACAATGGCACTCGCCATTAAACTAAGGGCGCGGCTGGAACTAGATAAAATGCTCAAAAAATTGGGTTTATACGCCCAATTTAACGAGCAGCTTGAAAAAGGACATAACAGGAAAGATGAACATACACGACAAGCGGAACAAAGCCTGACAGCCACAGGCGACAGCGAAAGAGAGAGGTAGTATTATGACCGAAACAGTAAGTATTGCATTGACGACGACAACAGCTGTAGAACATCACGGCAAGGGCAAAGTATCGAGTAGCTTCACGACTACAATTCCGACAGACTTTGAATTTGCCGAAGCGCAAGAGATGATTAGACAGATAGTGGACGGACTCGCCCAAGCCGTAACCGATGATTACACGCGCGAGACGAAGAACACGGCTACATTTCAGCTTACGAGCGTTACACGCGACGAACAGGGCGACCGTTATAGCTTCTCGGTGGAGTATTCGGCGGTGCTGTTCGAGTATGTTTTGCGCTACGCCAATGAGGAATGCGGGGTTGACCTTGTTTGAGAGTTGAAAGGAGTAAGACAATGACCACAGAGACACACATTGCAGACGGCATTAAAATCACCGTACACACTCCCGAAAAGGGTGAAATCCCCGAATACATAAGGGAGCGCAAAATCAATCAGCTTTATGACCTTTTAGCACCCAGAACAGATAACAGAAAGACAGAAAACGAAAAAGAAATTTAATAAACCCTATTGCAATTTGCAGCCGACTATGCTATAATTTAAACGTGGCGCAGTCGGCTTTTCTCTATGAAAGGACGATTGCAAATGAAAACAGCTATTTATTTAAGGCGCTCCAAGTACGATGATAAGTCATTGTCAATTGAAGCACAGCTTGCGGAGTGCAAGGCAAAACTGAAAGAGGGTGAAGAATATGAGGTCTATTGCGACAATGGCATTAGCGGCAAGTCCGCCGAGAACCGCCCCGAATTTATGAGAATGGTCGAGGACGTTCGCAGGGGGTTAATCTCTACTGTAATTATCAAGAAATACGACCGCTTTGCGCGTAACACAAAGGAATTTTTGAGTTATGTTGCAGACTTTGAAGCGCACGGCGTTGCCGTTATCTCAATTCAAGAGAATTTTGAAACCTTGACGCCAGCAGGAAACACAATGCGCACGGTATTCGCGGCGTTCGCCGAGTTCGAGCGCGAGACCATTGCGGGGCGTATTCGTGACAATTACGCTTATAAAGCGCGTGAAACAGGCTTTTGGCAGGGCGGCAGGGCAAACATAGGCTACACCGCAAAAAAGTGTGCTGTTGATGGGCGCACAGGCTCTGTTTTATTCCCCAGTGGGGAAGCGGAAATCGTTTGTCGCGCCTTTGAGATTTACGCCGAAAAAGGCACAACATACCGTATGATTTACGATGAGGTTGACAATGTTCACGAACTGCAACAGATTTTGTCTAATCCGCTTTACGTCAGAGCAGATACCGAGGTTTACAAATACCTCGCCGCAAAGGGCGTGGAGATGATAGACGATATAAGCGCGTTTGACGGACAGCACGGCGTTTTTCTGCACGGCAAGCGCTCCGAAACGTCGTTCGCAAAAGTCGGCTATCACGAGGGAATTGTTGACAGCGAGACGTGGCTTGCAGTTCAAGATAAGTTGGACGGACACGCCAAAGTGCCGCAGAACCGCACGGCGGTTAATTCGTGGCTTGTTGGTCTCGTTAAGTGTGCGCATTGCGACTATGCAATAACGTGGCACAAGCAGAAAAACAACTACGGCAAAATCTATGTGTATCTTATTGACAGCGGTTTTGGCAACCCTCAAAAATGCGTAAGATATACGCTTAAAATGCGCCCTGCGGAACTTGAAAACAAGGTATTTGAGGAAATGCAGAAGCGTGTTAAACAGCTTGAAATCGCTAAAAAGAAACGCACCAAGCCCAACACGGCGCTTGAAAAGGCAAAGGCTGAAATAGCGCGCATAGACGAGGAAATCAGCGGCTTGATTGACAAACTCTCAAAGGCTAATGATATTCTCGTAGAGCACATTAACAAGCGCGTTACGGAACTCACAGACCGCAGGAACGCATTAAACCGCGAGTTACTCA
>JAMPFE010000104.1 GCA_023664705.1 Lachnospiraceae bacterium | reverse complement strand
ACGGCACGGATTGTGAGAGTTCGAGCATTCAGACCCAAAAGGAAATGCTCACGCGTTACGCCTGCGACAACGGATTTGTGCCGTTCTCGGTTTACTGCGATGACGGTTTCACGGGAACGAACAGCAACAGACCTGATTTTCAGCGTATGCTGAACGATATTGAGAACGGAAAAATCAACTGCGTAATCACAAAGGATTTGTCGAGATTGGGAAGAAATTATCTCGAAACTGGCGGCTATACCGAGATTTTCTTCCCCTCTCACGGAGTTCGGTACATAGCTCTGACGGACGGCGTTGACACCGAACGGAGCGCGACAATGGACATTACTCCGTTTAAGAATTTGCTGAACGATATGTATAATCCATTTCCGAAAACCTTAAATAGCCTAAACTCAAACAACAACAGCATTCCCCTGCAAAATATTTGGCAAGCACGGAACATTTGATCCGGCTTGCCGATTTTATTGTGCTAAAATCACAAAACACTTGACAAAATCACGGTTTTTGTTGTATTATATAATCATAACGCGCACGGGAGTGATAAAAATGCCGATAACGATAGCGATATGCGACGACAGCGAGGAATGCTCCGCGGAGCTTCGGCGGCTTCTCGGGGAGTGGGCTGCGGACAAGCCGTTCGCGCTGGATATCGACGAGTACGCGAGCGCCGAGAATTTCCTCTTCTGCTACCCCGACAAGCCGTGCAGCCTGCTGCTGCTCGATATAGAAATGAACAGAATGAGCGGTATGGAGCTCGCGCGGAAGCTCCGCGCAAAGGGCGATATGCTGCCTATCGTGTTCGTTACGGGATATTCCGAATATATGAGCGAGGGCTACGAGGTCGAGGCTCTGCACTATCTGCTGAAGCCCGTCGGGCGCGAAAAGCTGTTCGCGGTGCTGGACAGGTACATAAAAAGGCGCGCTCCCGAAAACGAGATAGTTCTCGAATGCGGGGAGGGCGCCGTGCACGTATCCCCCGATTCGATAGTTTACTGCGAGGCTATGGGCAAAAAGACCGCCGTGCGGCTGTCCGACGGGAAAACTCTTGAGTGCGCGTCGGGGATAAGCGCCCTGAAAGAGCTGCTGCCCGAGGGGTTTGCGGCGTGTCACCGCTCGTATATCGTCAATCTGCGCTTTGTGCGGAGCATCGGCAGAGCGGAGCTTTCGCTTGACGACGGCGGAGCAATTCCGGTATCGCGGCGGCTCTACAAAGAGGTTAACGAAAAATTTATCGCATACTATACGAGGTGAATATGGAAATTTTTGTTATATGCGGCGCTGCCGTTCTGCTTGCGGCAGCGGGAATATTCGGTTTTTTCGCGGCGCGGCGGGCTCTGTACAATATGATAGACAGGCGCATCGAGCGCTTTCAGAGCGAACTCATCGAAAAGCAGGTGCGCGAGATACAGAATATGTACCGTCAGATACGCGGCTGGCGGCACGACTACCGAAACCATATCCAGAATATGAAAATATGGTTCGAGAAAGGCGATAGCGAAAGGCTTTCGGCATATCTCGACCAGCTTGCGGACGACCTCGACAACGTGGATACCGTCATCAAGACGGGGAACGTTATGGCGGACGCGATACTCAACAGCAAGCTGAACGTCGCCGAAAAGCTGAATATACGGCTGAACGTCAAGGCGAACGTTCCCGCGGGGCTGCCGATGAGCGACGTGGAGCTGTGCTCCGTGCTCGGGAATATGCTCGACAACGCCGTCGAGGCTTGCGCCGCGCTCCCCGAGGAGGAACGCTTTATGCGCGTGTATATCGGCAAGCTGAAGGGGCAGATGTACCTTTCGGTGCAGAACTCCGCGGGCAGGGTGCGCAAGGAAAAGGGCGCGTACCTCTCGACCAAGGAGAGCGTTTCCGCGGAGTCGCTGCACGGCTACGGGCTGTTCCGCATCGACCGCGTGGTGAAAAAGTACGGCGGCTACGTAAACCGCCAGAACGAGGACGGGGTCTTCGCGACGGAGCTTATGATACCCGTCAATATCGTTTGACTTTTGCAATTCGTTCCCTATTTTGACCGTTCGTTCCGAAATCAACACGAGCGGTCGTTTTTTTGGTAATATTATATCGAGAGGTAAGAAAACCTCCGACGGGAAACGCGGCGCTTCCGGCGCTTTGATGCACCTGCGCTCCGAACGCCGCGCCCCGTCCCGATTTTGGGAGGTATGTGAAATGAAACACGTTAAAGTCGCGAAATATACCAAAGAAAAGAAAGCCGCCGCGGGGGAAAAATACCGCGAGGAGCTGTCTCGGCTCAAATATTCGATACCGAGCAATATGCTGTTCATTCTGCGCGAATCGTGGCGGAACTCGCGCGGGCTGTTCGTCGATATGGTGCTGAAAGTGCTGCCGGTGACGGCGGGCGGACTTTTCGCGACATACACGGACAAGTACGTCGTGGAATTCGCGCTCGGCACGTCGGACAGGCTCGCGCTGGGGCTTATCTGCGCCGCTCTGATAACGGGCTCGATACTCGCGGGTTACGTCGTCAACGCCGCCGATATGCACATCACGAACGCGGGGCGGTTCAAGCTCAGCTCGTATTTTTTCGGGGAGCTTATGCGAAAAAAGCTGAACGTTCCCTACGAGGACACCGAAAATCCCAAAATAAACGACAAGATGAAAAAAGCGATTTCCTCCGTGCACAGCATTTTCGAGGCGGGGCTCGGCACTATGAAGGATTCCATAGTCGCGGCGCTTCAGGTGTTCGCCTACGGCGGCATTCTTTCAATGCTCGACCCGTGGCTGATACCGATAATCGGCGTGCCGGCGGTCGCGGGGTACTACATCAATAAGCACAAAATGAACTGGATATGGAATATGAACGACAACCGGCAGACGTTCGACAGGCAGCTCGATTACATCACGCGGATCGGTACGGGCACGGGCTTTGGCGGCGCTAAGGATATCCGCATTTTCGGAATGCAGAAGTGGCTCGGGAGCGTGTTCGACCGCGTGTACGCGCAGCGGCAGAGCTGGAACGAGCAGCAGGACGCGTGGGAGTTCCGCCACGATATTCTCGCGCAGGCGGTCGCCGCGATAGGCAGCACCGCCGCCCGCATCTACATCGTCTATCTTGTTATGACGGGGAGCATCGGCGCGGAAAATCCCACTATCAAGGACATCTCGTTCAAGCTGAACAAGGGCGAACGGCTCGCCATGGTCGGCTTGAACGGCGCGGGAAAGACCACGCTCATCAAGCTGATGTGCGGGCTGTACGAGCCTACCGAGGGGGAAATTCTGCTGAACGGGAAAAACGTCAACTCTCTTGACCGACGGGAGTATTTCAAGCTCTTCGGAACGGTGTTTCAGGATATCGACGTGCTGCCCGTGACGGTCGCGGAGAACGTTTCGGGAAAGAAAGCCGAGGAAACGGATATGCAAAGGGTGTTCGAGTGCATGAAAAAATCGGGCATTTACGACAAGGTAATGGACCTGCCGAATAAGGAAAACACGCGGCTGGTAAAGCACGTGTTCGACGACGCGACGGACTTCTCGGGCGGGCAGTTGCAGAAGCTGGCGCTCGCGAAAGCGCTCTGCAAGGACGCTCCCGTGCTGCTGCTCGACGAGCCGACCGCCGCGCTCGACCCGATAGCCGAGCAGGAGATGTATTTAAGCTACGCGGAATTTTCGCGGGCGCGGTCGAGCGTGTTCATCTCGCACAGGCTGGCTTCCACGCGGTTCTGCGACAGGATATTACTGATAGCGGACGGCGTCGTCGCCGAGGAGGGAACTCACGCGGAGCTTATGCAAAAGGGCGGCTTTTACGCCGAGCTGTTTAAAATGCAGAGCAGCTATTACAGCGACGCCGAAATCAAAAACAAGGTTATATGATCGCAGGAATTTCAAAAAGTGTCGACGAGCGCGGGTTGTCGCAAGCGGTAACACTCAAGGAGACCGTTTCCGTCAGCGCAGCGCAACGGAGCGCGAAGCGCGGAGTGAGCATGCGGTGACGGAATTTTGAAATTCAAATTAAAATAAGGAGACATGTATGAGGAATAAAAGTCAAGCTAAAAAAGCCGTCGAGGTGGTAAAACGCTGTATCGCCCTCACCGAGGAGTCGGACAGGGGGCGGCTCGCGCGGAATATCGCGGACAGAACGCTGCACACGGCGCAGAGCCTGTTCAGCGTATGGCTGACCTCGAATTTGATAGACAAGGTGATAACCGGCGAGCCTTGGCGGGATATCATCGTTTTTATCCTAATAACGGGGGCGGTCGACCTGGCTCTGTTCCTTGTTATAACGACGGTGAATAAGCGGAAAAATTATCACGAGTGTGCTCTCGGAAGAAACAACGTGCGCAGGCTGTGGGAAAAGCTCATCAACATGGACTACGTGCATATCGAAAAGCCCGAAACGCATATCGCCTATCACCGTGTGTACGAGGCATACGGGCGTATGCAGAGGACGCTCTTCGGGCTGTACTGCGTTGTTTCGGGGCTTGTAAAAGCGGTCGCAGGCATCGTGATGATACTGCCGATGATGTTCCGCACCGCCCCCGAAGCGGAGGGCTTTATGGGCTTTATCGGTTCGCCGTGGGGACTTGCGGCGGTGCTCGGTATCGCGGCGGCGTTGGGGGTATTTAGCAGCGTTTACGAGAGCAGGGTCGTTTTCAAGACCTATTCCGACGTTATGAACGACCGCGATAAGCACCAAAACGAGCGCATAGCCGACTATTATGTCAACAGTTTTCTCGGTAACTACCGCAACGGCAAGGCGGCGCGCATTTACGCCGAAGAGGAGCTTATCCTCCGCGAGCACGAAAACAGCGCGAACGGTGCCGTAAACGTGTGGCATAAGGCTCTCGCCAAGCTGTACCGCCAAGACCTTGTCACCGTGCTGCCGCAGCTGCTGCCGAGCCTGCTGATGTACGGGTTCGCGGCGCTGCGTGCTGTCTCGGGGGCAATGTCCGTCGGGGAGATAATCGGCTTTGTGATGTATTTCACAAAGATAACGGAGGGGCTTATCGGCTCGAGGAATACAAACGGCGTTCTCGGCGGCATCGAGAATATCCTCGTGGACGCGGAATTCCTCGACGACGCGCTGAAATTCCTCGATATCCCCGACGAGAAGTACAAGGGCACGCTCCCGACCGAAAAGCGCGACGACGATGAATACGAGTTCGAGTTCAGGAACGTGTGGTTCAGGTATCCGAATTCGGAACAGTACGTCCTGCGCGGCGTTGATTTAAAATGGCGCGTCGGTGAGAAAATGGCGCTCGTCGGGAAAAACGGCTGCGGAAAATCCACGCTGGTAAAGCTGCTATGCCGTCTCTACGACCCGACCGAGGGCGAGATAACGCTCAACGGCATAGATATCCGAAAGTACAAGTACGAGGAATATATGGCGCTGTTTTCGGTGGTGTTTCAGGACTCGGAGCTGTTCTCGTTCAGCGTCGCGGAGAACGTCGCGGCGAGCGCGGATTACGACCCCGGACAGGTGAAGAGCTGCGTTGAGCGCGCGGGGCTGGGCGAGCGCTTGGCGCGCATGGAAAACGGCATAGAGACTTGTCTGTACAAGGATTTTGACGAGCGCGGCGTGGAAATTTCGGGCGGCGAGGCGCAGAAGCTCTGCCTTGCGCGGGCGATC
>JAMPFE010000103.1 GCA_023664705.1 Lachnospiraceae bacterium | reverse complement strand
TCCGCCCACGGTGTACTATGTTATATCCCTATTAACATTATACACCATTTGCGGGGAAAAGTCAAGAGGAAACGCACAAAAAATACATAATGGAAGGAAGTTTTTACAATGGAAAACGGCAACATCAGAGAGGTAGTTTTGGGATTCAAGGGGATTGCGGACAACATACCCTTGCAGTACGACAATTTTGACGAGGTATTCAATTCGTTATTCGGATTATTTCACGATACGATGAACGAAATGCTTCCCTTGAAATTCTTTGCGCTCTGCAACGACAAATTCGGAATGAACGTCAATGTTTTCGACAGCGAGGAATATCGCGATGAGTGGCTGATCAACGTTGCAAGTGAGAGCACGGACAGCGAAGCGGTCTACAAGAAGATCACGTTCGGTGAATTTGTCGAGTTGGCAAAGAGCGAGTGGGATGACCTTAGCTGCTACTCGTGCGAGTTGGATAGGGTCGTTGTGAGGATTTGAGAGGGAGGGGTGAAAATTATGTTAAAGAGCTACAAAACGGAAATAAATCCAACGCTTGAGCAAAAGCAACTAATCAACCGTACAATAGGCACCTGCCGTTATGTATACAACTTCTATTTATCGCATAACAAGGATGTGTACAAGAGCGAAAAGCGATTTGTATCAGGTATGGATTTCTCCAAGTGGTTAAATAACATCTTTATCCCCAACAATCCCAATTTTCAATGGATAAAGGAAGTAAGCAGCAAGTCTATAAAACAAAGCATTATGAACGCGGAATGTGCTTTTAAGAATTTCTTTAAAGGAAAATCTCGTTTCCCCAATTTTAAGAAAAAGAGTAAGTCCGATGTGAAGATGTATTTTGTTAATGGTAATTTCAATCAAAAGCATTCACTTGTCGAGGTTGAACGCCACAGGATAAAAATTCCTACTCTCGGTTGGGTTCGGTTGAAGGAAAAGGATTACATACCGACAGATCCGACCGTACACGTCATAAAAAGCGGAACAGTATCTTGCAAAGCGGGTCGGTATTATGTATCTGTTTTGGTTGAAACACAAGAAACCGTACCCAAGCCAAACTTAAGCGGCGAGGGTATAGGAATTGACTTAGGCTTAAAGGATTTTGCTGTTTGTTCAAACGGCAAGGTCTTTAAGAACATAAACAAAAGTTCTCGAATAAGGAAACTTGAAAAGCAACTTAAACGGGAACAGTGTAGGCTTTCGAGGAAATACGAAGCCTATAAGATTAAATTTAAAAATTTAGAAGGAGGAGCTACTCGGCGAAATATCCAAAAGCAAAAGCTAAAGGTACAGAAACTTTATCAGAGACTTGACAATATCCGAACGGATTACGTCAATAAAACGGTGTCCGAATTGGTGAAAACCAAGCCAATGTGGATAACTATTGAGGACTTGAATGTTAAGGGTATGATGAAGAACAGACATCTCTCCAAAGCAATTGCGCAGCAGAAATTCTATGAATTTAGGACGAAGCTGCTTACAAAGTGCAATGAGTTAGGGATTGAGTTAAGAGTTGCTGACCGTCTCTATCCGTCAAGCAAGACTTGCCATAACTGCGGGTGCGTTAAATCCGATTTGAAATTATCGGATAGAACATATCACTGCAAGGAGTGCGGTTATACTGCGGACAGAGATTTCAACGCAAGTCTTAATTTGAGAGATGCTGTAGCTTACAAAATCGCATAAGCAAGCGATTGTAAGTATGTACCGATGGCTAGTCGGGAATTTACGCCTGTGGACTGTACAAGAACTTGTGAGTAGCATATCGTAAGATTGTGAAAGCATACAGGTTGAAGCAGGAATTTTCTCGGTATGGATATTTTGTCCGTATTTTGAGTAGCAGGTGTTTGCGAATAGTATGGATATAGCTACAACAAGTCCTGTTGAGGAAAGCGAGATCGGGAAAATCGCTCCGAAATTTAATTTTCAGGTCTTGAAACGCTTGTGTAAAAAGGAAGTCTCCGGATTGGAGTTTAACGGAAGAATTTGCGGTTATACAAAAAAGAACTTGAAAAAGTTTCTTGATTCTCCGCAGCACCACACGTCGGAACTTTTGACTGTGATACGGTTTATGTATACACACTCCGGATATTTTAAGAAAATCATTCAGTATTACATAAACCTTGCTATAGCGGATTGTTGGACTGTTGATACGGAGTTTTTTGCTCGTAACACAAAGGAATCGAGTAAAAAGAAGATTGAGCAGGAATATTTTAAATTCGTTAAAGAGGTAAACAGTTATAATATACCATCTACTATTTCCGAAATTTTGTTTGAGGTTTTTTTGTGCGACGCTTATTTTGGGTTTGAGATAGATACTTACGAGGGGAAAGCCTTATTTAACTTTTTGCCCGAAGATTGTATTATAACGAGTTATGTAAACGGTATTCCCTGTTTTGCCGTGAAAAAACCGATGGGGAACAGAATGAGAGTATATCCCGAAGAAATAGCCGCGATATTCGCAAACACTGCTAATGATTATGCTTATGACCCGTCATATTCTCAGATACCTGTTGAAAAATCTTTTTGTGTAAAGTATAATAAGAGTTTTGCGCATTTGTTCCCGCCTTTTGCGTTTATTCTTCAAGAAATCCTTGATTTGGAGGATTTTAAGAGTATTGAAAAGGCGAAAGCAAAGAACGAGATTTATAAACTTATTGCTATGAAGATACCTACTGACGAACACGGCGCGGCTACTATGTCGGAACCCGATGTTGTGCCGTTTTATCAACTGGCAATGGAGACTGTTGCGGAAACCATCGGTATATTGCCGACCCCATTTGAGACTAAACCTATAGAGTTCAGTAGCAACACTACCAATAACATAAACAATGTGCAAAATGCTATTGATGAGATGTATTCCGAACTTGGTGTTTCAACGACCTTATTTTCAAAAGCGTCTAATGCCGCCGAGGTCAAAATTTCAATCGAGTCGGATGCTTCGGAGGTCTACCGTATACTCAAGCAGATTGCCAGAAATATCAATTATCATTGTCATTTGCGGTTGCCTTGCAGTGAAAAATACAGATTTTCAATGAGATTTCTTAATATTACGGTGTTCAATCAGGAAAGCAAGATTGATGAACTGCTTAAAATGGCGCAAGCGTCTTGCCCTGTTAAAACGGAACTTATGGCGGCTATGGGGTATAATCCCGCTAAAATGTTCGGCGGCGAGTATATGGAGAACGATGTGTTTGAATTGGCGGCTAATTGGGTTCCTATGCAGACGAGTTATACTCAGTCCGCAGATGCTGTTGCCGATACCGGCGGCAGACCTCAAATGGCAGATGATGAAATTACTGCTATAGGACAGACTACGCGGGATAACGAGAATAACGATCCGGACAACCGTGCATAGGTGGTGAGAAAAAATGAACATTATTTATTTTTTGGATAAGAACAAGGCGGAAATTTTAAGAATGCTCGGTTTCCGATATAACGAGCAAAAGGTTGATAATAAAACTCTTTATGCTTTTATAGGTACGCCCGATCTTGTACAAGTTATTGCTAAAAATTTCGCTAAAGGCGATTATTGTATTAGCAAGACTATGAATTTTAAAGCGCAGCAGCCTCGAAGGTGAAGCAGAGGAGTAAAGCGACGGTTGCGAACCTTTGAGCGGGGCGACTTCGTCGCACCTAGCGTTGCTGCGCGTTTTTAATGAGAAAGGTGGTGAAAAGATTTGGAGGATTTTAAGTATTTTAACTCTGTAGCCAAAGTCTCTGATTTCAGTGTACTTAACTCTAAATTTACAAGAGGCAGATGCAGAATTATGTATACGGGGCGAAACCGCAACTATACGGATATTACGGAGGAAGCGCTTAACAAACTGATTGAGCGTAAAGGATATGCTAACGTTCCCGTTATAGCACACTTATACAAAGGTGATGACGGGAAATGGCGTGTCGGGGGTCACGACAGTAAGTTTGTTATAACTGCCGATGGGTTTGAAATTATTGACGAAACAGTGCCTTTTGGCGTTATACCGGAAGATTGTAATCCCGCTTTTGAGGAAATTACCGAACAATCCGGCGAGGTCAAAAAGTATTTCTGCGTTGATATTATCTTGTGGACGCACCGCTACAACATAATGGACGCTGCGAAAAGCGATGAGTTATGGTTCAATCAATCTATGGAGATAAACATAAATCATTGTGATTATGACAGAGATGATTACTGCATAATCGATGATTTTGATTTGTCTGCTTTGTGTCTGTTGAATCATGACCCGTATAACAAAGAGAATGAGGTTGAGCCTTGTTTTCCGTCTGCAAGTGTGAATAAGTTCGGCGTTGATAAGTTTAAGCAGGAATTTAAAGATATGTACGCTGAATTTAATAATTTTATGAAAGGGGAGATTTCTTTGAATATTGATAAAGTTAAGAGTACGCTTGACGGCAAGTATTTTGCTGTTCAAGTGACCGATAATGCCGTAATTGCGGCAGAGAAAGAAACCTTTAAGGTTTTCAGTATTCCTTGTACCGAGAACAGTGAAAACGGCGAGATTGTTTTTGATTACGATAAGGCTGTTGAAAAGTTTATGTCCGTGTCGGATAAAGATACGGGCTTTTCTGTTGACGCGGTTAAGGAGTATGTGTCCGAGTACAGCAACAAGGCTTTGGAGGCTGCAAAGGTTAAATTCGCTGACGAGGCGAAAAAGACTAGCGAGGAAGCCGTCAAGAATGTTCTTGACCTTAATAACGGCTTGAAGGCGGAAGCTGAAATGTATAAGGTTAAATGTGCCGCTGCCGAGGAATTGGTGGCTAAGTACGTTAAAGCCGAGGAAGACGCTAAGTTTGCCGCGCATAAGGCTGATATAGACAGACTTATCGGAACTTATGAGGAACAATTGGGTCTTAGCATTGATTTTATCAACTATAAGAAAGCGGTTGATTATTCTAAGTCCGAGGATCAAGTAAATAAAGATTTGCTTATTATGCTCGGTCAGTTTACGAGAAGCGGTATGGGTACCGTGCAGAAATATTCTGCAAGCTGGGGAGTGAATAATCCGGCAGTACCTGCCGAAAAGAAACCCGACAGATATGCCGGTTTGCTTGACGATTAAAATAAAGGGGGATTTTGTATATGATAACTACTACCAGACGTCCTGTTGTTGAGACGAGTTTTCTTGAAGGCTGCATTTGCCGCAGCTTTATTTCCGATAAGGAAATTGATAATGGTACTCTTATTGCCAAGGGTGACTTGGAGGAAAATGAGAGAGAAATTTACAAGGCGGAGTTCGATGTAAAGAAACCCGCTTATCTTGTTGCCGATCCCAAGGGCGGCGCAGAGGATTATACTTATGAAATGAAGTATGACGAGGCTTTTCATACCAATGAGGCTTGCGTGGTGTTCAGAGGTTATAAATTGCTGAAAGACCGTCGTTACAGAGTAACTTCCGACATTACTGCCGATAAGTTGGTTGAAGGCGATTTTGTTGTTTCCGATGAGAATGGCAGACTGAAAAAGGCGGCTTCTGCTGACAACCCCGGCAACGCTTTTGTCGGCGTGATTCGCAAGGTGGATTATACCGGTTTCGGTCATCACGTTGGTTCTGCCGGTGTTGTTTCTACGGCTGTAACTAAGTACTTGGTTGAGGTACTTAAAAATGATGAAGTTATCTGTTTTTCGAGAACGCCGCCGAGCGTTCCCGACATAATCGCGAAGTGCAGATTTT
>JAMPFE010000102.1 GCA_023664705.1 Lachnospiraceae bacterium | reverse complement strand
GGGAATGTCATCTCCGTGATGTACGGAGAACTTTGAATCATTGCTTTGATCATATTGATTCCTCCAAAAATGTATTTGTGTTCCCGAATTTGGTCGGAAAACAGAAAAAGCGCTTGCAAATTATCCCTCATAATTAAGAGACCATTTACAAGCGCTTTTTATTTTTATATGTGCAATCTGCACAATTTCAACCGTAAAAATTTTGTTGCTAAAAGGGTTCGAAGCACCTAAAAATCTTTTTGGTAACACCTCAGGGCAACAAAAAAGCGCCCATGAGTGCTCCCTCATAATTGAGGGGACATTCACAGGCGCTCTGGGCATATTTACCAAAAATGACCAAAAATTTTCTACGCGTAGGGGGGTTCGAGGGTCGAACTTGTTCGATTCGTCCACTTTCGTGTCGAAAATATCTACGGTGTGTGATTTCCTTTTTTCGCATTTTTTGCCCACAAATGGCTTTATACCGCCGTTTGTGGGCAAAAAATCTTTTTAGTAACAATTAGTTGGCGGAAAGAGAGGGTTATGATTATACCGTTTTTTAAGGTTTAAGTAAGTTTAAGCAACCCTCACCAAGCCGCTCCGTTAAGCCATTTTCATTCAATTTCATTTATGCACATTTGCGTGAATAAATGCGAAAATTTAACTTTTTCGGGGATTTTTCGGGGATGATGAGCAGTAGAAAAAACAGTACTATAAAGCGTCATGTATGCGCTTTTGTCTTGTATTCGGCGCATTTGCTTTCGAGCAGCGCAAAGTCGTTGCAACGTTTAGCCAGCGTGGTGTCATCCTTGTGCTCCAGTTTGTACTGGTACAAATCAGCGGCGTTTTGGCAAATAGCGTCCTTTATAGATTTTATGTATCTGTACTCTGCCAGCAAGAGCGACTTATACCTTGGGTCTTTAACGCTGCTAAAATCAACATAGCTATACTCCCCTCTAGGAACGGGAAACATATTGTTAAGATTTATCACAGCGTAGTCGCGTATTTTGATAAAATCTATCATATCTGGCATTCTCTTGTGTTTTGGTTTAAACGATGACAATGGAACGAAATAATCCATACCGTTGACTTGTAGAATAATGCCTATGTATTTTCTTTCGTTAGCTTGCTTGGACTTACTGTTGTGAAATAAGTGTGGAGCAAATGGCGATAGATAGGATACATAGTCTCTGCTTATTTCGTACATTTTAAGATTTTCCATATAATGACATCTCCAAAAACAGAGAGGACGGATATTGCACCGCCCTCTCACTCGTAACTGTCTTAAATTTAAGGAGCTAAGAGAAACTCCCTTTATAACTTTCTCACTTATGGCTGAGATACACCACAGGAGCATTACATCTCCCTATTGAATATTATACGCTATTTTTTTGGATTTGTCAATAGCTTTTTCAAAATTTTTAACTTTATACATTATTACTCAATTCACAACAATTGTTATCGCATTTTTGTCAAAAAGGAGAACGGCACGTTTGGGGAAACATCTTATTCCGCGATTAGGGATAATCAACTCGGTATTGTCGTTGAGCGTAATGACGAGTTTGCCGTTCTGTTGAGCCAAATTCTTAATTACGGATTTCCCGTAATTAAGATTTTTAAAGTCTACAGTTGTTTTGATACAAACGCCATCACTCTTAAATTCATCTTGATTGTTTTGGAATTGATCATTTGCTGTGGAAAGAGATACCTCGTAATAATCCGCTACCTGCTTGACCGTCATACATTCCATTTCGGGAATCAGGAACAATTGCTTTACCTTATCCAATACCTCGATCCTGTCCGACATCTTGTCGCGGAGCTCTTTGCTGTCGAGAATGCAACAATGAAATTTTGGACATTTTCGCCGTATATAATATTTCTCTTAATATTTATTATACACGGTAGAATTGTCCAAAATTTTGATAACCATTTTCCAGCACATATGACTATCGTAAAATCAACGCTAACCCCCTTAAAATCGCTCGCAATCAATTTTACCGTACAAATAGTGTAACTTCATTGCCAGATTTGCAAGCACCTTAAATCGCATTGTACGCGCTAATAGAGGCATAGGCGGTTTTAATGCAATTCTATTTTCGGTAGACAGAATTTTTTCGACTTACAAAAAATATGAACTGTTAGCCTTCCCCAACATCCAAAATCTTCCAAAATGTAAACCTACCCCCGCCCAATATCCCATACATACCAACACCGACCGCCGCCGAACATTCCGACGACTCGACCCTCGATCTCTTGCAAGTGTTCCGGCATCGTCAAGAGCCGAATATATAACCTGCTCACAAATCAACGAGAACGCCGTTAAATTGCGCTATATTCAATGATAACACGGTAAACAAGTAACTACACTATCAAAGGCGAACAAGCCTTTAAAATGGCGTTTACGCGCTGATTTGGGCGGCTATTGTTCATCAAGGAATATTCACACATTATATGTGTACAAATTGCACAAGCAAAACACACAAACTTTGTGTATATCATCTATTGACATTCACACGAATTAGGTGTATAATAATAACTGTAAGGGATAGCAAAACAAAATCCCCTTACAGGAAGGAGATTTTGCAAAATGGTTGTTGCTTCAATCGTCGTTTTCGGGGTTTGTCTCGCTAGCAATTTGTACAACCTCGTAACGGCACACGACAACAACAAGCACGGCGGCAAGCGTAAACGCTAAAAGCTACCGCGCGAATACGGGGAGGTGATAAGAGCGGCACGGCTTGCCGCTCACTCCCTCACCTATTATATCACAACAATTTCAAATTGTCAAGAGGTTACAGGAGGTTTACAAAATGAAAACTACTAACATCGGCATAGGCACTTTTATAATTGCTTGGCGAATTTACGCCTATGTAAAAAACGGCGGACGCTGTAATCATAAGGTTTACGACCAATTCAGCGAAGCGTTAAAGCGGTACGTACTCCCTCACAAATTTTATGCGGCGGTGTATGATGAAAATGAAAATCTTTACTTTGCGATTTTCGATACCGAACTTGAGCGGCTCGACTGGCTGTCAAAATGGTATGACGAAAACCCCAACGACGAGGACAGCGGCACGGCAAAATATAAAGATTTCAAAAATCACGCTTGCAGCGATATTGAATCGGTTTGCGCTTACTCGATGTTGAGCGGTACTAACGGCGTACTGTTCGCACTTTAAAACACAGCACGGCGCGAGGGTTGAAAACTCTCGCGCTTTTGCTGTTTATTTCGCTTGTTTATCGGCATCGTCTGGAACATATTCCAACAGATCGCCCGGCTGACAATTTAAGAGTTTGCATATTAAGCCGAGTACATCATACGAAACGCTCTCTTGATGCCTTAACCTTGACAAAACGCGCTCACCTAATAATTTCTCTTGTCTGATCTTATATGAAGAATATCCCGCTTTTTTCAAAGCGTCCAACACGTCAATTTTATATTTGATAGGCATTTAGAACACCTCCTTTTCCCTAATTCCATTATATCACAAAGGAACACACAAAACAAGTGTACAAGTTGCACGAAAAATGCACACAAACTTTGTGCATAATCCCTATTGACATTCACACGAAATAGGTGTATAATAGAATTACAGAGAAACGGAAGCGACCCGCTCCGAACTCTGAAAAAATACTTTATACAAGGAGGTACTCAACAATGAGCACACAAGAACTTGCAAAGAAACTCCACCAACTCAAGGAGCTTCAGCGAATGAGCGAAGAGATCACCGCCGAAGCGGAGACGATCAAGGACGAAATCAAGCGGACGATGACCGAAAAGGGCGTTGACACCTTGACGGTTGACGTTTACAAGATTTCTTGGAAATCGGTGACATCTTCTCGTCTCGACACGACCGCGCTCAAAAAGGAACTGCCCGATGTCGCGGCAAGGTACACCAAAACGACCGAAAGCCGCCGCTTCTTAGTAAGCTAATCGGAAAAGGCTCTTGTAAGCGCTGGAACACTTGCAAGAGCCAACTCCCCGAAAAGTGGTACAGTGTAACCTATACAATTACATTGTACCATATTCGCGGGGATTTGTCAAGACCTGCCCGAACGGGCGAACACTACTTATTTTTTAGGAGGATTTTCTACTATGGAAAAGACCATAAACACCATTAAGACCCTGACCACCGCAAACGTTATTCTCACTTTTGGCGCTGCGCTCGACACCCTGAACGACCTCGCGAACTGCGGAATTGTTGATGAGGAAACCGCGCTTAATGCGCACAATCTTTTTGCCGATGCGTTCCGTGAGGTTCTCACCGCAAAGTCTCTTGCGTTTGTTGTCAATGACTGCACAAAGGACGGAATACCGACCGAATACACCGTACATATATACGACAATGAGGACGATTGCCGCTACTACCTCGGCGGCGTGCTGACCGAGTGCAGGGCAATAAACGTTGATGAACTTATGGAACTCTCGCCGCTTGACTGGTACGACCTGAACAAGTACAAGATTGTTGACGGTGTTGTAACGTTCCACGACTACATCGACTAAACCACAAAGCATAATAACACGCAAGCCGCTCGATCTGATACGGTCGGGCGGTTACTCCGCGCCTTGAAAGGAGGTGATTTTGTGAGGAAAACTTTGTATGATAAATTTTTGAATTTTGACCGTTTCCGCGCGTCCGTGAAATATCAACTAACCTTGAGGAATTGGACGTACAAGACCCTAAGCGCTAAAACAGGCTATTCTGTTAGCTACCTCACGGCAATGATGAGTGGTAACGGCTCCCGAAAAGCAATGCGAAAAGTAGCAGAAGCGCTGAACCTCAACCCGAAGGATTTCAAGTGATCTGTCTGTCTATTATAATAAGGTAAACGTCGCAAAAGCCGCTCGCCGACTGATAGATCTAACGGCTTAAAAAAACTTATAAAAGTGCTTGACTTTTTCGGTCGAGTGTGGTATAATAAAGCTGATAAAAGTAACGGTCGTTAAAAATATCACTTAAAGGAGTGTAACACTATGATTTATGGCTATGCACGGATTTCAAGACCCTCGCAGAATATTCAACGGCAAATCCGCAATATTCAAGAGTATGAGCCGACAGCGGTGATTATTGAGGAAGCCTACACCGGAACGACCCAAAGCCGCCCTAAATGGCAAAAGTTGCTGAATAATCTGGAGAAAGGCGATGTCGTCATTTTCGATTCCGTTTCCCGTATGAGCCGCAATGCTGATGAGGGCTTTTCCGAATACCAAGCCTTATACAACCGCGAAATAAGCCTTATTTTCTTGAAAGAACCGCACATTAGCACGAGCGTTTACAGACAGTCCTTGACAAACTCGATTGAAATGACGGGAAATCAGATCGCAGATGAGTACATTGCCGCGACAAATCGAGTGTTGATGATACTCGCAGAGCAACAAATTCGGCTTGCGTTCCAACAGAGTGAAAAAGAAGTCTCGGATCTTCACCAACGAACCGTTGAGGGAATTGCCACCGCTCGGATCAACGGCAAGCAGATCGGGCAAAGGAAAGGCGCAAAGCTGAACGTCAAGAAATCGCAGCCGGCAAAGGAAATGATCAAGAAATATTCCAAGACCTTTGGCGGTTCTTTAAGCAATGACGAGGTTCTCAAGCTGGCAGGGATAAGCCACGCAACTTATTACAAGTATCGCCGTGAGCTCCTCACCGAATTGGAGCAACAGTCGGAGCAAGAGGAAGAAGCCGCCCGTAAAGAGAAACAGCCGCAAACGCAATGCTCCGAATAGC
>JAMPFE010000101.1 GCA_023664705.1 Lachnospiraceae bacterium | reverse complement strand
TACGCGGATTCGCCCGCTTCCTGCGGCGGCATGCGGTTCGTTTTTTCCATCCACAACTCCACGGGCGACTTGTATTTGCTGATGCCGCAAACCACCGCCGCGTCCGAGCCGCCGACGCCTTTTTTCCGAAATTCGAGCCATTCTTCATACGGCAAATTTTCGGTCGAGGTCACAATTTTCGCTGTCATTTAAACACCTCCTCACACCGCTGACAGCGCCATTTCATAGGCTTTGTCAATAAGCGGATTTCCGTCAATCGTTTTCGCGAACACGCCCTCGCGATAGCTTGATGTCGCGCGAAGGGGCTTTGCGTGAGTTGCGAAATCCGAAACCGCGCACATGAAGCGATAAGCGTTCTTCCCGACGTGCTCCAGATCGGGAGCCTTGAAATAGCGAGTTTTCAAGTCCTCGCGGATACGCTGAATATTCTTTCTGTGAATGTCCGTTGGCAACTCGTCTATGGGCAGCAGCGTTTTGCTGTCGGTGAGTTTTATTTTCGCCAAATTCGAGAACTCGTTGCCGAGGTTTGACATGTACTTTTCGGATAATTGTAAGGTGCTGTAAGTTTTGTTCATTTTCGCGGATAAGTTGCCGATATGAACCGTCGACCATATCCGCTTAGCCGAATTTAGTGCAAGGTTCAGCGTGTTTTGGCAGACAACGCGGATAGGGGTCATCGCGACTTTTATCGCACCGCTGCCGTCGTGAGAGCTGCCGAACACCGGATACGGCTCAATTTGCTCGCCCTCAATTATATACTTTTTGCGAGCAGCCGAATTTTCTTTCCGTCCTTCAATGAACCCGCCGTTTCGTACTACCTTGAACCCGATTATCCGCGTCTCGGATATTCGCTTTGTAACCGAGAACGGGTGCAAAATCGTCCATCATTATCGGGCGCTGAACCACGTTCCAATCAAGTCCCGAGAGCTTCAAAGCCTCTTCGGAGTTGAGTGCATTTTCCACTAAGTTCGCCGCGATATGGACAATTCGGATATTGCGTTTTGGACGTCATGGGTGAAAATGAATTTTTTTAATTGGAAACTTGCACTATACTTCGGGCTATCGCCCGAAGTATTCTGCGTTTTTGGCTCGCAATGCCCTAATGGCATTGCGATTTTGCTGCGCAAAATACGCCAAAAGCCGCTGTTTCTCCTTTCGCATAATATTGCAGTTTTTTGCAGTTCGCGTGCAGTTTTTTGCAGCCGTTTTGCAGTAAAATGCAGTTATTTGCAGTTTGGCGATGTAAATATATGGAAATAGTGTAAAATAAAGTTAAATTTTGGAAATTAAAAAGCCGCCGAAATTATTGCGGTTTTTTGCAGTTTATTTTATGCTTTAATTAAATCGGGAGAATTTTATTGGCGAATTTTCGGCTTGACACGCCTCGACAAAAATGTTATAATTAGAATGGGCGGTGAGAAAATGGAACTCGAAAACGAACAGGTGCTCTATTCCTCGGAAAAATGCGTTATCGTAAAAGGGGATTACAACGGATTTCAATGCGTAAAAAAGACGGGCGGATTTTCGCGCGAAGCGGCTCTGGCAGCGGCGCGGATAAATTCCCCGTATATACCGAAAATTTACGAGATCGGCGAGAATTATATTATTTCGGAATTTGTCGACGGAATTGATTTGTCCAAGGCGAAAATTTCTCCGAAAAGCGTGCGGAATATCGCTTTGGAATTGTGCGGCGCGCTTGAAATTCTGCATAAAAACAACGTTATTCACCGCGACGTAAAGCCCTCCAATATCATACTTTGCGGCGACGGTCACATAAAATTGACAGATTTCGACGCGGCTCGCGTGAAGAAAACCGAAACCGACAAGGACACAGTTTTTATCGGCACGGACGGCTTCGCGCCGCCGGAGCAATTCGGGTTCACGCAGACCGACGAGCGCAGCGATATTTACGCGTTCGGCGTGACAATAAAGCTGCTGCTCGGGAAAAATTACACGCGGTCGGCGTATCGCGGCGTAATCGAAAAGTGCATGCGGTTCGACCCGGGGAAACGCTATTCCTCGATCAAAAGCGTGCGTTTTGCGATAATCGGCAGCCGATTTTTGCCGATTGCGATACCGTGTATTGCGGCGGTCGCTGCTGTTGCCGTTATCGCGGTCGCAATGCGCGCCCCGACGGGAATTACAGCGGCGCCCTCGGACAACAGCGGTACCGAACATTCCGATTATTTCACGCAATCAACGGGCAGCGGCAAATTCTCCGAAAACTCAACCGATGCGCCGGCGTTTTTTAATCCTATCCCCGTTCCCGAGGACCGTTCCGTTGCGTGGGAGCTGTTGGCGCTGCCAAGCGGTTTCCCCAAACTTACCGACGGTGTGTTGAATTTTGATTACTACAAAGAATACTACGGCGCTCCTTGCTTTGAAATTTGCTGGTTGGAAATGTCCGACGAGGAATTTCTTGAAATTGAAAGTAAAATTAAAAATTGGCTGAAAATCTCCGAGGACGGCGAAGCGTCGGAATATATGGACGGCGAAAAACGGGAATTTTCCAACGGCAATTACACGGTTTGCATATATAAATACCGCAGTTATGTAAACCAAAACGCTTGGAGTTGTCAATTAAGCGCAGAAAATATCGGCTCATCGGAAGTTGACGTGCGGCTTGATCTCGGCTTTGCCGACCCGCACGCGGAGGAGCTCGGCGCTCGCCCCGTCCGCTGGGAGGACGCCGAAATCGGCGGGATAATTCCGAAGCTCGCCGAGAACGTTACCGACGCGGGAATTAAATGGGGTGACCGTTATTATGCCGAGTGGGAAAAAATGTCGCTCGGCGAGGTCGGGTGCGTGCTGCGGATAATCGCCGACAAATTGAATGCCGAATTGACACGTCAGCATCTCGACGGCGGGGAAAATTATCAATGGACGTTCCGCACGGAAATTGACGGCGAATTAAAATATATACAAGTTGATTATAATTTTGAAAATCAGTTTTCGGTGCTTTTGAACGAGCCGCAGATGAGCGTTTCCGTGCAATAAAAAATCTCCGAAAGCGCGCGGCTTTCGGAGTTTTCTTTTGTCGCGCGACGGGGGGTTCGCGGCCGCCGATTCGCCGATAATAAGCGACAATCTCGGGAAATTAACGGTATAACTCTTGACATCTCCTCCAAAAAATGCTATAATTCAATAAAGCACACCCCGAAAGGAGCCAATCATTGATCATTCCCCGAGCTGATGCTTTATTTTGCGGAAATACATTTTTATTTGGTTATCTATTACACATCTGTGGAAACTCAATTAGTGACACAAACTGCTTGTACTGTGAGAATTATATCGGCTAAAAAGCCTGCCTATTCCCTGCTCTGCTCCGAAGATACCGGCACCCTTTCGGTCGGCGAGCAGCTCAGAGTTATGCGTCTGCGCGCGGGACTTACAATTGAACAAGCCGCACAAGCTGTCGGAGTTAAGCGGTGGAGCGTTATGAATTATGAGTTGGGAAGGGTAAAGCGTATGAAAGAGGACACGATAGCAAGACTTTTTAAACTCTATTCAGCCAAATAGTTTCAATGCTGACCAAGATAAAAACACGAGCCGTATTTAGTGTGATGTTCTTAACGGACATTTTAACCTGACAGAAATTTGCCCCCGAATTTTCGGGGGCGTTTTGTTGGGATTGATAAATGCCTCAGGCATTTTCGGCTCGTGTTTATTTTTAACGAATTCAGAAAGCACAAAAGTCTCGCCGCATATCACGAGAGTACTTCAGGAGATGCGGGTGTACCGAACCGCCCGATGCAAGCCTCGCATTCTCGTTTTAGTGTAATGCCATTGGCTTTTGTTTTATCGCTGTTGATAAAATAACGGAGCCGCTTATTGCAACTCCGTTAGCGAATGTTTAGTTTTCGGATGTTTTCATGCCTATGCCGTAGTAGAACGTCAAGAGCAGGAAAATCGCCGTAAGCGCGAGTGCCGCGCGGAGTTTTCCGCCGCGCTTGCCCCAAGCGATAAGCTTTGAGAACCTGCGCTCTTTCTCTTTCTCGGTCATTCCGTTCTTACCCGTGAAGAAGCAAAGCATCAAGAATACAAACAATGCGATAAGTCCGACCGTGAGATAAACCTCCGTGTAGGGTATAACGCCCGTAAAGGGGATATCCTCGCTGCCCGAGCTGCTCGGAACGCTTGTTGTGTTATTGGAGCTGTTCGGAGCGCTGTTCGTATTGTTTGGAGTGCTCGTAAGCCCGCCGTTATTGGGCTTTGAGGTGTTGTCCGTTTGTGAGCTTCCGCTCGGAGTGGAGGTGGTCGGCGAAGATGTGCTGCTCGGTGTGGACGTGCCGCTCGGTGTAGAGGTATTGCTCGGTGTAGAGGTATTGTCGGAGGAGCTTGGCGTGGACGTATCGGGTACGGTGGGATTGGGATTGTCGGGAACGATAGTCTTTTCCTTATAAACCAAGGCATACGTTGAGAACTTGTCGGTATCGATAGTCACGGTATTTTGATTGCTGTCCTTGTCGTTAAGTACGGTGGTCTCACCGTTATGAACGCGTATTACCGCATATTCTCTGCCGTCGCCCAAAAGCCCCGAGGGTACCTCAAAAACGATCGTAACGGGCTCTTTTGTCCTTATTATCGTTTTTTCGGTAGTGCCTATGGTTTTTAAGAGGGTGATGTCAAGGTATTGCCCTAACTTATAACCCGAAAGGTTTTCCAGAGCCGCGTTTACCGCTTGCTTATCGGTCGAGGATATCTTTTCGCTTATATCCCTTACCTCGAGAACGATAGCTACGGATGTGCCGTTCTTGTAAAGCTCTTTTTCCTCGTCGGATAAGAGAGCCTTGATAAGTTCCTCCGTTGTGTTCCGCATTGAGGTCTTGGGAGCCTTGGAGTCGAGAGTTACCTTGTTCGTGAACTTGTCTTTCGCAGGGTCGTCGGACGGGGTGTTTGGGTCTTTGTACGATATTTCTATCGGAGAAGACCACTCGCTGAAATCATTTACGTCCAGCTTGTGATTAACATAAGCCTCTGTACACACATCAACGGTATATTTGCCGTATGGCAGCTCTCCTACGATATATTCCTTGTTTGTAAACCGTTCCATACGGATGAGTTTGCCGTTTTCATCCTTTATGCGTACCCAAAATGCTATTGCGGGGATTTCGTCTTCCTCATACGATACGGTGATCTTATCGGTATCGCCGTTATAGTTTGTCTTGGGCACGCCGATGCTGTCAACGGGAGTTTTGCCGATTTTTACGGGATATGTCTTTTTGTTGAAAGCAATATGGTTTTTATCGACCACATACATTTCGACGTCGTATGTTTCGTTAGGAAGATTACCGACGTATTCCTTTTCGGCATTTGTATAAGTATATCTGAATTGTTTGCCGTTTACGAGGATTTTACACCAATACATAGCTGTGTTGTCAACGGGCGTCCATTTCAGGAAATTTTCTTCGCCCCATACTCTTTCGGGGAGGGGTATATTCTCATTGAGAATGGGCGTGTAATTGTCACAGAACGGTTCGCTGCTGTTTGAGGTTAGGCTGTCCGTGCACGCATAAACGTAAATTTTATGCTCCTCTTCCGAATACGGCGCTGCTAACAATGCCCAATTGATCCATGTGTTTTCGGTTTTCCCGATATCAATTCCGTAAATAGGTTCATACCCATACACGGTGTAAGTGTATTTACTGCCGTCGTCGTTGGTCATCGTATTTTCAACTGTTATATAGTAATAGTCGGCACCTTCTACGGGATCCCAAGCAATTGCTCCGTAATCTCCGTATTTCCTTACGTTTTGAGG
>JAMPFE010000100.1 GCA_023664705.1 Lachnospiraceae bacterium | reverse complement strand
CCTCGGTCGGAACATCGAATTTCACGGAATCATTTCCGTTCTTAATAAAAAATCTGATCATACAAAAACCCCCATTTGGATATCCGGCGTCCAATTCACGTCGAGCTCCGTATTATTTTTCTTGTCATAATTCATTCGCCATTGCCCGACCGCTGCGTTTAAAATATGCCAACAAACCGCGCCGTTATCTCGATCCGTCGGCAGGCTGTCCGCGGGAATTTTCGTGCCGCCGGGCGTAATAAATTCGACGCTCGGTTCTTCGACATCGTAATAGATTGTCACAGCCATATCGCGCGGACTGTCGAGATTAAAAATGTCAACGGTTTTTTCGGTGCGATATACACAGCTCGTCGTCATCAGCGCCATACCCAAAGCAAGCGCCATTGTAACAGGTTTCAATTTCATTTCAAGCCCTCCCATGCAGCATTCTGATGCCGTTCCTGACCAACATCACGCCCGAAAAAATCGTCAGCATTGTGGGATCGTCGATCAGCGTCCAATCGCACAGCTCGCTCAAAAGAACGTCCGCGCTGCCGTTGTACACGGTTCTCGCTGCCTTGTAAAGCGCATATCCGTCTGTGGAAATCCCGTTCAAATCAATTAAATCAAAATTCACGGCATACCTCGCGAACGCGCATTCAGAGCGCTCCCACAAGAGCTTGTCCGCAGACAAAAGGAAAACCGCGGCGACAAATTCGCTGCGGCTGCTGTAATAATTTGAATTTTTCGGAGAAATATATCCCGTAAAATTCCGTCTGTGCATAGCATTTTTAAACCTCATATTTTCACCTCCCGCCGCATATTTTTTCGCGCAGCTTTTCCAATTCATCGCGGATTTTTCCGTCCGGATAAGCGTAATTTTTCAACGCTAATTCCAAGGCAAATTTGACTGTTTCTAATTCGTCAGAGTTGAAATATTTATCGCCGTCAATAAGCCCCGCGCGAACTGCGAAATTAGCCTTTGCTTTCGCATAATCGCCGAACAGATTTTCCGCAATAATTTTACCGTTTTCGCTTCGTAAAAACGTCGCGAATTCAAAGCCGGAATTCTCATCGTATTTCGCCGCAAGCACCACCGAATTATGCTCCAGAATTACGCGGGATTCTCTGTTCGATTTCCCGTTTTCAAAATCCGAAACATATTCGGAAATTTCGGTTATAAGCCGCGCCAAAGAAAAATATTCCGCGCGCTCACTATCCGTAAAAAATCGGTCGAAATAAAGCCCACCCTCCGACCCGATTTTCACGACCCCGCCGCCGTTCAGAATTACAATTATCATGTTATTTTCAACGGAAAAATTGTAATTTTCCTCGCGCAATTTCCGCAAGATTTCATTTATAAAAATGCTCATCATACGCCTCCCATTGACATCTCGGGAGCGTCGCTCTGCCGCTGTTCGGGAACGATTTCCGAGATTTTTTCCGACAGCTTTTTGAGTTCATTGTACTCGTCAAAATGAAGATTTCCGTCATTTTCAAGCACGAAATTTACGCATTTCCGAATATCCGCAAGCTCCGCAACATCGAACATTTTATGTTTATCGACCAATCCCGAACGTACCGCGAAATTCTCTTTTGCCGCCAAATAGTTGGTGTAGTAATTGCCCTGCGTGACACCTTTCCCGTCGAACGTCCTCTCCCAAGTCACGAATTCAAATCCAAGCGTGGTATTTTTCGCCGCCAGAACCGTTCCGTTAAATTCCGAAAGACAATGATAATCCCCCGACAGCCCATTCGCGTTCAGCAGCGGAGCCTTCTCAAAAACCTCACAATAATCGTTGATATTTCTGACGGTAGATTTAATTTTCAAATATTCCTCATCGGAATTATTGTTTGTAGCGTTTATCAGCCGAATATCGTTCACACACGCAATCGCGCGGTCGCCCTGTGAAATTACAAGGAAATCTCCGTCTTTGGTAACATCGTACCCCTCGCTGCGCAGCTTTCGCTCGACCTCGGTCATAAAAACGCTCGGCGGCTGCTCCAGGCGGATATCCGTGTTTTTCAACAAATTATTCAGCCCGAAAATATCCCGCGTTTTCTCGAATTCCAAAAACCTATCCTGCCACTCGGAATGGATATCCTTGAAAGTATCCACCATCAAATGGCAATCCCTGATATTTTCTGCACCGAGCCGAAAAAGAGCCTTTTTTATCGCAATTTCCTCGCACGGCAGCTCGACGGTTTCGATTCTGCTGCCATAATCGATTTCGACCGACATGACCGCGTCGGGATCGCAAAGATATTGTGGGAAGACCGTCCCCTCAAAGAAATCCTCAAATTTTATGCCCTCGTTCACGAAGAGCAAGCCGTAATCGTTCTGAATGCCTTTTCTTGAATCCAGCAGTTTCTTGCCTTCCTCAATTAACCACTCCTTGTTTTCGAGTTCGGAAGTCGAGATACCGCCGCGAATATTCAGCATATGCGTCCGACCGACCTTTTCCAGATCGTCCGTATTCTCAATGAGCGTAAAGCGGTCAAGATTGAATGTGAGATTGATAATATTTTTCAACCCGTACCCGATGTTCACCTCGTCGCAAGTCAGCGCCGCGAAGAATTGTTTGCACTCCAACTCGTCCATGCCGTCCAATCGCTTAGCGAGATAATTCAGTGCATCAAGGGATACCTCGCAATCCTCCAGCACCGACAACTCCGAGGGTTCGATTTGTGTGACCGTTGCAGCGGGGCAGAGATGTTCGGGGTTCATCCGCAGCTCGTCGAGCCACTTGGAAAGCTGCGTTTCCGTGCAAGGAAACGTCATCTCCGTCGCATACGGAGAGTTCTGAATTGTTGCTTTGATCATGTGTTGATCCTCCAAAATTATATTTAAGCTCCGAGAGGAGCCTATGTGCTTACCATTCCGAACTTTGCCGCCTGTTTGCCTCTGTTGCGGCGCATCCTTGCGCCGCCTTTGGGCAAACTGCGACAACATCGTGTTGTCGGAAAACAGAAAAAGCGCTTGCAAATTACCTCTCATAATTAAGAGATCATTTACAAGCGCTACATATTTATATATGTGCAATCTGCACAATTTCAACCGTGAAAATTTTGTATCGAAAGGGTTCGAATCACCTAAAAATCTTTTTGGTAACATCTCAGGGCAACAAAAAAGCGCCCACGAATGACCTCTCGGAAGCGAGAGATCATTCACAGGCGCTCTGGGCATATTAACCAAAATTGACCAAAAATTTTCTACGCGTAGGGGGTTCGAGTCCATTTTCGTGTCGAAAATATCTACGGTGCGTGATTTCCTTTTTTCACAAATTTTTTGCCCACAAACGGCGGTACAAAGCCATTTGTGGGCAAAAAATCTTTTTAGTAACAATTAGTTGGTCTGAGTGACAGGATTTGAAAGTCCTTAAACGCTTATTCCAACTTTCGCTAACTTCCCGTAAACCGCGCAGCTAAGCCAAATTTCGCGCATTTAGAAAATTTCGTTTTCGTAACTTTTAATAGTTTTTCGTACTAATAGCGGACAATTAGCGGACAAGAATTGATATATCCCTGTACAATTTTATTCTTGGATGACATATCAATGAACATTTTGGAAGGCTTATTTTTCGGCGGTCAAGTACCGTTTGACGAGGTGGACGTAAACTGCTCCGAATACTACAAAGCCGGCGATAAAGCAGAACAAGTTAAGGCAAAAATCCTCGAACGCTATCCCGAATTGGCACAGCTTATGGAAGAATACCACAATGCGCAGATGGAACAGATAAGTCTCGGTACATATCACCATTTTTCGGTGGGGTTTAGGGTTGGAGCGCAGCTTATGCTTGAAATGCTGAAGGAGCTTTGATAGACGGGAGCCGATCTCATCGAGACCGGCTTCTTTAATTTTATAACTAAGAGCGGTGCGGCATTGCTATTGACGCAAACGTGATTTTGTGGTATAATTATAGGTAATGCACCATAAAAAACGTCGAGATAACCTCGGCTCAAATACCTTTGCAAAATGCGGAAAAATTTAAACGGAGGCAAAAAATGAACGACACCGAAAAACAAAATAAAATGGGAACCTTACATGAGGGCAAGCTTTTAATATCAATGGGTATTCCATTGATGCTTTCCATGCTTGTAACGGCGCTTTACAACATTGTGGACACCTTTTTCGTTTCACAGATCGAGGGTACGGGGGACGCAGCAGCAAATGCGCTGTCACTTGCGTTTCCGATCCAAATGCTTATGACTGCTCTGAATGTCGGAACAGGCGTTGGGATCGGTGCATCGCTTTCCCGCGCACTTGGATGCGGAGATAGGGAGAGAGTTGGCAAAACAGCGGGAAATGGGATGTTTCTGTATACTGTATATTACTTTGTTATGTTGGTTTTCGGTCTATTTGCTGCAAAACCGTTCATTGCGTTGTTTTCGGACGATCCGGACGTATTAAATTTCGGTACTGTTTATTTAGGTCTTGTCACTTGCCTGAGTTTTGGCAACATGGGCGAAAAGTGTTTTGAAAAGCTGCTGCAGGCAACAGGCAAAACAACATATTCTATGATCGGGCAGCTGACGGGATCGGTCATTAATATCGTTTTGGATCCCATCTTTATTTTCGGATATTTCGGAATTCCCGCAATGGGGGCCGCAGGTGCGGCAATTGCGACTGTGATCGGTCAATGCTGTGCCATAGTAATAACCGCCTCGCTTCATTTTCGCAAAAATACCGAAATAACAAATCGGTTGGAATATCTAAAGCCCGATGCGGAAATACTCAGCGGCATTATGAAGGTCGGCGCTCCGGCTATTTTGATGCAGGCGCTTACCGGGTTTATGACACTGGGCATGAACTTTATTTTGAAAGGTGTTTCCGCAGCAGCTGTTACTGCCTACGGCGTTTATTATAAATTGCAAAATTTTATTTTCATGCCAGCATTCGGACTAAACAATGCGTGTGTGCCTATTGTCGGGTATAACGTTGGAGCAAAAAGGTATGACCGCGTTAAAAATACGATCAAATACGCAATATTTATCGTTTTTATAATCATGGCATTAGGATTGGTGCTTTTTCAGTGCTTCGCGCCGTTTGTCGTTGGAGTGTTTAAGCTGTCGGAAGATATTTCCTCGTTATGTGTGTCCGCTTTACATATCATCAGCACGGGATTTATTTTCGCGGGCGTTAACGTGTTGCTGCAAGGAGTATGTCAGGCGCTCGGCGGCGGGATTGTTTCACTGATCATTTCGGCGCTTCGCCTCATCATCGGCGTACTTCCGTCGGCGGCGGTTCTTGCCGCTTTACCCGGAGCGGAAAATTTTATTTGGATCGTTTTTCCCATTGCGGAAACGGTCTCTTTTGCGGTTGTTGTTGTTTTGACACTGCGGCTATATCGCAAAACGACAAGGATACGCAGCGGGGGGTAGCTGCCGATTCGGCAAATGGCGCCGATGCTTTTTTAATTGCCGCAAAGAGGAATTTTGTGGTAATTTAGACACGGATAGTCGGAAGCGGTTTTCTTCTTTTGTTTTATGTCTTGTAAATTATTGACAAAATTCCGCTCCGTGTTTTGGCAATTATAACGAAAATCGGAACGCTCTCTTGACTTTGTGAGCAGTTTAAAATATAATTATACTTAGAAAATTATCGAAAACAGTTATCGATTTTGCTTGATCGTTTGATCAAAATATTCGGGAATAACAAAATTCTTAGCACATTGAGCATATCGCGAAGATCGAAAAGAGGCATAGGGCATGATCATCCAACACAACTTAACTTCGCTTAATGCGGCAAATAAATTGAAAACTAATGTAGCCGGCTTGAAAAAGTCCTCCGAAAAGCTCGCTTCGGGTTACAGAATAAACCGCGCCGGCGACGACGCGGCGGGGCTTGCCGTGTCCGAAAAGATGAGATCGCAGATAC